>JAYOFL010000006.1:0-84024 GCA_038117205.1 Rhodospirillales bacterium | reverse complement strand
GAACCTGTGACCCCTACGATGTCAACGTAGTGCTCTCCCGCTGAGCTACGCGCCCTGTGACATGCCCCGAGAAGCGTGTCGGACGGGCTTTATAGTGATTTGCCGTGGGTTTGCAAGCCTCCCGGATGGCGCCCCGCCCGCAAACCTTTTGCATGGCCGAAGTGTCCGGGCGACAATGCGTCCCCAGTCCAATCCGTTAATTTAGGCGGCGCGATGGTCAATCTGAACGTCACCCGGGAAGAAAGCTACCCGGTCCACGTGATCTCGGAACCGGCGGCCGAGCACCTCTACCAGTTCATGCGCCTGTTCTGGAAGGAGCGCCTGGGCCAGAAGCTGCCCGACCCGGAAATCGAGACGCTGCTCGCCAGTTACCGCTCGACGTACCTCAAACCCACGCTCGGGCCGTTCCGCGACATCGTTCTCGAGCTCGAAAAGCGCGCCCGCGCCGCCGGACGGCGGTTTTCCATTCTTGAGCTCGGCTGCGCCAACGCCTCGATCCTGCATTTCCTGAAATCCGCCGGCATCGACCCGGCCGGCGTCGATTTCCAGGGCATCGACATGTGGGACGCCTACGTTTCCGACGCCGCCAAGCATTTCCCGGACGCCACCGTCACGCAGGGCGACGTCGACACCCTGATCGGCATGGAGAAATCGGATTTCCGTCAGGAGCGGTTCGACGTCTTCATAGCCAGCCTGACGCTCTGCATGATCGAGCCGGTCCGCGCCCGGCGGGCGCTGGAAAAGGCCGCTGAAATGGCCGACGCCATCCTTCTGCAAGAGACCTTCATGAACCTGAACGGCAACATCTCCGCCGACGGCGCGGTGATCTTTCCGTTCAATCCGGAAATGCTGCAGTTCTACTTCGCTAACCCCTACAAGACCTTCCTCGACGCGCTGGGCTTCGAGATCAGGGCGTTCAAGGAAATCCCCTTCCCGGACGGCAAGCGCGGCTGGTCCGTCTTCTGCGCCATGCGCCCGGAATGAGCGCCCGGTTCTTGCCAGCGACGGCGCGGCCCGCTTAAATCGACCCATCGCGGGATGCGCCCGGGACGTCCCAGGAATGAACGGCGAAAAGACCGCATGACAGATTCCGCCGACACCGCCGCCAGCCAGCAACCGAGTTTCCGTATCGAGCGCCCGGCGGCGCAGACGGCGCCGGTGGTCCTGGCGTCGCCGCACAGCGGCCGCGTCTATCCGGCGTCGTTCCTGGACGCGAGCCAGCTCGACCGGCACGCCGTCCGCCGCTCCGAGGACGCCTTCGTCGAGGACCTGTTCGCCGCCGCGCCGGACTTCGGCATGCCGCTGATGCACGCGCAGTTCCCACGCGCCTTCGTCGACGCCAACCGCGAGCCCTACGAGCTCGATCCGGCCATGTTCTCGGAACCGCTGCCTGACTGGATCAACACCGCCTCGCCGCGCGTCGCCGCCGGTCTCGGCACGGTGGCCCGCATCGTCGCCGGCGGCGCCGAGATCTATCGCCGGCCGCTCCGCCTCGACGACGTGCTGGACCGCATCCGCCAGCATTACGAGCCCTATCACCGCGCCCTCGGCGAGTTGGTGCGCGAGACGCGCGACGCCTTCGGCTTCTGCCTGCTCGTCGATTGCCATTCCATGCCGTCCATCGGCGCGCCGGGCGGCTGGGCCGCCGGCGGCAACACGGACATCGTCCTCGGCGATTGCCACGGCAGCACCTGCGCCAGGTCCGTCGTCACCATGGTCGAACGCACGCTCGCGGAATCTGGCCTCAGCGTGCGGCGGAACAAGCCCTATGCCGGCGGCTACACGACCCGGCACTACGCCCGGCCACATGCCGGCGTGCATACGCTGCAGATCGAGATCAACCGCGCCCTCTACATGGACGAGGTCGCGCTTTGCAAGAACGCCGGCTTCGATCCGTTGGCCGACAAGCTGCGCCGCCTGCTGGCGCGCCTCGCGGACGTCGGCGGCGCCGACCTGTCGCCGTCCCTGGCGGCCGAATGAGCGACGCTCTCCGCATCCGCCCGTTCGACCCGGCGGACGTCCCCGCGATCACGAAGATCTACGCGCACCACGTCCTCAACGGCGCGTCGAGCTGGGAACTGACGCCGCCGGACGAGGCGGAAATGCGCCGCCGCGCCGACGGGATTCTCGCCGCCGGCTATCCCTATCTCGTCGCCGTCGACGGCGATACGGTGGTCGGCTACGCCTACGCCAGCGCCTATCGGCCGAGACCGGCGTACCGGTTCACGGTCGAGCATTCCATCTACGTGCTGGACGGCGTCCGCCGCGGCGGCATCGGCAAGCGGCTGCTCGGCGAGATGATCGAGGCCTGCACGGCGCTCGGGTTCCGGCAGCTGATCGGCATCATCGGCGATTCGCAGAATCACCAGTCGATCAGGTTCCACGAACAGATGGGATTCCGCCATGTCGGGCGAATCGAGAACATCGGTTTCAAGTTCGGCCGCTGGATGGATCAGGTCCTGATGCAGCGGGCGCTGGGCGAAGGTTCGGACACCCCGCCGGCGGCATGACCGGTCCTCTAGCCTGATTTACGTCAGACTAGCTGTCCTAACTGGCGGATTTCCAGCGATTTATGCCGCAGTGCAAAAAAAGAGGCCGTGCCCTGAGGCACGGCCCGAGTGATTGGGAGGAAACATCCAAGTAAGCAACATCCGAGGATTGATGACGCATCATGAAGTGGATGTTGCAATGCACAAGTTAACGATCTCACTTCGCACTTGCAAACAAAAAATCGCAAAAATTTCCCGACCCGGCAAAGTCTGCCCAAGAGTGTGACGAATTTGCCACGCCGGCCCGGTCCCGGCCCCGGAAAATTTCCCGCTCCCGTTAACAGTTCCTTGAATCTCTTGATGTTTTCTAGGTGCGGCATCTGGCACGCCGCTTGCGATGTGGCTGTCGGACACCGCAGGGGACGTAGAGGGACCGATGGGACGAGGAATTTTCACTTTCGAGCGGGCACTCAAGCTGTCGCTGGCCGCCTTGGCGGCTGCCGTGGCCGTCGCGGCCGCGCCGACGGTCTCGCTGTCGGCGACGCCCTTGGCCTTCGGCGGCGATCCCGCAGCGCTCTGCGCCCGGGCGACGCAACGCTGGGAAAAGATCGCCCGTATTCCGGACAATCTGCTGACCGCGATCTCCTACGCCGAATCGGGACGCTGGTCCGACAAGGACCGGGCCGTCCGCGCTTGGCCGTGGACCGTGACGTCCGGCGGGCCGGGCAAGTATTTCGCGACCGAGACCGAAGCCATGAACGAGGTGCGGCGCTTGCAGGCCATGGGCGTGCAGAACATCGACGTCGGCTGCATGCAGGTGAACATGCACTACCACGGCCACCACTTCCGCAATCTCGCCGAGGCCTTCGATCCCGACATCAACGCCGCCTACGCCGCCAAGTACCTGAAGCAGATGCGCGACGGCGCCGAAAGCTGGGAAGAGGCGGCCGGCTACTATCACTCCATGACGCCGGAACGCACCGCCATCTACCGCGCCAAGATCGAGAAGTTCCTGGACCAGATGGGCGGCTTGAAGGAGACCCGCGTCGCCCGCGCCGAGCCGACGGCCCCCGCCGCCGCTCCGGAAGCTTCTAGTGAATCCCCTGTCATCTACGCGCCGATCGACCGCGAGCGGACGGCGGCGCTCAATTCCCGTTTCAAGACGCTCCGCGCCGCCGCGCGCAAGATGCGCGAAGATCTCGATCCGGAACTCCGCCGCCAGCGTCAGATGGACGCCTGGCGCGACGCCCGCGGCCGCGCCGCCAACCTGCAGCAGCTTCTGGCGGAACGAACGGCGGAACTGGCGGCCCGGCGCGAGCAGGAAATCAAGCAGGCGACGCAACTCGGCGAACGTAACGCGCGCTTCGCCGACAACCGCCGCCAGCAGCTCGACCGCTGGCGGGTACGCGTCGCCGCCAACGAGCCCGAACCGGCCGCGCCCGGCCGCTGATCCCGTCCGTCGATTTCAGATGATGCCGGCGTCCCGGAGCGCCTGACGCTCCGCCTCGTCGAGCCCCAACCAGTCGCCGTAGACCATATCGTTGGCCTCGCCGAGCGCCGGGCCGAGGGTCTTGATCTCGCCGGGCGTCCCCATCAGCCTCGGCATCACGTTCGGCACCGTCACCGGGCCGATCCCCGGTACGTCCACCGTCTTCAACACCTCGCGCGCCCGGATGTGCGGGTCGGCGAAGATGTCGGCGATGGAATTGACCGGCCCCACCGGCACCTCGCTCTCGACGCATACTGCGATCACCGCGTCCCGGCTCATGGACGAGGTCCAGGCCACCACTTCGCGGAGCACGGTCTCGCGCTCCGCGAGGCGCACCTTCTGATCGCCGTATTTCTCGAACAGGTCGTCTCGCTGCATGGCGCGGCAGAGCCGCTCGAACATCTTGTCGGTGGTGCACGCGATGGCCAGCCACTTGCCGTCGCCGGACGGAAAGTGGCCGTGCGGACAGGCGTTGACCGTACCCGTGCCTTCCGCCTCGCGGACGAACCCGTCCTGGGCATAGCGCGGCGCAATCTCGTCGAGCACGCGGAAGACCGATTCGTAGAGCGCCATGTCGACGATTTGCCCCCGGCCGGTGGCGTCGCGGGACCTGAGCGCCATCAGCACGCCGATGCAGCCGTACATGCCGGTCATGTAATCGCCGAGCGATGTCGAGCCCGGCGTCACCGGCGTCTCGCCGGGCATGCCGGAGAGATACGTGAGGCCACCGAAGGCGTGCGCGATGCGCGCGAAGCCCGGACGGTCCTTGTAAGGGCCGGTCTGGCCGTAGCCGGAAACGCGGAGCAGCACGAGGCGCGGATTGATCGCCGAGAGCACGTCCCAGCCGAGCCCCCATTTTTCCAGCGTTCCGGGGCGGAAGTTCTCGCAGACGACGTCGGCGCCGGCGACCATCTTCTTGAACAGTTCGGCGCCCCGCGGATCGTTCAGCTTCAGGGTCGCCGAGCGTTTGTTGCGGGCTTCCGTCAGCCATGCCAGCGAGCGGTCCTTCTCGCCGGAAAACGTGCCGTAGCGCCGCCACGGATCGCCGTCCTTCGGGTTCTCGATCTTGATCACCTCGGCGCCGAACTCGCCCATGATCGACGCGCAGAAGGGCGCCGCGATGAAGCTCGCGATGTCGAGGACGCGGACGCCGGCAAGCGGAAGATTGTTCTCGGTCATGGGCGGAGACTAGTCGCCATGTCCGCCCGCGTCACGACCGGAAATCACCGGCGGCCTCCGTCCGCCCCCACTCGAAAGCGCGGGCGATTTCTGCGAGAATGCCCGCATGAGTCTCGCAACTTTCGCGGCGTTCGCCGGCGGCGTCGGCCTTTTCCTGCTCGGCATGCGCCTGTTGACCACGGTCTCAAGGTCGCCGCCGGACCGATGCTGCGCGGCATCCTGGCGCGTTGGACGCGCGGCGCCTGGCGCGGTCTGGTTTCCGGCATTCTGGTGACCGGCCTCGTGCAGTCGTCGAGCGCGGTGACGGTCGCCGCCATCGGCTTCGTGAACGCCGGCCTGCTGCCGCTTCGCCAGGCGATCTGGGTCATCTTCGGCAGCAACATCGGCACCACCATGACCGGCTGGCTGGTCGCGACCATCGGACTGCGTTTCGATATCGAGGCCTTCGCGCTGCCGCTGGTCGGCCTCGGCATGGCGTTGGCGCTGACCGGCGGCGACACACGGCGAAAGCCGTTAGGCGATGCACTCGCCGGCTTCGGCCTCTTCTTCCTCGGCATCTCGGTTCTGGAAAAGACATTCTCCAGCTACGCCCAGACCCTACAGATCGAGGACCTGATCGTCGGCGGCTGGTTGCAGGACGCGGTCATGGTCGTCGTCGGCATCGCCCTGACGTTTTTCATGCAGGCATCCGCCGCCGCCATCGCGCTGGCGTTGACCGCCGCCGAAGGCGGCATCCTCAACCTGGAGACCGCCGCCGCCGTCGTCGTCGGCGCCAACATCGGCACAACGACGACCACCATTCTCGCCGCCATAGGTGCTACGCCGAACGTCAAGCGGGTGGCGGCGAGCCATCTGGTCTTCAACGTGCTGACCGGTGCCATCGCGCTGCTGATCCTGCCGGTGCTGATCGAGGCTATCCATCGCTTCGGCAATTGGATGAAGCCGGGGGAAGGTCCGGCGGAAGTGCTGGCGCTCTTCCATACCACCTTCAATCTGCTCGGGGTGCTGTTGATGTGGCCGATCGCCAGCCGCCTGATGGGCTGGTTGGAAGGCCGCTTCCTCAGCATTGAGGAGATCGAGGCCCGGCCGCGGCACCTGGACGACACAGCCATCGTCGTGCCGGCCCTCGGCATCGAGAGCATGCGCCTCGAACTCCGCCGCGTGGCGCTCGCCGCCGCCGAGGCGCTCGGCATGGCGCTCGGGCCGCCACCGGTCGATCTTCGCCGCGTGCACCAGCGCCAGGGCGTGGCGCATGCGCTCGAAGTCCCCATCGACACCTTCGGCCGGCGCATTCTCGGCGTCGAGCTGCCGGTGCACCTGGCGGAAGCCATGAGCCACCCCTACCGGGCGCTACAACACCTGATGGATGCCGCCGACACGGCTTCGGTCATCGCCCAGCAGCGGAACGCCGGCGGACAGGTTCCGGAAATCGCGGCGGCGGAGTGGGCCTCCTACGTCGGTCTCGCCGAGGCTTATCTGCAGGATCTCGTCTCCGAGTATGCCGAGAAGGGCGGCGCCGGCGTCCGCCACGCCATGACGGACGACGAACACGTCGCGCTCGAGGCGGCCTACGAGACCCTGAAACATAAACTCTTGCAGGCGACCGTCCGGCGCGAGATCGGCGTCGACGGCCTGGACGCCGCCATGCGCATCGTCGACGGCGCGAGACACGGTTTGGAGCAGCTCCGCCGCGCCGTGCAGCGCCTCGACGCCATCACCGACGCCCTGGAGGCCGCGCACGGCGGCAACCTGGACGTCGCCCCAGATGAACCTAGTGGCGAACCAAGTGACGAGCCGAAGGACGGACCGGAGACCGCGCCGCCGTCCGAAGAACCGGCGACAAGCGAACAGGTAACCGAGATTGCCGAAAGCACGGCCCCTACTGCGGACCCGCCAGAGAACTTGCCCGAGAAACCCGCGGGCTGACGCCCGTCAGAAGGAGCGCGGCAGCCCGAGAACGTGCTCGGCGATATAGGAGAGAATGAGGTTGGTCGAGATCGGCGCCGTCCGATAGAGGCGCGTCTCGCGGAACTTGCGCTCGACGTCGTATTCCTCGGCGAAGGCGAAACCGCCGTGCGTCTGCATACAGACGTCGGCGGCGTGCCAGGAGGCTTCCGACGCCAACATCTTCGCCATGTTCGCTTCCGCGCCGCAGGGCTCGCCGGCGTCGAACATCCGGGCCGCCTTTTCCGCCATCAGGGCGGCGGCTTCCGTTTCCGCGTAGCACTGCGCGATCGGGAACTGGATGCCCTGGTTCTGGCCGATCGGCCGGTCGAAGACCTTGCGGTCCTTGGCGTAGGCCGTCGCCTTTTCGATGAACCAGCGGGCGTCGCCCAGGCATTCGTGCGCGATCAGGATGCGCTCGGCGTTCATGCCATCGAGGATATAGCGGAAGCCCCGCCCCTCCTCGCCGACCAGGCTGTCCGCCGGAATGCGGAGGTTGTCGAAGAACACCTCCGTCGTCGAATGGTTCACCATGGCGCGGATCGGCTTGATGGTGAGGCCGTTGCCCTTGGCCGTGCGCATGTCGACCAGGAAAACGGAAATGCCATCGTGCGGCTTCTTGCCAGCATCGCGAGGTGCCGTCCGGGCGAGCAGCAGCATCAGATCCGAATGCTCGGCGCGGGACGTCCAGACCTTCTGTCCGTTCACCACGTAGTGGTCGCCGTCCCGCTTGGCCGCGGTCCGGATGCGCGACGTGTCAGTGCCGCTGGTCGGCTCCGTGACGCCGAACGCCTGCAGGCGCAACTCGCCGGACGCGATTCCCGGCAGGTAGGCCTGCTTCTGCGCCTCGGAGCCGTGCCGGAGCACGGTGCCCATGGTGTACATCTGGGCGTGGCAGGCGCCGCCGTTGCCGCCCATGCGGTGGATGGTTTCCAGGACGGTCGCCGCCTCGCGGATGCCGAGCCCGGAGCCGCCGTATTCCTCCGGGACCAGGCAACCGAGGTATCCCGCTTCCGTCAGCGCCCGCACGAATTCGGTCGGATATTCCCGCCGCTGGTCGAGGTCCCGCCAGTATTCCCCCGGAAAACCGGCGCACAACTTCCCGACGCCGTCCCGAATCGCCTGCAAATCTTCGTCGCTCATGGGCTCCCGTTTACACGACCGTTCCGGGGAAGCAAGCGCGCCTTGGCGGCGCCCTTCGGATTCCCTTGCCGGACAAGGGGATTCCGGCCGGGGTCAAATTTTTGTTCCCTACGAAAAATTCAGTTGAAACTTGAAACGGTTCGTATCAAATACGCGCGATCGGGATAGGCGCAGAATCGACGATTGTCGCGCGACGGCCTCCCGAATGGGTTCGAAGTCCAAGTACAGCCATGGATATGCTCGAAGAGCCTCCGAGTAGCGGTGCTGCCGCTGCTCTCGAAACCGTACCCCAAAACCTCAACGAACTGATCCGACACACGACGCGCCGCACGGCCGCGCGCCGTCAGGATTCGCTCCCGCCCCGCACGGCGGAATCGGCCCGGCAGGTTCACGAACGCTTCCCGTCCGGCGAAGCGACGCGCGCCTTCCGGCGACGATATTTCCCCGACGCGACCACCGTCGAATGGAACGACTGGCGCTGGCAGCTCCGCAACCGGATCAAGTCGCTGGCGCACCTGGAACGCATCTTCCAGCTTTCCGACGACGAACGGGACGCCGTCAGCCGGCATACCGGTTCGCTCCCCGTCGGCATCACCCCCTACTACGCAAGCTTGATGAACCTCGCCGATCCGACGGACGCGCTCCGCCGGACGCACATCCCGGTCGGCCAGGAATACATCAAGGTGCAGGGCGAAGCGGACGATCCGTTGGGCGAGGACCACGACCTGGCGGCGCCGGGTCTGGTGCACCGCTATCCGGACCGGGTACTGTTCCTGACCACCGGCTTCTGCTCGACCTACTGCCGCTATTGTACGCGGTCGCGCATGGTCGGCGAGGCGGGCGGCATCTACGACTTCTCCACCAAGCAGTGGGACAAGGCCCTCGCCTACATCGAGGCGCATCCGGAAATCCGCGACGTCCTCCTGTCGGGCGGCGATCCGCTGACCATCGCGGACGAGAAGCTCGACTACCTGCTCGGCCGTCTCCGCGCCATCAAGCACGTCGAGTTCATCCGCTTGGGCTCGAAGGTGCCGACGGTGCTGCCGATGCGCGTGACGCGTAAGCTCACCAAGACGCTCCGCAAGTACCATCCGCTTTGGATGAGCATTCACGTCACGCACCCGACGGAACTGACGCCAGAAGCGACCGAGGCCTATACCCGCCTCGCCGACGCCGGCATTCCGCTCGGCAGCCAGACCGTGCTGCTGAAGGGCATCAACGACGACATCTCGATCATGAAGCCCATCATGCACGGCCTCCTGATGCGGCGCGTGAAGCCCTACTACCTCTATCAGTGCGACCCGATCACCGGTTCCGCGCATTTCCGGACCACGGTCGACAAGGGCCTCGAGATCATCGAGGGGCTGCGCGGCCACACCACCGGCTACGCGGTGCCGCACTACGTCATCGACGCGCCGGGCGGCGGCGGCAAGATTCCGCTGCTGCCGAACTATCTGGTCGGCCGCGATGGCGACGACGTTCTGCTCCGCAACTTCGAGAACCGCGTCTACCGCTACGGCGATCCGGGCGGCACCGTCGGTTCCGGGGTCAAATAGGGACGACGTCCATGCGCATCGGCCTCACCTACGACCTGCGCGATGATTATCGCGCGATGGGCTATTCCGACGAGGAAACGGCCGAGTTCGACTCGGTCGAGACCATCGATTCCATCGACGGCGCGCTCAAGCGGCTCGGCTACGAGACCGACCGCATCGGCCACATCCGGGCGCTGGCGGCGAGGCTCGTCGCCGGCGAGACGTGGGATCTCGTCTTCAACATCTGCGAAGGCCTGAGCGGGCGGTCGCGGGAAGCCCAAGTGCCGGCGCTTCTGGAAGCCTACGATATTCCCTACGTCTTCTCGGACCCGCTGACGCAGGCCGCCACCCTCGACAAGGCGATGGCGAAACGGCTCGTCCGCGACGCCGGCCTGCCGACCGCGCCTTTCGATCTGATCGGCTCGGACGCCGACGTGGACGATTGCGCCCTCCCCTTCCCGGCGTTCGTGAAACCCTACGCCGAAGGCACGGGCAAGGGCTGCACCAACGCGTCCCGCGTGCACGACAAGGCGGGGCTGAAGGCGATGGCGCGGCAGATCCGGGCCCGCTTCCAGCAGCCGGCCCTCGCCGAGGCGTTCCTGCCCGGGCGCGAGTTCACCGTGGGGGTCGTCGGCAACGACGCCGACGCCCGCGTCATCGCGGTGATGGAAATCCTGCTCAGGTCGAACGCCGAGGCCGACGTCTATTCCTACGAGAACAAGGAATTCTGCGAGTCCCGCGTGATCTACGTCCTGGCGGACGACCCGGAAGCGGTACGCGCCGGCGAAACGGCGCTCGCCGCCTATCACGCGCTCGGTTGCCGCGACGCGGCCCGGCTCGACTTCCGCTCCGACGCCGACGGCCAGCCGAACTTCCTCGAGGTCAACACCATCGCCGGCCTGCACCCGACGCATTCCGACCTGCCGATGCTGGCCGAGAAGGCCGGCATGTCCTATGACGCGCTTATCGGCGAGATCGTCGCCGCCGCGCGCAAGCGCCTCGGCCTCTACGACGGCAAGGTGGCGGAACTCCACGGGCAACGAGGCCATGCGTAAGGCCGCGTATGTTCCCGTGCTGCATGGCGCGGCGCGGGAACGGCCCGACGAAGAGGACACGCTGCTCGCCGCCGAGGCCATCGCCGGCGCGCTCGACCGTCTCGGGTATCGGACCGACATTCATCACCTCGGGCTCGACTTCGCCGGTATTGACGAGATCGCCGAACGGGAACCGCTGACCGTCTTCAACTTGGTCGAAGCCATCGACGGCGACGCCGGCCTCGCGCACATCGCGCCGGCGCTGTTCGAGCATCACGGGCTTTCGTACACCGGCGCCGACACTCAGAGCTGGCGTGCGCTCATGTCGAAGCCGGACGTGAAGTCGCGGCTTTTGGACGCCGGGCTGCCGACGCCCGCGTGGTCACTGGACGGACGGGGCCTCGGCGCCGCCGAGCGGATCATCGTCAAGTCGCTGGTGGAGCACGCGAGCTTCGGCATCGACGCGGCGTCCGTCGTGCCGGCGAAATCGGCGGCGCGCGAAATCGCCGCCCGGGAAGCCCGCTTCGGCGGCACGTTCTTCGCCGAAGCCTACGTCGACGGCCGCGAGTTCAATATTTCCGTCATCGAGGGACCCGCCGGCCCTGTCGTATTGCCGCCGGCAGAAATCCGCTTCGTCGACTATCCGCCCGACCGGCCGCGAATCGTCGATTACGACGCCAAGTGGATATCGGACAGCGACGCCTTCAACGCGACGCCGCGCACCTTCGACTTTCCCGCCGCCGACGCGCCGCTGCTCGCGAGCCTCCGCGATCTGTCCGCGGAGGCCTGGAATCTGTTCGATCTGCGCGGCTATGCCCGCGTCGATTTCCGGATCGACGCGGCGGGCGCGCCGTGGATTCTGGAAATCAACATCAACCCCTGCCTCACCCCCGATGCCGGCTTCGTTGCCGCCGCCGGACGGGCCGGGTACTCTTTCGATGACGTGATCGGGCGGATCGTCGACGCGGCGGCCGGCCGGATACGACTGGCAGTCTGACATGTTGAGAATTCGAAAAATCACCGACTCGCGGTCGGAAGCGAACCGCGCCGCCATCGCCGAAGTCCAGGCGGTCGTCCGCAAGCAGTTCCCCGGTATCGACGCGGCGGAAGTGGTCAAGCTGCCCGATCAGCTCGACAACCCCCTGAAGCATCAGTTCATCGCCAACGTCTTCGTCGCCGAGACGACGCAAGGTCATGTCCGTGCCGCCGCCATCGTGTTGAGCGACCCGGAGATCGGATTCGCCTATCTGGAAATCCTGACCACGGCGCCGGAAGTTCGGCGCGGCACCGGCATCGGCGGCGCCCTTTACGAACGGGTACGCGAGGAAGCCAGTATCATGGGCGCGCGCGGGCTCTATTTCGAATGCCTGCCGGACGACCCGGCGACGTCGCCGGACCCGAAGATCCGCCAGCAGAACGCGACCCGCTTCAAGTTCTACGAACGCTACGGCGCCTTCCCGGTCGTCGGCATCGAATACGATCTGCCGTTGAAGCCCGGCGACACCGACATGCCGTATCTGATGTTCGACGGGCTCGGCCAATACGGGCTGCCGGACGCGGCGACGCTCAAGAAGATCGTTCGGGCCATATTGGAGCGGAAATATTCGGACATCTGCCCGCCGGAATACGTCAAGCGGGTCGCGGACTCGATCCGCCCCAATGCCTTCGGGCTCAGGCCGGCCCGCTACATCCGTGGCCAGTCGGCGGAACCGAAGGCCGCGGTGCCGTCCCTGATCGGGCGGATACCGTTGGTCGTCAACGACCGGCACGACATCCACCACATCGCGCACGACCGGGGCTACGTGGAAGCGCCGGCCCGCATCGGCGCCATCCTGAAGGAAATCGAGAAGACGCGGCTGTTCGCCAACATGCCGGCCCGCACCTTCCCCGACCGCCACATCGTCGAGGTGCACAACCCGTCGCTGTTCGACTACATCAAACGCGCCTGCGCCGAGGCGCCGGAGAAGCGTTCCGTCTATCCCTACGTCTTCCCGATCCGCAATCCGCAGAAGAAGCCGAAGGAACGTTCGGTGCTCGCCGGCTACTGGTGCATCGACACCTTCACGCCCTTGAACCGTAACGTCTGGCCGGCCGCCCGGCACGCCGTCGATTGCGCATTGACGGCGGCGGACGCCGTTCTGCGCGGCGCGCCGGCCGCCTATGCGCTGGTGCGCCCGCCCGGCCATCACGCGGAGGGGAACGCCTTCGGCGGCTTCTGCTACTTCAACAATGCCGCCATCGCCGCCAATTACCTGTCCCGCTTCGGCCGTGTCGCCATGCTCGACATCGACTATCACCACGGCAACGGCCAGCAGGACATCTTCTACAAGCGGGCCGACGTGCTGACCGTTTCCATCCACGGCCATCCGTCCTTCGCGTATCCGTATTTCTCCGGCTTCCGGAACGAGACCGGACGCGGCGACGGCGCCGGCTACAACATGAACCTGCCGCTCCCCGAAGCGGCGACACCGGAACAATACGCCGAGACCTTGACGGCGGCACTGAAGCGCGTCGAGCGGCACGAACCGGCGTTCCTGGTGCTGTCCCTCGGCCTCGACACGGCACGCGGCGACCCGACCGGCACCTGGACCAACTCGTCGGCCGATTTTCACAAGATCGGCCGCATGATCGGCGCCGCCGGCTATCCGACCGCCGTGGTGCAGGAAGGCGGATACCGGGTGCGGACGCTCGGCACCAACGCCCGGCATTTTTTCCTCGGCCTCGCGGAAGGCATCGAGGACGCCAGGAAGGCCGGCAAGAAGCCGAAATCGCCGCCGGCCAGGACCGGCAAACCCGGCGCCATTACCTGGCGGGACGCCGTGCGGATCGAGGATGTCGAAAAGGTGCGCCGCCTCGTCGCCGCCACCGGCATGTTCACGGCCGAGGAGATCGGCATCGCCGCCGAGCTGGTGATGGAGCGGATCGAAAAGGGCCGCATCTCCGGCTACGAATTCATCCTCGCCGAGGAACAGCGCCGGCTCGCCGGCTACGCCTGTTACGGCCTGATCCCGGGCTCGGACAATAGCTACGATCTCTACTGGATCGCCGTGCACCCGGACGGACAGAGCCACGGCCTCGGCCGGAAAATTCTCGAGCGCACCGAAAACGCCATCCGCCGGCGCGGCGGCACGCAGATCTACGCCGACACGTCCGGCTCTGAGAAGTACGTGCCGACGCGGGCGTTCTACGAACGGACCGGATTCATCAAGGCCGCCGAGTTCACCGATTTCTACCGTAAGGGCGACGGCAAGGTCATTTTCATGAAAGCCATCTCCGATGTCGCTTCCGCCTGAGTTCTTCAAGCCGGGGCCGATCCGCCCCATGCCCGCCGGGCCGAAGGGCCGCGGCGTCTTCGCCGTCGCCGACATTACCCAGGGTGACGTGGTCGAGGCGAGCTGCACCATCGAGCTTCAGATCGAGCACTGCGAGATCGTCAAGCCGACGCCGATCGAGGACTATTACTTCGAGCACCCCGAGGACAAGGCGAAGGGGCTCGTGGTGCTCGGCCTCGCCAGCCTCTGCAATCATTCGGAAAATCACAACGTGGAGACGTCGTTCGTCCGGGACGAGGTGCTCGGCTGGATCACCGTCCTGACGGCGAAGCGCGACATCAAGGGCGGCGAGGAAATCACGCGGCGTTACGCCTGCGCGCCGTGGTTCAAAATCGCGTCATAGGGTCGGCAATCATCGTCATCCCCCCTTTTCGCCATCACCGCACCACTTCGTCATCGCCGCGCCACTTCGTCATCCCCGCACCACTTCGCCATCCCCGCGTGCGCGTAGCGGACCGAAGGTCTAAGCGGGGACCCAGTCCGCCGCCCTGGAACCCTGGGTCCCGGCTCGCAAGGTCCGCGACGGCTCCGTACCGACGCCTGCGGCCCTAGCGTCCGGGATGACGAGTATGTAGGAGGTACTCTTTCCTCAATCCGCTCGACCGGACGCGTGCGTGGCAAAGCGATCCAGTGTACTTTCCGAAACCGGGGACAAGGTCTACCAAAAACGTCCTCGCCGCTCACGAAGGAGGACCGTCCCATGAAGCTCTACAACGTTCCCGCCTCCGGCAACTGCCACAAGGTCCGGCTGATGATGTCGATCCTCGGCATCAAGCCCGAGATCGTCCCCATCGACCTCTTCAAGGGCGAGCAGAAGGCGCCGGACTACATGAAGCTCAATCCGCTCGGCAAGGTGCCGGCCATCGACGACGACGGCGTCGTGATCTGGGACTCGCAGGCGATCCTGGTCTATCTCGCCCGCAAGTACGGCTCGACCGACTGGATGCCGGAGGACGCCGCCAGCATGGCGGAAGTCGTCAAGTGGCTCTCCTTCGCGACGCACGAGATGTGGGACGGACCGGCCATCGCGCGGGCCATCCTCAAGTTCAAGCGGCCGCTCGATTTGCCGGCGGCGCAAAAGAACGCGCATCACGCCCTCGGCATCCTGGACGGCTGGCTCTCGAGCCACGAATGGCTCGCCTGCGGCCGGCCGACTGTCGCCGACATCGCGTGCTATCCCTATGCCGCCATGGCCTGGGAAGGGGAGGTCGACATGTCGCCCTACAAGGCGCTGAACGCGTGGATCGCCCGCGTCGAGGCGCTGCCGGGCTATGTCGGCATCGAGAACATGCCGCGCCCGAAGTAACCGTGAAGATTGGACCCCGGATCAAGTCCGGGGTGACGTGAGATGATGGATGCCCGCCTGCCCCGGGCTTGTTCCGGGGTCCACTGTTCGACACGCGAACTTACTGCTTGAGCTTGTAGCCGGTGCGGAAGATCGCCGTGACGCCGATCAGGCAGAGCGCGAGGATGGCGAGTGAGATGGCGACGCTGATCTCGATCGCCACGTCGCCGGTGCCGTGGAACGACCAGCGGAAGCCGCTCACCAGATAGACCACCGGGTTGAACAGGCTGACCCACTGCCAGAGCGGCGGCAGCATGTCGATGGAATAGAAGGTGCCGCCCAGGAACGTCAGCGGCGTGATCACCAGGAGCGGGATCACCTGCAACTTCTCGAACCCTTCCGCCCAGATGCCGATGATGAAGCCGAACAGGCTGAAGGTGACGGACGTCAGCACCAGGAACGACAGCATCCAGATGGGATGCTCGATGGTCAGGGGCACGAAGAAGTTGGCCGTGCCGAGGATGATCAGGCCGAGGACGATGGACTTGGTCGCCGCCGCGCCGACGTAGCCGACGACGATTTCCAAGGGCGAGACCGGCGCCGACAGCAACTCGAAGATGGTGCCGGCGAAGCGCGGGAAATAGATGCCGAACGACGCGTTCGATAGGCTCTGCGTCAGCAACGACAGCATCAGCAGCCCCGGCACAATGAAGGCGCCGTAGCTGACGCCGCCGATCTGGTCGATGCGGGACCCGATGGCGGCGCCGAAGACGACGAAATAGAGCGACGTGGACAGCACCGGCGAGACGATGCTCTGCATCACGGTGCGGCGGGCGCGGGCCATTTCGAAACGGTAGATCGCCTGGATCGCCCTCGTGTTCATTTCGCCCCCCGGACCAGATTGACGAAGATTTCCTCGAGCGACTTCTCGGCGGTGTCGATGTCGCGGAATTTGATGCCGGCGGCGCCGAGATCGCCCAACAGCGCCGTGATGCCCGTGCGCTCGCCCTGCGTATCGTAGGTGTAGACGAGATCGTGGCCGTCGGCGGCGAGCACCAGTCGATATTTCGACAGCGCGATCGGAATGCGGTCGAGCGGTTCGTGCAGATGAATGGTCAGCTGCTTCTCGCCCAGCTTCCGCATCAATTCGGCCTTTTCTTCGACCAGGATCAGTTCGCCCCGGTTGATGACGCCGATGCGGTCGGCCATTTCCTCGGCCTCTTCCAGATAGTGCGTCGTGAGGATGATCGTGACGCCCTCGGCGCGGAGCTCGCGCACCAGATTCCACATGTCCTGGCGCAATTCCACGTCGACGCCGGCCGTCGGCTCGTCCAGGAACAGAATCTGCGGCTCGTGCGACAGCGCCTTTGCGATCAGGACGCGGCGCTTCATGCCGCCGGACAGCGTCATGATCTTGCTGTCCTTCTTCTCCCAGAGCGTCAGCGAACGCAGCACCTTCTCGACATAGGCCGGGTCGGCCGGCTTGCCGAACAGGCCGCGGCTGAACGTCACCGTCGCCCAGACCGTCTCGAAGGCGTCGGTGGTCAATTCCTGCGGCACGAGGCCGATCATGGAGCGGGTGTGGCGATAGTCGCGGACGATATCCTTGCCGTCGACGGTGACGGTGCCGCCGCTGGCGTTGACGATGCCGCAGACGATGCTGATCAGCGTCGTCTTGCCGGCGCCGTTCGGCCCCAGCAGCGCGAAGATCTCGCCCTTCTCGATCTTGAGGTCGACCCCCTTCAGGGCCGCAAACCCGGTCTTGTAGACTTTCGAGAGGCCGGAAATGTCGATGATTGTCGGCATGGCGGGAACCTAGTCGCCGCCCGCCGCGAGGGAAAGGGCAAAGTCGGAACAAGAATGTTGCTCGATTTCGTCATTCCCGTGAAAGCGGGAACCCAGGAAGAGCGTCCTAAAGCACTGGATCCCCGCTTTCGCGGGGATGACGAGGGGGGTTGATATCCTCACCCCCACAGCGCCGGCGTCGGCGGATAGAGAAGCCCGTCCCTGTAGAGAAGACCGTCCGCCCTGTCCTGCGCCAGCAGCAAGGCCCCGTCCAAATCGACGACCGCCGCACCCTGCGCCAGCAGGACGGCAGGCGCCATGGCGAGCGAGGTCGCGACCATGCAGCCGACCATGATCTTGAAGCCCAGTTCCTCCGCCCGCGCCCGCATGCGGAGCGCCTCGGTCAGGCCGCCCGACTTGTCGAGCTTGATGTTGACCATGCCGTATCGGCCACGCAGCCCGGCGAGGTCGTCGATGCCGTGGCACGCCTCGTCGGCGCAGATCGGAATCGGCGTATCGAGGGCGGCCAACCCGCCGTCGCGGCCCACCGGCACCGGCTGCTCGATCATCTCGACGCCGATGTCGGCGAGGTAGTGAAGTTTTTCGGCCAGGAAATCGACGTCCCATCCCTCGTTCGGATCGACGATCAGCCGCGCGCCGGGCGCGCCGGCGCGAACCGCGTCCAGACGCTTTTCGACGTCTTCCGCATCGAGCTTGATCTTGAGGAGCGGCGCCGACGCCAGTTCCGACGCCCGCGTCCCCATTTCGTCCGGCGTGCCGATGGAGATGGTCTCCGCCGTCACGACGGGCGAAGACGTGGAATCGCCGAGCATGGCTGCGACGGTGGTGCCTGCCCGCTTCGCATCCAGATCCCAGAGCGCGCAATCGACGGCGTTCCTGGCCGCGCCGGCCGGCATGGCGAACTGCAACCCCTCGCGGTCCATGCCGCCTGAGATCGCCTCCGCGATAGCGGCGACTGCCGCCCGCGCCGATTCCACGCTTTCGCCGTAGCGGGCATAGGGCACGCACTCGCCCCGTCCGACGCTGCCGCCGTCGGCGATTTCGACGACCAACACCTCGGCCGACGTCTTGACGCCCCTGGAAATCGCGAACGGCCGGGCGAGCGGCCAGCTTTCATGGCGAACGGTCAAGAAGCGGGTCATACGGCGGTTCTCCGGCGGAGGGCGAGGTCCCACTTTCCGGGATCGGCGGCCGGGCGGCAAGCGCGCCCGCGGGTGTTGCGGAACGGCGGCCGGCATGGGAATGTTGCGCCCCGTTTACACCGACCACACAGGCATTCACCGTCATGGCATACGTCATCACCCCTCCGGCGCAGGCCGCCGTCCCGGTGCACGGCAGCACCGACCAGTTTCCGGTCAACCGCATCTATTGCGTCGGCCGCAACTACGCCGAACATGCCCGCGAGATGGGCCATGACCCGGACCGGGAACCGCCGTTCTTCTTCGAGAAGCACCCGACCTCGCTGGTCTTTTCGCCGTCGCCCAAGGGCGCCGATTTCAAATATCCGCAACAGACCAGCGACGTGCACCACGAGATCGAGATGGTCGCGGCGCTGCACAAGGGCGGCAACGACATCCCGACGGAAAAGGCGCTGGAGCACGTCTGGGGCTACGGCGTCGGCCTCGACATGACGCGGCGCGACCTGCAGGGCACGGCGAAGAAGATGGGCCGGCCTTGGGAGATCGGAAAGTCCTTCGACAATTCGGCGCCGATCGGTTTCATCCATCCGGTTTCCGAAGTCGGCCACCCGTCCAAGGGCGCGGTGACGCTGACCGTCAACGGCGAAACCCGCCAAACAGGGGACCTCGGCGACCTGATCTGGAACATTCCCGAGATCATCTCGATCCTGTCCGGCCTGTTCACGCTGCTGCCGGGCGATCTGATCTTCACCGGCACGCCGGCCGGCGTCGGTCCGGTCAAGAAGGGCGACGTGATGGTCGGCGACGTGGCGGGGCTTTCGGGCATCACCGTCCGCGTCGTCTGACGGTTCGGTCATGACCGGCAACAGCCCCGACAATCCCGGGCGCGAGCAGGCGCTCGCCTACGGGATGCTGGTGCTGACGCCGCTCTTCTGGGCCAGCCATTCCATCGTCGGCCGTCTGGTCGCCAACGATATTCCGACCTTTTCATTGGTCGGTTCTCGGTGGATGGCGGCGGCGCTGATCTTCTTCTTCTTCGTGCACCGGACCGTCATCGGTCAGTGGCACCTGATCCGCCAGCATTGGCGCTATTTGCTGCTGACCGGCCTGATCGGGCCGGCCATGTTCCCGTGTTTTCTCTATAACGGTCTCAAGACGTCGACAGCGACAAACGCCAGCATCATCCAGACCATCGTGCCGGGCCTAGTGCCGTTGCTGGGCTGGTTCCTGTGGCGGGAACGGCTGACGCTCGTGCAGATCGGCGGGTTGCTGATATCCGCCTTCGGCGTCGTCATCATCGTCGCGCGCGGCGATCTCTCGACGCTGGCGAGCCTGCAATTCGTCGCCGGCGACATCTGGCTGCTCGGCGGCTTCGTCATCTGGTCGGTCTATACGGCGCTGATGCGCATGAAGCCGCCGGAAATGCAGTCGAACACCATGCTGACATCGCAGATGTTCGTCGCCACCGTGGCGATGGCGCCGCTATGGGCGTGGGAGGCCGCGCAGGGCCAGTACATCCCGGTGACGCGCGAGGCGTTTCTCGCCATCGCCTTCGTCACTCTGTTTCCGACGCTCAGCGCCTATTTCTTCTATTCGAACATCGTCCGTATCCTCGGCGCGACCAAGGCCGGGCTGACGTCGCACATGATGCCGCCGCTCGGCGTCATCCTGGCGGTGACGTTCCTGAACGAGGAATTCCTGGGATTTCACGCCGTCGGTATCGCCGTGATCTTCACCGGCGTGCTGCTGGTCATTCGGGGCGGGCGCGCGCGAAAAACGCCTTAGCCTTGGCCAGCGCCTCCTCGCGCTTCATGCCGGGCAGGATGTCCTTGGCATAGAGCGCGCGGATCAGCCACTTGTCGTGCTCCGTCAGTTCCAGATAGCGGCTTTTGTCGTTGAAGATCGACGGCTTCACGGCGTTCGAGTCGTTCGGCAGCCCCAATATTTGCGTCAACTCCTCGACGACGCAGGCCCGGTGATAGGATTCCGGATGTCGCGCCGGGAAGATCACGACGGCGGCGACGATCTCACCCTTCTTGGTGAAATAGTTGGCGAAGCACGTCGAATTCTGGACCATCCAACGGACCTTTTCCTCGTCGCCCTTCCAGTATTTCTTGAGGGCGGCGGGGATTTCGTCGTCCGGCAGGTAGAACAGGATGACGTTGACCTTCTTGCTGTCGAAGTCCGCCGGCAGCTTCTTCGCCTTCTTCCTGGCGAAGGAATAGTAGAGCTCGATCTGGTGCCCGGTGAGACCGCGAAGATCGGCCGCGAAATCCTCGATGAAGCGTTCCAGGTAGGCCGGATATTTTGCCCCCTGGATGCCCATGCGCACCGGCATCGCCCATTTGCGGACGGTATCGTACCGCTGGCCGCTATATTCGTTGCCGAAGGCGACGACGTCGAGGTTACGGACCAGATCCGCGTTGGTGAACGGCTCGTCCGCCGCCGCGGGCCGGATCAGCGACAACGCCAGCAATACCGGAAGAAGAATTCGCATCGATCCATGTTGCCGGATTTGCGGCGGCGGCGCCATCCCTTCCGGCGCCTAGAAATGACCTCGAAATCGCCGCAATCGATGCACGTTTTCGCCACGCTCGGCCGGTCTACTCACCATCGAGACCGACGTCCCCTGCCCCCAAACGGGACCGATGTCTCTTCTTCCTCTCCCCGACCCACTTGTGGGGCTGCCCATGGCAGCCCCACAATTTTTTTACGCGCCGGCGCCGACGATCCGGCGGAATTTCTCCATATCGACGTTGCAGCCGCTGATGACAAGCGCCACCGGCCCCGGCGGCAATTCGAGCCGTCCCGACATCAGCGCCGCGACCGGCACCGCTCCGCCGCCTTCCGCGACGATACGGTCACGCGCGAACAGCGTCCGCATGGCCCCGGCGATTTCGTCCTCCGAAACCAGCAGGGTCCCGTCCACATGGCGGCGGATCAGCTCGAAGGAATGACGGTTCTCGAGACCGATGCCGCCACCCAAGGAATCCGCCAGCGTCTCTTCCTCCTCGACCGGCACCGGACGGCCGGCTTTGAGAGATTCAATCATCGCGGCGCCGCGTTCCATCGTCACCCCGACGACGTGGGTTTCGGGACGCATCATTTTCACGGCGACGGCGACACCGCCGAGGAGCCCGCCCCCCGATAACGGTGCGATCAGCGTGCCGATCTCCGGCATGTCTTCGAGGATTTCCAGCCCTGCCGTCCCCTGCCCGGCGATCACGGCGGGCGCGTCGAACGGGTGGATGTAGACGAGACCGTCGCGCGCCATTCTTTCGAGCGCGACCGCTTCCGCTTCGTCCTGGCTGCGCCCCGCGATCACCACCTCGGCGCCGAGCGCCCGGATGGCGTCGACCTTCACCGCCGGCACCAGTTCCGACATGAAGACGACACAGCGGACACCGAGCCGCCTCGCCGCCAGCGCGACGCCGCGGCCGTGGTTGCCGGTGGAGGCGGCGGCGACACCCCGCCGTCGAATGTCTTCGGGTAGCGTCAGCAGCGCGTTCATGGCGCCCCTGATCTTGAAGGCGCCCGTGTCCTGCATAGTTTCCAGCTTGAGCCGCACCTCGCAGCCGACCCGTTCGGAAAGATAGGGCGACAGGCGGAGCGGCGTCCGCACCACATGGCGCCGGATGCGCGCCGCCGCGTCGCGGATATCGGAAAGCGTGACGGGCCGCGCGTCCGGGTTCACGCGCCCATCCTCAGGCGCCCGGCCAATCCTCGGCGACGACGGCGGCGCAGTCGCCGCGCCGGATCAAGCCCGGTACGTGCCGGCAGATCACTAGGCCGTCGCGGGCGGCGAGCAGCACGCTCGGGTCGCGGCGCGGTTCCTCCAGGAAATGGATGCGGGCGAGCATGTCGCCGGCCCGGACTTCCGAGCCCAGTTCGGCGACGATTTCGTACATGCCGTCCACGTGCGCCATGACGAAGCAATCGCTGCCGGGCGTATGCAGGATGCGGCTCGGCGCCGGGATATCCGGCGCGCCGGCGACGACGCCGAATTCCTTGAGGAAGTTGAGCAGCCCCCGCTCGGCGATGGCGATGGTCTCCACCGTCGACGTGCCACCGCCGCCGAGCTCCGTCGAGACGAAGACCTTGCCCGCCTCCTCGACCGCGTGGTCGATCATGCCGACCGGGTCCATCTCCTTGAGCACCAGGCCGTAGGGCGCGCCGAACGTGCGCATGGCGCCGAGAGTCCGGCGCATCAAATCCGGCTCCGGCAGATCGTGGATGATGGCGCACGGCAGGAAGCCGAGCGACCGGCCGCCGGCGTGCACGTCCACCG
The DNA here is from genome assembly GCA_038117205.1 of Rhodospirillales bacterium. Taxonomy (GTDB): domain Bacteria; phylum Pseudomonadota; class Alphaproteobacteria; order Rhodospirillales; family Casp-alpha2; genus JAQBZY01. Next base: position 61,361 of record JAYOFL010000006.1, on the reverse strand, counting down.
CCGCGTCGCAGATCGGTAGGATCCGGGTCGTCACGTAGTGCGCGATCATTTCCGTGATGGTGCCATCGGCGCGGCCAGGAAAGGCGCGGTTCATATTGCCGCCGTCGATGGGCGACGTGCGCTTGCCGGCCCGGAACGCCGGCAGGTTGAGCGCCGGGATCATAATGACGCGGCCCTGCACATCGGCGGGTTCCAGCCACTGCCGCATCTTCACGAGCGCGATGGCGCCCTCGTATTCGTCGCCGTGGTTGGCGCCGGTGAACAGCACCGTCGGCCCCTTGCCGCTCTTGACGACGCTGATCGGCAGCGGGATCGAGCCCCAGGAGGACTCGTCCCGGGACCAGGGGATGACGAGCTCGCCATGCTGCTTGCCGTCGACGTCGAGGTCGATGGTGCAGGTGATTTTGCTGAATTCCGGCTCGCTCATCGGGCGAGTGTGCGGCAACCGCGGGCGGCGTTCAATACCGCCCGCGTGCCGTTTCGGTTGAGCCGGAAGGCGCCTCAGTAACCGATGGCGCAGCCGTCCTTGCGGGGCTCGGAGCCGCCGGTAAGGACGCCGCTCTTCCAGTCGATCCAGATCGCCTGGCTGCCGCCGATCGGCCTCGCCGGCTTGATCTTCCTATGGCCGAGTTTGGCCAGCGCGGCGACGACGTCGTCAGGAATGGTGCCTTCCATTTCGACGTCGCGGGTGCCGACGATCGGGAACACGCGCGGCGCGTCCTGCGCTTCCTGGATGTCCATGCCGAAGTCGAAGAACTTGGTAAGGAACTGCATGTGTCCGAAGGACTGGTACTGGCCGCCCATGACGCCGAACGGCATCACCGCCTTGCCGTCCTTGCCGACCATGCCCGGGATGATCGTGTGCATGGGCCGCTTGCCGCCCTCGATCCGGTTCAGGTGGTTCTTGTCGATGACGAAGCCCTGGCCCCGGTTCTGCAGCATGACGCCCGACTTCGGCGGCATCAGCACGGCGCCGAAGTTGCTGAACAGCGTGTTGATGAAGCTGCACGCATTGCGGTCCTTGTCGACGACGGAGATGTAGACCGTGCTGTCGTGCGTCGGCATGGAAACAGGCGGCAGCGGGTCCATGCCCTTGTTCGGGTCGATATGGCCGCGCAGTTCGGCGGCGTGCTTCTTGGACAGCAGAAAGTCCATCGGCACGTCGGCCATGTTCGGATCGGCGACATAGACGTTGCGATCCTGGTAGGCGAGGCGGCCGGCCTCGATCTCGAGATGCAGGCGCTCGACGGAGAGCGGATCGACGCCCTCGGTCTTCTCGTTCTCCAGCATGTTGAGCAGCAGCAGCGCGATGATGCCCTGGCCGTTCGGCGGGCATTCGAAAACGTCGTAGCCCTTGTAGTTGGTGGAGATCGGCGTCACGTACTCGCCCTTGGCGTTCTTGAAGTCGTCCAAGGTGTGCAGGCCGCCCAGCGATTGCAGGTAGCTGACGATGTCCTCGGCCACGGCGCCGGTGTAGAAGGCGTCGCGCCCGTGCTTGGCCACCTTTTCCATCGTGTCGGCGAGCGCCGTCTGACGGTGCATCTCGCCCCGGGCCGGCGTCTTGCCGCCCGGCATGAAGACCTTGGCGACGTTGTCATTCTTTTTCAGGAGTTCGGCCTGGCTTTCGAAATCGACGGAAACCCGGGACGAAACCGGATAACCGTTCCGCGCGTAATTGATGGCCGGCTGCAACAGCTCGCCCAGGTCCATCGTCCCGTGATCCTTGATCAGCGTCGACCAGGCGTCGACGACGCCGGGTACGGTGACGGCGTGCGGCGACTGCCGCTCGATGGTCTTGATGCCCTTCCCTTCGTACCAGGCGACGTTCGCCGCCGCCGGCGCGCGGCCGGACCCGTTGAAGGCGATCATGTCCTTGATCGAGCCGCCGGGCGCGTAGAGGCAGAAGTTGTCGCCGCCGATTCCGGTGGATTCCGGCTCCACGACGCACTGCACGGCGCAAGCCGCGACGGCCGCGTCCATGGCATTGCCGCCGCGCCTGAGGACGTCGAGACCGGCCGCCGTCGACAGCGTGTGCGACGTGGCGACCATGCCGTTGATGCCGTGGGCGGGCGAGCGCCCAGGCCGTTCAAGATCACGCATAGGTGTTTCTCCAGATTTTTCTCGTTATTCCGTCGCCGGGACCGGGCGTCCCGGGCGGTTTCCTTGGCCGCATGAAATCCGTTTTCGCCGGCAAATGCAAAGGTGATCTGAAGGCGTGCGTCCGTGCTAGTCAGTACCGAAAGCAGTTGCTAAGCTTCGCGACCATTCCGGGCCGCCGGCTTCCGCCGCGGACCCCGCTGGGGCCGGAAAACGGCAATTTCCAAATGGAGAAATCACAAATGAAACGCAAGATGTTTGGTCTCGCCGCAGCGCTGCTCGCCGGCGCCGCCTTCTCGACGACCGCCGCCAGTGCGGCGATGCCGTGCTCGACCGCCAAGCTGATCGTGCCGTGGGCGGCCGGCGGCGACACCGACCTGGTGTTCCAGGTCGTGACCCGCGCCATCAACGAAACGGGCTTCAAGCCGCAGTTGCAGATCGTCCACATCTCCGGACAGAGCGGCAACAAGGGCGCCAAGGAAGTGAAGGCCGCGAAGCCGGACGGCTGCACGCTGCTCGCCATCCACGAAAGCCAGATCACGACCTTCCTCGCCGGCCGCGTCGACTTCACGTGGGACGCCTTCGAGCCGGTGTCGCTGCTGACCTACACGCCGTCCGTGCTGGGTGCCAGTTCCAAGGTCTCTTTCAGCGACATGAAGGGCCTGGTCGACTACGCGAAGAAGAACCCGGGCGGGCTCAAGGTCGGCGTCACCACCGGCTCGACCAGCCAGTTCTTCAAACTCGTGATCGAGGACGAGACCGGAACCAGCTTCAAGTACGTGCCGTATGAAGGCACGCGCGAGCGTCTGACCGCCGTTCTGTCCAACAACGTGGACGTCGGCGAAATGAACATCCTGACGGCCAAGAAGTACATCCAGGAAGGCTCCCTGAAGGCGCTCGGCATCGCCACCGAAAAGCGCGACCCGCAGGCGCCGGACCTGCCGACCCTGAAGGAACAGGGCGTCAACGTGATCTACGGCCTGAACCGTGGCGTCGTCGCGCCGAAGGGAACCCCGGCCGATGTGATCAAGACCTACGAAGCCGCCTTCGCCAAGGCCATGACGGCGCCCGCCGTCGTCGAACACATGGACAAGGCCGGCACCTGGATCGTCTACAAGAACGCCGCCGACTATAAGAAGTTCTTCGAGCAGTCCTACGCTCAGCACCTCAAGGTCGCCAAGAAGATCGGCATGTTCAAGGGCTGACGCCCGCCGCCGCCGGCCCCGCCATCGGCGGGGCCGGCGGTCATTCCTTTTCTCAATTTCTCCCGTAGGCAGCCATATGCGTCAGCTGAACCACAACATTGTCATCGCGCTCGTACTGCTCGTCGCTTGCGGCGTGCTGTTCGCGGAAACGTTCGAATACAAACTGGTGCCGGGCGCCATCATCGGCTCGAAGATCTGGCCGCGCATCGTTTCCATTTTCCTGGGCGGTCTTTCCGCTATCTATCTGGCGCAATCCATCCGCGCCGCCCGCGAAGCCGGACCGGGCGAAGCAGCCGCCCCCTTCGACATCAAAGCTTGGCTCGCGGAGAACCGAAATGTCATCGGCTGCTACTTTCTTTACGCGTTGTTCCTGATTTCCCTGAAATGGCTCGGCATGCTGCTGGGCGGCATGCTGTTCGTGTTCGTGACGCTGAGCTTCCTCGGTCAGAACAACGCGCGCAGCCACATGATCAACCTCGCGGTCGCCGTCGTCACGATCGGCTGCATGTGGTCCATCTTCACCTTCGGCCTCGGCGTCATTCTGCCTCAGGGCGAGATTCTCCCACGCTGAGGGCCGATCCATGCTTTTCGAAAACATCGCCGGCGCCTTCGACGCGGTCTTCCAACTCAAGAACATGTCGCTGATGACGCTGGGCGTCACCGCCGGCCTGATCGCCGGTGCCATTCCCGGCTTCACCATTACCATGGCGGTCGTCCTGACGCTGCCGTTCACCTTCGGCATGTCGTCGACGGAAGGCATCTCGACCATGATCGGCGTTTTCGTCGGCGGACTGTCGGGCGGCCTGATGTCGAGCGTGCTGACCGGTATTCCGGGGACGCCGTCGTCCGTCGCCACCACCTTCGACGGCTATCCGATGACCCGCGCCGGCCGTCCCGGTCTGGCGCTCGGCCTCGGCGTCTGGTCGTCCTTCTTCGGCGGCCTGATCTCGGCGGTGTTCCTGATGCTGCTGGCGCCGTCGTTGGCGAAGATCGGCCTCGAATTCGGCCCCTGGGACTATTTCGCGCTGGTGCTGTTCGCACTTACCATCACCGCCAGTCTCGCCGGTGACAACCTCGTGAAGGGCGTGATCGCCGGCGGCCTGGGCCTCCTGGTGACGGCCATCGGCGAGGACGAGATCAGCGGCGTCGCCCGTTTCACCTTCGGCTTCGAGCCGCTGCGCCAGGGCTTCGACTTCCTGCCGGTGCTGGTCGGCCTGTTCGCCTTCAGCCAGCTCCTGAGCGATCTCAGGGACAGCGAGAAGGCGCAGAAGCCGATGGTGGTGAGCGACAAGCGCATCGCCATCGAGCACCTCGCCGCCATCAAGGCCATCGTCAAGAACTGGACGACACTCGCCCGCTCGTCGCTGATCGGTATCTTCGTCGGCATCCTGCCGGGCGCCGGCGGCACCATCGCCAATATCCTCGCCTACGATCAGGCGAAGAAGGCGTCGAAGACGCCGGATAAATTCGGCACCGGCACGCCGGAAGGCATCATCGCGCCGGAAAGCTCCAACAACGCGGTCGAGGGCGGCGCGCTGATCACCATGATGGCGCTCGGCATTCCGGGCGACATCGTGACGGCGGTCATGCTGGGCGCGCTCCTGATCCACAACATCGCGCCGAGCCCGACGTTCATTTCGACCAACCCGGTCCTCGCCTATTCGATCATGGTGTCGTTCTTCCTGGCGCTGTTCATCATGCTGGGATTGCAGGCGATCTGCCTCCGCATCTTCGTCACCATCACGCGGGTGCCGATGTACCGCCTCGCGACCGTCATCCTCGCCTATTGCGCCATCGGCATCTTCGCGCTCAACAACATCGTGTTCGACTTGTGGGTGCTGCTCGGCTTCGGCGTACTCGGCTACGCCATGCGCCGCTACGGCTTCCCGCTGGCGCCGATGATCCTGGGCGTCGTGCTGGGCGACAACGCCGAGATCAACCTGATCCGCGCGCTCGCCACCGATTCCGACCTGACCATCTTCTTCACCCGGCCCTGGTCGTTGTTCTTCCTGATGATCGCCGCATTCTCGACCGCTTTCCCGTGGTTCCAGAAACACCGCGGCCGCAAGAAGTGGACGCTGTTCTTCGCGCCGGTCCTGATGATGTGCCTGGCGCTGCCGTTGTCGATGATGGAGGGCATCTTCCGGCCGTCCGTCGCCGCGGCGCTTTTCCTGACCGGCGTTTTCCTTTTGTATCGACGTCACCGCAGCGGCTGGGCCCTCGACCCGAACCTCGCCGCCAACCAACAACTACGAGAAGGCTGAACGAACATGACCGAATGGGGGTTAGACATCTACAAGGCGATCAAGGACGCCGGCGTCCGGCAGGTCGCCTACGTACCCGACGCCGGACACAAGGCGCTGATCAATGCCTGCATCGCCGACAACGACATCGAGGCGGTGTCGCTGACGACGGAAGAGGAAGGCATCGCGCTCGCCGCCGGTGCCTGGCTCGGCGGCGACAATGCGGTGCTCCTCATGCAGTCGTCGGGTGTGGGCAACTGCATCAACATGCTGTCGCTTTCGGAAACCTGCCGCTTCCCGCTCGCCTGCTTCGTCACCATGCGCGGCCAGTGGCACGAGTTCAATCCGTGGCAGATGCCGATGGGCACCACCACCAGGAAGGCGCTGGAGACGGCGGGCCTTCTCGTCAACGAGGTCGAGGACCCGGCCGACGTCGGCGCCCAGGCCGCCGCGACGCTGCACAAGGCCTTCGTCGGCCAGCAACGGACGGCGCTGCTGCTCAGCCAGCGGCTCGTTCCCATCAAGACCTTCGGTAAGTGAGGCGATCATGAGCAACCGCGCAGAATCCTTTCCGCTCCGCCGGCGCGAAGTCGCCAAGAAGCTCCTCGACGGCCGCGACGACACGCTCGTCGTGACCGGTCTCGGCTCCACCAACTGGGATTTCACGGCGGCCGGCGACGGTCCGCGCATTTTCCCGCTGTGGGGCGCCATGGGCGGCGCCGTCGCCATGGGCCTCGGCCTCGCCCTCGCCCAGCCGAATAAGCGCGTCCTCGTCGCCACCGGCGACGGTGAGGCGCTGATGGGCATCGGCGCGCTGGCCACCGTCGCCGTCAAGGCACCGAAGAACCTGGCGATCTGCGTCTTCGACAACGAACGCTACGGCGAGACCGGCATGCAGACGACGCACACGGCCTCCGTCGCCGACCTGGCGCTGACCGCCAAGGGCCTCGGCATCGCCAACGTCGGCACCATCGCCGACGAAGCGGCGCTGAACGCCGAACTCGACACCATCCTGAACGCGGACGGCCCGATCTTCCGCGACATCAAGGTGCGTGCCGAACCGCTGCCGTTCGTCCTGCCGACCAAGGACGGCGTCGAGCTGAAGAACCGTTTCCGCGTGAATTTGCTCGGACCCGACGCCTTGCTCTAGGATCGGGTCTTCAACCGCCAACGAGGGGGTGATCGCCATGGACGCGAACGATCTCAAGGGCGTCGAGACCTGCATCGGCAACTATTTCGAGGCGCTCTACACCGGTGATACGGACCTGTTGATGGGGCGCGTGTTCCACCCGAACGCGCACCTCTATGCCGCCAATCTGAACGGCGGCTTCGTCGACTGGCCGATGGACGAGTTCCGCAAGATCATCGAGGGCCGCCCGTCGCCCAAATCGCAGGGCGCGGACCGGTGCGAGCGCATCGTTTCCATCGACGAGGCCGGGCCGGCAACGGTCATGGTCAAGGTCGAGGTGCTGGTCGGCACCCGCGCTTTCGTCGATTATCTGTCGCTCCTCAAGCTCGAGGGCGAATGGCGCATCATTTCCAAGACTTGCGTGCTGACTGCGGATAAAGCGGCAGCACAGGCGGCCGCCGAATAGGCGCCGCACCATCCCGGAGGAAACAATAAGATGAGCGAACTGCAGAAGTACCAGATGCTGATCGACGGCAAATGGGTCGACGCCGCCAGCGGCAAGTTCTTCGAATCCTACAACCCCTACACCGGCAAGCCGTGGGCGCTGATCCCGGAGGGTGGCGAGGAAGACGTGAACCGCGCCGTCGCCGCCGCCAAGAAGGCGTTCGAGACCGGCCCGTGGCCGAAGCTGACGGCAACGCAGCGCGGGCATCTGCTCCGCAAGCTCGGCGATCTGATCGCCGAAAACGCCGAGGCGCTCGCCGCCACGGAAGTCCGCGACAACGGCAAGCTGCTCGCCGAGATGGGCATGCAGCTCAAGTACGTGCCGAACTGGTACTATTACTTTGGCGGCCTCGCCGACAAGATCGAAGGCTCGGTCATTCCGATCGACAAGCCGGAACACTTCAATTTCACGCGGCACGAGCCGTTGGGCGTCGTCGCCGCCATCACGCCGTGGAACTCGCCCCTGATGCTGGCCGGCTGGAAAATGGCGCCGGCGCTGGCGGCGGGCAACACCATCGTCCTCAAGCCGTCCGAGTTCACATCCGCCTCGTCGCTGGAATTCGGCCGCCTGATCGAGCAGGCCGGTTTCCCGCCCGGCGTCATCAACATCATCACCGGCTTCGGCAAGGACGTCGGCCCGGCGATGACGACGCACCCGGACGTCGCCAAGATCACCTTCACCGGCGGCCCGGAAACCGGCCGGCACGTCTACGCCAGCGGCGCCAAGCTGCTGAAGCGGGTCAGCCTGGAACTCGGCGGCAAGTCGCCGAACATCGTCTTCGACGATTGCGACATGGAGAACGCCGTGAAAGGCGCGATTTCCGGCATCTTCGCCGCCACCGGCCAGACCTGCATCGCCGGATCGCGCCTCCTGGTGCAGAAGTCGATCCACAACGAGTTCGTCGACAAGCTGGTCGCCTTCGCCAAGACGGCGCGCATGGGCGATCCCATGTCGACGGAAACGCAGGTCGGTCCGGTGACGACGATCCCGCAGTACGAAAAGATCCTGAGCTACATCGACGTCGCCAAGGGCGAAGGCGCGGAATGCCTGCTGGGCGGTGCCAAGGCAACGCGGCCGGAGTGCGGGACGGGCTGGTTCGTCGAGCCGACCATCTTCGCCGGCGTGAACAACAAGATGCGCATCGCTCAGGAAGAGGTCTTCGGCCCGGTCCTCTCGATCATCCCGTTCGAGGACGAGGAAGAGGCCATCGCCGTCGGCAACGACGTCGCCTACGGCTTGGCGGCCGGCATCTGGACGCAGTCGATCCGTCGCGCGCTGACCGTCTCGCAGCGCATCCGCGCCGGCTCGGTCTGGGTCAACACGTACCGCGCCGTCAGCTACATGTCGCCGTTCGGCGGGTACAAGGATTCCGGCATCGGCCGCGAGAACGGCCAGGACGCAATCTACGACTTCATGCAGACGAAGTCGGTCTGGATCAGCTACGCCACCGACACGCCCAACCCGTTCATCATGCGTTGATCGCATGACGGACAAGAAGACGGCCCTCATCACCGGCGGCTCGCGCGGTATCGGCGCCGCCGTGGTCAGGCGCTTCGCCGCCGAGGGCTGGCGCGTGATCTTCACCTACGTCTCGAACCAGGCCGCCGCCGACGCAGTGGCGGCGGAGGCGAATGCGCGGGCGATCCGTTGCGACGTCGGCAAGGAAGCCGACATCCTGGCGCTGTTCGCCGCGCTCGACGCGGACGGCATCCGTCCCGACGCCGTCGTCAACAACGCCGGCATCACCGGGCCGAAGCGCCGTCAGACGGAAGTGACGGCGGAAGTCCTGGAGGAAGTCGCCCGCGTCAACTTCATCGGCACGGTCCTGATGTGCCGGGAAGCGGTCAAGCGCATGGCGACGTCGGCCGGCGGCAAGGGCGGCGCCATCGTCAACCTGTCGTCGACGGCGACGCTCGCCGGCGGCCCGAATCAGTGGGCCGACTACGCCGCATTGAAGGGCGCCATCGACATCTACGTCAAAGGGCTCGCCCGCGAGGTCGGCACGGAGGGCATCCGCGTCAACGCCGTGGCGCCCGGCTACACGATGACCGACATGGCCAAGGCCGGCGGCATCGCGGCGCGCTTCGACGCCTACAAGCACGAGGTACCGATGGGCCGGATCGGCACCGTCGAGGAAGTGGCGGCGGGAATCTATTGGCTGGCGTCCGACGACGCGGCCTACGTGACGGGCACCGTCATGCCGGTTTCCGGCGGCCGGTGCTGAGAAGCGGCTCTCTCAGCCTTCCTCGTCGGCCAGCGCCATGACGCCGAGCGGCCCGTCGGTGGGCCGGAAATTCAGCATCGTGCGCAGGAATTTCTGCAATACCGGGCGGACCCGCCGCGCCAGATCGTTGTCGTAGGCGTAGGGCGGCTCTTCCTGCATATAGGTGGCCCAGCTCTGTTCGAGCTGCACCGCCTGCACGCCGTTCGCCGGATCGCCGTAGTGGCGCGTGATGTAGCCACCGATGTAGCGGCCGTTCATGACGTGCGTGTAGCCGACGAGACTGACGGCGATCTGCTTCAGCTTGTCTTCCAGTTCCGGCGCGCAGGTCTTGCCGTTGTTGGTGCCGAAATTGAGATCCCAGAGCTTGCCCTGGAAAAACCGCGGCAGCCGGCTCTTGATCGAGTGGGCATCCCACAGCAGTGCGTAGCCGTGCTTCGCCTTGATGTCGTCGAGCGCCTGACGGAGCCTGGCGTGGTAAGGCCGCCAGTATGTGTCGCAGCGTTCCGCGACCTCGGCGGCGTCGGGTTCCATGCCGGCCTTGTAGACGGAATCGTTGCGGCCGGTGCCGAGCGGACAGAGCCCTTCCGCGTCCTGCCCCGGATAGAGCGGCTTGTCGTCGGGCGACCGGTTGAGGTCGATCACGAAGCGGCTGTGCGTCGCCACCAGCATTGAGGCGCCCATGTTCGGCGCGAAGTCGTAAAGCTTGTCGATGTGCCAGTCCGTGTCCGGCAGCTCGTCGGCAACCGCCGTCATGCGGGACTTCAATTCCGGCGGAATGTATGTCCCGGCGTGCGGTACGTTGACCAGAAGCGGCGAGTTCCCCGGCGTGAATTTGAACAGTTCCATGGCGGCACCCTATTCCGCGGCGCTTTCCAGATCGCCGGCGACGTCGCCGACGATGTCATAGGGCCGATCGTGCTTGAGGGCGGGAATACGGCCCCGCGCCTTGCCGACCTCGGCCGGATCGATTTCGACGACGACGGCGCATTCCTCCTCGCCGGCGTCCACCAACACGTCGCCCCAGGGGCCGACCACCAGCGAATGCGCGTAGGTCCGGGCCCGGCCGTGCGATCCAGACTGGCAGGGCGCGAAGACGTAGCAGCCGGTCTCGATCGCCCGCGCCCGCAGCAAGACGTGCCAGTGCGCCTCGCCGGTCTTGGCGGTGAACGCCGCCGGACTGGTCAGGAACATGGCGCCGGCCTTGGCGAGGTCCCGGTGCAGGTGCGGGAAGCGGACGTCGTAGCAGATGGTGAGGCCCATCGGTCCCCACGGCGTTTCCGTTACGACGGCCCGCTCGCCGGGATGAATGCTCGCCGACTCGCGGTAACGCTCGTCGGCGCCGATGTTGACGTCGAACAGGTGAATTTTGTCATAGGTCGCCCGCACGGCGCCCTTGTCGTCGATCACGAACTGCCGGTTGAAGGAGCGACCGCCCGGCGCCGAGATGGCGAGCGAGCCGAGCACGGTCCACGCCCCCGTCTCCCGGGCGAAATCGCGGAACATCGCGAGCCCCGGGTGCTCGGCCTCCGTCCTGGGGTCGGTGTGAATGCCGGTGTCGTCCACGTGATAGCAGGCGAAGAATTCCGGCAGCACGACCAGTTGCGCGCCGCCAGCGACCGCTTCCCGGGCCAAATCCCGGGCCCGGTCGAGCGTTTTCGCCATGTCGGCGCCGCCGCAATTCTGGACAAGTCCGACCTTGAAAGTGTCGCTCATGAAGGTATCGCTCTTTCTGGGCTCCCTCGACCCGGGACTAAATCATGCTGCAACGGCGTTGTCCATGCGGCGTGGTGGAATGGCGGCTCTCCGCCCTTCCGCCACCCGCTCCGGGATGCTATCTCTCTGGCACAACAAGAACACAGCTAAACTCCGGGGAGGACGCCGTGGCCGAACAGCCGCCATCCGCATCCATCTACGACACCGGTCTCGACCGGAATGCCGCCAACTTCCAGCCGCTGACACCGCTTTCCTTTCTGGACTGGGCGGCCCGTGTCTATCCCGACCGGACCGCCGTCATTCACGGCCCGCACCGGACCACCTGGCGCGAGTTCGACCGCCGGTGCAAGCGGCTGGCGTCGGCGCTCGGCAAGCTCGGCATCGGCAAGGGCGATACGGTTTCCGTCATGTCGCCGAACGCGCCGGCGCTGTTGGAGGCGCATTACGGCGTACCGATGTCGGGCGCGGTCCTGAACGCGCTCAACTACCGGCTCGACGCGCACACCCTGGCGTTCATCCTCGATCACGCCGAAAGCAAGGTGCTGATCACCGACCGGGAGTATTCGAGCGTCATTTCCGACGCGCTGGCCATGCGTACCGGCGGCGAGATCGTCGTCATCGACGTCGACGACCCGCTGGCCGACGCCGGCCGGCTGATCGGCGACATGACCTACGAGCGGTTCCTGGAGGGGGGCGATCCGGACTTCCAATGGCAGCCGCCGGCCGAGGAATGGCAGGCGATCTGCCTCAACTACACGTCGGGCACCACCGGCAACCCGAAGGGCGTGGTCTACAATTACCGGGGCGCGTTCCTGAACGCGCTCGGCAACGCGCTGGTCTTCCGGCTGGGTTCGGAGAGCGTCTATCTTTGGACGCTGCCCATGTTCCATTGCAACGGCTGGTCCTACCCGTGGGCCGTGACCGCCGTCGGCGGCACGCACGTCTGCCTCCGCAAGGTGGACCCGGCGCTGATCTTCCCGCTGATCGAGGAGCACCGCGTCACGCACATGTGCGGCGCGCCGATCGTCCTCAACATGCTGGTGCACGCGCCGGACGACGTGAAGCGCAAGTTCGCCCACACCATCGAGGTCGCGACCGGCGGCGCCGCTCCGCCGAGCGCCGTCATCGCCAAGATGGAAGCCATGGGCTTCCATGTGACGCACCTCTACGGCCTGACGGAATCTTACGGCCCCTCCACCGTCTGCGCCTGGCAGGACGAATGGGACGGTCTCGATCTGGAGGCCAAGGCGCTCAAGATATCGCGCCAGGGCGTGCGCTACCCGACGCTCTTCGACCAGACCGTGCGCGATCCCGGTACAATGAACGAAGTCCCGGCCGACGGCGAGACCATCGGCGAGATCATGCTGCGCTCCAACACCGTCATGCGCGGATACCTGAAGAACCCCGCGGCGACCGCCGAAGCGTTCAAGGGCGGCTGGTACCACACCGGCGATCTGGCGGTCATGCATCCCGACGGCTATGTCGAGATCAAGGACCGCTCCAAGGACATCATCATTTCCGGCGGCGAGAACATCTCGTCCCTCGAGGTCGAGGAATGCCTCTACAAGCATCCGGGCGTCATGGAATGCGCCGTCGTCGCCATGCCGGACGAGAAGTGGGGCGAGGTGCCGTGCGCCTTCGTCACGCGGATCGGCGCGGCGGAAACGACCCTCGACGCCAAGGAACTGATCGACTGGTGCAAGGACCGGATGGCCCGCTTCAAGGCGCCGGCCAGGATCGTGTTCGGACCGCTGCCGAAGACCTCCACCGGCAAGATACAGAAGTTCGTCCTGCGCGAGACCGCCAAGGAGATCGCCGCCGCGCCGCCGGAAGGCGCCACCGAGGAGAATACGTCCGCATGACATCGCAAGCTCTGTTGACCGGGCGCGTCGCTTTCGTCAGCGGCGCATCCTCCGGGATCGGCGAGCATGTGGCGCGCGTCCTCGCCGCCGCCGGCGCCACCGTCGCCGTGGCGGCACGCCGCCGCGACCGGTTGCAGACGCTTGCCGCCGAGATCGAGAAATCCGGCGGCCGCGCCATCGCCGTCGGCATGGACGTGACGGACCGCGAGACCGTCGCCGCCGCCCTCGACGAGGTGGCGGCCGAAATCGGCGTGCCGAACATCCTCGTCAATAACGCCGGCGTCGCCAGCGGCGCCGCGGCCCTCGACGTCACCGACGACGATTGGCACAAGGTCGTCGACACCAACCTGGAAGGGGCCTGGATCGTCGCCCAGGAAACCGCCAAGCGGATGCGCGACAACGGCGGCGGCGTCATCGTCAACACGGCGTCGATCCTCGGCTTCCGCGTCTCGCCCGGCGTCGCACCCTACGCCATCTCGAAGGCCGGCATCGTGCAGATGACCAAGGTGCTGGCCCTGGAACTCGCCCGCTTCGGCATCCGCGTCAACGCGCTGGCGCCGGGTTACGTCGAGACCGACATCAACCAGGGCTTTCTCGCCTCCGACGTCGGACAGACGATGATCAAGCGTATCCCCATGCGCCGGGTCGGCCGCATGACGGATCTGGACGGGCCGCTGCTGCTGCTCGTTTCCGACGCCTCTTCCTACATGACCGGCGCCGTCATTCCCGTCGACGGCGGTCATCTCGTCAGCAGTCTCTGAAGAAGGAACTCCGGTCATGCCGCACGTCACGCGCCAAGGCGTAAACCTGTATTTCGAGGACACGGGCAGCGGCACGCCGATCCTGTTCCTGCACGAATTCGCCGGCGATCACCGGAGTTGGGAACAGCAGGTCCGGCATTTCACCCGCGATCACCGCTGCATCGTCACCGCCGGACGCGGCTATCCGCCGTCCGACGTGCCGACCGAGGAAAAGGACTACGGCCAGGACATCGTCATCGCCGACGCGGTCGCCGTGCTCGATCATCTGAAAATCGACAAGGCCATCGTCATCGGTCTGTCCATGGGTGCCTACACGGCGCTCCGGATCGGGCTCGAACATCCGACGCGGGTGATCGCCGTCGTCGCGGCGTCCGGTGGGTCCGGATCATGGACGACGCAACAGGCGAATTTCTCGATCGAGGCGAAGAAGCTTTCGAAGCGCATCCTCGACGAGGGAAGCATTCCCGCCGACGATTTCGCCAACGGCCCGACGCGCACGCAGCTCCGCCGCAAGGACCCGCGCGGCTGGGCCGAGTTCAGAGACCACATGGCGGCCCGCCCCGCCCTCGGCGCGGCCATGACGCTCTCCAAGGTGCAGGGCGAGCGGCCGACGCTGATGGGTTTCGAGACGGCGCTGAAGGCCTGCACGATCCCGACGCTCCTGATGATCGGCGACGAGGACGAGGCCTGCATCGACATCAACGTCTGGCTCAAGCGCACCATGCCGAGCGCTGGCCTCGCGTGCTTCCCGAAGGCCGGGCACCTGATCAACCTGGAAGAGCCGACCGGCTTCAACGCCGCCGTCGCCGACTTCCTGCGCGCCGTCTCCGGCGGCGCCTGGCCCATCCGCGAGGCGATTTCCGGGGATTTCGGCGGCGTCGGGCCGGTGATCCGCAAGACTTAACCGCATCCTTCGACAAGCCCACGCCGAGGCGCTATTAAAGAGCCGTCCGCAGTTCCGCGCGGGCATCCGGCAGCAATCGCGGAGACGCAAAATGGACTTCACGCTTCCCCAGGAGGTCGAGGAAACACGGCGCGCCATCCGCGCCTTCGTCGACCAGCGCATCATTCCGTTGGAATCCGATCCGGCCAGCTACGACGACCACGAGAACATCGCGGAGCCCCTTCTGGACAAGCTCCGCGCCGAAGCGCGGAAGGCGAAGCTGTGGGCGCTCTCCATGCCGAAGGAGCGCGGCGGCCGGGGGTTCTCGACCGTCGGCATGGCCGCCTGCTACGAGGAAATGAACCGCTCCATCTTCGGCCCGGCCGTCTTCAACGCCGCGGCGCCGGACGACGGCAACATGTTCGTCCTCAACAAGGTTGCGACCGACGCGCAGAAGGACAAGTGGCTACAGCCGATCATCGACGGCAAGGTGCGGTCCTCCATCGTCATGACCGAACCGGCGCCGGGCGCCGGCTCCGACCCGGCCGGCATGATGCAGACCCGCGCCGTCCAGAAGGGCGACAAGTGGATCGTGCACGGCCGCAAGTGGTTCATCACCGGCGCCGAGGCCGCGGACCATTTCATCCTTCTCGCCCGCACCTCCGACGACCATCGCCGCAACCTGACGGCGTTCCTCTATCACAAGGATCAGCCGGGCTGGAAGATCGAGCGCCGCGTCCCGATCATGGGTCCGGAGGAGCACGGCGGTCATTGCGAGCTCACTTTCGACGGCCTGGAGATCCCGGACGAGAACCGCCTGATGGGTGTCGGCGAAGGCATGAAGTGCGTGCAGATCCGGCTCGCCACGGCGCGGCTCACGCACTGCATGCGCTGGACCGGCCTCGCCAAGCGCTCCCTCGAGATCGCCGGCGAGTACATCGCCGAGCGGGAAGCCTTCGGCCAGAAACTGATCGACAAGGAAAGCGTGCAGATGCTGCTGGGCGATGCCGCCATGGCCATCGACATCAGCCGGTTGCTCACCATGCGCGCCGCCTGGGCGCTCGATCAGGGCTCGCGCGGCCGCAAGGAAGTCTCCATGGCCAAGGTCGTCGTCGCCGACGCCCTGCATCAGGCCGTCGACACGGCGATCCAGCTTTGCGGCGCCAAGGGCTATTCCAAGGACACGGTGCTGGAATGGATCTACCGCTACGCCCGGCAGGCGCGGCTGGTCGACGGCGCCTCGGAAGTGCACAAGATGGTGCTGGCCGGGCTCCTGCGCGAGAACGGCCTCGATTTCTGGAGTTGGGGAGCGCCGGACGCCTGATGAACGCCGAAGCGACCGAACGCCTGACGGCCTGGCTCTCCGCCGCCGCCGGCGGCGCCGTGACGATCCGCGAGATGTCGCTGCTGTCCGGCGGCGCCATCCAGGAGAACTGGCGCGTGCTGCTCGACGTCGCCGACGGCGAATGGAAAGGCAGCCCCGATCTGGTGCTGCGGAAGGACGCGCCTTCCGGCGTCGCCGTCAGCCACGGCCGCGCCGCCGAGTTCCATATCCTCAAGCTGGCGCACAAGGGCGGCGTCCTGGTGCCGACGCCGTGCGTGCTGTGCGAGGATACGAGCGTGCTCGGCTCGCCGTTCTTCCTGATGCACCGGGTGCCGGGCGCGTCGCTCCGCCAGCCGCTCACCAAGGGGCCGCTGAACGAAGAGCTTGTCGCCGATCTCGGCCGCAACCTGGCGCGCATTCACGCCATCCAGGGCGCGGAAGCGCTTACGTTCCTGGAAAGCCCCCAGCCGACGCCGACCGCCGCCAGCATCGCCGACTATCGCCGGCACCTGGACGAATTTCCGGAAGCGCATCCCGCCCTCGAATGGGGCCTGGCGTGGCTGGAGAAGAACGCGCCCGCGACGCAGACCGTCACCTTCTGCCACCGAGACTTCCGCACCGGCAACTATCTGGTCGAGGACGGCAAGCTGACGGCGATCCTGGACTGGGAATTCGCCGGCCTGTCCGACCCGATGGAGGATATCGGCTGGTTCACCGCCAAGTGCTGGCGCTTCGGCGGCGGCGTGGAACGGGAAGCCGGCGGCGCCGGCTCGCTGGACGCGTTCATCAAGGGTTACAAGGAAGTCTCCGGCAAAACAGTCGACCGCGCCGCCATCCCCTATTGGCAGGTGATGGGACACATGCGCTGGGCGGTGATCGCGTTGCAGCAGGCGGACCGTTTCGTCACCGGTGGCGAACGAAACCTGGAGTTGGCCCTGACGGGACACATCGTCCCGGAGCTGGAGCTTGAAATCCTCCGCATGACGGCACCCGATGGCGGCCGCGCCGGCGTCGACGCCGGCGAGCTTCGCGCCCGCTACCGGCCTTCGCCGTCGCTCGCGGCGCTGCTCAACATCGCGCGGGAAACGCTTCGGAACGACGTCGCGAAAGGTTTGTCGGGCGAGGCGAAGTACAAGGCGCTGATGGCGGCGAACGCCATGGCCATCGTCGGCCGGCAGATCGACGGCCTGGGCCTCGACACGGCGGCGGGCTCGGACGTCCGGCGGGATCTGGCGGCACGCATCCGCGCCGGCAAGGCCGGGCTCACGCCCGACGTCTTCGCGGAACTGATCATTTCCGTCGAAGCGACGCTCGCCGAGAGCAACCCGCGCGCGCTGGAACGTTGAGCAAATTTCGTCACGCTTCCGCAAGCGTGGTCCTCGGCGCCCTGGAAACTGCTGCTTAGCCGATCGAGACCATTTTCCGCATGGGCCCCGGATCAAGTCCGGGGCGACGGATGAGTGCGAGCAAACGCCGCATTCCCACCATTTCGTCACCCCGGATTTATTCCGGGGTTCACACTCAGACACGGAACGCGACCCAGAGAGTGGACCCCGGGACGAGCCCGGGGTGACCCCGGGTCAAGCCCGGGGCAGGCGGGCTTCCATTCTCCTACGTCATCCCGGACTTGATCCGGGATCCATGTCCGCTCAACTCGATTTCGATAAGATCGATATTTCCAGGGCCTCCGCACTTGTATTCTACTTTCAAGTACGCACCTTAAAGAGACCGCAACCGAGGAAACCGCCATGCACATCGACATCTTTTCCGACCCGGTCTGCCCGTGGTGCCTGATCGGCAAGCGCCGGCTCGAAAAGGCCCTGGCGGCGAAACCCATCCCGGACCTCACGATTTCCTGGCGGCCGTTCCAGTTGCATCCGCACATGCCGAAGGAAGGCGCCGACCGGGCAGAGTTCACGGCCGCCAAGTTCGGCTCCAAGGAACGGGCCCAGGGCGTCTACGAGCGGGTTTCCGGCGTCGGCAAGACGGAGGACCTGGATTTCCGCTTCGATCTCATCAAGCGTTCGCCGAACACGGTCGATGCGCACCGGCTGATCGCCTTCGCGGCCCGCGCGGGCCGGATCGATTCCGTCGTGGAGGCGCTGTTCGCGGCCTTCTTCTTCGAGGGGAAGGACATCGGCGATTCGGAAACGCTGGTCGGCGTCGCCGAAAGCGCCGGCCTCGACGCCGACACGGTCCGCGCCTATCTGCAGGGCGATGAGGACCGCGAAGACGTGCTCCGCGCCGACGCGGAAGCGCGCCACCTCGGCATCGAGGGCGTGCCGTTCTACGTCATCGACAACAAGTACGGCATCTCGGGCGCGCAGGCGCCGGAAACCTTCGTGCAGGCGTTCGAGCAGGTGCTGGCGGAGAAAGCCTCCGCCGCCGAGTAGACGTCACTCCGCCGGAACCGGGTGATACTTCCCGTCGAGGCCGAGGAATTCGGTGCCGCCGGCGCGGTAGAACGTCTCCGCCCCCGCCTTCTCAAGAACACCCAACATGTTCGGCGTGTGGCCGTGCGTCTCGCGGTACTTGGCGAGGAACTTTGTCGGGCCGAGCGCGTCGAGCATCTCGAACGGCCCCTTCGCCCAGGCGAAGCCCCAGCGCATGGCGCGGTCCACGTTGACCACGTCGTCGGAGATTTCCGGCACCAAATCGGCGGCGTAGGCGAGCGTGCCACCCATGATCTTCCAGACGAAGGCGCCGTCGCCGTCGTTTGCGAACAGCACGTCCATGCCGGCATCCACCTTCACGTCGGTGGCGTCGCGCCAATCGCCGGCATCCAGATCGAACACTTCCTTCTTGCGGTTGCCGTCGTCCAATTTGACGAGCCGGTAGAAGCCGCCGCCGGTCTTCCGGCCCAGCTGGCCGCGCTCCAGCATGGCGTGCTCGGCCTTCGGGAAGGCTGTGAAGTCAGCGCCCATGTCGCCGGCCGGCAGATTGATGGCGAGGTTCTTGCCGACAAAGTCCATGACGTCGAGGCCGATCAGGTCGATCAGGCCGTAGAGGCCCGTCGGCGGCAGGCCCACGGGTCCCGACATCAGCGCGTCGATCCGTTCCTGCGAGAGCCCCTTCGCCCGTGCCTCGGTCGCCGCGTGCAGACCCATCAGCATCCAGAAGCAGCCGATGCGGTTGCCGATGAAGTTGACGGTGTCCTTAGCGTTGACGACGCCCTTGCCCATGACGCCGCCCAGATAGTCGCGGAACGCGGCCACGACATCGGCGTCGGTTTCCTTGCCCGGCACCAGCTCGCAGAGCCGCATGATCTTCACCGGGTTGAAGAAGTGCGTGACGCAGACGTCCTTGAGAAGGCGCTTCGGCATGCCTTCGGTGATGTCGCGGAGCGGAATGCCAGAGGTGTTGGTGCTGACGACGGAACCGTCCTTGCGGAGCGGCTCGAAGCGGGCGAACAGGTCGCGTTTCGTCTGCACGTCCTCGATCACGGCCTCGCAGATCCAGTCGTAGTCGGCGATCTTTTCCAGATCGTCGGCGAGCGTGCCGAGCTCGATGTTCTTTTCCTTGCCGGGCGTGTCGATGGCGGGCGGGCGGCCCTCGACGATCCGTTTCAACGCTTTCTCGGCGGCGTCCATGCTGACGTCGAGCAGAAGGACCTTGCAGTCCCGCTCGGCGGCCAGGCCGGCGATGCCGGTCCCCATGGTGCCGGCGCCCAGCACGGCGACGGAATTGATCTTGCGGCTCATGCGCTCTCTCCCCTACCCCCGGACCTGACCGCCCGGTCAATGACGTCATGTTGTTGACGCTTGGCTCGGCACCTGCCTAATGAGAGGCCCCGGGCTTGTAAAGCCCGAACGCGGAGAGATCGTCATGGTGCAGCCCAAGTTCCTGAAGTTCGACACGCTGAGCCTGCATGCCGGCCAGCAGCCCGACCCGGCGACCGGCGCCCGGGCGGTGCCGATCTACCAGACCACGTCCTACGTGTTCGAGGATACGGACCACGCGGCGGCGCTCTATAACCTGGAACAGCCAGGGCACATCTATTCCCGCCTCTCCAACCCGACCGTGGCGGTTCTGGAAGAGCGGGTCGCGGCGCTGGAAGGCGGCGTCGGCGCCGTGGCGACGGCGAGCGGCATGGCGGCCCTCTTCCTCGCCGTCGCGACGCTGATGGACAAGGGCGGACACATCGTGGCGTCGGGCTCCATCTACGGCGGCTCGCACAATCTGTTCACCTACACGCTGCCCCGCTTTGGGATCGAGACGACCTTCGTCAATCCGAGAAAGCCGGACGCCTTCAAGGCCGCGATCAAGGAGAACACCCGCCTCGTCTTCGCCGAGACCCTCGGCAATCCGGGGATTGAAGTGCTGGACCTGCCGGCCGTCGCCGACGTCGCGCACGCGGCCGGATTGCCGCTGCTCATCGACAGCACCTTCACAACGCCGTATCTGATGCGGCCCTTCGACTTCGGCGCCGACATCGTCATGCATTCGCTGACCAAGTTCATCGGCGGACACGGCGTCGCCATCGGCGGCTGCCTGGTCGACAGCGGCAAGTTCGACTGGCGCGCCAGCGGCAAGTTCCCGACGCTGACCGAACCCTACGCCGGATACGCCGGCATCGACTTCGCCGACGAGTTCGGCCCGCAGGCATTCCTGATGCGCGCCCGCGCCGAAGGCATGAAGGATTTCGGCGCGTGCCTGAGCCCGGCCAACGCCTTCTATATCCTGCAGGGGTTGGAGACGCTGCCGCTCCGCATGCAGAAGCACGTCGCCAACGCGCTGAAGGTGGCCGCGTTCCTGGACGCCGCCGACGAGGTCGAATGGGTCAACCATCCGTCCGTCCCGTCGCACCCGGATCACGCGCTGGCGGCGAAGCTGCTGCCGAAGGGCGCCGGCTCCATCATGAGCTTCGGCATCAAGGGCGGCCGCGCCGCCGGCCGCAAGTTCATCGAGAACGTGCAGCTCGCCTCGCACCTCGCCAACATCGGCGACGCCAAGACGCTGGTCATCCATCCGGGTTCGACGACGCACCAGCAGATGAGCGCGGAAGCCCTCGCCGCCGCCGGCATCGGCGAGAACCTGATCCGGCTTTCCGTCGGCATCGAGGACGCGGACGACATCATCCAGGATTTGAAATCGGCGCTCCGCGCCTCGCAGAAGGGCTGAGCCATGGAGTGCATCGTCAATGGCAAGCGCGCGCACGCGGCGACCGGCGGCATCGAGCCCAAGGCCGGCGCACCGGTCCTCGTCCTCATCCACGGCGCCGGCATGGACGGCACCGTCTGGCAATTGCAGAGCCGCTATCTGGCGGCGCGCGGCGTCCGCGTGTTCGCCGTCGACCTGCCCGGACACGGCGGCTCGGAAGGACCGGCGCTCGCGAGCGTCGAGGACATGGCCGACTGGGTCATCGCCTTCATGGATGCCGCCGGGATCAAGCAGGCCGCCGTCGCCGGCCATTCCATGGGCGCGTTGATCGCCGTCGAGCTTGCCGCCCGGCATCCGGAGAAAGTGAAGGCCGTGGGACTTCTCGGCGTCGCCGCCGAAATGCCGGTGCACCCGGACCTGATCGCCGCCGCCGACGCGGGCGGTCCGCTCGCCCCGGAACTGGTGACGGATTGGGGCTTCGGCCGCATCTCTCATATCGGCGGCCATCCGCAGCCGGGCCTCTGGGTCATGGGCGCGGCGGAACAGTTGCTGGAAAGCGCCAAGCCCGGCGTGCTGGCCGGCGACCTCCGAGCCTGCGACGTCTACAAGAAGGCCGCCGAGCAGTCCACGGGCGTCGCCTGCCCCGTCCGCATCGTCGCCGGCGACGAGGACAAGATGACGCCGCTCAAGAACGCGAAGCCGCTGATGGGACAATTCAAGGACGCGGCGCTCGACGTTCTCGGCCGCACCGGCCACATGATGATGCTGGAACGGCCGCGCGAGGTGGCGAAGTCGCTCCGCGACTTGGCCGCCCTCTGACGGTTCAGCCGGCGGCCGGCGCCGTTTCCTCGGCCTGCATGTTCGGCGGCGGCGGCGCGGTCCAGTCGACGCGGTAAAGCGTCACCGGCCGGGGAATGCCCTTCAGTTCGAATTCGCCGGCGTCCTCCAGTGCGAAACCGTGCCCCTTGGTGAGCTCGCGCACGTTGTCGGTGACGAAGATTTCCGTGGCGCCGGCCTTGTCGCAGACGCGCGCCGACAACTGAACGGTGGTGCCGAAGAAGTCGTCTTCCTCCTGTACCGCCTCGCCGGCATTCAATCCGATCCGAACCCGGACCGGCACTGCGCCCGTGCGGGCGTTGTGCTGGGCGAGCGCGCGCTGGATGTCGATGGTGGCGCGGACGGCGGACGGCGCCGCCGGAAAGCTCGCCATGATGCCGTCGCCGGTATGCTTGACCTCGCGCCCGGCGTGATCGGCGAGCGCCGATCTGACGATGGCGTTGTGGGTGCGCACCACTTCCTGCGCGCCGTAGTCGCCGCGCTCCTGCGTCATCGCCGTCGATCCGACCAGATCGGTGAACATGATGCAGACGATGCCCTGCGTCTGGGCGCGCGCCGCCGAGTCTGAACTCCAGAGCTTGATGGTCTCGGCAAAATCCAGGAACGGATCCAACTGCCGCGCCAGATGGCGTTCCATGGTCTGCCGCCCGGCCTCGATCATGGCGTTGTAGCGTTCCGTGGTTTTGTAATCGACGATCTGGCGGCAGAAGGCGTCGACCCGGTCCGGCGGGTTGCCGAGCGCCTCGATCCCTTCGCGGATCAGGACGAACGTCTGCATGCGCGTCAGCTTAGATTCGGACGCATAGCGTTCGGCGGCGCCGCTGATGAAGAGATTGATGCCGAAACTGACGTGCTGGTTCATGCGCGGCACGTCGTCCTTGATGGCGACCAGTGCGGCGGCCAGGAATTCGAGCACCTCGCGGCGGTGGTCTTCCTTGAGCGCCTGCCCGTCGACCATGGACGACGGCGCCGGTGGCAGATCCGTCGCCGGAGGATTGGCGGGTTCCGGCTTGCTTGCCGCCTTGGGAACGGCCGCCGCCGCGGGACGCGCGGTCGGTGCAGCCTTCGACGGTCCGATCACCGCCGCCGGCGCGATCAACAGGCCGCGCCGATGCAGCCGGCCGAGCAGTCCGCCCGTCACGATCAGGAAGATCGCCAGGCAGCCGGCGACGACGATGTTCTTTGGCGCGCCGGCGCCAAGCATCATCTCACCGGCGAGCACCTTGGAGAGCGCCGTCAACGGAACGTAGGAAACCGCCGACGCGACGACGCCGGTGCCGATGGGCGCGACCATCTTCCCATAACGGATGCGTTCCCCCGTCGTTTCCGGCCTGCGAACGGCGGTGGGCCGCGTTTGCGCGCCGCCTGGGAGTTCCGTCAGGGACGGCGGCAAGGTTCGCGCGTCGTCGGCGTTCTGAAGCGCCTCGGACGGCACGGGCATCGCGCCCTTTCCCTGCGGCGCACACCCCGTCTTTCGGAGATGCGGACTGATATAGGCCAGGGTTTCGATCGGTGAGCGGCTGCCGCGCTCGGTGATCGCCATGACGCGGACGCCCTCGTAGGCACCGTCGGCGTCGAGCGCCTCGCCACGCGCGACCGCGCCATTCCGATCCCCGCCCGGAAGCATTTCGACCTTAGACCAGCGCCCGCCACCCCGGCAGTAGATATCGAATCTTGTCGGTGTTACCCGAATCCCCCTGTTCGATCATCCTAGCATGGCGGCTTGGACTGGACAGCCGTCCGATGCGCGTTGACTTGCCTTTGCATCGCCATAAGGTTCCAAACGACTTTTCCGACAGGGGTGAAATTGTTCGATGCGGCAGGCGAACCAGCGATCCAGGGTAATTCCGGCCGGCAGCCGTGTCGGCATCGTCTCCCTTGCCGCAATTCTCGCTTTATTTATCTCTCTGTCTGAAACGGCGGCCTTGGCCGGCGAGCCCGTCGATACGGTCCTCAGCGTCGCCTGCAAACCGCCCTACGACGATCCGGGTCCTGTCCGCGACGCCCTCGGCGGTCCACGCGTCCTCGCGCACGACGTCGCGATCATGGCCGGCAAGGCCGGGCGGAGCGAAACCACGTATCTTCTGGCGGACGGCCGCACCCTCGAGATCAACCGCCTGTACCCGGGCGGCCGGTTGCGGCGGATCGGCATCGAGATTTCCGACAGCAAGCCGCTCGAAAGCGTCAGCGCCGACGCCGAATGCCGCGTCATCGAGGGGCGCCGGCTGGGATACGATCCAGAAGGCCGGCCCGACCGGATCACGGTGCTCGCCGCCGATCTCAGCCGCGTCGTCGAGGCCATTCCGCTCAATCCACTGCCGCCGGCGGGAACCGACCCGGGCGGCGTCTCCGTCGGCCTGATCGACAGCGGCGTCAACTACACACTCGATCCCTTGAAGGCGAGACTGGCGCGGACGGCGGACGGCGGCCTAGACGGCTACGACTTCTGGGACATGGACGGCCGCCCCTTCGACAGCGATACCGGCCGCTCGCCGTTCTTTCCGCTGCACCACGGCAGCGCCGTCATGAGCGTGCTGATCCGCGAGGCCCCGATGTCGCGGGTCCTGCCGATCCGTTATCCGCGCCCGGACATGACGCGGATGGCGGCGGCGGTCGACTGGCTCGCCGAGCGCGGCATCCGGATCGTCAACCTGGCGATGGGCTCCAACAAGCAGGGCGATTGGGCCGCCTTCGCCGAGGCGGCGGCGCGGCACCCGCGAATGCTGTTCGTCGTTTCCGCCGGCAACGACGGCCGCGACATCGACCGCGAGCCGGTCTATCCGGCGGCGCTCGGCCTTTCCAACGCCCTCGTCGTGACGTCGTCGGAAATGGACGGCCGGCTGGCGCAGGGATCGAACTGGGGGCCGCGCAGCGTCGACATCATGGTGCCCGGCGAGCGCATCGAGGTGAAGGATCACCGGGGCGCGCCGGGAAAGGCGTCCGGATCGAGTTTCGCCGTGCCGCGCGTGACCGCCCTGGCAGTCCGGTTGCTGGCGAAGTACCCCGACTGGCACGGCCCGGAGTTGCGCCAAGCCATCCTGGCCCGCGCTCGGACCGCCGGCGACGACGCCGGCCGCGTCCGTTACGGCTGGATTCCCGATCCCGCCGACGGTCCGTGAGGGGAAAGTCCCGTTACTTCGGAACCGGCGGATTTTCGTAGAACCGCCTGGCCGCCGGCGCCATCTGCGGCAGATGCTTCTCGATCCCGGCCATGGCGTCCGCCGCCAGCGCCGCGTCTTTGCCCCAGATGCCCGCTTGCAGCGCCAACCGAAGAACCTGCGGGTCCGCCGGTAGGATCGTCATGGCCCGTTTCGCCACCGGAATTTCCTCGGCGTAGCGCTTGGCGATGTGCAGCGTGACGGCCATCGAGATCAGCGCGTTCGGCGCGTTCGGATCCTCGGCAAGCGACGCCTCGAGCAATCGGATCGCGTGTTCGGTGAAGCGGCGCTGACCGAGCGCCTGCGCCGCAAGATCGAAAAGCTGCCGGTTGCCGCTGGCGAGGCAACGGTCGCGGAGCGCATCCGCCTTGGCCTCGGCAAGCGCGTCCCGCCGCGCCCGCAGCTCGTCCAACCCGGTCGCGCAGTCCCGATAGGCCGCGCCGATCTCGCGGGACCGCTCCACATGTTCCGGGCTCGACATTTCGCGGAGACGAGCGATTTCGGACGCGGGAATGGCCTCGTTCCGGCCCTCGCCGCCGGACGCGACGATGCCGACCAGCCGGCCCTTGGCGTCGACCAGCGCGCCCCCGGAATTGCCGGGGAGCGACTTCGCGTCGTGATGCAGCCGGGCGAGCGGCGTCTTCGCCGGCGCCACCAACAAACGGCCCGGCGGATAGACCCGCACCGCCTGCCGGCCGACGTCCCAGGCGACGACGTAGAGATCTTCGCCCATCTTGGCCGGCTCGATTTCCCACCGGGCGCCCTTGCCGATACCGTGCGCGATCAGCAACTGCAGATCGCCGGGATAGACGCTCGGCGCGGCGCGGCCCTTCACGGTCTTGCCGTCCACCGTCCGGACTTCGGCTTCCGGGTTGTCGGCCAGCATGTGCCGGTTGGTGACCAGCGTGCCGTCCTCCAAAACGACGGCGCTTCCTTCCGGTTCGAAGGACGAGATACCCACCACCCGTTCGGCGGCGGCGCAGACCGGCTCCGGTGCGCCGCAGGGGGGCGCCGCAAAAGCCGTCGCCGCGACGACGAGCGCCGCGACCGCCGGTACGGCGAGCAAGAAAATCCTTCGCATCGTCAGAGGATACCGGCGTCCCGTGCCCAGGCAAGCACCAGGAAGCAGAACGCGCCGCCGATGGTGCCGAACGCCACGTTCCGCTTGGTCAGGAAGAACAGCGCGAACCCGAACGCCGTCGCGCCGATCCGGTCGACCGTCGCGGATTCCGCCAGCATGCCGACCGGCATCACGATGATGCGTGCGACAAGCCCGGCTAGCAGCGCGTAGGCGACGCAGGCCACCCACTCGAACAGCGCACCGTCCGGGTTGATGCGCGCCGCGATGATGGTGCCGAGCGCGCGCCAGACGAAGGTCGCCATCGTCGCCAGGGCCAGAAGCCCCCAGGCGCCGCCCCAGACGTCGGTGCCAGCGAGCGTCGCGCTCATGCCGACCGCCGCCGCAGCATGCGGTCCGCCTTGAAGCCGACGGTGCCGGCGATCAGACCGCAGAACGGCAGCCCCCATTCCGGCGAGATCAGGTGGAACACCGGCCCCAGCACCGCGCCGACGGCGAGCGCGATCAGGCAGCTGCGCGAGCGCATGGCGGCGAACACGAAGGCGAAGTACATGGGGTTCATCAGGATCAGCGTCGCCGAGACGTAATAGGGCATGGCCCCGGCGATGATGAAGCCGCCGCCGGTCCCGAGCATCCCTGCCGTCAGGCACGTGGCCGAATACCCGAGGTAATAGGGCATGCGGAGGTCGACCGGGAGGGACGGCGCCTTGCGGCTGATGCCGACCCAGGTGTTGATGGACATCAGTTGCACCAGCAGATACCGCCAACTCCATGCCGACGCCGACGGGCGGAACAGCGGCATCATGGCCAGACTCATGGGCAGGAAGCGCATGTTGGCCATCGCCACCGCCAGGACCATGGATGCGACCGGCGCGCCCAGCACGACGAACTCCACGAACGCCACCTGACCCGGCAGTCCCCAGATTCCGACGGTGGAGGCGAGCGCGATCCAGACGTCCATGTCGGCGGATTGAACCAGTGAGCCATAGCCGGTCATGCTGCCGACGATCATGAACGCGGGCAGGCTGACGGCGTCGCGGGCTCCCGTGGCGAAGACCTTGCTCGGCCGCGCTTGAGGATTTTCGGAGTCGGGGTCGGCGATCGGACTTCTCCAGTTTCGCCGCATGTTGGCGTTTCATCCGCCGGTCGGCAACGTCACAAAAGAATTCAATTCGTCAATTAGCGATACAAAATCGTATTGATAACATCTATTATACTGGCTTCACGGTGATAACCTACACGTATCTAAGGAGGGGTGGAAATGCCGGACGGAAACAACGGACACGTCTATACGGCCCCAGATTGCGGGTCGGCACTTGGCAAGGCAATGACCGTTTTGGGATCGCTGCTGCGTTTCGACGCCGCGCCGAGCCTGTCGGATCTCGCCGAGGCGACCGGCCTGCCCAGGCCGACCGTGCACCGTGTCATGTTGCAGTTGGAGGAAATCGGCCTCATCACGCGCCTGCCGGACGGCGTCGGATACGTGGTCGGACCGCGCCTGATGTCGCTCTCAGTCGATGTCTTCTCGGCGGTGGCGCAATCGGCACCGGTACGCGCCGTGCTGCGCGGCCTCGTCGCCGACGTCGGCGAAACCTGCAACCTCGGCATCCTGGACCGCGACAACGTTGTTTATGTCGAGCGCATCGAGTGCGACTGGCCGCTCCGTCTGCAGATCGGCATTGGCTCGCGTGTGCCGATCCATGCCACCGCCATCGGCAAGGTACTGCTGGCGTACCTGCCGGCGCGGACCCGCCGCCGCATCCTCGGCAACACCCCGCTGCCGCGCTTCACGGAGAACACGCTCACCAGTCCGGCGGAACTCGAGAAGCATCTGAAGACGGTGCGCCGTCTCGGATACGCCTGCAATGCCGAGGAGAACACCATCGGCCTGATCGGCATCGCCGTTCCGGTATGCGACAGCAAGGGACGCGCCGTCGCCGGACTGTCCGTGCATGTGCCGAAGGCCCGCATGGGCGTCGCCGACGCCGTTTCCCTGTACGCGCGTTTCCGACAGGCCGCCGACGAGATCGAGGAGATCATCGCCGAGCGGGAAGGCGTGCAGCCATGAGCCTCGATCCGGCGAAGCGCGCACGCGTCACGTTGGTGACCGGCGTCATCGGCGCCGACACGCACATCGTCGGCAACCGGATATTGTCCATGGCACTCGAGAAGGCCGGCTTCAAGGTCGTCACCCTCGGGGCGCTGACGCCGGCCGAGGATTTCATCCGAGCCGCCGTCGAAACCGCCGCCGACGCGATCCTGGTATCGTCGCTGTACGGCCAGGGCGAACTGGATTGCCGCGGCTTCCGCGACATGTGCATCGAAGCCGGCCTCGACGACGTGGTTCTTTATGTCGGCGGCAACCTCGTCGTCGGCAAGCAGACCTGGGAGGACGTCAACGCCCGCTACATGGAGTTGGGCTTCGACCGGGCGTTCCCGCCGGGCACCCGAACGGACGACGTCATCGCCATGCTCGACACCGACTTCGCCGACAAATGCGAGACCCAGGACGCATGACCGAAACCGGCGCCGCGCTCCTGATCGACTTCGGCAGCACCTATACCAAGCTCCGCGCCGTCGACCTCGCCCGGGGGGAAATCCTCGGCAGCGGCCAGGGGCCGTCGACGGTCACGACGGACATCAACGTCGGGCTCGATGCGGCATTGGCTGATCTCGACCGGCGCCTGGGCGGCCTCCCCGGTTTCAAGTACCGGCTGGCGTCGTCGAGCGCCGCCGGCGGCCTCGCCATGGTGACGGTCGGCCTGGTGCGCGAGTTGACCGCCGAAGCCGCCCGCCTTGCCGCGCTCGGCGCCGGCGCCAAGCTGATCGGCGCGCATGCCTACAAGCTGACGGACAAGGACGCGGCGGCGATCCGGGAGCGCAAGCCCGACATCCTGCTGCTCGCCGGCGGCACCGACGGCGGCAACGAGGAAGTGATCCGCTGGAACGCCGAACGGCTGGCCGCCGCCGGCATCGCCTGCCCAGTCGTCGTCGCCGGCAACCGCGTCGCCGCCGACGACGTCGCCGAGACCTTCGCCAAGGCCGGCATCGACGCGCGCGTCGCCGGGAACGTGATGCCGGAATTCAATGTCCTCGACGTGGAACCGGCCCGCGCCGCCATCCGCGACGTATTCATCGAACGGATCGTGCACGCCAAGGGGATCGACCGCGCCGCCGAACGCTTCGACGCCGTGCTGATGCCGACCCCGGCCGCCGTCATGGAAGGGGCGCGATTGCTGGCCGAAGGCGCCGGCTCGACGCCGGGCCTCGGCCCGTTGATGGTGATCGACGTCGGCGGCGCCACCACCGACGTCCATTCCATTGCCGACGGCGCGCCGACCGGCGAAGGCGTCCTGCAGCACGGTCTACCCGAGCCCTACGCCAAGCGCACCGTCGAGGGCGATCTCGGCATGCGCCACAACGCCCGCACCATCGTCGAGACGGCGGGCGCAGCCAACATCGCCGCCGCCAGCGGCCTCTCCGAGGACGCCGTCGAGGACATGCTCGGCCTGATCGAGGCCGACGTGGAACGCCTGCCCGGCAGCGAGGCGGAGCGGAACTTCGATACCGCCCTTGCCGCCGCCGCCGTCGAACGCGCCGTGCTGCGGCACGTCGGCCGCATCGAGGTGAAGCAGACCGTGCTGGGCGCCGTCACGGTGCAGACCGGCAAGGATCTGACCGGGCTTCGCACCGTCATCGGCACCGGCGGCGTGCTGGTGCACGGCGACGCGCCGGCGCGGATACTGGCCGCCGCCCGGCACGACCGCCGGCAGCCGGATGCGCTCCGTCCCAAATCCCCCGATCTGATGATCGACGACGCCTACGCGCTTTACGCCGTCGGCCTATTGGCGGCGGCGGCGCCGGAAGCGGCGCTCCGGCTCGGCCACAACAATCTCCGGTCCCTGACCGACAACAACGAGGAAACACGCCATGGTCGCGCTCCCGCAGCTTGACGCCGACGACTTCCCGCTGTCGGCCGGGCGTATCCCGGACGACGTCTTCGCCGAGATGCGGAAGAAGAACCTGGCGCGCTGGCCCACGGGGTCCGAGATCGACCTCGATGAGGCCGCCGCCTTCCACCGGGCGCTGCCGAAACACAAGCAACTGGGCTGGGTCATGCGCCAAGCCGACGCCGAGGGCCGCTGCCTCACGCAGCCGCGCGGCGGCTTCGGTACGTTGGAACTGCAACTCGAGCTGATGCGGTGCCTCGACCGGGAAGGCAAGGCCGACATCGTGCCGACCACCACCGACAGCTATACCCGCAACGAGCAGTGGGAAAACGCCGGTCGCGGCATCGAGGAATCGAAGCGCGCCGGCCGTTCGATGCTGAACGGCTACCCGATGGTCAACTACGGCCCGAAGACGACGCGGCAACTGATCGAGGCTATCGACAAGCCGGCCATCGTTCTGTCCGGCACGGCGATGCCGAAACTTACCAGCGAGGTCGGGTTGGCGGCGGGCTTTTCCGGGTATCTCGGCTCGGGCCTCGCCTACACCGCGTCCTACACCAAGGTGACGAGCATCGCCGACGGCATCCGCAATTATCAGTATCTCGACCGTCTCGCCGCCGTTTACGCCGAGATGGGGGTCGATCTGCACCGACGGCAGCCGGGCTTCCTGACCGGCACCAACGTGCCGCCGTCCATCGCCATCATGACCTGCGTCATCGACGCCCTGCTGGCGGCCGGCCAGGGGGTGAAGAACTACGGCCTCGAGCTTGGCCAGACCCTGCACCTGATCCAGGACGCGGCGGCGATCCGCATGTGCCGGACGCTGGCGCAGGAATACCTGACGAAGCTCGGCTTCACGGACGTCTTCACGCCGGTCACGTCGCTGCATTGGATGGGGGCGTGGCCCTACGACGACGCGCAGTCGGCGGCGCTGGTCGCCTACGGCGGCACGCTTGCGGCCATCGGCGGCGCGGTGAGCGTCACCACCAAGTCGACGCACGAGGCCTATGGCATTCCGACCCCTCAGGCGAACGCCGAGGGGCTCAGGACGACCCGGATGGCGATCTATCTGGCGCGTCACATCCGTCTCGACGACATGCCCGAATTCAAGACCGAGTGCGACATGATCGGCCGCGAGGTCCGGCCCGTCATCGACAAGGTGCTGGAGATGGGCGACGGCGACGTAGCGCTCGGCACCATTCGCGCCTGCGAGGCCGGCGTCATGGATATCCCCTGGTCGCCGAACCGTTTCATGAAAAGCCGCGTCATGCCGGCCCGCGACGCCGACGGCTATCTCCGCATTTTCGACGCCGGCGACATGCCGCTGCCGAAGGACGTCATGGACTATCACGAGGAAAGGCTGCGCCGCCGCGCCGAGCGGGACGGCGTTCCCTTCGATCACGAGCTCGCCGTTTCCAGCGTCTACGAACTGTCGGAAAGCCTCGACACCCTGATCCCGTTCCCGTGGCTCCCCAAGGAAGCCGCGGAATGACAATGCACGCGATCCAGGTCAGGGCCTACGGCGGCGCCGAGCAACTCGTCTACGAGGGCGGCGTCGCCAAGCCCGTTCCCGGTCCCGGTCAGGCGCTGGTCAGGATCGCGACCGCCGGCATCAACTTCATCGACGTCTACGTTCGCGGCGGCGTCTACAAGACCTCCGAGACCTATCGCAACACGCCACCGTTCACGCCCGGCATGGAAGGCGGCGGTACGGTCGAGGCGCTCGGCGACGGCGTCACGAACGTCAAGCCCGGCGACCGCGTCGCTTACTGCCTGGTACTCGGCAGTTACGCCGAATACGCGGTGGTGCCGGCGTGGCGGCTGGTGAAGGTTCCCGGTGGCGTCGACATGACCGTCGCCGTGACCCTGATGCTGCAGGGCATGACGGCACACTACCTCAGCCACTCGCTCTACGCCCTCGGGCCGGGCAAGACCTGTCTGGTGCATGCCGGCGCCGGTGGCGTCGGCCAGTTGCTGACACAGATCGCCAAACTGCGCGGCGCGCGCGTGCTGACCACCGTCTCGACACCGGAAAAGGCGGCCATATCGCGCGGCCACGGCGGCGAGCCGATCATGTACCGGGATGAGGACTTCGCCGAGCGCGCGCTTGAGATGACCGATGGCGCCGGCGTCGA
The DNA here is from genome assembly GCA_038117205.1 of Rhodospirillales bacterium. Classification (GTDB taxonomy): domain Bacteria; phylum Pseudomonadota; class Alphaproteobacteria; order Rhodospirillales; family Casp-alpha2; genus JAQBZY01. The sequence goes on along the minus strand of JAYOFL010000006.1, from coordinate 29,157 downwards.
CGTGGTCTACGACGGCATCGGCCAGTCGACCATCAAGGGCTCGATGAAGGCCGCCCGGCGGCGCGGCACGGTGGTGCTGTTCGGCGGCGCGTCCGGCGCGGTCAGGTCCATCGACCCGCTCGACCTCGCCGAGGCCGGCTCGATCTTCCTGACCCGGCCGCATCTCTGGGACTACACCTTCGATGCCGAGGAAATCGCCTGGCGCGGCAACGATCTGTTCGGATGGGTGGCGGACGGGCGGCTCAAGGTCGCCATCGACCGCACCTTTCCGCTCGCCGACGCCCGCGCCGCGCACGACTATCTGGAAGCTGGCAAGACCAAGGGTAAGTTGCTGCTCTCGGTCTGAGAGACGGTCGGATTAATGGCCGTGCCACGCCGCGCGGTCGCGGAGCATCTTCCTGGCGTCGTCGTTGTGCGCGATACAGATGACGATCTTGGTCACACGCTCGCCGTCGTCCGACAGCGGCAACCGCAATACGGATTGCGCCTCCATGAAGCCCCGCTCCGTCATGAAGCCGTAGACGTTGGCCGTCGGCTTGCGGGTCGTGACGGTCGCCGTGTGGTCGAGCTTGATCTGCGCGCCGACGTTCGGCGGGCGCAGATCGTAGGGGCATTTGCCGGTCATGTCGCGGCCGTGCACGTCCGTCATGCCGCTGCCCCAATAGCGGTAGCGGCTGTCGTCGATGGGATCGGCGACGTCGACGACCATCGTCGTCCGGAGGATATCCGACGGCAACTGCGCGAGTTCGAACGCCCGCCACGACGGCGCCCATGTCCCGCCGGCGCACGACGACCAATAATCGTGTACACGCGCCAACGGCTCTGGCAAATCCGCCAGCGAAAGAACAAAGCGATCCAAAACCACCCCTGGAGACAGATCTTAAAGCGGTTCTAGGATGCGCTCGCTATTCCCAACTCCGCAAGAATTTCCTCGGTGTGCTCGCCGAGCGCCGGCGGGCGGCGCCTGACACCGAACACCGTTCCGCCGATGATCGCCGGATTGACGACGGTTTTCGTTTCGACGCCGTTCGGCAGTTCCAACGGTTGAACGAGGCCGAGGGCGGCGGTTTGCGGGTCGTCGAGCGCGGCGCCGTAGCCGTTGATCGGCGTCGACGGCACGCCGGCGGCGTTGAATGCAGCGATCCATTCGGCGGCCGGGCGGGCGGCGAACCGCGCTTCCAGGATTTCCTTGAGGGCGACCTGATTCCGGGCCCGGTCGGCGGTCGTCGCGAATCGCGGATCGCCGAACAGTTCCGGCAGGCCGACAATTTCCGTGACGCTCTTCCAGAGCTTGTCGTTGCCGGCCGCCATGACGAAGTGATCGTCCCTGGCGCGGAAGGCCTGGTAGGGGGCGTTCCGGGGATGCGCCGAACCGAGCTTCACCGGTTCCCGGCCGGTGCCGAAGAATTCGCTCGTCTGCAGGGCGGCGATGCCGAGGGTCGCGCCCATCATGGAAACGTCGACGTGCCGGCCCGGCCGCCCGGCGCGGACGTCCATCAGGGCGGCCAGTACGCCGTAGGCGGCATAGAGGCCGGCGCAGAAGTCGGAAACCGGCACGCCGCATTTGACGGGCGCGCCGCCGGGTTCGCCGGTGACGCTCATGAGGCCCGAGATCGCCTGCACGGTGACGTCAAAGCCCCCTTCCCGCGACCTGGGTCCGGTCTGGCCGAACGCCGAGACCGACCCGTAGACGAGCGACGGCTTTTCCGCCGCCAGGGCTTCGTAGCCGAGACCCAGTTTCGCCATCACGCCCGGCCGGAAGTTTTCCAAGACCACGTCCGACGACAATGCGAGTGCGCGGGCGGCGGCGAGTCCGCCGTCCGACTTCAGATCGAAGACGACGGACCGCTTGTTGCGGTTGATGGAGGCGAAGTTTTCCGAGTAGCCCTCCGTGATCGGTGGCCAGGCGCGCATGCTGTCACCGCCGGGGCTTTCCACCTTGATCACGTCGGCGCCCATGTCGGCGAGCAGCAATCCGGCGAAGGGCCCCGCCGCCACCTGGCAGAATTCGGCCACGCGTATACCGCAGAGCGGCAGATTTTCCGGCTGTTCGGGTTCGGTCATGTCGCTTTTCCTAAAAGAAGGCGCGGCGGAGCAGGTTCAATCCGGCGAGGAACAATCCCAACAGCAAGAGTTTCCGGAACAGGTCCTCGTCGATCCACTTCCGGATCCGCTCGCCAGCCCGGATGCCGATCATGACCGGCACGCAGGCGGCGACGGAGAGCCAGATATTTTCGGAATTAAGAATGCCGCTCTGCCAATAGAAGACGGTGAGCGGCACCGCGCCGCAGAGGTACAGCGCACCGAAGGTCTGCACCCACTCGTCCTTGGTCAGCCTGAGCATGTAGACATACATCATCAGGGGTGGTCCCCAGACCGACGTCATGCCGCCCATGACGCCGCTGACGACGCCGATGAACGGGCCGAGGATGCGTTCCGCCGTCGGTCCCAATTTCCACGACGGCGGCGTCCAAACATTCGACGCCGTGAAAACAATGACGGTGAAACCGACGACGGCGAAAACGATGTCGCTGTCGACCGTCGCGACGATCCGGGCGCCGACCCACATGCCGCCGGCCAGAACGACGAGCATGAGCCAGAACCGCTTGATCGGCTTCCAGACGTCGCCGGCGCGAACCGTCTGCCAGAGGTTCGTCACCAGGATCGGCATGGAGATGACCGCCAATGCGAGCTTCGGGTCGATGAAGTTGACGATGATCGCCATGGTGATGACCGGCAGGCCGACGCCGCTGATCCCCTTGACCGTGCCGCCGAGGAATATCGCCGCGGCGAGGCCGAGCAGCACCGGCGTGGAAAGCCCGAACATGGACCTCAGGTCGACCGGAGGATGTGCCGTTCCCGCGCATAGGGCGCGAGATCGACGAGAACCGGGCGGGAACCGGGAAGGACGATGGCGCCGGCGTCGACGGCCATCGGCGTCTCGAACAGCGCCGCGTGCGGTTTCAGAAATCCGTTCATCTCGCCGGCATTGTCGATCAGCGCGTGCGCGACGCAAGCCTCCATCCAGCAGCCCGGATCGGCGGCGACGCCGTTGCCGAGCACCGGCGTCATGCCGTGCTCGCGGACCAGGCGCAGTTCCGACGCCAACGCGTCCAGGCTGCCGGCCTTCATCAACTTCAGTTTGACGAAGGAAACGGTGCCGAGCTCGGCCGCCATCTCGATCTCGCGCGGGCCGTAGATGCTCTCGTCCAGCATCAACGGCACGTTCGTGACGTGACCGACGGCCTTGGAGGCGTTCCAATCGTCCATGTGGCAGGGCTGCTCGAGGAGTTCCACGCCGTCCGGCGCGATCCGTGACGCGAAGGCGACGCCGTCTTCCTCCGAAAACCCCTGATTGCCGTCGATGCGGATGCCGACGCCCTTCGGCAGGCACGACTGAATGAAGGCGCAGCGTTTGAGGTCGCTCTCCAACTCGAAGCCGACCTTCACCTTGATGGTGGTGTAGCCGGCCCGGACGTGCTTCGCGATCTCGGCCTCGATGCCGGCCTCGTCGGAGGCGTTGAGGATGGCGAGGAGCGGCACGCGGATCGGCGCGTCGGCGCGCTCGGCGGCGGCGAGCAGCGGATGCCCGGCCAGCATTTCCAGCGCCGTGACGAGGGCGGTGACGGTGAACGGCGCCTCGCCGTGCCGGGCGAGCGCGGTTTCCTTGGCGGCTTCCAGATCCTTGCCGGTCATCCGGGCGGCGATCGCGTTCGCCTCGCGCCAGCAGCCGTCGACCGTTTCCGGCGTGTATCCGGTGAGAATCGTCGCCTCGCCCCAGCCGGTCCGGCCGTCCCCATCGACGGCCGTCACCATCAAGGTGTCGAGTGCCAGGACCGGCCCGAAGGCCAGCTTGTACGGAACCTTCAGGGGGAGATTGAGCAGATCGAGCCGGATTTCGGCGATACTGGACGGCAATTGCTTCCTCCCCGGTTGCCCGGCATGCCGGCCGGGCGCTAGGTTTGGCGAAGTTTAGCGCGGGCATGGGGGAGCGTCATGCAGAGAGGGATCGATCATCTCGTTCTCGCCGTCCGAAATCTCGAAAAGGCGGCGGAATTCTACGAAAGCATCGGCTTCACGCTGACGCCGCGCGCCAACCATCCGTTCGGCACCGACAACCGGCTGGTGCAGATGCAGGGCTGCTTTCTGGAACTGCTGTCGGCGGAGCGGCCGGCGCAAATCTTCGAGGCCACGGACACCGCCTTCAGCTTTCCGGCCTTCAACCGGGACTTCCTGGAAGCCCGAGAAGGCATGTCCATGCTGGTGCTGGAAAGCAGGGACGAGGATGCGGACCGCAAGGCCTTTCTCGACGGCGGGCTCCGCGTGCACGACCCGTTCACGTTTTCCAGGCAATCGAAGCTTCCGGGCGGCGGCGAGGTCACGGTCGGCTTTTCGCTCACCTTCGCGACCGACCCGAAGATGCCGGACATGGCCTTCTTCACCTGCCGGCAGTGGAAGCCGGAACTGTTCTCGAAACCCGAGTATCAGGCGCACGCAAACGGCGCACGCGCCGTCGCCGAGGTTCTGCTGGTCGCCGACGACCCACTGGCGGCAGCGGGCTTCATGAGCGTGCTGGCCGGCATGCCGGCGCGCGAATGCGGTCCCGGCGAAGTCTGCATCGAAACGCCGCGCGGCCGGCTGACGGCGCTGACGCCGGAACATCTGGACAGACGCTTCCCCGGCGCCGCCGCCGCCTTCGCAGGCCGGTCGGCGGCCTTCGCCGGCTTCGTCGTCTCGGTCGCCGATCCCGGCGCCGTCGCGAGCATGTGGCGCGAACGCGGCATCGACGTCGCGGACGGTCCGGACGGTCCCTGGCTGGCACCGGCGACGGCATTGGGCGCGGTGATCGGCGTTACGGCGTAGGGGAAATATTTCTTTTCAAAATCTCAAGTAACTTAAAAACAAATCAAATAATTTTTAGTGTTTTCGATGGCGGCGAAAAATGCCGCGCGCTATAAACGACGCCATGAACACACCGGCCTCCACGACCCTCAAGGTTTCCGTCTGGCGTGGCGCCCAAGAGGGCCGCTTCCAGACTTTCGAGGTACCGCGTCAGCCGTCGCAGACGGTGCTCGACGTCGTCACCTACATCCAGCGCAACATCGACCCGACGCTCAGCTACCGCTTCGCGTGCCGCGTCGGCATGTGCGGATCGTGCGGCATGACCGTCAACGGCCGGCCGCGCTGGACCTGCCGCACGCACGTCGACAAGGTCGCCGACGGCGGCGCCATCGAGATCGCGCCCTTGCGCAATCTGCCGGTGGTCAAGGACCTCGCCTGCGACATGACGGAATTCTTCGACAAGATGAACCGTGCCGAGGGCAAGTTCCATCCGACCAGGACGCGCCACGACGATTTCGCGTTCGTGCTGCCGGAAGACGCGAAGCGCAAGCAGGCCGCCATCGGCATCGAATGCATCGGCTGCGCCGTCTGCTACGCGGCCTGCGACATCGTCGAGTGGAACAAGGACTACCTGGGTCCCGCCGCCCTCAACCGCGCCTGGACGCTGGTCAACGACGTCCGCGACGGCGGCGACAAGGACCGGCTCCGCGCCGTCGCCGGCGACGCCGGCTGCCACGCCTGCCACTCGCAGCAGGGCTGTGTCGAGCATTGCCCGAAGCACCTGAACCCGACCCGCTCCATCGCCGGCCTGAAGCGCGCCACCGCATTGGCTGCGCTCAAGGGCGATCTCTGACGGGCGCGTAACGTGAGCAATCCCCGCGTCGAAACCCGGATGTGGCTCTGGCAGCGCCTAAGCGGCGCCTTCCTGGCGCTCTGCGTCGCCGTGCATCTGGCGACCGTGATCTACGCCGTCCGCGGCGGCCTGAGCGCCGCCGAAATCGTCGGCCGCGTTTCCGGCAACGTCCTCTGGCTCGTCTTCTATTCGCTGTTTGTGCTCGCCGTCGCGCTGCATGCGCCGATCGGCATCCGCACGATCCTGAACGAGGTGACGGACCTGTCGCCCAAGGCGACGCACGCGGTGATGGCCGTCGTATCGCTCGCCATCCTGGTCATGGGCTTCCGCGCCGTGATCGCGCTCTTTACGGCGGGTGGCGCATGAAACAGGGCGCCCATCGCCGGCACGCGCACTATGCCGCGTTTATCGTTCACCGGGTTTCCGGCGTTCTGCTGACGCTGTTCCTGCCGGCGCATTTCTTCGTGCTCGCCCTCTCCCTCGAAACCGAGCGGTTGGACGGTTTCCTCAAATGGTCGGAAGCGCCGCTGCTGAAAATCGCCGAGACCGGCCTCGTGCTTCTGCTGGCGCTGCACATGGCGGGCGGCATCCGCCTGCTGGCGCTAGAATTCCTCGGCCTCGGCGAAAACACCAAGACCGCTGTCGCCCTCGCCGCCGGTGCCGGCGTCGCAGTCGCTTTGCTGTTCGCCCTCAATGTCTCTTGAATTGACCCTGCTTTTGACCGGCGCCTTCGCCATGGCCTTCGCCACCGGCGCCGCCGGGTTCGGCGACGCGCTGGTCGCCAATGCGTTCTGGCTGCATGTCCTGACGCCGACGCAATCGCTGCCGCTTATCGTATCGTGCGGCGTGGTGGTTTCCGTCGTCTCGCTCTGGCGTCTGAGGGGCCGGCTCGACACATCGAAGCTCTGGCCGTTCGTCGCCGGCGGCATCCTCGGCGTGCCGGTCGGCACGTGGCTGCTCGGTTATGTCGAACCGGAACCGTTCCGCCTGACGGTCGGCGTGTTCCTCAGTTGCTACGCGGTCCTGTTCCTGGTGCTGCGCCGTCTGCCCGCCATCGCGCACGGCGGACGCGGCGCCGACAGCGCGGTCGGGTTCGGCGGCGGCATCCTGGGCGGCGTCGCCGGCCTTTCCGGCGTGCTGCCGACGCTCTGGTGCGGCCTGCGCGGCTGGCCGAAGGAGACGCAGCGCGGCACCTTCCAGCCGTTCATCCTGGCCATGCACGCGCTGGCGCTGGTCTCCGCCGCCGTCGGCGGCTACGTGACGATGGAAACGGCGGAACGCTTCGCGATGTGCCTGCCGGCCTTGCTCGCCGGCACGCTCGTCGGCGTCTCGCTCTACCACCGTCTCGACGAGCGGCGGTTCCGCGATCTCGTACTCTGCATCCTGTTGGCCTCGGGCGTCGCGCTGATCGCGACCACGGCGTAGGGAGGATCCCATGCCCACCATCGACATCGACCGCAGAAAGACCGACGTCCTGGTGCTCGGCTCCGGCGGCGCCGGTCTGTTCGGCGCGTTGCACGCCAAGGCCGCTAACCCGGATCTGGAAGTGACCGTCGCCGTCAAGGGGCTGCTCGGCAAGTGCGGTTGCACCCGCATGGTGCAGGGCGGCTACAACGTCGCCATCGCCAAGGGCGATTCCGTCGAAAGGCACTTCATGGACACCGTCGACGGCGGCAAGTGGATCAACAACCAGGACCTCGCCTGGGCGCTGGTGACGGGCGCGCAGGTCCGCATCCGCGAGTTGGAGAACGAGCTCGGCTGTTTCTTCGACCGCAACCCGGACGGCACCGTGCACCAGAAAGCCTTCGCCGGACAGACCTTCGACCGCACCGTGCACAAGGGCGATCTGACCGGCATCGAGATCATCAACCGCCTGGCCGAGCAGGTCTGGGCCCGCGACATCAAGCGGCTGGAGGACCACCGCGCCGTCGCCCTGGTGCCGAGCAAGGACGGCTCGCGTCTCTCCGGCGTCCTGATGATCGACATCCGCACCGGCGCCTTCCGCTTCGTGCAGGCCTCCGCCGTGCTGCTGGCGACCGGCGGCGGGCCGACCATGTACCGCTATCATACGCCGAGCGGCGACAAGAGCTGCGACGGCCTCGCCATGTCACTCCGCGCCGGGCTCCGGCTCCGCGACATGGAGATGGTGCAGTTCCATCCGACCGGCCTGATCGCCGGCAAGGATACCCGCATCACCGGCACCATCATCGAGGAAGGCCTGCGTGGCTTCGGCGGTTATCTGTTGGACGGCGACGAGCAGCGCTTCATGCACAAGTACGACGAACGGAACGAGCGGGCGACCCGCGACATCGTCAGCCGTGCCATGTTCCAGGAGATGAAGACCGGCAAGACGGCGCCGAACGGCGGCCTCTACATCACCATGCGGCACCTCGACCAGGCGATGGTCCGGAAGAACTTCAAGGGCATGGTGGAACGCTGCGCCGACTGCGGCTTCGATCTGGCCGGCGGCCTCGTCGAGGTGGTGCCGACGGCGCACTACATGATGGGCGGCGTCGAATTCGACGTCGACTGCCGGACCGGCCTCGACGGCCTCTATGCCGCCGGCGAGGACACCGGCGGCGTGCACGGCGCCAACCGGCTCGGCGGCAACGGCGTCGCCAACTCGACCGTCTTCGGCGGCATCGCCGGCGACAGCATGGGCGCGGCCGTCAAGCCGGGCGCGGCAATGGCGGAACCGGACGAGCGGGTGATCGAGGAAACCGTCGCCCTTTCGCGGACGCCGCTGGAGCGGCCCGCCGGCAACATCGACGAAGTGCGCACGATCCTCTGGGACAACATGTGGGACGACGCCGGCATCATCCGCGACGCCGCCAGCCTGAAGCGCGCCGAAGCCATGCTCGGCGATCTGGACCGGCAATTGGACACGGTCGGCATCGCCGACAGCAACCTCGCCTATAACCTGACGTGGCACGACTGGCTGAATTTGAAGAACCTGATCCTGGTGTCGCGCTCGGTGGTCGCCGCCGCGACGGCGCGCGAAGACAGCCGCGGCGCCCACTTCCGGAGCGACTTCCCGGACGTCCGCGATTTGGAGAATTCGCGCTTCACCGTCGTCACCATGCGGGGCGACGACATCAACGTCGGCACCGACCCGGTGCAGTTCACCCGCGTGAAGCCCGGCGAAACCCTGATCAACGACGACGCGGTGTGAAGGAGAGGTTTGTTCGACTGAATTTATCGAGAATTGTTACTGTAAATCTCAACCGGGAAATTGCCTAAAGCAGTTCCAGCTGCTGGCCCCCGTCGATAGTTCGAATTTTATTCTAAAATTCCAAAGCTCGTTCATGCCGGGCTGCAAATGCCAGCAAATAGAGCCGCTGATTCTTTGAACCAACGACTAACTCTGCCTTTTCTGTCGTTTCCATCCCGACTGATTTCAACAATCCTCTCCAGTATTCCAAGATTTTCGACCGCACCAAATGAGGGGCACGTGTTGTATCCACATGCTCACGCCAACCAGGTGCAAATGTGTCCAATGGAGAATTGTCGCTTTCAATGTAGCGTTGGAGATTTCGCTGCAAATCCTGGATACTTACGTGGACAAGGATGTCCATATGCTTCAATGCGGATAGCTTCCGGATAATTTCAAACGGTAAGTCGTTTAGATTGTACGGATCCAAGAGTGCGAAATGCAGAGCATATGGATTAAGCTTGGAGATCACTCGGTCTACCGTCTCGGTCGCAGGGCCAGCTTCAGAAAATACAGGTGCGCCGTGCTTTTTTAGGCGTGCCTCTACAGCCTTCAATATTTCTGGATTGGCATCTGCGACGTGAACTTCCGTAAATCCCGTGTCGGTTTTAGCAGCCTCTTCCCAAGCAACTAATGGGCTTCCATGCCTTGCCTCAACGTCGTCACGAATCCGAACCCGACCCGGTCCGGAGAACAAATCTATAAATGTAGCTCCCGCTTTTCCATGCCCTATGAATTTAGCTCTCACCGAGCGACTAATCCCAACGTACTTCTCTAAGCGGGCATGTTTATCGAGCACCCATGGACCAACTATCTCTCTGAGATAACCATCCTCATCTAATTCATATGCTTGTGCGTCTGCAGCACTGGTCATATGTCACGTCACAGGCACTGATAGTTATTAATGTTTCAAGTTTTCTTTCTAGTTGTAGACGGTTGCAAATTTTTTTTACTCCGCCGCCACAAATTGCTTGTCGATTTCTCTAGGCATCGAATGGCCTAAAAATTTAGGAAACTCGTCCCATGTTAACCCGTCAAGTTCACGACCTCCCGACTTCGGGCGGAAGCCGCCCCACTGCTTAAAAAAGAACGGAACCTTGGCGGCGACGCATTGGTCGCGAACTTCGACCACCCATTCCCGCTTCATAGGACGGTGCCCGGGACCACTTTCTCCGCCAACGATCACCCAATCAATCCCGGTTAAATCGACGGCTCCGAGTGGACCGATCAACGGTTCGACCGACAGAAACTTGATACTTGCCGGCATGTCCTGGATGTGGCGAATACGGGAAATCTTGGTTCCGTCTTCGACGGACGTTCCCAGCCAGATATGCGGTGGTGCTTCGCCGCTCCCGTAGCGGCGTTTGACGTAATCCCGCATTCGGGAACTGCGTTTCGTCAGAACCTGAAACGTGTGCCAATACGCCTTCTCCATCGTCTCGAAAACGGAGTCGATGTATGTCCATGGAACCTCCTTGTGAAAGAGGTCGCTCATGGAGTTCACGAAGATCATCTTGGCTTTCTTGGTCTTCAACGGGTGGTCGAGACGGTCCGGTCTAAGCACCAGGTCGAAGCCATCCTCGAAGGGATGACCGTGTACTCCACGAAACCGCTCGGCGAACCGTTCCGCGTAGCAGTGATCGCAACCCGCACTGATCTTCGTGCAACCAGTCACCGGGTTCCACGTCAGGTTCGTCCATTCGATGGCGGACTTCTGAGTCAACATACCCTCCAAATAGAACAAATCATGAACATTTTCAATTCTAAGATTTGCTTGTTAGATATCCGAAGCCCCTTAAAAAGCCGTTATCAGATTGTAATCTCATCTGAATCTTTCGTTAACCAAACGCCCCGAAAATACCTCAATTACGGCAAATCCCGGCCGCAATCGGCGGCCATTCTCCGAGCATCGAGTTTTGGATTTCGGAGGATGCCATGGAGCTCGTTCGTATCGACGGAGACATCGACTTCCGCCGCGTCTCGGCGACCCGCCGGCTTTTGTTGGACCGGCTCGCCGGTTCCGACGGCATCGTCGTCGACATGTCGGATGTCTATCACATCGACAGCGCCGGCCTCGCCGGTCTGGTCGAGGTGGTGCAGGCGGCGCGGGTTTCCGGCCGCAGCCTGAGGCTCTCCAAGGTCCGCGACGGCGTTTCCCGGATGATCCGCTTCGCCCGGCTCGACCGCGTCTTCCAGTCCGCCGAGGTCGGCGGCCCCATTCCCTGCGAGGGATGCTGACGGGCATCCCCTCGCCTCTCTCCAGCGATATCCGCCGGGTCCCTTCACCGATACTCTCTCCAGAACCTGCGCCCCTCCTCCGGAGGGGCATTTTTTTCGCGTCAGGCGTCGCGCTGGCCGAGCAGGTCGTCGACGTGGAAGCCCTGGAACATGGTGATGCCGAGGTCGTGACCGACGTCGATGCCGAGATCGTCGTCCACCCGCGCCAGCACCACGGCGATGCCGGCCTTCTGCATCTCCTCGATCTCGCGGCGGAAGCGCGGCAGGATCTGCTCCGCGCCCTGGCGCCAGAAGACCTTGGCGAGGTTGGCGCCGAGCCGGCGCATGTTGACGATGCCGACGGTTTCCGGGAACACGGCGTCGACGGCGAGCGAGCCGTTCCGGGACGTGATCAGGTTCGCCGCCACCTCGTACTCGTCGAAATGCTGCAGGACGTTGGCCTGACGGAACTCGAAAGCGAGGTTCGAGAACGCGTTGGCGCGTGTGTCGCCCAGAAACGCCTCGAAGGCGCGCGAGAACACCGATTCCACGTTGAGATTGATCGAACACTTGGCGCGTTGCGGATTGGCGTCACCGAAGGCGTCCAGCAGCAGGCGGTCCAATGTGATCGTGAGTTGGTTGAACAGGTTGCCGCTGCCGCGCAGCTCCACGTCCTTGAAGACGTGCTTCTTGAGGGCATCCATGCCGACGAAATATTCGTGCATGACGTCGTCCGGCGGCAGGCCGGGCTGGATCATGGCGATCTTCTGGTGCCGGATGAAGACCTTGGCGAAGGCGGCGGTACCGATCTGCTCGTTGACGGCGACGACCCGGTCGATGTCCTGTTCGCTGAGGCGGCGGAGCCGCACCGGCTTCTTCGGCTTCTCGATCGTCTTTTCGCCCTCGTAGTGCTCGAGGAAGCGGATGGCGTTCGAGAGCTTGAAGCGGAGGTCGATCGAGCGCAGCAGACGCGACTGGTCGATCATGCCGAATTGCTCGGGGAAATACTGCTGCACGAGCCGCAGCAATTCGACCTTGGCGTCGGTGATCAGCTTGACCTGATTATATTCGGTCATCCGCGCCAGGATCGCCCGGTCCGAGCGCGACAGTTCGAACATCTTCACCTGATGGCGGTTTTTATAGGCGACGAGGGTACGGTCGATGTCCGTCCAGAAGGTATCCTCGGCGTCGTGCAGCGGCAGGACGCTGAGGGAGATCAGCATCAGCGTGTTGTATTCCTGCGGCTGGCCACCCCACCCCCTGAGCATGCTCAAGAGGTCGGAGGCGGGCAGGCCGCGATCCAACGGCACTTCGCCCAAAGTCACGCCCCCCGGACATAGTTCCCCGGAAACTATCGCATGGCGGCCGGGCCTTTGACAGTAACGCACGTCACAGGCCGCAATCCTGCGTCAGATCACGGTTAGGCGCGAATCCTCTCGTTTTTCGGGTCGTAGAGCGGCGTCAGCGAGGCCTTGGCCGGCACCTTCACGCCGGCGACCTCGATCTCGTAGCGGCCGGCGCGGACGAATTCGGCGTCGACGCCGTCCTTGTTCTTGATGTAGCCGAGGCCGACGGCCGCGCCCAGCGTGTGTCCGTACATGCCGCTGTTCAAATAGCCGACGATGACGCCGTCCCGGTAGACGGGCTCGTTGTGATAGAGAAGCGGCGCCGGGTCTTCGAGCAGGAACTGGGCCAGCCGTTTGGAGACCCCCTTCTCCTTCTGGCGCAGGATCGCGTCGCGGCCGATGAAGGCCGGCTTCGACGTCTTGACGGCGAAGCCGAGGCCGGCCTCGATCGCTGTTTCCTCCTCGGAAATGTCGTGCCCCCAGTGCCGGTACGCCTTCTCGATGCGGAGCGAGTTCATGGCGTGCATGCCGGCCGGCCTGAGACCGAGGTCGGCGCCCGCTTCGAACAGCTTGTCGAAGACGTGCGGCGCGAATTCCGTCGGGATATAGAGCTCCCATCCCAGCTCGCCGACATAGGTGATGCGCGATGCCCGGACGAGGGCATAGCCCAACTCGATCTCCCGGGACGCCGCGAACGGAAACGCGGCGTTCGAAAGGTCCGCCGGCGTGAGACGCTGCAGCAACGTCCGGCTGTTCGGCCCCATGACGCCGAGGACCGCATAACCCGACGTCACGTCGGTGGCAACACAGCGGGCGTCCGCCGGGATGTGGCGCTTGAGCCAGTTGAAGTCGCGGACCTGCGAACCGGCGCCGGTGACGACCATGAAATCGTCGGCGGCGAGCCGCGTCACCGTCAGGTCGGCCTCGATGCCGCCCCGGTCGTTCAGCCATTGCGTATAGACGATGCGGCCCGGTTCCACCGCCACGTCGTTGGCGGAGATATTGTTCAACACCTTCTCGGCGTCCGCACCCTGGACGCGGAACTTGGCGAAGGACGTCTGGTCGAAGACGCCGACGTTGTCGCGGACGTTCCTGTGCTCGGCGGCGGAATGGTCGAACCAGTTCTGCCGCGTATAGGAATATTCGTACTTCGCCTCGACGCCCTTGGGTGCGAACCAGTTGGGCCGCTCCCACCCCATGGTCTCGCCATGGCAGGCCCCCATCGCCTTCAAGCGGTCGTGGAACGGCGAGTGACGCACGTTCCGGGACGTCCGGTACTGATAGAAAGGCCAGTGCACGGCATAGAGGAGCCCGAGAGTTTCCGTCACCCGGTCGTGCAGGTACTTGCGGTTCCGCATGAACGGCAGGTTGCGGCGGATGTCGACGTTGCTCATGTCGGCCGGCGGATAGCCGTCGACGATCCACGCCGCGAGCACCTTGCCGACGCCGCCCGCCGACTGAATGCCGATGGAATTCAGCCCCGCCGCCACAAACAGGCCCGGCAGTTCCGGCGTCTCGCCCAGGTGATAGCGGTCGTCCGGCGTGAAGCTTTCCGGTCCACAGAAGAATGTCTGAATGCCCGCCGTTTCGAGCGCCGGCATGCGGCAGATGGCGGCTTCCAGGATCGGCTCGAAGTGGTCGAAATCGTCCGGCAACTGGTCGAAGCAGAAATCCTCGCGGATGCCGTTCATGCCCCAGGGCTTGGCCGCCGGCTCGAAGGCGCCGAGCAGCATCTTGCCGGCGTCCTCCTTGTAATAGGCATGGTGGTCGTAGTCGCGATAGACCGGCAGATCGGGCGTGCAGCCCTCGAACGGTTCGGTGACGATGTAGAAATGCTCGCAGGCGTGCAGCGGCACGGTGACGCCGTGCTCGGCGGCGAAATCCCGCGTCCACATACCGCAGGCGAGCACCACGTTCCTCGCCATGATGCGGCCGTCCGCCGTCTCGACGCCGCTCGCCCGCTCGCCGTCGGTCAGCACTTTCGTGACCTTGGTGTTCTCGAAGATCTGCGCGCCGCCCATGCGCGCACCCTTGGCCAGCGCCTGCGTGATGCCGACCGGATCGGCCTGGCCATCGGACGGCAGGAAGATGCCGCCGATCACGTCGCCGATCTCGATCAGGGGATGATGTTCCTTGCAACCCTGCGGATCGAGCACGTCGACCTTAAGGCCGAACACCTTGGCCATGTCGGCGCGGCGCTTGAGGTCCTCCATGCGGCCCGCGTTGGTGGCGGTCGAGAGCGAACCGTTGACCTTGTAACCGACCGCCTGGCCTGTTTCCGCCTCGATGCCGAGGTAGAGCTCAGCCGTGTACTTGGCGAGCTGCGTCATGTTCTGATTGTCGCGGAGCTGACCGATCAAGCCGGCGGCGTGCCACGTCGTCCCCGACGTCAATTGCTTGCGCTCCAGCAGCACCACGTCCTTCACGCCGCGCTTGGTGAGGTGATAGGCGATGGAGCAGCCGATGACGCCACCGCCGACGATGACGACTTCTGCTTCCTTGGGGAGAGTCTTGGCCATGGATTTTCCTGCCTTGTTTGAGTGTTTCAATAGGTGGGCGGCGCGATGACCCAGAGCACGACCGTTTCCCGGTCGGTCGGATTTCGCGACTTGTGCGGCGCCGAAAGGGGAAAGGTAAAAGCGTCACCGGCGCGGAGCCGGTGCGCCACACCGTCGACGATCAGGTCGAGTTCGCCTTCGAGGACGTAGCCGCCTTCCTCGCCGAACTGGGAATACTTGGCGTCGCCGGTTTCGGCGCCCGGCTTGAAGCGGCCGAGGATCATCTCGAAGGCGCCGGTAAGGCTCGGCGACAGCATCTCCTCGGTGACGCCGGTACCGGGAAAACTGAGACGGCGGCGGTGTTCGCGCCGCACGATCAGTCCGCGCTCGCCGTCCGGCGTCTGCGTCTCGCCTTGGAAGAACCAATTGACGCCGACACCGAGGACTTCCGCGATGGCCTTGAGGGTCGGAATGTTGACGAGGGAGAGGCCGCGCTCCGCCTGACTGACGAAGCCGACGGAACGGCCGATGCGGCCTGCCAGCGTTTCCAGCGTCAGCCCGCGCCGCTTCCGCAAATCGCGGATCTGCGTGCCGATGGCCGCGGCATCCGGATCGGCGGCGGTATTGGTCGTCTCCGTCATGCATCCCCCTGAACCGACGGACATCTGACGATTGAACTAATTTTCAGTCAAATGAAAAAATTTTCATAGCCAAATTGGGGGCCTCTCGCCTCGCCGGTGCGGCCGTCAGTGGCCGTCGGGCCGCTGCGCCCGCAGCCGCTTCTCGATGGTGGACGCGCTCGCGAAGAACCGTTCCTTGACCGCCTCGACGAACGGATTGCGGTTCTCGATGGCGCGGAACAGGAGATCGGAATCGTAGCGGACGGTCTCGACCATGGTGTGCAGGTGCTCGAAGGTCTTGGTCGTCAGGGCGAGGTCCGGCATGTCCATCTCGACGACGATGCGGCTCAACAGATGCGTCAGGCCTTGCACATAGGCCATCTGCCGGTCGTGCTCCTCGGCCGTCGTTTCGCTGACGTTCAGCTTCAATTGGTCCCGCAGGAACGCCGCCACGCACGGCCCCTTGCCGCCCCGCACCTCGCAGACAGCGATGTTGAGGCCGGCGATGCCGGCCTTGCCGCTTTGCGGCCCGAACAGCGGATGCGTGCCGACGATGTCGACCGCCGCCGGCAGGGCGTCGGCGAGAATGGCGAGCGGCTGCATCTTCACCGAACAGACGTCGAGAACGAGAGTGCCGGGGCGGAGCAACGGCGCGAGCCCTTTCGCCACCGTCTCGATTTCCTGCACCGGCGGCGCCAGAAGGACGACGTCCGCGTCTGCCGCTTTTTCGAACGCGACCGGCGTCACGCAGTAGCGTTGCGCCAGCTCCGAGATATCGCGCGCCGGATCGAAGGCGGAGACATGAAAATACGGCAACAGGTGCGGAATCATGAACTCACCGAACGCACCGACGCCGATCACCGACAATTTCCTGGGCATGTGTCGCCCTCCCGTCCGCCAAATCCGCCGCGCCGGCATGGTTCTCCAGCACGTGTTCGTTTGCAACGCTCGATTTATCGCCGAAATCCGTGATCGTGCTGGAGAGTTTTTTTGGCGCGGTACCGGTGATTTTTCTTTCGAGGCCTCTTACATCAATGCAGCATGACTGCTCGGACCGCCGGAGGAATGACCGTGATCGACCGCCGATTTTTCCTGGGTTTCGCCGCCTTCCTGTCGATGCTGGCCATCTGGATCAAACCGGCCCCGGCCGCGTCATTCGACGCGGAAATCGCCGCCGCCGCCAAGGCCTGGATCGCCGCCATGGGCGACAAGGCGAAGAAGGCGCGCTTCGAATTCAAGAACGACGAGCGGTTCGATTGGCACTTCACGCCCCGGAGCCGCGAGGGGCTCCGGCCCCGCGACATGGACGCCGCGCAACGCGACGCCACCAAGAAGCTGATGCGCTCGACCCTGTCGTCGGGCGGCATTCTCAAGGCCGAGGCGATCATGGCCCTGGAAAAGGTGCTCGGCGAGCTCGAGGGATCGTCTACATCCTTTCGCGATCCGGAGAACTACCTGATCAGCATCTTCGGCGAGCCGGGCGGCTATCCATGGGGATGGCGGCTGGAAGGGCATCATCTCTCGATCAACGTCACCGTCGCCGCCACCGGCGCCGTTTCCGTGACGCCGGCGTTCACCGGCACCAACCCGGCGCGGATTCCTTCCGGTCCGCGCGCCGGCAGCCGTATCCAGCACGATGAATTCGTCCTGGCGCTCCGCCTCGCCGGCAGCCTGACCGAGACCCAGAGAAATCAGGCGACGATCAGTTCCGGTGCGCTTGGAAACATCGTCGCCGGACCCGGGCGCGGCGACGCGCTCAAGACGCCGGAAGGGCTTCCCGTCTCGCAGATGACGGACGCGCAGCGCTCACTGTTGTTGGAACTGGTCGCCGCTTACGTCGGTCTCGCCCGCGACGAGATCGGCTGGCCCTATATGCGGCTCGTCGAGGCCGGACTAGCCGAGACCCGCTTCGCTTGGGGCGGCCCGATTTCGGAAACCCAGGCATTCTACTATCGCATCCACGGACCGCGCATCCTGATCGAGTTCGACAATTCGCAGAACGACGCCAATCACATCCACAGCCTATGGCGCGATCCGGCGAACGATTTCGGTCGCGACGATCTCGGCCGGCATTACAAGGACGCCCCCGCGTCGCAAGGACACGTGCACAAGCGGCACTGAAATCCCAAACGCCCAGGGCGAAAAGCCGACGGGAAGGATTGCGATCTGTATGTAAACATGTTATATTGTGCACAATTTAATAGCTTTGTTTACAGAAGATTGCCATGGAAGAAACCGCTTTCCTGTCCGCCCGGGTTCCCGAAGGAACCAAACGCCGCATCAAGGAAATCGCCGCCCGCCGGGGAACGACGATTCAGAACCTGATGCGCGACCTCGTCGAGGAGGTTATCCAGCGAGAAGACAGTCGCCGCCCGGAATTGGCGCGGGTGATCGCGGCGCTCCGCAAGCAGCGCAAGCCCCTCCGGGCGATGGGCGTGGAGCATCTCGATCTGTTCGGTTCCGTTGCGCGAAACGAGGCGAACGAGAAAAGCGACATTGATATCGCCGTGCAATTCTCGACGAAGAAAGCGCTTTCGCTCGGTCAATTCGCATCAATCCGTCAACTGCTCGAAGACATACTCCGGCACCCCGTCGATCTCTCCGAAAGCGCCCGTTTGAACGATAGCGTGGCGCGGGGCTACCGCGAGGACGCCATCCGCGTGTTCTAGGATCCTGTCATTGCGAAATCCGACCGAACGCCTCAAGGACATCCTGAACGCCATCGACGATCTCGAAGAGTTCGTCGGGACCGTATCCCAAGAGGAATTTCTGAGCATGGACCGCACCGACAGGCGAACGTTCCGGGCGGTCTGCGACTGCCTCTCGACGATCGGTGAGGCGGCAAAGAATCTGCCGGGCGATCTGACGGCAAGGCACGCCGATATAAATTGGGCCGGACACGCAGGCATGGGGGATATACTGACGCATCAATATTTTCGCGTCCGGCTGGATTTGATCTGGACCACCATCAAGGTCGACCTGCCGCTTCTGCGACAAGCCGTCACCCGGGAACTCGGAGAAAGCGGCTGAACGGCCGGCCCGCTCAACCGACCAGCCCGACGATCCCGGCAATCAGCAACACACCGAGCACGACGCGGCGGAACAGCCTTTCCTTTTCCGGCGCGAAGAAGCGCGTGCCGACGGCGGTGCCGAGAGCGAACGGTAGAAGCAGCACCAGCGCGCGCATCGCCGCCGTCGCGTCGGCGACGCCGCTCAGCAGCATCATCGGCACGGCGACCGCCTGTGTCGCCGGAAAGTAGGCGATGATGTTGGCGCGCGTCGTTGCCGCGGCGGCGCCGGCGCCGGCCATCAGGTAGATGATGACCGGCGGATTGGCGAGACTGGTCGACGTCAGCATGGCGCCGGAGAGCAGGCCGACCCCAACGGTGACGGGCAGCCGCCTCGGCCCGTGATAGCGCCAGCCGAGGCCGATCGCCGCGACCGACGCGAGAACGGTGACGGCGATGACGCGGGTCATCGTCGAGGCGTCCACGTACAGGATCAGCCAAGTGCCGGCCGGCATGCCGATGGCGGCGGAAAAGGCCATCAAACCGACGAACTTCCACTCGATGCTCTTCCACGCCGACGGCAGGACCTGCAGGGTGACGACGATTTCCATCATGATGATGATGGCGACCGTCTGCTTCGGCCCGAACAGCAGCGCGAAGGTCGGCGCCATCATCAGTCCCGAACCGAAGCCGGCGAAGCCGCGCACCAACCCCGCCGCCAGCGCGACGCCGGCGGCGATGAGCAGATCGAACGTCAAAAGCGCCCCGATGTCGGGCATGGCGTGTCATCCCGTGGCGGCCGACCGGCCGCCCTTAGGCGTGGATCAGACGTCGTGGCCGGAAGAGAAGTTGAAGACCGCGCCTTCCTTGATGCCGGACGGCCAGCGGGCGGTGACGGTCTTCAGCTTGGTGTAGAACCGCACACCCTCCATGCCGTGGATGGAATGGTCGCCGAACAGCGACGCCTTCCAGCCGCCGAAGGAATGGTAGGCCACCGGCACCGGGATCGGCACGTTGACGCCGACCATGCCGATGTTGATCGACTGGGTGAAGTCGCGCGCGGTGTCGCCGTCGCGGGTGAAGATCGCCGCACCGTTGCCGTACTCGTGGTCCATAGCGAGGCCCTTGGCTTCCTCGTAGCTCTTGGCGCGCACCACGCTGAGCACCGGGCCGAAGATCTCGTCCTTGTAGACGGACATCTCCTTGGTGACGCGGTCGATCAGCGTGCCGCCGACGAAATAGCCGTTCTCGTAGCCCTGCAGCTTGAGGTCGCGGCCGTCGACCACCAGTTCGGCACCGACGGCGACGCCCTCGTCGATGTAGCGCTCGATGCGTTCCTTGGCTTCGCGCGTGATCACCGGCCCCATCTCGGCGGCGCTATCGGTGTAGGGTCCGATCTTGAGCGCCTGGACGCGCGGCGCGAGGCGCTTGACGAACTCGTTGGCGGCGTCTTCGCCGACCGGCACCGCCACCGAGACCGCCATGCAGCGTTCGCCGGCGGAACCGTAGGCCGCGCCCATGGCTGCGTCGACGGCCTGGTCCATGTCGGCGTCCGGCATGATGATCATGTGGTTCTTGGCGCCGCAGAGCGCCTGCACGCGCTTGCCCTGCTCGCAGCCGGTCTCGTAGATGTAGCGGCCGATGGCGGTCGAGCCGACGAAGCTGATTGCGCCGACGCGCGGGTCCGTGAGCAGCGTGTCGACCGCTTCCTTGTCGCCGTTGACGACGTTGAAGCAGCCCTTCGGCAGGCCGGCCTCGGTGAGCAACTCGGCCAGGCGCAGCGGGCACGACGGATCGCGCTCGGATGGCTTCAGGACGAAGGTGTTGCCGCAGGCGAGCGCGACCGGGAACATCCACATCGGCACCATGGCCGGAAAGTTGAACGGCGTGATGCCGGCGCAGACGCCGACCGGCTGGCGCAGGCTGGCACTGTCGACGCCGGCGGCGACGCTGTCGGAATACTCGCCCTTGAGAAGGTGAGGGATACCGCAGACGAACTCGACGACTTCCAGACCGCGCGAGATCGAGCCCTTGGCGTCCTCGATGGTCTTGCCATGCTCGGAAGACACCAGCACGGCCAACTCATCCATGTTCTTCTTCAGGAGATCGCGGAACGCGAACATCACCTGCGCGCGCTTGGCGGGCGGCGTCGCCGCCCAGCCCGGCAGCGCCGCCTCGGCGGAGGCGATGGCGGCGCGTACTTCGTCGGCGGACGCCAGCGGCGCCTTCTTGGTCACTTCGCCGGTCGCCGGGTTGTAGACGTCGCCGAACCGGCCGGACGTACCGGCAACCCGAGCACCGTCGATGAAGTGATGCAGCTTTTCCGCCATGGATTGTTCCTCCGCTTTCTTTCCCGGCGTCACAGTAATGGGCAAGCCTTTGAAAACGCAACCGTTCCCAGGCGTTGGCCGGGACAAATGGCGATTGGTGCCACGGAATCGAGAAAATTGGCCCTATCGCTGGCATCACGGACTCCGCGACGCTGTCAGATAACTGGAACCGTGACGCGAAATTTTCACGGGCATCCGGTTGACGCTCGTCAACCGGCGGTTTCATAATTTTCCGCGCTCGGCCACCCGTGTCCGGAGCGGCGGAGCGGGGGAGACGGGGCAAAATAACAAGACCACCAAAGAAAAACCCCCCGTCGACGGTATCGACGGATCGCAAGTCCGCACAGTTCAGGGAGTACGCACATGTCGTCTAATGTTAAGAAATCCGCCGCCGTCACGGCGCGCGCCGCGAAGGCGTTCAATCGCCGCACGGCGCTGAAGGGCGCCGCCGCCGTCGCGACCGTCGCCGCCGTCGGCCCGTTCGTGATCCGCGACGCGTTCGCCGCCGGTGAAATCAACGCCATCGTCTGGACCAACTATCTCACCGACGACTTCCTTAAGGGCTTCCAGAAGAAGACCGGCATCAAGGTCAACGTGACGCCGCTCGGCTCCAACGAGGAACTCCTCAACAAGATGAAGGCGTCCAAGGGCCGCGGCTTCGACCTCGTGACCCCGACCCTCAACCGCAAGGGCCAGTGGATCGACCTCGGCCTGTTGCAGCCGTGGGACCTCAAGAAGGTGCCGAACCTGAAGAACGTCGAGCCGGCGTTCGTCAAGGCGTCGGAAGCCTGGAGCTGGGGCAAGGGGCAGCACCACCTGCCGCACATCTGGGGCACCGAAGCCATGTCCTGGCGCACGGACCTCTGGAAGACCGAATACGGCAAGCTGTCGCTCGGCGATCTCTGGCTGCCTGAAATGAAGGGCAAGATCCAGGGCCGTCCGCACTCGATGATGGCCGGCATCGGCCGCTACCTCGAGGGCGCCGGCAAACTGCCGCCGTTCGTCGAGGCCTACAAGGACGAGGCGAGCATGCGCAAGATCTGGGAACAGATCACCAAGTTCGCCGTCGAGCACAAGCCGTGGGTGAAGCAGTTCTGGAACGACCACGACACCCAGAAGGTCGGCTTCATGCAGAACGGCTGCGTCCTCGGCCAGACCTGGGACGGCCCGGCGATCGAGCTCTACAAGGAAGGCAAGCCGGTCCAGTACATGGCGCCGAAGGAAGGCGCGTTCGCGTGGCTGGACGGCCTCTCGATGCCGATCGGCGCCAAGAACATCGAAGAGACCTACAAGTTGGTCAACGAGATCTACACGGTCGCCGCGGCGGCCGACTCGGCGATCAAGACCGGCTACAACGGCACCGTGAAGGGCTACGCCGACAAGCTGGACGAAAAGTCCAAGAAGGCCTTCAACCTCGCCTATCCGGGTGATGCGCTTTCCAAGCTGTGGTGGTGGCCGGACGAGCCGTCCTGGTACGCATCGATCCGCGCCGAGTACCGCGACAAGTTCGTCGCCGCCTGACCGGCATACGACCGCTACGCGACGGCGGCGGCCTTGACGACGGGCCGCCGCCGCCAGCGCGGTTTCCGATGCGGGTGAACGGGTAGCGCGAGAAATACCCGACGCCGCTGCGACGCGATCCGAAGGATCGCGATCCGTAAGGACAGGGGGCAGTCGCATGAGCAGCGTCGAACTCGACCACATCACGATCCGCTTCGGCGACTTCGTCGCCGTCGACAACTGCAACCTGACCATCGAGTCGGGTGAATTCTTCAGCTTCCTGGGGCCGTCCGGCTGCGGCAAGACGACGATTCTCCGCGCCGTATCCGGTTTCAACGACCCGACCGAGGGACAGGTCCGGATCGGCGGCAAGGACATGCGCGGCACCGGCCCGAACAACCGGCCGACGGCGCTGATCTTCCAGAACCTGGCGCTCTTCCCCCTGATGAGCGTCGCCGACAACATCGCCTTCGGGCTTGAGGTGCGGGGCGTCAAATACAACGAGCGCCGCCGCCGCGCCGAGGAGCTCTTGAACCTGATCGCCCTGCCGGGCCAGGGCGACAAGATGGTGTCGGAGCTTTCCGGCGGCCAGCGCCAGCGCGTCGCCATCGCCCGCGCGCTCGCCGTCGAGCCGGAAGTGCTGCTCTTGGACGAGCCGCTGTCGGCGCTGGATTTAAAGCTCCGCCAGCACATGCGGACCGAGCTCCGCTCGATCCAGCAGCGCGTCGGCATCACCTTCATCTACATCACGCACGACCAGGGCGAGGCGCTGACCATGTCGGACCGCATCGCCGTCATGAGCGCCGGTATCGTGCAGCAGGTCGGCAACGGCACGGAAATCTACAACAACCCGGCGACCGCCTTCGTCGCGTCCTTCGTCGGCGAGAACAACGCGTTCCGCGGCAAGGTGTCGCGCACCGACGGCGAGTTCGCGCTGATCGACACCGCCTTCGGCCCGCTCCGGGGCGTCAACAACCGCGGCCTCTCGGAGGGCGACGACGCCTTCCTGTTCATCAGGCCGGAGGCGCTTCGTCAGGCCAATGGCGACGGCGGCGGCGACGGCCAAAGGGATGGGACGTCTTTTGAGACCGACGCCCTCAAGGAGGAATTCGAGGGCAGCTTCGTGCACGTGTTCCTGCGCGGCGAGAACGACGACCGGCCGATCAAGATGGCGAGCGTCAACGATTCCACCGTGCGGCGCACCCGGCCGGGCCAGAAGCTCGGCGTGAGTTTCGACGCCCGTCAGGCCGTCGCGCTGCCGTTCGGGGAAACCGCCGATGAGTGATGGGCCCGCCCCGTCCGTCCAGGCCACCTCGGTCTCGATGACGCTGGCGCAGTTGCAGGTGTCACCGAGTTTGCCGTCCCCGAGTCAGGCGAGCCCGGCCTCGCCGTCGCTGCCGTCGCCCAGCTTGCCGTCACCGGGCCTTCCTTCACCGGGTCTGCCGTCGCCGTCGTTGCCGGGTTCGAGCGCGCCCCCCGCCCCGGCGCCGTCGCTGCCCAACGCCGGCGGTTCGCAACTCAACATCACCATTACCAACCCGGACAAGCTGCCGCAGTTGCCGCCGGGCCAGCACGAATTGAAGCTGGTCATCACCGATCCGGCGGCGCAGGCCGCGCCCATGGACGGCGGCATCGGGTTCTGGGAAATCTTCATCGCCATCGTCGCCGCGCTGGTGATCGCGCCGTTCGTGCAGCGCGAGGCCGGCAAATGGACGGCGAATTTGAACGCCATCCGCTTCGTGCAGAAGAACGGCGTCGTGATCTCGGCCTATCTGCTGGCGTTCACGCTCGGCTGGATCGTCTTCATGATCGTGCTGCCGCAGCTCTACATGCTCGACTTCTCGTTCCGCAACAACCTGACGCCGTCGCAGATCGGCGGCCCGAACGACGTCTACACCCTCAAGAACTACAAGTACCTGCTGTTCGGCCCGTCCAGCAGCGCCGATCTCTTCAACAAGCTGCACCTCTACGTCTTCATCAAGACGATCCTGGCCAGCGTCGTCGTCACCCTCATCAACTTCGCCATGTGCTATCCCCTCGCCTTCTTCATGGCGCAGACCGTGCGCGGCCGGGGCCAGCGATTGCTGTTCCTGTGCCTGCTGCTGCCGTTCTGGGTGAACGAGATCCTCCGCGCCTTCGCCTTCAAGCTGATCTTCGCCGACCGGGGGCTCATCAACAGCGTATTGATGGGGATCGGCATCACGGATCAGCCGTTCGATTTCCTGGGCGCCGACGTGGCGCTCTATACCGGCCTCACCTACGCCTATATCCTGTTGATGATCTTCCCGCTCTACAACGCCATCGAGAGCCTGGATCACAACCAGATCGAGGCCGCCCGCGACATGGGCGCGTCGTGGACCAGGATCCACATGCGGATCGTCATGCCGCACGCCAAGCCCGGCATCGCGTCCGGCTGCACCATGGTGTTCATGCTGTCGGCCGGCGCGCTGGCGGCGCCCAATATTCTCGGCGGACCGAGCTCGCTCTGGTTCACGCAGATCATCTACCAGTGGTACAACACTGGCGGAAACTGGCCGCAAGGCTCGGCCTACGCCTTTGTGCTGCTGATCGCCTGCATCGTGTTCGTCAGAATCATGATGCGTGTCTTCAAGGTCGGACTCGGGGACATCGCAAAGAGATGACAGCAGATCAACTCCGCGGCTGGGTATTGAAGGGGTACATCCTCCTCTTCTTCCTGTATCTGTTCGGCCCGCTGATCATCATGTCGGCGTCGGCTTTCAACACGTCGACCTATCCGACCATCACGCCGTGGGAAGGGACGACGCTCGGCTGGTTCGGCGAGCTCGCCAAGAACGACCGCCTGATGGCCGGCCTGATCAACTCGCTCTGGATCGGTGCCGGCGTCGTCGCGCTTTCCGTGCCGTGCGGGCTCGCCGGCGCGATCATGCTGATGCAGATATCGGAACGCGTGCGGCCGGTCTATTATACCATCGTCGTCTCGCCGGTGCTGGTGCCGGGCGTCATCCTCGGCATTTCGACGGTGATATTCTGGGAACGCTTCGGCACCGTCGTCGGGCTCGACTACGAAACCACCAACAATCCATTTTTCCTGACCGTCGTCGGCCAGTCGACCTTCATATCCGCCTATTGCATGCTGGTGTTCATCGCCCGGCTGCAACGCTTCGACAAGACGCAGGAGGAAGCGGCCCTCGATCTCGGCGCGACGCACGTGCAGGTGTTCTGGAAGATCCTCATCCCGTTCCTGCGGCCGGCCATCCTGTCGTCCGTCGTGCTGGCGTTCCTGACCAGTTTCGAGAACTACAACACCACCGTCTTCACGATGGTGGCGCGCGGCACCCTGACGACTGAGCTCGCCGGCCTGGCGCGGTTCGGCGTCAACCCGTCGATCTCGGCGCTCGCCGTCGTCATCATGGGCCTCACGCTCTGCGGCGCCGTCGTCTACGAGATCAAGAAGCGCCGCGAGGAAGCCATCGTCGAGGCGTCCAAGAAGCGCGCCGCCATGAAGCGGATGAAGGACACCGCCGCCGCGGCCGCCGCCGCGGGCGCGGCCGCCTGATTTCAAGACCGAGCCGGGGAGGAGGCCATGCCATCCAGCGTCTACAAGATCGGCCGTTACGCGGTGCAGGTCCTGAACAAGCGGACCGGCCCGGCGCCGCACCCGCAGATCATCGTCAGGCTTTACGAGAAGACCGGCGGCACGATGCTCGGCACCGCCGTCTTCAAGGCCTACCTGCCGGAGCAGACGGCGGAGCTGCCGGTGGCGGACGCCGGCGGCGACAACGTCACGGCGTACTTCGACATCAGCTTCTACGAACCCTTCATCGGCATCCTGCGCCACGAGACCGAGCTCTTCTGGAAAATCCAGTGAGTGCAGCTCGGCGCCAAGAAAGAGGTGGCGGACGTCTCGCTCGACACCAAGGAAGAAATCATCGGTGAGTTCTTCTCGCGCGGCTGAGCGGGCGGGCGCCGTCGCGATCCTGCTGCTGACGGCGGCGCCGGCGTTCGCGTCGGACAATCCCGACCGTGGGCCCTATTACCGGCTCAACTACGATTTCGAGGTGGCGCAGTTCTGCGGCCTCGTCGGCAAGAAGCTGCACGACGCCTTCTGGGCCAAACGGAAGGCGCTCGAAGCGGCGTCCGATCTGCCGCCGGAGGCGCTCCGGAAAATCCGCGTCGGCGCCATGGCCGACGCCGACCGGGAATACCAGAACCGAGGTCTCGGCGGCTACAAGCCGTGGTGCGGCAACGAGGGCGCGGCGGGCGTGGAGCGTATTCTCGGCGAGTAGGCACTCGGCGGACGCATTGTTTGCGGGACCTGACACGTCGTCTTTTTGACGTGAATCATTTCCGGGCCGACCGCTTTGTGGTCTCCTGCGACTTGGATATGCCGATGCCCGGTTCGGCAAGGCGGGCCGGGGGAGAGGAGTATCGATGCCTCAAGAATCCTGTGCTCCACCGGTCCGGACCTGAAGGCGGGTTCCCGATATGTTTGAAGCCGCCGAGTTGGGACACAAGATTTCGAAGGTCGACTACAAGCGCGAGGAACCGCTCCTCCGCGAAACCCTGCTCAACCTCCAGTTCGACCTCGCCGGGCGGCGCGATTTTCCGGTCATCCTGGTCGTCGGCGGTGTCGACGGTGCGGGCAAGGGCGAAACCGTCAACCTGCTCAACGAATGGATGGACCCAAGGACGATCGTCACCAACGCCATGCCGCCGCCGACCGACGCGGAACGCGAGCGCCCGCCGATGTGGCGGTTCTGGCGCGCCTTGCCGCCCAAGGGGACGATCGGCATCTTTTTCGGGTCGTGGTACACCGAGCCGATCATCGCCCGGGTCAACGGCGACGCGTCGCGGGCGGAGCTCGAGGATGCCGTCAAGGATATCTGCGAATTCGAGCGCATGCTGGCCGACGAGGGCGCGCTGATCGTCAAGTTCTGGTTCCACCTCTCGAAGGACCGGCAGCGCCGCCGCCTGAAGTAGCTCTCCAAGGATCCGGATCACGCGTGGCAGGTGACGGACCAGGACTGGCAGAGGTTCGGTCTCTACGACAAGTTCCGAAAGACCTCCGAGCATGTTCTCGGCCGCACCAGCCAAGCGCACGCGCCGTGGGTCGTGATCGAAGGCGGTGACGCGCGCTACCGGCATATCATGGTCGGGCGCACGCTCGTCGACGCCCTGACGGAACGCCTCAACAACGGCGACACGCCCCGGGACGAGCCGGCGACGCCCCTCGCCCACTACCCGGCGCCGGCCGACGGACTGACCGTGCTCAACCGCCTCGACATGTCACAGCAGCTCACGAAGGCCGAATACAACAAGGCGTTCGATGCCCTGCAGCGCAGGCTCGGCGAGCTGTCGCGTTCGAAGAAATATCACAAGCACTCGGTCGTTCTGGTGTTCGAGGGAAACGACGCGGCCGGCAAGGGCGGCGCGATCCGCCGCATCACGCGCAGCCTCGACGCGCGCTATTACAGGATCGTGCCCGTCGCCGCGCCGACCGACGAGGAACGCGCGCAGCCCTATCTCTGGCGCTTCTGGCGCCACGTTCCGAAGCGCGGCCAGATGACGATCTTCGACCGCTCGTGGTACGGGCGCGTCCTCGTCGAACGGGTCGAGGGGTTTTGCAGCGAGAACGACTGGCACCGGGCCTATGGCGAGATCAACGCCTTCGAGGAACAGATGGCGCAGCACGGCATCATCGTCATCAAGTTCTGGCTGGCGATCACCAAGGACGAACAGGAAGCCCGGTTCAAGGCGCGCGAGGTGTCGTCGATCAAGCGTCACAAGCTGACCGAAGAGGACTGGCGCAATCGCGAGAAGTGGGACGACTACGCCGAGGCCGTTTGCGACATGGTCGCCCGCACGTCGACCGAAAACGCGCCATGGCATCTGATCGAAGCGAACAGCAAATACTTCGCCCGCATCAAGATACTGCAAACGGTCGCCGACACGATTGAAAAGGCGGTCGGCGGCAAACGGTGACGCCGGCCGGGAATACCGGAATCGCGGTTCCTGCGGCGACAAGGCGTAGCGCGGAAGCGAGAGCAACATCGACATCAAGCGGATTTTCGGGGAGAAACTTTTCCGCTGAGTATAGCCGTTCCCCGAGACTGTCTGATGTGTGGGTGTTATGGTAGAGGCGCTGGTCGCTTCGTCTGCGTTTTTGCTTCAGCAGACATATAGTCAGAAGACGCATTTTTTCCACTCATAATACATTGCTGACATTCCCCTTGGAATGCCGATGCACTTTTTTGGGATTACGCGGACATAAAATTGGGGATTATCGGATGATTGCTCGGTTAGTTTCGTTCTTGGTTGTTAGCAGCCTCGCTTCAATGACTGTTATGGCTGGTCCATCACTCGCTGACGCACCAAAGGATGGCGATATTGTCGAGTTCCAAAGCGACCAGTTCGTCAGCAAGTTTTGGAAAATACGAAATCCGGGCAAAGAGTTTGAGTTCACTCAAGTAAAGGCCACTTTCCACAAACCGGAAGGGGATGGCCCGTTTCCGGCAATTATTTTTCTGCATGGCTGCGGTGGCTTATTCGACAATATTCGCCGCTGGGAGCCGTGGTTTATCGAACAGGGCTACGTGACCCTCGCCCCTGACAGTTTCAAGCCGCGTGGATATTCGACAACGTGTGATGACTTCGAGAAAGTCACGCAGAAGGAGCGTGTCGACGATGTTTACGGCGCGATCAAATATCTCGAAACGCTTCCATTCGTCGATACGAACAGGACATTGGTCA
>JAYOFL010000005.1:0-85125 GCA_038117205.1 Rhodospirillales bacterium | reverse complement strand
CCCGACACCGCGGCCGGCCGCCAAGCCGACGTTACGGCCCCGCACGCCGGCCCCGGCGGGAGGTGCTGAATGAGCGGCGCCGGCTTCCTCGTCGCGCGCCTCGCGGGCAACCGCCGTCTGACGCCGGCGGCCGCCTGTCTGGCGCCGCTGCTCGACGCCATGGCGTGGTCGGGGACGCCCCGGCAGTTGGCGGAATCGCTGACCGGCAACTGGGACGACATGGGCGTTCAGTCGATCCGCAACACCATGGCCAACATGCGCTATTCGAGCCGGCGGCAACGCCTGCGCCGGAGCGCCATCGACCCCCGCCTGCTGCCCTGCCTGTTCGAGACCGACGACGGCAACGTCCAGGTCGTCACCAAGACGGCGACCGACGACATCGTCGTCTTCGACGGCAAAACCCGCAAATCGGAACGCAACCCGACCGGCGGCAGCCCCAAGGGAACGGCCTATTTCTTCGCCAAGGAGCACCGCCAGGGGGCGATCCGCATTCAGGGCGGAAGCTGGCTCAAGACGGTCGCCCGGCGCTTCCAGGGCTATGTCAGCCAATTGCTGATCCTGACGTTCCTCCTGAACATGCTGGCCCTGGCGATACCGATGTTCGTCATGGCGGTCTACGACAAGGTCATCGCCACCGGAGATAAGGAAACCCTGATCTATCTCGGCATCGGCGTCTGCCTGGCGCTGGTCACGGACGTCGTTATCAGGGTATTGCGCGGCGCCATGCTGGCGCAGCTCGGCGGGCGTTTCGAGATGATCGTCGGCACGGCGACGGTCGACAAGATCCTCGATCTGCCGCTGTCGCGGCTGGAGCGCGCCTCCGTCGGCACGCAGATCGCGCGTCTCAAGGAATTCGAGGGTATTCGGAGCTTCTTCGCCGGCCCGTTGGCGATGGCGTTCCTGGAACTGCCGTTCGTCCTGATCTTCATCACCGTCATCGCCTTCATCGGCGGCTGGATCGCCATCGTCCCGGTCGGCTTCATGATCATCTTCGGCATCCTGGGCGCCATCGTCATCCGCTACGCCCGCTCCGCCGTGAAGCAGTCGGTCGAGGGCAGCGCCGACGCGCAGGGCATCCTGATCGAGCTGTTGCAGAACGCGCATTCCATCAAGGCGGACGGCACCGAGGATGTCTGGATGCAGCGTTACCGGGAGCGGTCGACCCGGCTCGCCCTCTCGAACCTCAAGAACGCGCGCGTCAGCAACATGGTGCAGACCTTCGGCCAGTTGATGATGATCCTGGCCGGCGCCGGGACGCTCACCATCGGCACCCTGGCCGCCGCGCACGGCGGCATGACGGTCGGCGGCCTGATCGCCTCGATGGCGTTCGTCTGGCGGATTTTGTCGCCGATGCAGATGATCTTCGTCGCCATGACGCGTCTCGAGGAAGTCAAGAACGCCATGGCGCGCGTCGACCAACTGATGGGCCAGCCGACGGAATCCCGCGTCACCGCGTCCTCCGACAATCTGACGCGGAGCCGCCGCTTCGATGGGCGCATCACCTTCTCCAACGTCGTGATCCGCTATCAGCCGAACCACGATCCGGCCCTCGCCGGCGTCAGCTTCGACATCAAGCCGGGCGAAATCGTCGCCATCGCCGGCGCCAACGGGTCCGGCAAGTCGTCGATCCTGAAACTGATCGCCGATCTCTATCAGCCGCAGGCCGGCGCGGTCTTCATCGACGGCGTCGACACCCGCCAGATCAACACCATCGATCTCCGCCAGAGCATCGACTACCTGCCGCAGCAGACGGACCTGTTTTCCGGCACCATCGCCGAGAACCTGCGCCTCGCCAATCCGATCGCCACCGAGGGCGAGCTCAACGGCGCGCTCGAGAAGGCCGGCGTCCTCGACGACGTTCGGGACCTGCCGGAAGGATTGGAGACATATCTGTCCGAAGCCTCGATCAAGCAGATGTCGGCGGGCTTCAAGAAGGGTCTGGCGATCGCCCGGACCATTCTCAACGACTCGCCGATCGTCTTGATGGACGAGCCGGAAAGCGCGCTCGATACCGAGTCGGACCATTGCATCATCGACATGATCCGCGAATACCGGGGCAAGCGGACGGTGCTGATCGTCGCGCACCGGCCGTCCTACATCCGCGAGGCCGACCGCGTGATCGTCATGAACAGGGGCGCGATCTCGTTCGATGGCCCGCCCGCGGAAATGGCCAAGGCCGCCCAAGGGGCGGCATGATGGGAGCCGTATGATGGACGCCAACACCCCACCGAACGCAAAATTCCCGGCGCCGAAGGCGCCGCCGCCGCCGATCCCCGGCGCGCCGATGGTCGCCGACGAGGGATTCCTGGTCGGGCGCGGCTCGCTGGCGCAGTCGCTGATGCTGGAAGAGCGCGGCCCCAGCCACCTCATTCGCTTCACCGCCGTATTCGTCGGCATCATGGTCATCGCGGCCATCTATTGGGCCTACAAGTCGGTCGTGACCGAGGTCGTGGTGTCGTCGGGCGAAGTGTCGCCGGTCGGCACCGTGCAGCGCGTGCAGCATCTGGAAGGCGGCATCGTCAAGGAAATCCACGTCCGCGAGGGCGACGACGTGAAGAAGGATCAGATTCTGATCGTTCTTGCCGACGCCGGCGTCGTGCCGGAGCGCGATCAGTTGGCGACGCGTCTCAGCAGTCTCGAGTTGAAAGCGGCCCAGTTGCGGGCCGTTTCCGGCGGCCAGGATTTCGACATCTCGAAGATCGAGCCGCGCTTCCGCGACCTCGCCAAGTCCCAGGCCGAGGTGCTGGCGGCGAAGCAGGAAGCCTATCGCGCCCAGGCGGACGTGCTGCGCGACCAGTTGAGCCAGCGCAAGAACGAGCTCGCGCTCCTCAAGGACCAGGTCGCCGGCAACAAGCGGCAGATCGACATCCTCAAGGAACAGGTGGAGATGCGCCGCACCCTCGAGGAAAAGGGCCTGATCTCCAAGGTCATCCTGCTCAACGACCGTCGCGAGCTGGCGCGCGCTGAATCGGCGCTGGCCGAACTCATGGGTAAGCAGCGCACCGCCAACAACTCCATCGACGAGGCGCAGAGCCGCTTGGCCGAGATGGAATCCCGGCTCCGCATGGACGCCCGCGAACAATACGCGCAGGTCGTCGCCGAAATCGCCGAGTTGAAGGAAACCATCCAGCTCAAGAACGACCAGATCCGCCGCCTTGCCATCCGCTCGCCCGTCGAAGGCATCGCCCAGGAATTGCAGACGCAGACCGTCGGCGGCGTCATCGCGCCGGGCTCGACGGTCCTCGAAGTGATCCCGAAGGACGCGGAGCTCTACGTCGAAGCCCGCATCACGACCCAGGACATCGGCTTTATCCACAAGGCGCAGGAGGCGACGGTCAAGGTCACGGCGTTCGATTACACGCGCTACGGCGGCATCGACGGCACGATCGAGGGCATCTCCGCGACCACCGTGCAGGACGAAAAGGGCGAGACCTTCTACCGGGCCCGCATCAAGCTGGCGAAGAACTACGTCGGCGACGACAACACCCGGAACCGGGTGCTGCCGGGCATGGAAGTGATCTGCGACATCAAGACCGGCAAGAAGACGCTGCTGGAATTCCTGCTGAAACCGATCGTCAAGGCGCTGCAGGAAAGCTTCCGCGAACGCTGAGATCGCTCGATCCGCGCCGACGCCTGCCTAGTCGCGGGCGTCGAGCAGCGGAATCCGGTGATAATAGTGCCAGAGCATGACGGCGGCGACGCTGCGGTACGGCCGCCAGCGCTCGCCGATCTCGTCCAGGAGTGCCATGTCGGGCCGCTCGTCGTAACCGAGCAGATGTCCCGCCGCCGCCTGTAGGGCGACATCCCCCGCCGGCCAGACGTCGCGCCGGCCGAGCGCGAACATCAGATAGATTTCCGCCGTCCAGCGGCCGATACCCTTGAGCGCCATCAGTTCGCGCTGCACGGTCTCGTCACGGCGCCGCGCCAGCCCGTCCAGGTCGATCTCGCCCGAGCGAATAGCTTGGGCGATGCCGAGTACATAGCGGGTCTTGGAGCCGCTCAAGCCGGCGGCGCGAAGCGGCCCCTCCCCGGCCCGCAGCACGGCCGCCGGCGTGACGGCGCCGAGCGCCTCTTCGAGCCGGCCCCAGATCGCCCGCCCGGCATGCACGGAAACCTGCTGATCGACGATGATGCGGACCAGGGTCGGAAACCCCGGCTCCTTCTGACGCGAGCGCGGCCGGCCGCAATCCCGGACGATCCGCCCCATGTCGGGGCACGTGGCGGCGAGATGGTCGATACCGGTGCGAAATCCGCGCATGCGGAGAGACTAGCGGAGTTCTTCCAGCGGCGTCACGCCCATGACTTCGAGACCGGACGCTATCACCGTCGCGACGCCGGTGACGAGCGCGAGGCGGGCCGCCGTCCCCTTCGGGTCGTCCTCATGAATGAAGCGCAGCCGGGCGTCGTCCTTGCCCCGGTTCCAGTGCTGATGAAATTCCGACGCCAGTTCGTAGAGATAGAAGGCGATCCGGTGCGGCTCGTGCGCCGCCGCCGCGTCCTCGACCGTGCGCGGCCACTGCGCCATGAACTTGACGAGGCGCAACTCGCCCTCGTCCGCCAGCGGCGACAAATCGGCCGACGCCAGGTCGACGCCGGCGAGCATTTGCGTCTCGGCGGCGTTCCGGAGCACCGAGTGGCAGCGCGCATGCGCGTACTGCACGTAGAAGACCGGGTTGTCGCGCGACTGCTCGAGGGCCTTTTCCAGGTCGAATTCCATCTGCGTGTCGTTCTTGCGGGTCAGCATGATGAACCGCACCACGTCGCGCCCGACCTCGTCGATCAGGTCGCGCAACGTGACGAAGTTGCCGGCCCGCTTCGACATGCGGAACGGCTCGCCGCCCTTCTTGAGATGCACCATCTGGCAGAGTTTGACGTCGAGCTCGCCCTCGCCCCCCGTGACGGCGCGGACGGCCGCCTGCATGCGCTTGACGTAACCGCCGTGGTCGGCGCCCCAGACGTCGATCATCGTCCGGAAGCCACGCTGGAACTTGTCCAGGTGATTGGCGATGTCGTTCGAGAAGTAGGTCCAGCTGCCGTCGGATTTCTTGAGCGGCCGGTCCGTGTCGTCGCCGAAGTCGGTGGCCCGGAACAGCGTCTGTTCACGCGGTTCCCAGTCCTCCGGCGCCGCCTTGCCCTTGGGCGGTTCCAGCACGCCGCGATAGATCAACCCTTTCTCGGTTAACACGTCGAGAACGTGCTCCACCTTGCCGTGCGTGACGAGGTGCCGCTCCGACGTGAACACGTCCTGCGAGATGCCGAGCACCGCCAGATCTTCCCTGATCGTCGCCATCTGCCGCTCGACGGCGGTGGCGCGGAACAATTCCAGCCATTCGGTTTCCGGGGCCTCGACGAACTGCCGGCCGTACTTGTCGGCCAATTCCTTGCCGATCGGCACCATGTAGTCGCCGGGATAGAGGCCTTCCGGGATTTCGCCGATGTCCTCACCGAGCGCCTCGCGATAGCGGAGGTGCGCCGAGCGGGCGAGCTTTTCGACCTGGGCGCCGGCGTCGTTGATGTAGTACTCGGACGTCACCGGATAGCCGGCCTTCCTGAGCAGGCCGACCAGGGCGTCGCCGACGACCGCGCCGCGCGCGTGCGCCACATGTAACGGCCCGGTCGGATTGGCGGAGACGTATTCGACGTTGATCGGCGGCATGTTCCGCTTGGGCGCCGTGCCGTATTCCCGGCCGGCCTTCAGAACTTCGGCGAGCCGGGCGCGCCAGAAATCGGCGGAAAGCCGGGCATTGATGAACCCGGGGCCGGCGACCTCGACCTCCGTCACGCCGTCCAGGCGGCGCATGCCGAGCGCGATCTTCTCGGCCAAATCGCGCGGCTTCATGCCGGCCGGCTTGGCCAGAACCATGGCGGCGTTGGTGCTGATGTCGCCGTGCTGGGCGTCGCGCGGCGGCTCGACCGACACCCGCGACGCATCGAGCCCCGCCCGCAGGGCGCCATCGGCGGACAGCGCCTCGACGATGCCGACGATACGCGATTGGAATTCCTGGAACAGGTTCATCTGGAGGTGTTGTCCTTGCCGTCGATCTTGGCGTTGAGTTCGGAAACCATGGCCGTCAGTTTGGTGATTTCCCCGTGCAGGGTTTCCAGGGTCGCTTCCGTCGGGCGACCGGCCTCGGCGGCGGCTTCGTTATCTTCCTCGACCATCATCTTCTTCGCCGACTGCATGGAATCGACGACGATGGCGACCACGAGATTCAAGGTCAGAATCGTCGTCAGCACGATATAGGGGACGAAGAACCCCCAGGCGTAGGGATGCTTTTCCATCACCGGCCGGACGATCCCCATGGACCAGCTTTCCAGGGTCATGATCTGGAACAGGCTGTAGATGGAGCTCCAGAGATCGCCGAAGAACTGCGGGAAGGTGTCCTTCAACAGCACCGTCGCCATGACGCCGCCGACATAATAGATCAGCAGCATCAGGATCGCCGTCGAGCCCAGGCCCGGCAGCGAGCGCAGCAGCGCCTCGACGACGACGCGCATGGTCGGCACCTGCGAGATCAGCCGCAGCGCGCGGAGAATTCTGAGCGCGCGGACGACGGAAAACGCCTCGGCGCCCGGCGTCAGCGCGATGGCGACGACGAGGAAATCGAACACGCTCCAGGGCCGGCGCACGAAGCCGGTGCCGTAGGCGATCATCCGAGCCGCCAACTCGACGACGAAGACGGCCAGGAAGACTTCGTCGAGGATGTCCAGCGCGAGACCGAACCGGGCCGTCATCTCGTCCGAGGTCTGCAGGCCGATCACCAACGAATTCAATACGATAATGCCGACAATGACATTATTGAACCGGGCCGAGTCGACCAGCCGCAACAGGCGGCCGCGCAGTGTCGTGGGGGTAATGGAATGTTCGCTCATGGCGCGTGGTTCGTAGCCGAACGCCGCCCGCCGTGTCAACGTGGAGCCGTGAGGCGAACCAATAGAAGACTCGTTGCCCAGCAACGGCTCGGCAATCCAAAAAGCGCACTTTGTGCGTCAATTATTTTCTTGATTCACAATAACCCCACGGATTACAAAGCGTTCCTCGGTCGATGGCGGCCACGCAACTACTTGACCTGGGAGGTAGCGATTTGGCGAATTCGCACGCGCTGACGCAACCCACCGTCGCCCACGGCGACACCGGGAACGCAAT
Organism: Rhodospirillales bacterium; assembly: GCA_038117205.1. Taxonomy (GTDB): domain Bacteria; phylum Pseudomonadota; class Alphaproteobacteria; order Rhodospirillales; family Casp-alpha2; genus JAQBZY01. The sequence goes on along the minus strand of JAYOFL010000005.1, from coordinate 77,978 downwards.
CCAGAAAAACGAAGACTCGCAAAAGGACTTCTTTCAAGTCCGTGACGGCGTGAAATTCGCCGGAACCCATCTGATCATCGACGTCTACGGCGGTTCGTACCTCGACGACCTCGATCACGTCGAAACGGCGCTCCGCAAGGCCGTGACGGCCGCCAACGCCACCCTGCTGCACATCCATTTGCACCATTTCACGCCGAACGGCGGGATTTCCGGGGTCGCGGTGCTGGCGGAATCGCATATCAGCATCCACACGTGGCCGGAATGCGGGTACGCGGCGCTCGACGTCTTCATGTGCGGCGCCGCCAACCCGCACGCGACCATCGAGATCCTGCGCGAGGCCTTCTCGCCGGACCGGATCGCGCTCGAGGAACATCTGCGCGGCCGGGGCCTATGACGTCATCGTTCACGGAACGGCTGCACGCCGGCCTGGGAACGATCTACGGCGCCGACGAGGTCTACTTCGACAGCGCCACCGATCACCAGCGGCTGGTCATCTTCAAGAGCGCGCGTTTCGGGCGGATGATGATGCTCGACGGCGTCACGCAGACGACCGAGGCCGACGAGTTCATCTATCACGAAATGCTGACGCACGTGCCGATCCTGGCGCACGGTGACGCCCGCAAGGTGCTGATCATCGGCGGCGGCGACGGCGGCATGCTGCGGGAAGCGCTCCGCCACAAGTCGGTCGAGAAGGTGACGATGGTCGAAATCGACCCGGCGGTGGTCGAACTTTCCCGGAAGTATCTGCCGAACCATTCGCAAGGCGCCTTCGACGATCCGCGAACCGATCTCGTTTTTGCCGACGGCGCCGCCTTCGCCGCCGCCCCCACCGACACCTACGACGTGATGATCGTCGACAGCACGGATCCCATCGGTCCCGGCGAGGTGCTGTTCGAGGGCGGCTTCTACGCCAATACCCGGAAATGCCTTAATCCCGGCGGCATCGTCGTGACGCAGAACGGCGTGCCGTTCATGCAGGCGGACGAATTGAAGGGCACGCTCCGGCACCTCAGGCACTTCTACAAGGAAGCGACCTGCTACATCGCCACGATCCCTACCTACGTCTGCGGCCCGATGGCCTTCGGCTGGGGTACCGACGAGGCGGCGCACCGGCAGACGCCGGCGGACGAGATCGCGCGCCGCTACGCCGCCGCCGGCATCGAGACGCGCTACGTCAACGCCGACATTCACACGGCGGCGTTCGCTTTGCCGAACTTTCTCAGGAAAATCGTCGCCGCCTAGGTTGACGTCACACGTGCGGCGTCACACGTGCGGCGTCACACGTGCGTCGTCACAGGGGCGGCGTTCACATGTCCATCATCTGATGGGCGTGCTGGACTAGGGCCTCGCGGTATTCCGCCATTTCGCCCTCGAGTTCCTCGCCGCCGATCTCGTTGAAGCGGGTCGCCCACTCGCCCATCGTCGTCAGCCACTCCTCGGGAAACCCCATTTCGCCGCAGATGTCGCGCACCAGCGCGATTTCCGCCTCGTGCACGTATTCGTCGGCATAGGCGAGCCGCAACAGTTCCAGCGCCGCGACGACCCGGGACTTGTGCGTGTCGAAGGCGGTCACGTCGAGATCGCCGAGCACACGCGACGTTTCGACCGCGCCCGTGAAGTGCATTTCCTCGCGGAGCGCGTTGAGGGCTTCTTCCTCATCTCCGGAATCCTCGCCGTCGGCCATGGTCAGACGGCTCGCGAGCACCATGAAGGATGCTTTCTGACGTTCGTTGAGTAGATCGAGGAACATGTTTCTATCCCGGAATTAGGCAGGTTGCGCCTGCGGTTCGGCGTCGTCGTCTTCCTCGGGCGCCGGCAGGGCTTGCTGCGGCGCCGGCTGGAAACCGCCGCAATAGCCGGCCTTTTCGAGGGCCGCGTAGACGTTCTGCCAGGCCGCGTCGGAGACTATTTCCCGCCGGGCATAGCTGGAAATCCAATACTGGATGGAAAACTGGCCGCCCCAGTCGTTGTACCCGTCAACGGTGCCGCAATAGCGCGCGGACGGCGCCGGTTCCTTGACCACCCCTTCCGCCTCCCGGAGCGCCTTGGCCAGGATGTCGCAGATCGGCCGCGGATCGGCGTTGGCGTCGACGTTGAGGTTATAGGAGAGCCGCGTCACCTTGCCGGCCGTGAAGTTCTGCACCGGCGATTCCGACGCCTGGCCGTTCGGCATGCTGATGGTGAAGCCGTCGCGGGTCTTGATGCGGATGGTCCGCCAGGTGGTGTCGACGACTTCGCCCTCCTCCAGATCGCCGATCTTGATCCAGTCACCGACGACGAACGGCCGCTCCAGGTTGATCGCGATGCCGGAGAAGATGTTGGAAATGTTAGCCTGCACGGCCAAGCCGATGATCATGGCGAGCAGGCCGGAGGTGGCCAGCAGGCTGGTGATCTTCTGGTCGAAGACGAAGGCGATGATGCCGAAGCCGGCCAGGATGTAGATATTGAACGACCCGAACATGCGGATCACGTTCGGCACCATGCGCCGGGTATGTTCTTCCAGCGGCACCCAGACGAACCGCTCGACGGCGATCCCCATGATGCGGGCCGGCACAAGCCACCATAGGCACTTGTAGCCGAGCACCAGCATGTTGACGTAGCTCTTGGAGAGCTCGGCGACGGCGAAATCGAGCAACAGGTTGCCGCCCGCCAGCAACAGGACCGGCCACGACATAACGCGCAGGATCCAGGACTGAGCGGACCAGAAACGGCCGTGCTTCTTGCGGTCCATGACGACGGCGAACACGGTGCCGAGAAGGCCGAAGATCGTCAGGTAGACGAAGTAATCCTCGGAAATGAAGTCGCGGGCGCTGATTTCCGCCCGGCTCATCAGAATGCCGAGGGTAATCCGCGAGAAATCCGGGTCGACGGCGCCGTGGCCGACATACGTCGGGTCGCCGCGGGTGCCGATCGGCACGATTTCCTGCGACACCCAGGCCTTGTCGATCTTCCAGTCCAGCTTGGGACTGATGGCGTGATCCTCTTCCAGCAGGTCCTGGAAGGTCTTACCGGCGGCCAATCCGATGCCGAGAACGTCCGTCACGTATTGCAGGTTGTTGCGGTTCAGTTGCCGGTGGTTGAAGTCGAAGCCGACCAGCACGGTCCCGTAGGGCCTCGGCACGACCGAAAAGTCGGAATTGAACTTCGCCTTCACATTGAAGAGCTTGTAATTGAGCCCCTGCGAGAACTGCTCGGCGGCGGGTTTGTCCAGCTTGATCGGCTCGCGCACATTGGAGAAGACGATGTCTTCCGGCTGAAATTCGCCGCTGTAGCGGAACCAGAGCAGAAGCTCGACCGTCGCCGTTCCCTTTTCCAGGTCCAGCTCCGAGACCTCCTTCACTTGAAGGCCGGTGTAGACGACGTTGGTCTTGTACATGAAGCGGTCGTTCACGTAGAGGACGCGGCCCTGCTTCAGCTCCTCGATGTAGTTGGCGGCCGTGCCCTGCTTGATCGGCTGCAACTGCGTCAGCGCCGAAACCATGCTGTGGCCGTTGTAGCGGCCCATCAGGACCGGCGTCACAGCCTCGCCCTCCGGCCCGAAGGTCTTCACGCCGGTGACGCCGCGAATGCCGTCCTCGACCTTGCGGGCTGCGGCGAAGGCGTCGCGGATCATCCGCCGCCCGCCGTCGCGGATTTTCTCGTCGGGTTTGCGTTCGCCGCGCTTGAAGGCCTCGACGATCATGTGAACGGAATCGAAGGCATAGGCGGCGACCCAGTCGGACGGCACGCCGAAGCGGTTCTGATAGCGCGAGTTGAAGTTCTGCGCCTCTTCGTTGGCGGTGTCGAACAGCAGCGGCGTCGCCGCGACGATGCCGTTGGTGTAGGGCGCGACCACTTCGTCGGTTTCGCCGACGGCCCGCGCGAACGCCCGGGTGGCCAGGATCGACGTGCCGACGACCGGGTTCTTGAGCCCGGCATCCCGCAATTTCTTGAGGACGACGGCGGCTTCCGGCTCCTCGGCGGCGATGAAAACCGTGCCGACGTCCAATCCGTTGGGTTCGCTGTTCGACGCCGTCGCCACGTTGTTGGCGGCGCAACCGCAGGCAACCCCGCCGGTTGCCGAGCCCGTCGTTGAGGAAACCGCGGCGCTGCCCGCCGCGCCGGAACCCGTCACGGCGGCTGCCCCGGGATCACCTCCTGCGACCGAGGCCGCCGCCCCGTCCGAGCCCGCCGAGCCCGCGTCTCAGGCCTTCAGCGTCGCCGGATTGTTCGAAACCCTCGAGAAAGCGGCCGTCCCGTTTCCGCCCTCGGACCGGTGATTCCGCCCGCCCTCGTTTTCTGCGATACTGACCCTTTCCACCGGACGGCGCCCGCCGCCGGCGGACATCGACGGTAGGACCGATGGGCGAACTGATCCGCCGACTGCGCGAAAGACCGAACCTGACGGCGGAAGTCCTCGCCGCGTCGCTGTTCGCGAATATCCTGGCGCTGGCCTCGCCGCTGTTCACCATCCAGGTCCTGAACCGATACGTCGGTCAGGGCGTCGACCCCACCCTGGCGACGCTGGCGACCGGCGTGCTGCTGGCCATCGCGCTCGAATTCGGCTTCTGCCAGGCCCGGCTGAAGCTGGCGCGGGGCCTGAGCGCCGCCAAGGACCGCGATCTGGCAACCGGCGCCTTCGGCATCCTGACGACGGCGGATATCGCCGCCCTTTCCAAGGTTCCCGCCGGCGAGCGCCGTGAATTGCTGCGCGGCCTCGACATGATCGAAAACGCCTATTCGCCGGCCAACATCGCCGCCGTCATCGACGTGCCGTTCGCGCTGCTGTTCGCGGCGGCGCTGTTCCTGCTCAGCCCGCACCTCGCCGGCATCACGGTGCTGTTCCTGATCGGCATCTTCCTGTTCGCCGTGTCGGCGCAGCGCGCCCTGCGCGGCCCGACGCAGATGCTGAACGGCCAAACCAACGAGACCGCCGGCATCCTCAACAACGCCAATACGGCGGTCGAGGCCGTTCGCGCCTTCGGGGCGCGGGAAATCCTGTTCAACGCCTGGAACGTCGTCGGCGGCCGGACCCGGACGCTCCGCGCCATGATCGCCAAGCGCCAGGCCAGCGTGCAGTCGATCACGCAGAGCGCGCAGGCGGTGATGAGCGTCTTCATATATTCCGTCGGCGCCTACCTGGTGGTGCGCGGCGATCTGGATGTCGGCGTCCTGATCGGCGCCAATATCCTGTCGGCCCGCGCCTTGGGCCCGATCGTCAAATTCGCGCAGATGGGCGAAGGCTTCGCCAAGGCGGAGACCGCGCTCGCCAAGATCAGGGAATTCGCCCACATGCCGGTCGAGCCCGAACGTGGCACCCGGCTCAGCGCCTTCAACGGCCAGTTGGAGCTCCGAAACGTCGGTTTCTCCTATCCGGGCGCCAAGGTGCCGCTCTACGAAGGGCTCAACTTCAAGCTGCCGCCGGGCGCGGTCCTTGTCGTCACCGGCAAGAACGGCACCGGCAAGACGACGCTCGCCAAGATCGCCGTCGGGCTGCTGAAGCCGGATCAGGGCCAGGTGCTTGCCGACGGCGTCGAACTCGGCCAGTTCGATCCTTCATGGTGCCGCCGACAGGTCATGTTCCTGCCCCAGGAACCGACGTTCTTGAACGCCTCGATCCGCGCCAACCTGCAGGCGGCGACCCCGGACGGGTCCGAGGAAACCATGATGCGGATCGTCCGCGAGGTCGGCCTCGGGCGCTTCATCGACGAAAGCCAGGAAGGCATCGAGACAATCCTGCAAAGCGGCGGCAGCAACCTCGCCCTCCGCCTCCGGCGGCGGCTCGCTTTCGCCCGCGCGCTGTTCGTCGGCGGCAAGCTGGCGATCCTGGACGAGCCGACCGAGGGCATGGACGGCGAAGGCACCGCCTTCGTCTATTCCGCCCTGATCGACATGGCGCGGCGCGGCAAGACCATCGTCGCCTTCTCGCGAGATCCGCAGATCCTGCGCGCCGCCTCACTGGTCCTCGATCTCGACAGCAAGCCCGTGCCGGTACTCCGCCAATCCGCCCCGACGCCGGCCCCCGCGGCCGCTCCCGCTCCGGCCCCGGCATCTGCGCCGGCCCCGGCAGGCGTGGCCGACGGAGGTGCCTGAGATGAACGACGCCCTTCCGCAGATGCCGGCGAGCGGCCCGGACGTGGCCGAGGACATCGAAGTCACCCGCGGCACGCACATGTTCCTGGGACTTTGCGTCGCGGTCGTCGTCTGCTTCGGCATCTGGTCGGCGACGGCGGAACTCGACATCGTTTCCACCGCCACCGGCGAGGTGGCGCCGTCCAGCAACGTCAAGAGCGTGCAGCACCTGGAAGGCGGCATCGTCACTGAAATCCTGGTCAAGGAAGGCGACCGGATCGCCAAGGGCCAGCCCCTGATCGTGCTGTCCTCGACACAGACCGGCGCCGACGTCGACGAGTTGAAGGTCCGTATCCGCGCGCTCCGCGCCGACGTCATCCGCTTCGAGGCGGAAATCGCCGAAGCGAAGTCGCCGACGTTTCCGCCCTATCTGGTCGCCGCCGACCCGGAAATCGTCAAGAAATCGCTGGCCACCTTCGAAACCCGCCGCCAGCGCATGCTGACGCAAATCAACGCCCAGTTGGACGCCATCAAGCAGCGCAAGCTGGAAATCCGCGAGGTGCAGGCGCGCCGGGCCAGCGCCCAGAAAAGCCTGAAACTGCTCTCCGAGCAGGTCGGCATCAGCGAAAAGCTGCTGGCCAAGGACCTCACCAACCGGATGCTGCACCTCAACCTCTTGAAGGAGCAGACGGACCTCGTCGGCCGCATCGAGGAAGCCGAGGCGGCGCTGCCCCGGCTCGAAGCCGCCTTGGGCGAGGCGCAGTCGAACCTGGAGACGATCCGGGCGTCCTTCCGGGAGGAAGCCCAGAAATCGAGGGACGAAGCCGCCCTCACCCTCGACGAATTGTCGCAGCGGGTCCGCAAGTTCGAGGACAGCCTGGCCCAGACCACGCTCCGCGCCCCGGTCGACGGCGTCATCAAGACGCTGCACGTCTTCACGCTCGGCGGCGTCGTCCAGGCCGGCAAGACCGTCGTCGACATCGTGCCGGCGGACGACCGTCTGGTCATCGACGCCAAGCTGCCGACCCAGGACATCGGCTACGTGCGCCAGGGCCAGGACGTGAAAGTGATGCTGGCGTCCGGCGACGCATCGCGGTTCGGCGATCTCAAGGGCGTGGTCGAGAACGTCAGCCCGGACACGCTGGTCACGGAACGGGGCATGCCGTTCTACAAGGTCCGCATCTCGACCGAGCGGACCTATTTCGAGAGCGGCAAGCTCCGCTACGACCTGTTTCCCGGTATGCAGGTCATCTGCTCCATCCAGACCGGCTCGCGTACCGTTCTCGAATACATTCTGGACCCCTTGATCGGGCGTATCGGCGACGCGCTCCGCGAGCGGTGACGGCCGTGGTCTTCACCAAGAAGCAACTCGCCAAGTTCGAGAAGCGCCTGATCGCCGAACGGGAGGAATTGCAGGCCCTGTCCCGCACCACCGCCGACTCGCGCCGGCCGGTCGAACTGGATCAGCAGTCGGTCGGGCGCCTGTCGCGCATGGACGCCCTGCAGGGTCAGGCCATGCAACTGGAGACGGAGCGCCGCCGCCAGGCCGGCCTGCAGCGGATCGAACAGGCGCCGAACCGCCTCGCCGACGGTGAATTCGGCTACTGCATGGTCTGCGGCAACGAAATCGAGGCCAAGCGCCTGGAGCACGATCCGGCCGCGCCGACCTGCGTCGGCTGCCGGGAAACCGCCGGCTAGGATTTCCGGTCCCGGTGCGACAGCACCTGGAAGCGGCTGGCGAGCGCCAGCAGGGACGCCGTGCAGCCGACGGCGATACCGTGGAATATCCCCATGATGCCGTTTTCGAACGTAAACGCCGACGCGTAGGCGATCGGCAGCATGACGACGAAGAAACTCGCCGTCTGGATGACGCTCGGCCCCCAGACGTCCTTGCGGCCCCGGAGAGCGTTCGACATCACCGCCTGCCCGCCGTCCAGGGGGACGATCAGGCCGCAGAAGGCAACCACCGGCGCGGCGAAGGCGATCAGGGCCGCGTCCGCCGTGTAGATGCCGGTGATGCCGTCCGGCCAGGCGCGGATGGCGACGGCGATCCCCAGCATCAGGATCGTGTTGACGACGAAGCCGGTCCAGCCGGCGAGCGTGGCGTCCGGCGCATCGCCGCGGCCGTGCGCGATGCCGACCCTGACGGACGTCGCCGCGCCGACTCCGACCGACAGCATGAAGGTCAGCGCCACCAGATTGAGGGCCAGGCCGTAGGTCGCCAGCGGCATTTCGCCGAGCCAGCCGGCGAACACGTTGAGCGCCGCGAAGGCGACCGCCTCGACGCCGACGCTGAGGCCTATGGCGTAACCGATGCGCCGAAGTTCCCGCCAGGCCGCGAACCCGCCCGCCGGCCGTGTGCGGACGGCGAACCGTTCCCGGTCGCGCATGGTCCAGACGACGGCGAACAGCGAAATCGCCATCAGCCAGCGGACGGCGGAGGTCGCCATGGCCGCCCCGGCGGCGCCGAGCGGCGCGCCGGCCAGCGGTCCGTCGATCAGGAGCCAGTTGAAGACCGCGTTCAGGATATTGGCGAAGATCATGACGACCATCACCGGCGTCGGGCGGCCGATCCCCTCCAGGAAATAGGCGGAACTGAGGAACAGAAGCTGCCCCGGCAGTCCGAGCGCCAGGATGCTCATCACATGCCCGCCGCCGGCCGCCAGATCCGGTTCCTGCCCGGTCAACAGCATGATCTCCGGCCCCAAAAGACCGATGCCGGCGAAGGCGGCGCCGATGCAGGCCGAATAGACCAGCGAACGGCGCCAAATCGCGCCGCATTCGGCGAGGCGGCCGGCGCCGAAATTGTTGGCCGACAGCACCAGGGTTCCCATGATCAGGCCGAGCCCGGCGACGGACATGGGCATGACGAGGCCGAAACCCAGGGACAGAAACGCCAGTTCGCGGGAGTTGAAGTGTCCGACCATGGCGGTATCGACCAGCACCAGGATGAGAAACCCGGCCCGCGACAGCACGATCGGCGGAGCCAGGCGGCCGAGTTCGCCGGCATGCCGAAAGAAACGGCGCCGGATTCCTTCGCTTTCGATGCGGTTTCGTGTCGTGGCCTGCTGATCCATGCGCGCCTTATAGACGCCGATGCGCGGCCTCGCCAGGGCGCACACCAATAACGGGCGATCACCCCTTCGCGATTAGTCCTGGAATGCCGGCGGTGTCCCTCTAAAGTGCCGGTACATGGCAGATTCGATTACCGTCCTGTCCGCGCCGCCGGCGAAGGATCAAAGAGCCGGCATCTTCTGGTTGGTGACGACCATGTTCATGTTCGTCTCCATGGACACCTGCGCCAAGTTCCTGGTCGCCGATTACCCGACCATGCAGGTCGTCTGGGCGCGCTATTTCTTTCAGGTGCTGATATTGGCCGTCGTACTTGCGCCCCGGCTGCCGACGCTGATCAAGACGCAGAGCCTCAAGTTCCAGCTTGTCCGCTCGCTGTTCCTGCTGGGCGCGACGCTCACCTTCTTCACCGGGCTCGAGACCGTGCAGGTGGCGGAAGCGAGCGCCATCATGTTCACCGCGCCGCTTATCCTGACGGCATTGGCGCCGTTCGTGCTCAAGGAAAAGGTCGGACCCCGGCGCTGGGCGTCCGTCGCCATCGGCTTCATCGGGGCGATGATCATCATCCGGCCGGGCGTCGGCGGGATCGGCGTCGGCGGGCTCTGGGTCCTCGCCGCCTCCACCTCCTACGCCTGCTACCAGCTCAGCACCCGGGCGCTGAGCCAGCAGGACCCGGTCCTGACCACGCTTTTCTACAGCGCGGTCCTGGGCGCCGTGATCATGAGCGGCATCGCGCCCTTCGATTTCAAAGCGCCGGATCTGGCCGGCTGGTCGATCATGTTCCTGACCGGTGCGCTCGGCACCGTTGGGCATTTCTGCATGATCAAGGCGTTCACCCATGCCGAGGCGTCCAAGGTGGCGCCCTACACCTACACCAACATCGTCTGGGCGACGCTGATCGGCTTCACGCTGTTCGGCAAGATTCCGGACTTCTGGACCTACGTCGGCGCCGGCATCATCGTCGCCAGCGGCCTCTACATCATGCACCGGGAACGAACGCTTAAGTCGTAGCGCCGGAGGCGGCCTCGATATCGTCGACGAGCGCCAGCAGCCGATCCAGTTCCGGATCAACCACGCCGAGCTTCCGCATTTCCTCGACGGTGCCGGCCAAATAGTCGCGGCAGCGGCCGTACTTGCCGCAGGCGCCGGCCATGATTTCCGCCATCCGTTCCACCGGCAGGGGGCCGGTGTAGTGCGGATGATCCCGGTTGATGACGAAGGTGAGCGCCGGCACACGGCCGTGCGTCTCCGTCTCGACGGCGAGCCAGCGGGGCTTGTAGATGCCGCTTCCCATCTCGCGCGCCCAGAGCTTGTCCCAGGTCTCGTCGATGGTTTCCTCGCGAACCCGGAAGGCGATGCCCCGGCAGGCGCCGGAGCAGTCCTCGAGACAGAGCCCGAGCCCCGGGTTTTCCGGCGTGCCGCGTCCGAGCATGGTGAGGATGCGGAACTTGCGGTCGTAGCCGCGCAGGATCGCCGGCGACGCCACGTCGTGATCGAAACCCGGGTTCCACATCAGGGAGCCAAAACCGAACACCCACATGGGATCGCCGGCCGGGCGGGCGGCGCGGGTCTCCAGCAGCAACGCGTGCCGCTCGGCGTCGGTAAGCCGTTGAATGGGGACTTTCGGTTTTCCGGCGGCGGGCAGGTTCATGGTCAGACGATCTGCTCCCGCGTCTTCATGAACTGCACGTCGGGCCAGTCCTCGCTGGCCTTGTTGAGGTGCCAGGCGTTGCGGGCCAGGAACACCGGTTCGCCGTCGTGGTCCTCGCCGACGGCGGCGCGGTTGGTGTCCAGGAACTTCTTCAGCGTGTCCGGCTTGGCGCCGACCCAGCGCGCCGTATAAAGCTCGGTCGGCTCGAAACGGACAGGCACGTCGTATTCGGTGCGGATGCGGTCCGCCATGACCTCGAATTGCAGCGCGCCGACGGCACCGACGATCCAGTCCGGCCCGACGGTCGGCTTGATGACGCGGGCAGCGCCCTCCTCCGCCAACTGCTGCAAGGCGCGGCCGAGGTGCTTGGCCTTCAGCGGGTCGTCCGGGCGGACCTTTTTCAGGAGCTCCGGCGCGAAGCTCGGAATGCCGGTGAAGTGCAGCGTCTCCCCTTCCGTCAGCACGTCACCGATGCGGAGATTGCCGTGGTTCGGAATGCCGATGATGTCGCCGGCGAAGGCTTCCTCCGCCAGTTCCCGGTCCTGCGCCAGGAACATGACGGCGTTGTTGACGTTGAGAATCTTTTCCGAGCGCACGTGCCGGAGCTTCATGCCGCGCTTGAAGCGGCCGGAGCAGACGCGGACGAAGGCGATGCGGTCCCGGTGCTTCGGGTCCATGTTCGCCTGGATCTTGAAGACGACGCCGGAGAACTTGTCCTCGGTCGGCGTGACGGTGCGCTCGCGCGCCGCCTGTGGGCGCGGCGACGGAGCCCGCTCGGCCAGGCCGTCCAACAGCTCGCGGACGCCGAAGTTATTGATGGCGCTGCCGAAATAGACCGGCGTCATGTGACCGCCGAGGTACGCTTCCGGGTCCAGCGGCGGGCAGAGGCCGCGCACCATTTCCACGTCTTCGCGGAGCTTTTTGACCGCGTGCTCGGGCAGCAGCGCGTCCAGTTTCGGGTCGTCGACGCCGGCGCAGGATTCGCCCTCCGCCGGGCGCTCGCCCTTGGTGCGGGAAATCAGCACCAGTTTGTCGTTCAGGAGATCGTAGCAACCGAGGAAATCGCGGCCCATGCCGATCGGCCAGCTCGCCGGCGTCACGTCGAGGGCGAGCGTCCGTTCGATCTCGTCCATCAGTTCGAACGGATCGCGGGCTTCCCGGTCCATCTTGTTGATGAAGGTGACGATCGGCACATCCCTGAGCCGGCAGACCTCGAACAGCTTCAGCGTCTGTTCCTCGATGCCCTTGGCGGCGTCGATGACCATCACGGCGCTGTCGACGGCAGTGAGCGTCCGGTACGTGTCCTCGGAAAAGTCCTGGTGGCCCGGCGTGTCGAGCAGGTTGAAGGTGCATTCGCCGTAATCGAACGTCATGACCGAGGACGCGACGGAAATGCCGCGCTCGCGCTCGACCTTCATCCAGTCGGAATGCGCGCGCCGCTGCTCGCCCCGCGCCTTGACCGCGCCGGCCATCTGGATGGCGCCGCCGAACAGCAACAGCTTCTCGGTCAGCGTCGTCTTACCGGCGTCTGGGTGCGAAATGATCGCGAACGTCCGCCGCGACGCGATTTCACGGGCGAGGTCGGTCATAAAATCCCCTGGGAATCCCTTGGGTCACGTGCCCGATATTTAATCCTTGATCCCGGAAAAACCAGGGTTTTGTGGTCTCGGGCGCGCCGGAGCGGCGTGAAAGCCGCCCGCGCCTAGCGGTTGTGCGCGAGCATGAAGGTGTCCGGCGCATCCGCCTCGGCGACATAGTAGGTTTGGTTGTTGGTGACGGAGAAGTTGTAGACCTTGGTCCCCGGATGCGCCGAGGACGCCTCGATGGACCGAACGGCGATGTCGCCGTCCAGACCGACCAGGACGTCGCCCGGCTCCAGCCGGCCCAAGTCCAAGTCGGGCAGCAATTGCGCCCCTTCCGTCGGGTCGATGGCCTTCCAGCCGTCCCGGGTCATCAGCGGATGCGAGTCCGTGACGAACGCCGTACCGCCATTGATGGCATAAAGTTTCCGTTCGCCGAGCACGGCCGGGCGCAACGCCAGAACGCGGTTCGCGGTCCCGTCCATACCGAGGACGACGTCGTCGACGGCGATATCCTCGATGGGCTTGGCGCTGCCGTCCGCCATGCGGACCAGCGTCCCGCCGACGAAGCAGATGATCACGACCGGCGCCACAACGGCCGGCTTCGACGCCTCGATCTGTTGCGCTATGCCGGCGCCGCCACCGCCGCCGCCGGAGAACTGCGTCAGGATGTTCGGCGGATCGTATTCCCGGTGTTGCTTCTTCAGGCTGATGCCGTCGACGCCGAAACTGAACCGGACGCCAACCACACCGAAGCCGCCGCCGCGGTTTCCGGCGCCGGCGTTTCCGAACACCGACATGGAGCTGTCGGCAAACGGCCGGATTTCCGCGCTGGCGGCGAGCGCCCTATAGGAGCTGAAGCCCGACGCGCCGATACCGATCAGGAAGTCGTCGGAAAGGTAGTAACCGACCTCGGCGGCGCCGTAACCGGTCGAAGTCCCGTAGCCGTTCTGCATGCCGCCCGACGCCGAAAACGTGAAGTCGCCACGGTAGAGTTCCGCTTCCAGACCGTTCCGCCAAACGTCTCGGCCGTTCACCCTGATCCACATGGTGGACGCGCCGGCCAGAAAGTCGGTGGGATCGCGGTAGAAAAAGTGGCCGGCGAGACCGCCCGCCTTGTCCAACGTCCCTTTGCTGGCACCGGCGTCGTCACCTGCTCCACTTCCAGGGTCGGGAACCCGGTCAGCGTGATCGACAGCACTTCCTCGCTGCCGTCGTTGTCGATGAACGACACGTCGAAATCGAGCGGAATCGCCGTATCCTCGGCGCCGGTGATGACGGTCGTATTGCCACTGCCCTCGGCGGTCAGGTTGACCTCGTTGAGGACGACCGTGAACGGATCGACCTTGGCGATGATGGCGATGTCGAGGGACCCGGTTCCGAGGGACTGTACCGGAAGCGTCGGGATCGAACCGTCGGAAACGTCGGTCGCCAATTCCCCTTCGACTTCCGGGTTCACCGACGTGGGTTCCGGGAAGACGGACGGAATGTCTTGGGTCAGATCTTCGGCGTAGGCCGTGAACGTGAGCGTGAAATCGTCGCTGGAATTCGGCGCGCCGGTCAGCGTGAGTTTCTCGAGAGCGCCGCCGCTGACCCACCAGGTGCCGTCCGGCATCGCGTGCCGCCGGAAAGAACCGCGCCTTCCGGAACGCCGGAAACCACGACCATGCCGGCGTCCAACGCGGCAGGCAGTGCCGCCAGGACGTCGACGCTGACCTGCGTATCCTCGAGGCCGACCACGAGGTTCGGCGAGTCGGTAAATACGAAGTTTTCGACGTTTTCGACCGTGTCGACGCCGTCCGGACCGGTGACGCGCAACACCCCATCCGTGATAGTGATCGAATAATCGCCGTATTCGCCGCTCGCCAGGAACGTGTCCATGCCACCGCGGCCGTCGATGAAGTCGTCGCCGCCGGCGCCCATGATGATGTTGTCGCCGTCGTCGCCGTAGATGATGTCGTTGCCCTGGCTGCCGACGACGTTTTCGACCTGCGTGATCGAATCGACGTCGATACCGCCGGAACCCGGCGTTGCGTCGGTCGCCGTGCCACCCGTGATCGTTTTGCCGTCGGCGTCGATGATGTCGTCGCCCGACAGGTTCACGACGACGCCGGTGTTGATGCCGTCGAACGTGATGGTGTCGTTGCCGGCACCGCCGATATAGGTGTCGTTACCGCCGCCCGGACCGGCGACCAGGACGTCGTCGCCGTCGCCGCCGTCGACCAAGTCGTCGCCGAGCCCACCGATCAGAATGTCGTTACCGCCGGCGCCGAGCAGCGTATCGTCGCCCGCGCCGCCGTCGAGGTAGTCGTCGCCCTCGCCGCCGATGAGCCGGTCGTTGCCGGCGCCGCCGAACAGGGCGTCGTCGCCGTCGTTGCCTTCGAGAATATCGTCGCCGTCCTCACCGAACATCAGGTCGGCGCCGTCGCCACCGGTCATCGAGTCGTCGCCGGTGCCGCCGGTGCCGCCGACCAGGGTGTCGTCGCCCTCGTCACCCTGCAGGTTATCGTCACCCTCTTCACCGAACAGGATATCGTCGTCGCCGCCGCCGCTGATCACGTCGTTGCCGGCGCCGCCGAGCAGGGTGTCGTTACCGCCGAGGCCGGAAATCGTGTCGTCGCCGTCGCCGCCGTCGATTTAGTTGTTGCCCTCGCCGCCGCTCAAGACGTCGTCGCCGCCGCCGCCGAACAGCGTATCGTCACCACCGCCCGTCGCGATGGTGTCCTGACCGCCGGACCCCGTCACCGTGTCCGTGTAGTTGCCGGTGGTGATGACGTTGTCGCCCTCACTGCCGGTCAGGTTGAAGCCGACATCGAGGTCGCTGCCGTCGAAGTCCTCGTCGACCGTACCCGTGTAGGTGTTGGTCGAGGCGTTATAGGTGACATTTTCCAAACCACGGTCCGCCAGTTCCTGAGCCGAAACAGGTCCCGGAGGCTCTGTCGGCGTCGTCGGCGTCGTCGGGGCGGCTTCGATCTCTTCCACGACCTGCGTTTCGACCACCGTCGTGCCGGTCGTCGTCTGCCCTTCGTTCACATACGGGTTGATGTCCGTATTGTCGGCCTTGACCTGGTCGATGATGTTCAGCGTCTGCACGCCGCCCGTCACCCTGACCGTGCCGGTATCGACCTGCTGCTGGCCGCCGGCGGCGGTATCGAAGTTGTTGAGATCCTGGATGTCCTTCTGGCCCTGATCTCCGTCGTTCTGCAGGCCCATCGTGTTACCGCTGGTCGCCTCGCCGCTGCTGTTCGTCGTCGGCAGGTGCGACAACGGTGACGCGTAACGCTGCACCACGTCGCCGGTGTCGATGGTCACGACCTCGGCGGGCTGCTGGTCGAAGCTGCGGACTGTGGTGAAATCGAAAGCGCCGTTCATGACACGGACGCCGCCGTCGTTAATGACGTAGACTTCACCCACGAAGCCGTCGGCTTCTTCCATGAGCACGACGTTGAGGTTTTCGCCGTCCGGAATTTCCAGACCGATCTGCGTGCCGCGGATACCGATGGTCGCCACCGGCGTGTCGAGGGTCATGGCGTCCGGATCGGTCTTGGCGACCTGACCCGACACGAAGGTGAACACGCCCTGCAGCACGGACATGGAGACTGAACCCTGCTGCGTCTGCGGGTCGTAGATCATCTCGTCGAGAACCATGCGGCCGTTGTTGCCCATGGAGAAAGTCGTTTCGTCGGCGAGCAGGATACCCACCGCACCTTCCGGGCCGGATTCCAGAATGTCGCCTTGGAACACCTGGTCGCCCAATTCCAGCTTCACCCGTGTGCCGTCGACGCGAATTGCAAAGACCTCGCCGGACAGCTTCTGCACGTTGCCGATGGGTTCACCGTCCGTGCCGGCGATGACGTTCGGATTGGCGGCGAGCATGCCGCCCTTCGGCTCCGCCGTCGCCGTAGCTTCCGCCGTTTCCGCCACCGGCTGAACGAACCCGAACGGATTGGATGGCGTGGCGTCGGTGCCGGGCGCGCCGGCGCTCGTCAACTGCGTCACCATGTCGCCGGAGACTTCGGCGCCGTCGCCGGACACCAGCTTCGGCGGGTTCGGCTTCTCGTAATAATCCTCGACCGTGACGGTGGTGCCGTCCGGGAACTTCATCACGAGATCGCCACCGTCAACGGAGAATTCCGCCTAGGTTACGGAGAGATTTTGCGGGAGCGTGACATCGCCGCTATGCGCCTTGTCGACAAGAAAGGACTTATCGCCCGTCTGGACGGCGCTGCCGGCGGCACTGGAGGTCTCGGCCATTTTTAGACAACCCTTTGGACGGATTATTCTTTTTTCGTCCTCAATGGTCGATGTGCGTTATTATTTTTCTTTTCTGAGGACCTTTATGCGCCGAACCGGCGGCACCGGTCAACCGGCGCGGGGGTCAAGATCAGGTCCGTGACCTTGATGAATTCGGCTCTCAGACCGCGTCGGCGCCGTAATAGAGCGTGACCACGTGCTTGGCCTCGGCGAAGAACAGCCAGCGCTCCGTCAGCATGCCCACCGTCATGCTGACGACGGCGACGGCGGTCGCGACGACAGCGATGGTCCCGCCGGCCATGGCGATGAACATCAGCAAGAGCGGCAGACCGAGGCCGAAGGAGCGGACGATGCGGCGAAGCTTGTCGGCGTGTTTCCGCCCGACCCGGAATCCCATCTCGCGGAGCAGGTAATTCTCCTCCGTATGTGGGCCTTCCAGGAAGCGCACGTTGCCGCCCTTGAGGCCCGTCGCCGAGGCCGGCGTCGAGTCGTGATGGGAGCCGTCGATGAGACGCCAATAGGCGTTCTTGACGAGCCAGGCGAGCGTGATCGCCCCGACCGCGAACGCCAGGACCGACGATTCGGCGGTGGCCGTCACCGCCAGTACGAAGGCGACCAGCACGGCGCCGCTGGCGAGCGCGAGCGTCAGATAGCACGGCACCGTCAGCCCGTTCGACCACTGGTGGACCGTCTTCAGCGACGCGTAGATCATGGCGGTGCAGTAGACGGTCAATGCCGCCATGGCGGCCGCCAGCACGCCCGCGAACTGCCATGCGCCGGCGAGGTTCTTCTCGACGATCCAGCCGTAGCCGAGAACCAGCCACGGCGCATAGGTCAGGATCGACGCCACACCCTCTCTGGAAAGCCACGACGAGCGCCACTGCGTGAGCGCCCGCCACGCCCGCTCCGGATGCCCGAGGTGAAAGGTCGACGACAGCAATCCGCCCGTGACCAGCACGAAGGAAAGACCGAGCCCGACGATCCCGGTCCAGCCGCCGGCCTCGATCCCGTCGGACGCGGCCATGACGCCGAGGACGGCCAGAATGCCGTAGCCGGCGCCGGACGCGGTCGTGAAGAAGATGACAGAGAATGCCGGATGCATGGCTATTCCCTAGCGCGAGAGCGCCCTGTCGATCCAGCGAAGGATCGGATTTTCCGGTCCGGGCGTCGGCGGCAGTTCCGCCGGCAGGCCGGTTTTCCGGGCGTTGTCGCGCCTTGGCCGGGGCGGCAGGTACTTGTTCGTCGGCTTGTAGCCCATTTCCGCCATCAGATCGTAGCCGCCGCGGTCCGCCACCAGTTTCGAGACCGCCGATCCGACGTCGCCGAGATCGCCGAAATGACGCGCGCCGGCGGGGCACGTCGATACGCAGGCCGGAACCCGGTCGACCTCGTCCAGATTTTCGTTGTAGATGCGGTCGATACACAGCGTGCACTTCTTCATCACACCCTCGGTCGCGTCGTATTCACGCGCGCCGTAGGGACAGGCCCAACTGCACAGCTTGCAACCGATGCATTTCGATTCATTGACGAGGACGATGCCGTCCTCCTCGCGCTTGAAGCTGGCGCCGGTCGGACAAACCGTGACGCAGGCCGCCTGTTCGCAATGCAGGCAGGACTTAGGAAAGTGCACCGTGCGGCCGGGCTCGCCGTCGCCGGCGCCGACCTCGAAGGAGTGTATTCGGTTGAACCAGACGCCGATCGGCTTGGGACCGTAGGGGTCGACGTCCGTCAGCGGCGCCGCATGGCCGCCGGTGTTCCATTCCTTGCAGTTGACGGCGCAGGCATGACAGCCGACGCAGACGTCCAGGTCGATGACCAGTCCGAGCTTCCGCTCCGTCGATGCCGGCAGCGTCGTCACGACGGCTTCCCTCCGCCGCGGCCGGCGCGGAACGACTTTCCGTAATCGTTGACGGCCGGCGCCCGCTTCAGGCCGGCGGGACGGTTAGTCGTATCGAACTGCGGATAGGTCTCCGCCGGCTCGTCGTCGAGCGCCTTGCGGATGCGCACGCGCAGGTCGTACCAGGCCGCCTGCCCCGTCACCGGGTCGGCGTTGGCGTAGCGGTAGCCGCCGCCGCGCGGCGGCAGCAATTCGGAAATTACGTGGTTGAGAAGGAACCCCTTCTTCATTTCGCCGGCCGCCGGGTCCAGGTTCCAGGCGCCCGGATGCTTGCCGATGGCGTTCCAGGTCCAGACCGTCGATGCCTCGACGCCGTCCATCAGGCCGGCCCGTACCCGGATCTTGCCGTGATAGCTCTCGACCCACACCCAGTCGCCGTCGGCGATGCCGTGCTTGGCGGCGGTCTCGGTGTTGATGTAGAGCCGGTTCGATCCCGTGATCTGGCGGAGCCAGGCGTTCTGCGATCCCCATGAATGGTACATCTGCATCGGCCGCTGCGTGATGGCGTGGATGGGGTACTCGTCGAGATCGACCATCGAGTGCTCGAACGGCTGGTACCAAATCGGCATCGGATCGAAATAGGCTTCGATGCGGGCGCGTTCGCGCTCCGGCGGCTGCTTCGGACCGTGCCCGCGCGCCGCCAGCCGGAACTTCTGCATGACCTCGGAATAGACCTGCAGGACGATCTGTTCGGGCTTGCCGATGAAGCCGACGCTCGTCGCCCACTCCAGATAGGACTTGTTGGCGAACTTGTAGAACTTCTGATCGTCCGGGAAATGGTGCGACCAGAAGCAGCCGTTCTCGATGTAGCGTTCGAGCTGGTTCGGATTGACCGCGCCGGTGCCGTCCGACGAACCGTCCGCGCCGCGCCAGCCCGCCAAGGGGCCGATGCCGGGCGCGCGCTCGTGATTGACGATGTAGTCGGCGTAACCGCCCGGATACCTGGGCGTGCCGTCTTCCTTGGTCATGCCGGGCAGCTTCAGGCGCGCGCCGAGGTCGAGCAGCATGGTCTGGAACGGCCGGACGTCGCGGTCCAGCGGAATGATCGGCTGGCGGATGGCGTCCTGCGCCGCGTCGGCGTCGCAGATCGGCCGGTCGAGCAGCGAAATGCAGTCCCAACGCTCGAGATAGGTCGTGTCGGGCAGCACCAGGTCGGCATAGGCGACCATTTCCGAATAGTAGGCGTCGGAATAGATGATGTGCGGGATCTTGTACTCGCCCGTCGTCTCGTCCTTGTCCGTCAGCATGTCCATGACGCCGGACGTGTTCATGGACGAGTTCCAGCTCATGTTGGCCATGAACATGAACAGCGTGTCGATGGGATACGGATCGCCCTTCCACGCATTGGTGATGACCATGTGCATCAGCCCGTGCGAAGACAGCGGAAATTCCCACGAGAACCCCTTGTCGATGCGGAGCGGCCGGCCCTCGTCGTCGACGATCAGATCCTCCGGCCCGGTCGGGAAGCCGAGCGGCGGCCCCTTCAGCGGCTGGCCGGGAACGACGTCGGCGGGTTTGCCGGCGGGCTTCAGCGCCGGCGGGATCGTCTTCGGAAACGGCGGCTTGTTGCGGAAGCCGCCCGGGCAATCGACGCTGCCGATCAGCGTTTGCAACAGGTGGATGGCACGGCAGGTGTGAAAGCCGTTCGAGTGCGCGGAAATGCCGCGCATGGCGTGCATGGCGACCGGCCGGCCGATGAATTTCTCGTGCCGGCGCCCGAACACGTCGACCCAGGGCGTATCGACCTCGATCTGTTCCTTGAAGGCGACGTGCGCGATCTCGGCGGCGATGCGGCGGATGGTGGTGGCCGGAATGCCGGTCCGATCCGCGACCGCCGCCGGCGCGTATTTCCGGTCGAGATAACGTTCCGCCAGCAGATGGAACGCCGGCACCGCCATGCGGCCGTCGGCGAGGGTCGTCTGGCCGGCCAGGACCGGCCGGGCGCCGACGTCGAGCGCATTGACGATGGCCTTCCTATCGCCGTCGAAGCAGAGCGGCTGGCCCTTGGAATCGCGGACGAACAGTCCGTCGTCGAGGGCGCCCGGGTCCTGGATCACCAGCCATGCCGCGTTGGTGTAACGCGCCAGGTATTCCTCGTCGATGTTGCCGGTCCTGAGCAGTTCGTGAATCAGCGCCATTACGAACAGGCCGTCGGTGCCCGGCCGGATGCCCAACCACTCGTCGGCGATGGCGGAATAGCCGGTGCGAACAGGATTCAGGGAGACGAACTTGGCGCCCCGCTTCTTCAGCTTGCCGAGGCCGATCTTGATGGGGTTGGAATCGTGGTCCTCGGCGACGCCGAACATCACGAAATACTTGGCGCGGTCCCAATCGGGCTCGCCGAATTCCCAGAACGATCCGCCGATGGAATAGAGCCCGGCGGCGGCCATGTTGACGGAACAGAAACCGCCGTGCGCCGCGTAGTTGGGCGTTCCGAACTGGCTCGCCCACCAACCGGTCAGAGCCTGCGACTGGTCGCGGCCGGTGAAGAAAGCGAGCTTTTTCGGGTCGGTTTCACGGATGCGGCCGAGCCATCCGACGGCGATGCCCATCGCCTCTTCCCACTCGATCTCGGCGAATTCGCCGGAGCCGCGCGGTCCAACCCGCTTCAACGGCTTCGTCAGCTTCGCCGGCGAGTACTGCGTCATGATGCCGGCCGAGCCCTTGGCGCAGAGCACGCCCCGGTTTATCGGGTGATCGCGGTTGCCTTGGATATAGCGGACCTTGCCGTCCTTGATGTGCACCTTGATGCCGCAACGGCAGGCGCACATGTAGCATGTGGTCGTCTTGACCTCATCGGCAACATGCGGCGACGTGTCGACGCGGTCAGTCGGATCGGACATCCGTACTAGGCGCCCCGTTCATCCGTGCGATCGGTCGTCGTGTCCGATCCGCAAGCCGGTCCCGGCCCACGCATGTAACAACGATTCGGCCGGTAACCGAAGCGTTTGTTCAGAAAT
The DNA here is from genome assembly GCA_038117205.1 of Rhodospirillales bacterium. Taxonomy (GTDB): domain Bacteria; phylum Pseudomonadota; class Alphaproteobacteria; order Rhodospirillales; family Casp-alpha2; genus JAQBZY01. The sequence goes on along the minus strand of JAYOFL010000005.1, from coordinate 56,513 downwards.
TCGCGAATTCCGCGCAACAGGGAGAACCGGCGGACGTCCCAGCGGACGCCAAAATCATTCAATGCGGCCATAGACTTACACTGCCATTGCCCAAGGGTTAGTCGGCTCGGCGGAACTTGCCAGCCGACGACCAATCAGTCCAATGAATAATAATTGTAAAATCAATAAAGAATTATTATTAAAAGCCATGACTCTGGCACAACTCCGCGCTTTTTCCACCGTCGCCCGGCTCCGGCACGTCACCCGTGCCGCCGAGGAATTGGGCATCACGCAGTCCGCCGTGTCGGCGTCCATTGCCGCGCTCGAAGCCGAATACGACACCAAGCTGTTCGACCGGGTCGGCCGATCCGTGCGTCTTTCCAAGGCCGGTGAGGCCTTCCTCGGCGAGGCGCAAGCGGTCCTCGACCGGGCCCGCGCCGCCGAGCGGTTGCTCAAGGAATTGGGCGGCCTCGCCGTCGGCGAGTTGGAAATCGCCGCCAGCCAGACCATCGCCAATTACTGGCTGCCGCGCCGGCTGGCCGCCTTCCACGAGGCGTATCCCGGCATCAAGCTGCACGTCACCATCGGCAACACGTTGCAGGTCGAGACCGCCGTCGTCGAGGGCGCGGCGGACATCGGCGTCGTCGAAGGAACGACGCACTCCGACGAATTGCTGACCGACATCGTCGACCGCGACGATATGGCGCTCGTGGTGGGTTCGAAGCGTTGGCCGGGCGATGCGGCGGACGTCGATCTCAAGAGCCTTCACTGGGTGGTCCGCGAGCCCGGCTCCGGCACCCGCGCCGTGTTCGAGGACCTTCTCGCCGCGCACGGCTTGCGCTGGCAGGACATCTCGATCGTCCTGGAACTGCCGAGCAACGAGGCGATCCGCGAGGCCGTCGAATCCGGCGTCGGCGCCACACTGATTTCCCGCCACGTGGTGGCGCCGGGAATCGCCGCCGGTCTGCTCCGCGAGCTTCCGGTCAGCGTCGCGCCACGCAGCTATCGCCTGCTCTGGCACCGCCGGCGCCATCCGACGGCGGCGCAACAGGCCATCACCCGCATGATCCTGCAGATGGCCACCGATGCCGGACACGGCAAGGCGGCGACGGGAACGTAATCGAAGATCGGAGAATGCGCCGGCGCGCCGCGCCGGCGGCGGATCAGCCCTGCGTCGCGGCCCGCGCCGCGAACTGGCGCACGAACGCTTCCATGGTGCCGGCCCGGAAATAGGCGAGCGCGCAGCCCAGTACCTTGTCCTTGCCGTCCTCGCCAGCGGCCGGGCAGGTTTCCTCGGGGATGCGCGGCACCGCCCCGTTCTCCGCCGCCGCGCTGGCCGGGATCGAGCCGGGCAGGTCGGCTTCCCGCCGTCTGGGCGTTTCCGGGTCTTCCTTGGCCGTAATGGCGACGTCCGGCCGCACACCCAGTGCCTGCAGCGTCTGACCGGACGGCGAGTAATAGAGCGCCGTCGTCAGGCGCAACGCGCCTTCCACCGGCATCGGCATGATCGTCTGGACCGACCCCTTACCAAAGGTCCGGGCCCCCATCAGTACGGCCCGGTGATGATACTGCAGCGCGCTGGCAACGATCTCGGAAGCCGAGGCCGATCCGGAATTGATCAGCACCACCATCGGCAGGCCGGCGGCGATGTCGCCCCCTTCCGCCTCGTAGGCGCGGTTGTCGCCGCCGGTGCGGCCGCGCACCGAGACGATCTCGCCCTTGTTCAGGAACGCGTCGGCGACGACGACAGACTGATTGAGCAGCCCGCCCGGATTGTTGCGGAGATCGACGACGATGCCGCGCAGGCCCGAACCGGCCTTGCCGCGAATGTCGTCCATCGCCTCCTTGAGGCCGGACGCCGTCTTTTCCGAGAACCGGCTGACCCGGATGTAGCCGATATCGCCCTCGGTGCTCCAACGGACCGACTTCACCTTGATGACGTCGCGCACCAGCGTGACGTCGAAATCCGGCGCCGGCGGACGCCGGACGCGGATCGTCAGCGGTTTGCCCGGCGGACCGCGCATCAGCCGGACGGCATCGCGGAGGGTCATGCCCTTGATCGAGTCACCGCCGACGTGGGTGATGAGATCGCCGCTGACGATGCCGGCCTTTTCCGCCGGCGTGCCCTCGATCGGCGAGATGACCTTGACGAGTCCGTCCTCCATCGTCACCTGAATGCCGAGACCGCCGAACTCGCCCTTGGTGCTGGCGAAGCTTTCCTTGAACTCTTCCGCATCCATGTAGCTGGAGTGCGGATCGAGCGCCGCCAGCATCTTGTGCAGGGCTGTCTCGACCAGCTCCTTCGGTTGCAGGCTGCCGGGCGCCGGCTTCTTGGCGGTGATGCCCTCGATGGCGGCGTCGATCAGCTTGCCGTCGTCGACGTCGTGAACGTAGTTGGTGCGCACCCGGCGGTAGGCGAAGTTGAAGTAGTCCAGCCGTTCGTTGTCGTCCGGATGAATGGCGTAGGTGCGATACGTCTCGGCGAACCGCGCCAGTTCCTGGGTCGCCTGCTCCGGGAGCGGCGACCGGTCCTGCCTCATCGCCTCGATGATGCGGCCGATCGGCGTTCCGCTCGAGACGCAGGCGCCGAGGCCGGGCAGGATCGCCGCACCGAGGGCAAGGCCGACAGCGAACGCCAGCGTCCGATGCCGTCCCCGCCAAAACATGCGTCTGAACCTGCCGCGGCCGTCCATCAAATCATCCGTCGGCGTTGATCTTCTTGGTGAGTTCCGCGATCACCCGCGCCGCGTCGTCGTTCTCGACCTGGCAGGTGCCGGCGTTCTCGTGTCCACCGCCGCCGTACTTGAGCATCAACTCGCCGACGTTCGTCTTGGACGAACGGTTGACGATCGACTTGCCGGTGGCCAGCACCGTATTCAGCCGATTGAGGCCCCACAGTACGTGGATCGACATGTTGCACTCGGGGAACAGCGCGTAGATCATAAACCGATTGCCGGCGTAGATCGTTTCCTCGTTCCGCAAATCGAGGACCACCAGATTGCCGTGCACCTTGGCGCACCGCTTGAGCTGGTCCTTGAACCTCTCCTCGTGCTCGAAATAGAGATCGACGCGCTCCTTCACGTCCGGCAGCGCCAGGATGTCGGCGATCGAATGGCTGCGGCAGTAGTCGATGAGCTGCATCATCAACTGGTAGTTGGAGATGCGGAACTCGCGGAAGCGGCCGAGACCGGTGCGGGAATCCATCAGGTAGTTCATCAGGTCCCAGCCTTCCGGCTTCAGGATGTCCTGTTCGCTGAACTGGGCGCTGTCGCCCTTGTCGACGGCGACCATCATCTCGTCCGAAACGTTCGCGAATTTTTCCTTGCCGCCGTAGTAGTCGTAGACGACCCGCGCCGCCGACGGCGCCTTGGGGTCGATGATGTGGTTGCCGGATTGCTGCCGACGCGGATGGTTTCGCTGAGATGGTGGTTGAAGGCCAGGTGCACGCCCTTGACGTAGGGCAGGTTCGTCGTGATGTCGCCATCCGAAATCAGGATCGTTCCGTCCTGCATATCCTTCGGATGCACGAACTTGATGTCGTCGATGATATCCAGCTCCTTAAGCAACACGGCGCAGACCAGTCCGTCGAAATCGCTCCGCGTGACCAGTCGAAATTTTCGTTCACTCATCGAGAGTCTCCCTCAAATTGTTTTTGTCGCGAGTGTCGCTCCCCCATGGCGGCGATTGTGGGGCGGGCCGGTCTTCGAATGCAAGGGCGGAAGCCGTCGGATGACGGAAATCAGGCGCGAAAACCGTGCCTGAGCCATAGGGCGGCGGCGAACAGAAGGACGGCGCCCGCCTGATGCGCCGCCGCCAGGGGTATAGGCACCAGCAGCAGCAGCGTCGATATGCCGAGCACAAACTGCAGAACCGCCGCGGCGGCGGCGACCGTCGCCCGCCTGCGGATTTCCGGCCCGGCACGGCGCGACCGGTAGGCGAAGGCGAGGACGACGGCGAACGTCGTCATGGCGAGGACGCGATGGTCGAACTGCACCGTCGGCACGTCGTCGAAGAAATTCAGATACCAGGGCTCGATCTGGAACCCTTCCGGCGGAAAGACGTCGCCCAGCATCAGCGGGAACGTGTTGTACGTCATGCCGGCGTTCAGACCGGCGACGAGGGCGCCGGAGAAGACCGTCACCAGCACCAGTCCCAACATCCACCCGGCGTGGCGGCGAAGCGCCGGCTCCGCAGTCGTGCGCGGCGACGCGATCAGATCGAGCGCCGTCCACAGCCCGAAGCCGAGGATGGCGAACGCCATCAATAGGTGCACGGCGAGCCGGTACTGGCTGACGTCGGGCCGGTCGATCAGGCCGCTCTTCACCATCCACCAGCCGATGACGCCCTGCAGGCCGCCGAGGACGAAGAGCCCGAGCAGGCGGAAGAACAACGGCCGGTCGATCCAGCGCCGGATCAGGAAAAACGCGAACGGCACGGCGAAGGCGATGCCGATCATCCGGCCCCAGAGGCGATGCAGGAATTCCAGCCAGAAGATGCCCTTGAAGTCGTCCAAGGACATGCCGTGGTTCACCTTCTTGTATTCAGGCGAGTGCTTGTAGAGGTCGAACTGCGCCTGCCACGCCTCTTCCGTGAGCGGCGGCAGCCAGCCCGTCGCCGGGCGCCAGTCGACCATGGAAAGTCCGGACTCGGTCAGCCGCGTGAACCCGCCAAGCACCACCATGGCGAACACCATCAGACAGATGACGAACAGCCAAATGGCGATGGCGCGATGGCGTGCCTGCAGGTCTTGGGAAGCTTGGAAAGCCGACATGTGCATGGTCCGTGCGGTTGCCTGATGCAGGTAGTCCAACAAGCCTTGTTTGTCCATGCCCGATCCGCGATAACCAACGTCAAGTTTTCCGCACCGGATTTCGTTCATGACAGACTCCAAGATGACCGTTCACCCCGTGATGCTGGTCGGCGCCGGACCCGGCGACCCCGATCTCCTGACCGTCAAGGCGCACCGGCTGCTCTCCAGCGTCGAGGTGGTCGTCTATGACCGGCTGGTGGCGCGCGCCATCCTCGATCTGATTCCGGACGGGGTGGAGCGCATCTTCGCCGGCAAGCAGGCCTCGAACCACTACATGCCTCAGGACGCCATCAACGGCCTGCTCGTCGACCTCGCCCGCGCCGGCAAGCGCGTGGCGCGGCTGAAGGGCGGCGATCCGTTCGTGTTCGGCCGCGGCGGCGAGGAAGCCCTGCACCTCGTCCGGAACGGCATTCCCTTCGAAGTGGTGCCCGGCATCACGTCGTCGGCCGGCTGCGCGGCCTATGCCGGCATCCCGCTGACGCACCGCGGTCTGGCGCACGGCGTCAGGTTCGTCACCGGCCACACCACGGGCGATCAGCCGCTCGATCTGGATTGGCGGAGCCTTGCCGATCCGGACACGACCCTCGTCGTCTACATGGGGCTGACCAACGTCGCCGAGATTTCGGCGCAACTGACCGCGCACGGCCTGCCGGGCGAAACGCCGGTCGCCGTCATCAACATGGGAACCCGCCCGACGCAGCGGACCTTCGTGACGACGCTGGGCGAATTGCCGACGACGGTCGAGGCCGAGAAGCCGAAGGGCGCCACGCTGTTCGTGATCGGCCGCGTCGTGTCGCTCGCCGACGAACTCGCGTGGTTTACCGAAAAAGCGGCGGGCTGACAGTCCCTACGACAATTAGAATCACGGCCACGGCCACCCCCTCACCTAACCTCTCCCCCACGAGTGGGGGAGAGGAATGTGTTGGCGCACTTCTTCACTTCCCCTCTCCCCCTTCAGGGCGAGAGGCAGGGTGAGGGGGCTCGCGTGCAAAAGACGGGGGCGAGGACGAGGATGATACCGCCTAGACGTCCCGGTCGAGGGCGCGGGCCAGGATCATGTAGACCTTGCCCATGTCGGACGACAGGAAGGTCGCGTGCAGCATGCTTTCCGGATCGCGCTTCTGCGCTTCCTTGAGCAGCTTTTCGAATTCCGTGAGATAGCGCGTGACGTAGTCGCGGAAATCGGCGTCCTGCTGATAGGCTTCGCGGATTTGCTGCAGCTTCGCCCGTTCGCGGAAGCCCAACAGCTTGCGGACGAAGATGCCCTTCTCGCCCTTGTTGAAGCGCCGCCAGTCGTCCTCGCTGACCTGCGTTTCCAGAACGCGGTTCATGTCGACGGCGATGGATTGCAGACGTTCCGAAATGAACGTCGCCTGACGCGTGAACTCCTCGATGCCGACCTTGTCGGTGTTCTCGCGGAGCGCGGCGAGCAGCGCCGACGCCTCGTTCGACGCGTTGCGGACGCTTTCCGTGCGCATGTCCAGCATCTGATTGATCTCGTGCGACTGCCGGGCGACGTTGCTTGTCGCCTTGGCCAGCGCGTCGGCGTGCGAGCGGACCGACTTGTCCCAGGCCGCCACCTTGGCCAGCGCCTGCTCCGTCGAGGTCGCCAGTTCCTGGGCGCGCCGGCCGAGGGCTTCCGCCAAGGCCTCGATGCCGCGTTCGGCCCGGCCGTAGGTGGTCGAGAGATCCTGCATCTGCCGGCGCAGGCCCTCGGTGCCGCCTTCCATGCGCTGCACGATCTCGTCGGTGCGGTCGCTGGCTTCGTGGATCTGCGTGCGCAGGCTTTCGCCGGCCCGGTTCAGCTTGTTGATGTTCAAGTCCGCGGCCATGGACGCTTCCGACGCGCGCTGGCCGACCATCTCGCCGATCCGTTCCAGCCGGTCGACGGCGTCGGCGCTCGACGTATCCAGCAGCTTCGTGCGGTGCTTCAGGCCGTCCGTCGCCTCTTCCAGCTGCGCCGTCGCCTTGCGGCCGACGATGCTCATTTCCTGGAACCGCTCGCGAAGCGCCTGCGCCATCTCCGACATTTCGAGGACGCCGCGCTGCGACACGTCGCCGAGCTCGCGCGAGCTTTCGCGGATTTCCGCGTTGACGCTCTCGACCTGACCGGACGCCCGCTCCGCCTGCTGGCCGACTTCCGCGGCGTGACGGTGCAAGGCTTCCGACACCAGCCCCATCAATTGCGCCGCCTTGTCGACGGTGTTGGTCATGTCGTGCGAGCGCGCCTGCAACTCGTCGCTCATCCGGCTCATGCGCGCCGCCGCCTCGTTCGAGACCGTGGCCATGCCGGTGGATTGCTGGTTGAGGAGATCGGCGAACCGCTGCACGTACGTCGTCGCCGCGACGTAGGCGTTGGTGAGGTCTTCCGAGCTCTTGTGGATGATGCCGCCGACGTCGCTCAGGCGGTCGCGCGTCTTGTCGAGGGAGGCGTCGAGTTCCCGCGTCTGCTGATGCAGCGAGCCGGAGATGCTTTCCAGATTGCGCGCCGCCCGGTCGGTGGCGCCGGTGGCGTTCTCGACCTCGGCGGCGAGACGGCGGCCCACGTCTTCGAGGTCGCTCAGGGCGTCGGCGGACCCGTCCCGGACGGCGGCCGCGCCTTGCAGCAATGCCGCCGTCGCCGCGTCCATGCGGCCGACAGCCCGGTCCGCGGTGCCGCGGAGCTCGCCGGCCCCGGTCAGCAGCAATTCCGCGCCGTCGGAAAGACGGCGCTGCGTCTGGGCGCTGGCGGTCTCGACCTGCAAGGCACGTTCGTTGATGACGTCTCCGAGGCCGTCGATCTGCGCATAGGCCTTGCCGGCGACCGTCCCCAAATCCTCCGACTGCTTGTGCAGGAGATCGGTGACGAGGGTCAGCAACTGCGCCGCCCGGTCCGACGCTTGCGACACCTCGAAGGCGCGGGATTCCAGCGCGCGTCCGACCTTCTGGACGTTCTCGACCGCCTGCTCGGTGCCGGTATCGAGGTCGCCGGCCCGCTTCTCGAACACGTCCGAGACGACCCGGATTTCCTTCGACGCCGTATCCGCCGCGTCGACCAGATGGCGCAGCCGTTCGCCGAGGTCCTGACCGACGGCCCGGAGACGCGCCCGCGCCGTATCGGCGGACTGATCGAGGTCCACCGTGTGCCGGCGGATGATGTCGCCGGAAACGGACAGTACGTTCGACGCCTTGGCGGCGACCAGGGACAACTGTTCGGCATGCTGGCGCAGATCGTCCGACACGCGGGCGATATCGGTTTCCGCCTTGGCCGATGCCGCGCCCAGCGCCTGCGTCTCGTCGCGCGCGACGCGGCTGAGATCGTCGAGGCGGCGCGCCGCGCGGTCGCTGGTGACGGCGACCTTGGTCATTTCCTCGTCGGCGGCGGTGGCGGCGCGGGTGACGCCTTCCGCCGCGTCGCGGACGCTGGCCGCGCCGTGGTTGAGGGCGTGCGCCGTCTTGGCGACTTCGGCGACGCCCTTGTCGGCGGCGGCGGAAATGTCATTGGCGGTCTCGCCCAGCAGTTCGCCGAGGCGCGACAGCCGGAGATCGGCCGCCTGGGTCGCCCCCTCGACGTCGGCGGAACGGCGGCGCAAGGCCTCGCCGGCCTCGTCGAGCCGAAGTACGCTCTGATTGGTGACGCGGGCGACGGTGCCGGCGCCCTCGCCCAAGGCCTCGCCGGCCTCAGTGAACCGTTCAATGGCATGGCCGGCGACTTCGTCGACCTGATCCGACCGGCGGCGCAATTCCTCGCCGACACGAGCGACTTCACCCAACACGCGCTCGGTAATGTTCGCCAGTTCGTCGGAATCCCGCCGCAGCACGTTGCCGACGTTTTCCGCGCGCTCGCCGGCGGCGTTGGCGGCGGTCGTCATTTCCCGGGCCTGCAGGCGGAACGCCTCGCCGACGCCGCGCACCTTCTCGCCGACGTGCTGCACCGTCGTCTCCAGCGTCCGGGCGGCGTCGCCGAGGGTGGCCCTCATGCCGTCGACGTTGGCCGCCAGCTTGTCCGACGTGCTCGCCAGCATGGTGTTCTGACGCGCCACCTGCTCCTCGATCTCCTTGGTGCGGAGCTGCACCCGGTCGGCGGTTTGCGACAACACGCCGGTCTGACGGTCGAGAATTCCCTTCATGCGCTCCGCTTCGGCGGCGGCGGCGGCATTCCGCTTGCTCATGTCGGACGCCTGATCGCCGAGCAGCCGCGCGCTCGCCTGCATCTGGCCGGTCGCCTCGCCGGAGATGTCGACGAGGGCGGCGATCCGCTCCCGCACCGCGTCGCCGACCGCCTGCAACGTCGCCGTCGTGTCCTCGGCGCGGCTGTGCGCTTCGTTGACGGTTTCGCGCAGCGTCTGCGCCCGGTCGTCGAACAGTTCCGCCGACTCCTTGGCGCGGAGCGACGCCGTGTTGGCGACCATGTAGAGCTCTTCGCTCTTGCGGCCGATGACGTCCGCCAGGTCTTCCGCCCGCGCCGACGCCCGGTCGGACGACACCGTCAGGTCGTAGGCGTGCTTCTGCAGGATTTCGCCCACCTGCTGCGCCCGCTGCGTGGCGGTTTCCGTGGCGCGGCCGAGGTCTTCGGTCTGCCGGCGGAGCGCGTCGGCGACGGCGTGCGCGCGCAGATCGGCGTCTTCGGAAACGCGCGAGAGTTCCATGGCCCGCTCGCGCACCAGCTTGCTGATGGCCTCGCCGCGCCGCATCGCTTCCTCGGTGGCGCTGTTGAGATCGCGGGTCTGCTGACGCAGTGCGTCGGTCACTTCGCGGAGCCGCGTCTGCGCCGGCCCGGACGGATAGATCATCTGGCGCATGTGCCAGCGCAGATCCGCCGCCTCGTGCTGGATGTTGGCGCCCCGCTGATAGACGAGCACCACCACCCACAAGAGCGCCACCGGCGTGACGACGCCGGCCGCAAGGCCGCCGACTTCGTGCGGCAGCAGGGAGGCGAGATTGTTCCAGCCCAGGTTCTGTTCGACGAAATTGTAGGTGATCCAGCCCCAGCCGCCGGTGGCGAGCAGGGCGCCCATCGGCAGGAGACGCCAGCGCGCCCAGAACGGCGCCGCGTCGCGGATCGGCTGCCCGGCGAGACCGCCGAGGAACGGCGCTTCGTCTTCCGGCGCGCCCGCCCTGTCGTCCGTCAAACCGGCGAGGCGGTCGCGCGTCGCCTGCGGCGGAATACCGTCCGCGGAAGCTCTGTTCTCGGCGCGTCCTTCAGCCATGACCGGATCCTTCGTCGCACCCAATGGCGTCGCTCGCCCTCGCGCCCGTGGGCCGAGAGTCTCCGCGATGGGCGAAAATTGTAAGCCCCAATATATTCACCGTAAATACGCCAAACGCGCGATATATTGTGTTTTAGGTGGATAACTCGCCGATCAGGGCGACGATCCGCTCCGCCGCGGCCCCGTCCTGCCAGTCCCCGAACAGCAAATCCCGGCAGCGGTCCCGGATTTCCGCGCCGTTTTCCGGTTCCCGGAGCGCCCGCTCGACGGCGGCGGCCAACCGCTCCGGCTCCCGCACCTCCTCGGCGATGTCGCGCCAGCGCCACTCGATCCCCTGCGGATCGTAGGCGTCAACGTCGCGGGCGTGCTCGCGGTTGGCGATCAGCACCATCGGCCGTCCGACGGCCAGGAATTCGAAGGCGATGCTCGACGCGTCGCTGACCAGCACGTCGGCGGCTTCGAGGAGCGGCAGCGGCGGCATGTCCGGCTGGTCGACGACGATCACCCGGCCGGCGGTCTTGGCGGCATCCCGCCATTGCTGCACCCATTGCGGCGCCTGCGTGAAGGTCTCCGGGTGCGGCTTGATGACGAGCGTCACGTCCTCGCGATGGCCGCGGACCCGGCGGACCACGTCGTCCCCCAACAGCGGCGCCGACGACAACAACGGCCGGTGCGACGGCGCGTAGAGAACGCACCGCTCGACGCCGCGAAGCGCCACCGGCATCGTCAGCCTGTCGCCCCGGAACAAGGGATCGAGCGGCAGATAGCCGGTGATGTGGATTTTCTGCGGCTCGGCGGCGCCCGTCCGGGCCCAGGTTTCCGCCAGCACCTGACCCGGCGCGCAGACCGCGTCGGCGGCGGCGAAGGCCCGGCGGTAGCGGTTCTGCGACGCCAGGAACGCCGGCGCGGCGACGATCATGGCGTTCGGCACGAGCGCCCTGACGTCGGACGCCTGCAACCCGGCGACGACCACCACGTCCGGCTGGAATTGCTGCAACTCCAGACCGTCCGACGTGATCAGCGGCCAATGCTCGCCATTGAGCTTACCGAAGAGGTCCGCCAGCGGCGCGAACTGCGCCGGGTTCGCGAAATGCAGTGCGACGCGGCGCGTGCCGGCCTTCCGCTCGAAGAGACGCTTGCCGTCCCGCTCGGCGCCCAGGCTCATTTCGCCGGCCTTGGCATAGAGGTTCGCCGGATCGGCCTTGAGGGTGTCGCGGAACGCCTGCAATGCCTCGGCCCGGCGGCCGGCTGATTTCCGCGCATAGCCCAGATGGCAGAGCGCGTCGGCCCGCTTCGGACGCAGCTTTAGGGACGTTTCCAAATGACGGATCGCTTCGTCGACGGCGCCGGCTCGGCGATAGGCCGCCCCCAGCAGGTAGTGCGCTTCCGGGTTCTCGGGCGCCAGTTCGGCCGCCGCCTGCAAGGCGGCGATGCCCTCGCTGTGCTCGCCCTTCAGGAACAGCGCCTTGCCAAGATCGAGCCTCGCCTGGACCGACTTCGGATCGCCCTCCACCGCCTGCGCGAAATGCTGCACGGCGCTGTCGAGATCGTTGCCGCCGGCCAGTAGTTCACCCAAGTGCAGATTGGCGTCGGCGTCGTCCGGACGCTGATGCAGCGCGCTTCGAAAATATTCGAGGGCGGCGTCGTTGGCGCCGCGTCGCCGCGCCGCCATGCCCAGTTCGACCAGACTGGCCGAGCCCGCCGTCGGCTTCTTCCTGCCGTCCTCGGCCGGCTCGTCCGCGTCCGACGCGATCAGCCGCACCACGCCCATCTTGGCGAGCCACGAAAGCGTCCTCGGCAGCCGATAACGCCGCCGTTCCGAAAGCAGTTCCGCGAGGGCCAAGACCTCGACTCCGTCCCGCTCGGAAAGGTGCTCCAGCACGTGCTCCTGCTCGGCGGGATCGAGCAGCGCATGCGCCGCGATGTCGTTGATGGCGTTGTCGCGGAGCCGTTCGAGGCGCGCGTGCACGCCCTCGCCGTCCTTCAGGCCCTTGGCGAGCGTTACCAAGGTTCCCTCGCGGATGGTATGCGTCGCGAACGGTGCATAGGCGGAAAATGGATCATCGCCGAGCGGCACGGCGGCGCGGCCCGGCACCGGCGGCGCCACCTCGGCGGCGTCGGCGCGGATCATGCGGAGCTGCGTCCAGAGCGCCTGATGGCGCCGGATGATCATCTGCCAGTCGTAGGTTTCCCGCGCCCGGCGACGCGCCGCCTCGCCCATCGCCTGCCGACGGTCCGGATTGCCGGCCAACGCCTCGAAGGCTTCCGCGGCGGCGCGGAGGTCGATCGCCGTCATCTGGCCGAGCGTGCCGCTCATGAAGGTGTCGGCGCGGGCCTCGTCGGTGCGGGAGATGGCGTTCTCGGGTGCCAGCGACAGATCGCCGCCGCTTTCCGGCAACGGTAGCCAGGTCGGGATCAGATATCCCTCCTGCCCGGCCCGCACCACGTCCCGGTTGGCGCCCCAGTCGGTGGCGACGATGGGCAGCCCCGCCGCCATGGCCTCGCACAGTTCCGTATCCAGGCCGTGCCGGACGGAATCGTCGAAGGCGGCGTAGACGTCGGCGGCGAACCACACCCGCTCGCGGATATCGGGCTCGCGTCCGTCGAGAAAAATGGCGTTCACGGCCGGCGCGAATTCCCGGACAGCGTCCCGGTACGCCTTCTCGATCCGCTCGGTGGCGAACCAGCCGGCCTGCAACAAATGAACGCGGACGCCGGAACGCCGCGCCGCCGCTTCCAGCGCCAGATAGAGCGGCGTCGGATGGGCCCGCTCATGGAACGCAAAGTTGCCGGTGGTGAGGACGCAGAGATCGTCGTCACGGATACCGAGCCGGCGGCGCACGCCGACGCGCATGACGCGGCTATCGTCGGTGTCGGCGTAGCGTTGCGTGTCGATGCCGGGTGGAATGACGAAATGCAGCCCGTCCAGCTTCGGCTGGCCGCCCAAGCGATGCGACAGATACGCCGCGTGCTGGTCGATGATGCGCTCCGCCGCCGCCTTGACCGTCTTGCTCGGAAAGATCAGGGCGTCCCAGGGCTGCGCCGGCGCGATCAGGAGATCGCCCAACTGCCGGTGCGTCTCGGCCGCGCCAAGATCCGTCACCTCGCCGATCACCGAATAGCGGCGCTGGCCGAGCGTGCGGCGTCGCCACATCAGCGGCGCGACGCCGGCCCCGGCGAGGCGCAGCACCGGCGCCGGCTCGAAGCCATGCGCGTCACCCGGCGCGACGTAGTGGCACGGCCGGCCGTCCGAGTCGGCGCGGGTCACGCGGCTCACGAAGTCGTCGTAGTCGGCGCCGTCGCGGGACTGGCAGTAGAACGCCTTGACGCCGGAATGGCGGACGAAGGCGCCCAGGAACGAGCCGGAGGGCTTGGCGCCGGTATCGGCGTCGCGGCGGTAGTAGTGCACCGCGTTTTCCGGGCCGCTCGCGTGCTGGTTCATGGGACGGTCAGAACAGGTGCTGGCCGCCGGTCACCCAAATCTCGGTGCCGGTGACGTATCTGGAATCGTCGGAGCAGAGGTAGTGAATGGTGCCGGCGACGTCGGCGGGCGAGCCCATCCGCTGCAGGGGAATGCGCGGAATCAGCATTTCGTATTCCGGGCCGACCATTTCCGTCTCGATCTCGCCGGGCGCGACCGCGTTGACGCGGACGCCGAGTTCGGCGAACTCGTTCGCCATCTCACGGGTCAAACCGGAGAGCGCCGTTTTCGAAATCGAATAGGCGGAGCCGGCGAACGGATGAATGAAATGTCCGGCGATGGAGGTGACGTTGACGATGGCGCCCTGGCCCCGGTGCAGGGCGGCGGCGAAGCCGCGCGACAGCTTCAAGGGCGCGAAGAAATTGAGCTCGAACACGTCGTGCCAGGCGTCCAAATCGCCGTTCAGCACGCCGAGCCGTTCCTTGTAGGGCGTCTTCGGCGACATGCCGGCGTTGTTGACGAGGCCGTGCAGCGGCCCGCCGTCGAGGGCGAGGTTCGCCTTCTCGATGAAGTTGGCGACGCTGGCGTCATCGCCGAGATCGGTCGGAATGTGGCAGGTCCAATTGGGATCGCGCTTGCATTCGGCCGGCGTGTCGTCACGCGAGCACGTGATGATCCGCCAGCCGCGCTCCAGGAACATGCGCGCCGTATGGTGGCCGATGCCGCGGCTGGCCCCGGTGATGACGACGGTCTTGCGTTCAGGCGTTTCGCTCATGGCGGCAAGGTATCGGAAAGCCACGCCCCTTTAAAGGGTTGGGCGGGACGACCCAGGGTAACTGTTATCATTTCGGGTACCGGCAAATTAGCCCCTCCCCGTCACCCCGGATTTACCCGCCCCGGATTAAATCCGGGGTCCGGGGTCCACTCGTTGCGTCACGGGGGTTGTCTAAGTGTGGACCCCGGGACGAGCCCGGGGTGACGGGACGAGCAAGGCAGCCCGAGTGGACGAGCCCGAAGTGACGATTGAGTTGCCTCTGCCTTGATCCCGCCGCCGCCAGCCCGTTCAATGCCGCCCCATGTGCTCGCGCTTCGAACTAAACGCCCGGCCCCGCGATCTCGCCGCCGCCCTTTCCCTGGCGCAGGTCCCGCCGGTGCCGAACAAATACGAGGTCCGGCCGACCGACGCCGCGCTGACGGTGCGGCCGGGCGGGCGGGCCGAACTGCTCACCTGGGGGTTCGCCGTCGACTGGTCGAAGAGCCCGCTCATCAACGCCCGCGCGGAGACCCTGGCGGAAAAGCCGACCTTCCGGCCGCACCTGGAAAACCGCTGCATCGTAGCGGCCAGCGCCTATTTCGAATGGCGGACGGACGAGACCGGCAAGAAGCGGAAGAACCGCATCCATGCTCCGGACCGGCCCGTCGTCGCCTTCGCCGGACTGATCGACGGGGAGCGATTCACCATCGTCACCTGCGCGCCGTCGCCCGCCATCCAGCACGTGCACGACCGCATGCCGGTGATCCTGGACCCGGACGGCATGACCCGCTGGCTCGACCCGGCGCTTTCATTCGGCGACGTCCGTCCGCTGCTCACGCCGTATGCCGGTCCGCTTGCCGCCGACGAGGAGACGCCGGAGCCCCCGAAACAGGCGGATTTGTTCGGCTGACGGCCCGAAAAATCGGCCGAACCGATACTTGCCCCTGTAGGCGCACATGCGTAGACTGCGCCGCCCTTCGACCCAGGACGCAAAGGCAGGCCCATGGCCAAGGAAAAAGCCGCCGGCACGGACGAGATCCCGGCGGACATCCGCAAGATGAGCTTCGAGGACGCGCTGGCGGAACTCGAGGACATAGTGCGCGAACTGGAAACCGGCGAAGGCGACCTCGAAGCCTCGATCACCCATTACACCCGGGGCGTCCACCTGAAGAAGCATTGCGAGGCCAAGCTGAAGGAAGCCGAGGCGCGGATCGAGAAGATCACGGTCGGCGCCGGCGGCGCGATTTCGGCCGAACCCTTGGACGACGCCTGAACGGAGTTTGGCGGATGGTTGATCTAGACGCGGCGCTGAAGGAATGCGCCGACCGGGTCGAGGGCGTTCTCGACAATATCCTGAAGCTGACCGAAGCGCCGGAGGCGCGCGTCATCGAGGCCATGCGATATGCGGCGCTCGGCGGCGGCAAGCGCATCCGACCGTTCCTGGTGACGCAGGCGGCAAGCCTGTTCGGTGTCAGTCAGAGCCGTGCCTACCGAGCGGCGGCGGCGATCGAGATGGTGCATTGCTATTCGCTCGTGCATGACGATCTGCCGGCGATGGACGACGACGATCTCAGGCGCGGCCGGCCGACGTGCCACAAGCAGTTCGACGAGGCGACGGCGATCCTCGCCGGCGACGCGCTCCTGACCAAGGCGTTCGAGGTGCTGGCGGCGACGGAAACGCACGACAACGCCGCTGTCCGCGCCGAGTTGTGCCTCGCGCTCGCCAAGGCGTCCGGCGATACCGGCATGGTCGGCGGACAGATGCTCGATCTGGTGGCCGAGCACCACAAGCTCGACATTCCCGAAATCACCCGCCTGCAACGCATGAAGACCGGGGCCTTGATCGCCGTTTCCTGCGAGTTCGGTGCCATCCTCGGCAAGGCGTCGGAACATTCCCGCCATGCGCTGCGGCACTACGCGCACGACATCGGCCTCGCCTTCCAGATCGCCGACGATCTTTTGGACGTCGAGGGCGACGCGGGCGAGGTCGGCAAGGCCACCGGCAAGGACGAAGCCGCCGGAAAAGCGACCTTCGTCTCCCTGCTCGGGGTCGAGCGGGCACGCGAGCAAGCGCACCTGCTTTCAGGCCAAGCGGTGGAACACCTTGAAATTTTCGGTGAAAAAGGCGAGCTTTTAAAAAGGCTTGCGGAATTCATCGTGACCAGGCGGCATTAACGCCCGTCCCGAGGCAACCAAATTGTCATGATTCCGGCATCGGCGCCGGATCGGAAGGATTCACAGTTGGACGATAAATTCGAAACTCCGCTGCTCGACGCGATCCGCTCGCCGGCGGACATGCGCGGCCTCGACGTGGACCAGTTGAAGCAACTGGCGGACGAGCTCCGTAAGGATACGATCCGCTCGGTTTCCTTCACCGGCGGCCATCTGGGCGCCAGCCTCGGCGTCGTCGAACTGACCGTGGCGATCCACCACGTCTTCAACACGCCCGCCGACCGCCTGATCTGGGACGTCGGCCACCAGTGCTATCCGCACAAGATTCTGACCGGCCGGCGCGAGCGCATGGGCACGTTGCGCCAGGGCGGCGGCATTTCCGGTTTCACCAAGCGCACGGAAAGCGAATACGACCCGTTCGGCGCGGCGCATTCCTCGACGTCGATTTCCGCCGGCCTCGGCATGGCGGTGGCCCGCGATCTGTCCGGCGGCGACAACAACGTCATCGCCGTCATCGGCGACGGCGCCATGACGGCGGGCATGGCCTATGAGGCCATGAACAACGCCGGCTCGATGGATTCCAAGCTGCTCGTCATCCTGAACGACAACGACATGTCGATCGCGCCGCCGGTCGGCGCCCTGAGCGCCTACCTGTCGCGCCTGATCTCGTCGAAGTCGTTCCGTTCCGTCCGGCACCTCGCCAAGGACATCGCCAAGAAGTTCCCGCGCCAGTTGGAAATCGCCGCCGAGAAGGTGGACGAGTACGCCCGCGGCATGGTCACCGGCGGCACCATGTTCGAGGAGCTGGGCTTCTATTACGTCGGTCCCATCGACGGCCACAACATGGACCACCTGATCCCGGTCCTGAAGAACATCCGCGACGACAAGGAGCCGGGCCCGATCCTGCTGCACGTCGTCACCGAGAAGGGACACGGTTACGAGCCCGCCGAGCAGTCCGCCGACAAGTATCACGGTGTCAGCAAGTTCGACGTCGTCACCGGCAAGCAGCACAAGCCGAAGGCGAATGCGCCGAGCTACACCAACGTATTCGCCAAGGCGCTGATTAAGGAAGCCGAGCTCGACGACAAGATCGTCGCCATCACCGCCGCCATGCCGTCCGGCACCGGCGTCGACAAGTTCGGCGACGTCTACCCGGCCCGCTCCTTCGACGTCGGAATCGCCGAACAACACGGCGTCACCTTCGCCGCCGGCATGGCGACCGAGGGCTACAAGCCGTTCTGCGCCATCTATTCGACGTTCCTGCAGCGCGCCTACGATCAGGTCGTGCACGACGTGGCGATCCAGTCCCTGCCGGTCCGCTTCGCCATCGACCGCGCCGGCTACGTCGGCGCCGACGGCTCGACGCACTGTGGCGCCTTCGACGTGCCGTATCTGGCGACGCTGCCGGGCTTCGTCATCATGGCCCCCGCCGACGAGGCGGAACTGATGCATGCGGTCCGCACCGCCGTCGAGATCGACGACCGTCCGTCCGCTTTCCGCTATCCGCGCGGCGAAGGCGTCGGCGTCGATCTGCCGGAACGGGGCCAGCCGCTGGAAATCGGCAAGGGCCGCATCGTCCGCGAAGGTTCGTCCGTCGCCATCCTGTCGCTCGGCACACGTCTGCAGGACTCCTTGAAGGCGGCGGAAGAACTGGCCGCCATGGGCCTCTCCACCACCGTCGCCGACGCGCGGTTCGCCAAGCCCATCGACACCGATCTGGTGCGGCGCCTGGCGCGCGAGCACGAAGTGCTGATCCTCGTCGAGGAAGGCGCCGTCGGCGGCTTCGGCAGCCACGTTCTGACCTTCATGGCGAACGAAGGCTTGCTGGAAAACGGCCTCAAGGTCCGCGCCCTGATGATGCCCGACCGCTTCTTCGAGCAGGACAAGCCCGAGAAGCAGAACGAAATGGCCGGCATCGACGCCCGCTCCATCGTCGCCAGCGTGCTGGCGGCGCTCGGCCGGTCAGGCGAGTTGAGCGCGCCCGTCCGGGCCTGATCCTCAACTGGGCTGCAAATGAGCAAGCCCGGCAAGCGACGCCTCGACCAACTCCTCGTCGACAGGGGCCTCGTGGAGAGCCGCGCCAAGGCGCAGGCCCTCGTCATGGCAGGGCTCGTCTATTCCTGCGAGCGGAAACTCGAAAAATCCGGCCAGCAGGTTCAGCCCGACATCGCCCTCGAGGTGCGCGGCCAGGATCATCCGTGGGTGAGCCGGGGCGGCCTGAAACTCGCGCACGGACTTGAAGCCTTCGGCATCGACGCGGCGGACAAGACCGCCATCGACGTCGGCGCGTCGACCGGCGGCTTCACGGACGTGTTGTTGGCGAACGGCGCGGCGAAGGTCTACGCCGTCGACGTCGGGCACGGACAATTGGCGTGGAAGCTCCGCACCGATCCCCGCGTCGTGGTGCTGGAAAAGACCAACGCCCGGCACCTCGGCGAAGCGGAAATCCCCGAGCCCGTCGATCTGGTCGTCTGCGACGCCAGCTTCATCGGGCTCAGGACCGTGTTGCCGGCCGCCCTCGCCCGCACCAAGCCGGCCGCGCATCTCGTGGCGCTGATCAAGCCGCAGTTCGAGGCCGGGCCGGAAAACGTCGGCAAGGGCGGCGTGGTGCGCGACCCGGCGGTGCATGAAAAAGTCTGTTCGGAAATCCGCGACTGGCTGGCGGCGCTTCCCGGCTGGCGGGTGCTCGGCATTTCCGAGAGCCCGATCACCGGCCCCGAAGGCAACAAGGAATTCCTGATCGGGGCGGTGAAGGGCTAGCCGTTCCCGCCCGTTCTCGTCACCCCGGGCTCGCCTGCCCCGGACCCGATCCGGGGTCCCGGGGTCAACTCGCGAACACGCGACGTATGCCAAACTGTGGACCCCGGAATAAATCCGGGGTGACGGTTGAGTGTGAGGAAACGTCAGCCCCTTCTCGTCACCCCGGGCTCGCCTGCCCCGGACCCGATCCAGGGTCCCGGGGTCCACTCGCAAACACAACACGTGCGTCAAAGTGTGGACCCTGGAATAAATCCGGGGTGACGACTGTGGGCCGAAATCTACCCCCGCTCGAACGGCAGGCCGGACTGCGCCCAGGCGACGATGCCGCCGGCCATGGAATAGGCGTCGCCCAGCATCTCGTTTTGCAGCAGATACGCCGCCACCTGATAGGAACGCATGCCGTGCGCGCAGAAGAAGACAAACTTCTTGCCGTCGTCGCCCTTCGGCACGGCGTCCGGATCGAAGCGCGACATCGGCACGTGCACGGCGCCGGCGATGGAGGCCTCGCGCAGTTCCTGGTCTTCGCGCACGTCGACCAGCACGGCCTCGCCGGCGGACACCCAGGCGCTTGCCGTCTTGGCGTCGATTTCCGTCACGTCGGTCATGCTGGTCCCCCTCAGGCCCGTTGGGTTCGACGGCTTGGCATATAGGGTGCGCCGCCCTAAAGTCCAACCGTAAAAATAGGGGGGAGCCGCACATGCCGAAGGATTGCCGAGGTCTCGAAATCACCGCCGCGTCGGCCGAAGCCGCCGCCGCCTTCGACAGGCTGGTCGCCTCCTACCTCGGCATCCAGAAGGACGCCGCGCCGAATTTGAAGGCGGCCCTCGAGATCGACCCGGAACTGCCGCTCGCCAACATCATGAAGGGGTACTTCTTCATGCTGATGGCGACGGGCGTCCTCAAGGAACGCGCGCAGAAGGCCGCCGCCGAGGCCGCCGCCCGCGCCCCCAAGACGACACCGCGCGAACAGCGCCACGCCGCCGCGCTGATGCATTGGGCGTCCGGCCGGCCGAGCCAGGCCATCCGCGTCTGGGAGGAAATCCTCGAGGAATATCCCCTGGACGTGCTGGCGCTCCGCCTCGCGCATCATGGGCATTTCTATTCCGGCGACGGGCAGAACCTCCGCGATACGGTGCTGCGCCGGATGTACGCGTGGTCGCCGTCGGTTCCCGGCTACACCTTCGTCAAGGGCATGGAGGCGTTCGGCCGCGAGGAAACGCACGATTTCGAAGGCGCCATCCGCGCCGGCAAGATCGCCGTCGAGCTGGAACAGCGCAACCCCTGGGCCATTCACGCCGTGGCGCACGTGCACGAGATGCGCGACGACGCCGACGCCGGCATCGACTGGATCACCAAGAACGAAGCCGGCTGGGTCGACGCCAACAACTTCCGCTATCACGTCTGGTGGCACCGGATGCTGATGCATCTCGACCGGGGCGAGTTCGAGCAGGTCTTCAAGCTCTACGACGAGACCCTCTGGGACGCCGAGTCGGAAGAGTATCTCGACCTCATCAACGATTCCGCGCTGCTGCTGCGCCTCGAACTGTACGGCCAGGACGTCGGCGACCGCTGGGCGGCGCTGGCGGAAAAGTGCGCCCGGCACACCACCGACCAGATCCTCGCCTTCATCGACGTGCATCACGCCATCGCGCTCTCGGCGGCCGGCAACGGCAAGGCGGCGGAACTCCTCGACGCCATGCGCGCCTACGCCGGCACCGACGAGGACAACGCCCGCGTCACCCACGACGTCGCCCTGCCCGTCGCGGAAGCCATCTTCGCGCACCGTGACGGCGACTATGGACGGGCGGTCGATCTGCTGGCGCCGCACCGCTACGCGCTGCACCGCATGGGCGGCTCGCATGCCCAGCGCGATCTCTTCACCATGCTGCTGATCGACGCGTCGATGAAGTCCGGCCGTTATCCGCTCGCCAAGTCGCTGCTCTCGGAGCGTCTCGGCCGGTTGCCGGACAACGCCTGGACGCGGGAGCGCGCCGCCGCCGCCGCCGGGCTCACCCAGTAGGACACGCCATGGCGCTCGGCACGGAACCGAAGGACCTCTACCGCATTCTCGGCGTCGCGCCGGACGCCACGCCGACGGAGATCAAGTCCGCCTACCGGCGCAAGGCGCGCGAGATGCATCCGGACATTGATCCCGGCAATCCGTGGGCCGAGGACGAATTCAAGGAGCTGTCGGCGGCCTACGGGATTATCTCCGACCCGATCCGCCGCGCCCAGTACGACCGGGGCGAGCTGGACGCCGAGGGCAAGAAGCGCAAGACCCGCCCGGAAGCCGCCAAGCCCCGCCCGCGGCGCGGCTTCGAGGGGTTCTTCCGCGACCGCGGCAAGGACAGCCCCAAGATCGACGGCGTCGACGTCACCTACGTCCTGGAAGTGCCGTTCCTGGACGCGGCGCGCGGCACCAAGAAGCAGATGAAGACGACGCACGGCAAGACGCTCAGCGTCAACGTGCCGCCCGGCACCCTGGACGGCCAGGTCCTGCGCCTCAAGGATCAGGGCATGCGGGGCTTCAACGGCGGGCGCGACGGCGACGCGCTGATCGAGGTCAAGGTGCAGCCGCATCCGATCTTCCGCACGGAAGGCCGCGACATCCATACCGACGTGCCGGTCGGGCTGGAGGACGCGGTGCTCGGCGGCAAGATCCAGGTGGAAACCATCGACGGGCTGCTGAACGTCACCGTGCCGCCGAATTCGAACACCGGCACGCGATTACGGCTCAAGGGCCGCGGCCTCGCCGACGGCGGACGCAAGGACGAGGCGCGCGGCGATCACTACGTCTGCCTGACGGTGACGTTGCCGACCAAGCCCGACCCGGAACTGGCCGAATTCATCCGGTCCCGCGCCAATCGCGGGAATGAAGAGTAATTTCCCCGGAACGGATCCCGCGTCGCGCGGCAAGCATTCAAGCGCCCCCTTCCGTCATGATATCGACCATTTCAGATTTCATACTGTCGTCACCCCGTACTTGATCCGGGATCCATCTTCGAGCGGTTGCACAGGGTGGTTCGGAGATGCGAAGAGTACGCCCTGGAATAGCCTGTCCGCACGTCCGCGTCGGTGCGCACATGGGCCCCGGATCAAGTCCGGGGCGACGGCTTACATTATTTGCGACGTCTAAGCTTACGCTCTGATTTCGAGCTTTGCCGGCGGTTCGTCGATCTCGTCGGCGAGGATGTCGGCCAACGTCGCCGACAGCGCGTCGCGGTTGAAGCGCCGGATGTCTGTAATGCGGGCCGCAAGCTTCCGGGACCAGGAATCGCCCTCGTCGATCGGCACCGCCTCGCCGAAGCCGAGACCGAGGGCGCGGTAGACGTCGTAGAGCGCCGTCGTCTCCGGCGAGCGGGCGAGCACCCAGCGGCCGGACGACGTCCGTTCCACGAAGCGGGCGTCGTGCAACTGCTCCAATATCGCGTCGACCGCCTCGCCACCGCCGCCAGTGGTGCGCAAGATGCCGGTCCGCGTCGCGCTGACGCCGTCGCGGCTGGCGCGATAGAGGGCGGCCAGCACCTGCATGGCGACGACGACAACGGCTTGCCGCCGGCCGACTGCCACTCGCTCATACTCGCCGTCAGCACCGCACCCACCAGTACGACCAGCCACGAGAGATACATCCAGACCAGGAAGATCGGCACCACCGAGAGCGCGCCGTAGATATTCTGGTACGTCGGAAACGTGACGACGTACCAGCCGAAGGTTTTCCGGAGCACGGTGAAGGCGAGCCCCGCCAACACCCCGCCGACAAGGGCGGCGATAAATCCCACCGGCCGGTTCGGAATCACCATGTAGAAGATCGTCAGCAGCATGAAGATCATCAGCGTCGGCACGAGCGTCGCGGCAAAACCGAGCGGCCCCTTGGCAGTGTCGATACCGAGCCACTCCGTCGCCGCGAAGAAATAGGTGGAGAGCGAGAAGCTGGCGCCGAGCAGCAGCGGCCCGAGCGTCAGCAACGCCCAGAACACCAGAAGGCGCGGCAACAGCGCGCGCGGCCGCGCCACCCGGAAGATGGCATTCAGGTCGGCCTCGATGGTGCCGAGCAGCAGCACCGCCGTCGCGGCGAGCGCGACGATGCCGACGGCGCTCAAGGACGTCGTGTTCTTGACGAACATGTCGAAGTATTCGCGGGACGCCTCCGCCGACGACGGCAGCAGGTTGGCGAACATCACCTCCTGCAGCGATTCCCGGACGCCGGAAAAGACCGGGAAGGCCGCCAGCATGGAAAAGGCGATGGCGGTCAGCGGCACGATGGCGAGGAGCGACGTATAACTCAGGCCCGCCGCCATGCGCAGGCAGCGGTCCTCGCCGAAACGGCGGCCGACGTATTTCAGGAATCCGCCGATTTCGCCGAGGACGACGGACGCCCCCGCCTCTTCGGCGGTTTCCGGGCGCTCCGCGTCGTCGGGCTTCGGTTCTTCCCCGTTGTCGGCGTTTTCGGTCTCCGCCATATCCCCCTCGCGATTGACGCTCGGCGGGACGTATTATTTGGCAATCGCGCGCCGGTGGAATGGCCAGTAGAACGGAATTCGCCTGCCTTGGCCCGGCCATGCTTTTGCGTGTAGCATCGGAGCGGGCGAGCCGTAACCTGTCACGGCGCCTGTATAATTTTGAGAGGAAACGAGTAAATGTCGCAGACGGCGCCACTGATGCAAGGGAAACGGGGCCTGGTCATGGGCGTCGCCAACGACCGCTCCATCGCCTGGGGCATCGCCAAGGCGGTCAGCGACCACGGGGCCGAGTTGGCGTTCACCTACCAGGGCGACGCCCTCAAGAAGCGCGTCGAGCCGCTCGCCGAATCCGTCGGCGCCAATTTGGTGCTACCTTGCGACGTCACCGACATCGCCAGCATCGACGCCGTGTTCTCGACCCTCAAGGACAAGTGGGGCTCGCTGGATTTCCTGGTCCACGCCATCGCCTATTCGAACAAGGAAGAGCTCAAGGGCGGCTACATCGACACGACGCCGGAAAACTTCCAGCAGACGATGATGATCAGCTGCTATTCCTTCACCGCCATCTGCCAGCGGGCGCGGGCACTCCTCAATCCGGGCGCCAGCCTGCTCACCCTCACCTATTTCGGCGCCGAGCGCGTGATGCCGCACTACAACGTCATGGGCGTCGCCAAGGCGGCGCTGGAAGCCAGCGTGCGCTACCTCGCCGAGGACCTCGGCAAGACCGGCGTGCGCGTCAACGCCATGTCGGCCGGCCCGATGAAGACGCTGGCGGCCAGCGGCATCGGCGACTTCCGCTATATCCTGAAGTGGAACGAGTACAACTCGCCCTTGCGCCGCAACGTCACCATGGACGACATCGGCGGCGCCGGCCTGTATCTGCTGTCGCCGCTTTCTAGCGGCGTCACCGGCGAGACGCACCACGTGGACTGCGGTTACAACGTCGTCGGCATGAAGGCCGTGGACGCACCCGACATCTCCGTCGTCTGAGGCGCGGGGGCCGCGCCATGTCGCACAACACCTTCGGGCACCTGTTCCGGGTCACGACCTTCGGCGAGAGCCATGGGCCGGCTCTCGGCTGCGTCGTCGACGGCTGCCCGCCGGGCATCAAGCTCGCCGAGACCGACATCCAGCCTTACCTCGACAAGCGGAAGCCCGGACAGTCGAAGTTCACGACGCAGCGCCGCGAGGACGACCGGGTGAAGATTCTCTCCGGCGTCTTCGAGGGCGTGACGACCGGGACACCGATCGGCCTGCTGATCGAGAACACCGACCAGCGGTCCAAGGACTACGGCGACATCAAGGACAAGTTCCGTCCCGGCCACGCCGATTTCACTTACGACGCCAAGTACGGCATCCGCGATTATCGGGGGGGCGGCCGCTCCTCGGCGCGGGAAACCGCCATGCGGGTCGCCGCCGGCGCGGTCGCCCGGAAGGTGCTCGGCCGCGGCATCAAGATCAGGGCCGCGCTGATCGCCATGGGCGACATCGAGATCGACCGCGACCGCTGGAACTGGGCGCAGGTCGGCAAGAACCCGTTCTTCTGCCCGGACGCTAAGACTGCAAAGGCGTTCGCCGAGTATCTGGACGGCATCCGCAAGCAGGGTTCTTCCGTCGGCGCGACCATCGAGGTGGTGGCGTCGGGCGTGCCGGCCGGCTGGGGCGCGCCGGTCTACGGCAAGCTGGAATCCGATCTGGCCGCCGCCATGATGGGCATCAACGCGGTCAAGGGCGTCGAGATCGGCGCCGGCATGGGCGCGTCGCGGCTGACCGGCGAGCAGAACGCCGACGAGATGCGGATGGAGAAAGGGAAGCCCGTCTTTCTATCCAACAACAACGGCGGCGTGCTGGGCGGCATTTCGACCGGGCAGGACGTGGTCGTGCGCTTCGCCGTGAAGCCGACCAGTTCGATCCTGTCGCCGCGCCGGACCGTCGATCGCGCCGGCAAGGAAACGGACATCGCCACCAAGGGTCGGCACGATCCCTGCGTCGGCATCCGCGCCGTGCCGGTCGGCGAAGCGATGATGGCCTGCGTGCTGGCGGATCACATGCTCCGCCATCGCGGGCAGTGCGGGTAAACGCCTTGCCGTCACCCCGGGCTCGCCTGCCCCGGATTAAATCCGGGGTCCGGGTCCACTCCCAGACACAACGCGTGCATCAAAGTGTGGACCCCGGAATAAATCCGGGGTGACGGGAGAGTGAACGGAAACGTTAACGCCCCCAATCGTCACCCCGGGCAAGTCCCGGGGTCCACTCCCAGACACAACACGTGCATCGAAGTGTGGACCCCGGAATAAATCGGGGGTGACGGACGTAGAAACTACCGCTCCATCAGCGCTTCGACGTGCACCGAAGACGAATCGCGGAGCGCCTGCAGGTCGTAACCGCCTTCCAGCAGCGACACCGTCCGCCCGCCGCAGCATTCGTCGGCGACGTCGAGCAGCTTCCGCGTCACCCAAAGGTAATCGCTGGTCCTGAGCTCCAGCTGCGCCAGCGGATCGCGCGCATGCGCGTCGAAGCCGGCGGAGATGATCAGGAGTTCCGGCTTGAAGGCGCGGAGCGCCGGCAGGATCACCTCTTCGTAGCCGTTCTGGAATTCATCCGAACCGGCGCCCGGCGCCAGCGGCAGATTGCAGATGTTGTGGTAGTCGCCCTTCTCCCGCGTCGAGCCGGTTCCCGGATAGGCCGGATACTGGTGGCTGGAGGCGTAGAACAGCCCATCGATGTGTTCGAAGCTGTGCTGCGTGCCGTTGCCGTGATGGACGTCGAAATCGACGACGGCGACCCGTTCCAGGCCATGCTTGATGCGGGCATGCACGGCGGCGACGGCGGCGGAATTGAACAGGCAGAAGCCCATGGCGTGCCCCGATTCCGCGTGGTGGCCGGGCGGGCGGACGGCGCAGAACGCGTTCGACGCCTGCTTGTCGATGACTGCGTCGACGGCGGCGACGGCTGCGCCCGTGGCGCGTCTCGCCGCCTCGCCCGATTTCGGCGACATGGCCGTATCCGGGTCGAGCCGCACGAGCCCCTCCGCCGGCACGTTGTCCATGACCATCTGCACGTAGTCGGAATTGTGCACGTTCGAGACCGTGTCGAGGTCGATTTCCGGCGCCTCGATCCGGTGAAGGTAGTGGAATTTCTCGTCCTCGAGACCGGCCATGACGGCGCGCAGACGATCCGGCCGTTCCGGGTGATAGGCGCCCGGATCGTGTTCGACGCAGGCCGGATGAGAGTAGAGCAGCGTCGTCATGTCGGTTTCCTTCGGGTGGTGATCAGTTCTTGGGCTGGGTGAGAATCTTGAGATAGGCGACAAGGTCGTTGAGCTGCTTCGGGTCGGTCACGCGCTGCACCGGCATCTTGGTGCCGGGCAGCATCTTGTCCGGCCCTTCGTCGAACAGCCGGAACAGGGTCTTTTCGTCCCACGCGAAGGACTTGCCGGTCAACGCCTCGGAATAGTGATAGCCGGCGACGCTGCCGACGGGCCGGCCGAACAATCCCTCGAAATGCGGCCCCGAGCGCATCGGCCCCGTCGCCGACAGAGAGTGGCAGCGCGCGCACTTGGTAAAGAGGGCGGCGCCCGGATGATCGCTGGCCAGCCACGGTTTCGGCTCGCCGGTGGTATCGACGGCCTCGCCGACGCGGTCGCCGGTGGCGAGGTGCCAGACCCGCGCCTGCTCGTCGGAACTGGCCGAGATCGCGAAGCGGCCGTCGGGCGTGTAGCTGGCCGCCCAGGCGATCCGCTCGTGCGCGTGGATTTCGCGGACCGGCCGGCCGGCGGCCAAATCCCATTCGATCACGTAGCCGTCCTTGCCGGCGGTCAACGCCCGCTTGCCGTC
This sequence comes from Rhodospirillales bacterium, assembly GCA_038117205.1. Taxonomy (GTDB): domain Bacteria; phylum Pseudomonadota; class Alphaproteobacteria; order Rhodospirillales; family Casp-alpha2; genus JAQBZY01. The sequence goes on along the minus strand of JAYOFL010000005.1, from coordinate 29,132 downwards.
CGGCGAGAACTGCACGGCATAGACCTGACCGTCATGCACCTCGATCTTCTTGAGCTCCGTCTCCGCCTTCAAATCCCAGAGCCGGATCGACTTGTCGATGCTGGCGGAGAGCATGAGCCCCGACTTGGCGTCGACGTTGAGCGCCGTCACTCCCATCAGGTGCCCTTCCAGCTTGCCGGCGAGATTGCCCGTCTCGACGTTCCAAAGGCGGATCATCGGATCGTGGCCGCCGGTCGCCAGCATGTTGCCGCCGGCGAAAAAAGCGACGGTATTGACCGGCCGGCCGACGGCGATTTCTCGCACAGGCTTGCCGGTCGCGGCGTCCCATATCCATACCTTGCCGTCCCAGCCGCCGGTGGCGATGAAGCGCCCGGACGGATCGAAGGCGCCGGCCATGACCTTGTGCTTGTGGCCGTTCAGCCGGTGCAGCGGCTGGAACGTCCGCATGTCCCAAACGATCGCCGTGAAATCGTCGCTGGTCGTCAAGGCGCGCGACCCGTCCGGCGAGAAGTGCGCCCCGGTGACGGGCCCTTCGTGCGCATTCAGGACGGCGATTTCCTTCTGGGCGCCAAAATCCCAGATGCGCGCGGTGTAATCGAAACTGGCGGTGATGACGCGGCTGCCGTCGGGGGAAACGTCGACGTCCCGGACCATGCCGCCATGTCCGACGAGGTCGGCCTTCGCCGGCCATCCGGCCGCCGTCGCCGTCAGCAGGGCTGTAACGGCCAGCGGCGCGGCGAGATCACGAAACGATTTCATGGCCTGCATTTTGGCAATGCAGCGGCGATTTTCAATCGGTTCGATGACCGGCCATGAAAATCTCGGCCGCGTGCGCCGCGACGGCGTCGATTTCGCCCTCCGACGCCTCATCCGCCAAGCCAAGCAGGCAGCGCATGTAGAGATCGCTCCGGAGCATGGCGAAGAAGAGTTCCGCCGAGCGGCGCGGATCGGCGACGGCGATCTCGCCCCGCTCGGCACAGCCGGTCAGATACGACGCCAGCCGGTCGGCGGCAATGCGCGGCCCGGACCGGTAGAACGCCGCCGCGAGTTCCGGAAATCGGCCGCTCTCGGCTACGATGGCGCGGTAAAGGGTGATGTTCTGGCGGTCCAGGACGGCACTGAGGAACCGCCTCGCGAATTCCCGAAGCACATGGCGTGGACGGCCGCCTTCGACGTCGAGTACCCGCCCGCCGTCCATAAGCGCGTCGCATTTGGCGCCGACAATGTTCTCGAACAGCGCCGCCTTGTTGCCGAAGTGGCTGTAAATGGTCTGCTTGGAGACGCCGGCACGGGCCGCGATGCCATCCATGCCGGCGGCGCCGTAGCCCTTTTCCAGGAACTCGGCGGTGGCGGCGTCGAGGATCGCCTGATGCTTTGCCGCCGACGCCGGCGACAGTGGTTCCAGGTCAATTCGTCGATCCGCCAAGGCCATCATGTTCGCTCTTCCGAATGTTACTGCCGCCACACGGGAGGCTTCGAATATCCCCCCGAATATCCCGTTGTGCCGAATGTTCAATTTACCTATAGTGGACTGGACGGTCTAGTCTATAGTGACCAACCGGTCACGGAATTGAAGCATACCGGTCTGGGCGGCGGCGGGTGTGCCGAGGTTTGTGCGCGCCACCGGAATTTTGATCCATGTTTTCTCGACAGATCCGATCCCTGGCTCTCGCCGCCCCTCTGATCGTGGGCGTGGCCCTGCCCGTTTTGGCGCAGCAGGCGACGCAACCGGCGCCGCCGCCGGCGACCGTCGTCGGCGTCGACACGGTCCGCAAGGAGCAGCTGTCGCAGACCGTACCGGTGATCGGCCGTTTCGTGGCGACGCGCACCGGCGTCATCGCCGCCCGCGTCGCCGGCCCCGTCGCAAGTTTCGACGTCGAGGTCGGAAACCGTATCGAGGCCGGCGGGCGCATCGCGCGGCTCGTCGACGACGCCTTCGTCGCCGAGCGGAATCGCTATGCCGCCGACGCCGCGACCGCCTCCGCGAAGATCGCCACCCAGCGGTCCCGGCTGCGCCTCGTCCAGCAGGAGTTGGACCGGCTGATTCAATTGCGGACCTCGCCCGCCTTCTCGCAGGCGAAGTTGGACGACAAGGAGCGCGAGGCCGCCACCGCGAAGAGCGAGCTTTCCGAGGCGGAAGCCGCCCTCAAGGCGGCTGAAGCGAACCTGCAGTTGGCGTCCATCGCGCTCCGCAACACCGAGATCAAGGCTCCCTACGGCGGCATCGTCACGCTGCGCCAGACCGAGGCCGGCGCCTACGTCCGCCCCGGCGATCCGGTAATGACGCTTCTCGACGACAAGAACCTGGAGATCGAGGCCGACGTGCCGGCGATCCGTGTCGGCGGCCTGACGCCGAACCGCCTCCTCGCCGCCAAGACGGACGAGAACAAGGATCTCGCCGTCGCCGTCCGCGCCGTCATCCCGGACGAGAATCCGCGCACCCGCACCCGGCGCGTCCGCTTCACCGTGCAGCCGAGCCAGGAAAGCATGGCATTCGCGGCCAACGAGAGCGTCACCGTCATGGTGCCGGCCGGCGCGACGCGCGACGTCGTCACGGTTCACAAGGACGCCGTTCTCAACCGACAGGGCGCCACACTCGTCGTCGTGAACGAGGACGGCAAGTCGACGTTCCGGCCCGTCGTCCTCGGCGAGGCCCTCGGCCCGCGCTTCGAGGTCAAGAACGGGCTTGCCGTCGGCGACGTGGTTGTCATCCGCGGCAACGAGCGCCTGCGTCCGGGCCAGCCGATCACGGCCGGCGCCATGAAACCCGCCGGTTGACGGGGTGAGACCAAAGGCATGAACAACCTGATCCGCCTTGCCATCGAGCGTCCGATCGCGGTCATCGCCGCCGTTCTCATGGTGGTCATGTTCGGCGGCGTGGCGCTGACCAAGATTCCGATTCAGCTCACGCCCGACGTCAACAAACCGATCATCAGCATCGAGACCATCTGGCCGGGCGCGGCGCCGGCCGAAATCGAGCGTGAAATCACCAACCGCCAGGAAGAGGTCCTGAAGGGCCTCGACGGCCTGACCGAGATCACCAGCGAAAGCCAGGACGGCCGCTCGCGGATCACCCTCGAATTCGTCGTCGGCCAGGACATGAGCAAGGCGCTGCTGCTGACCGCCAACCGCCTCGACCGCGTCGACGGCTATCCGGAAGAAGCCGACGAGCCGTCCATGCGGACGGCCGGCTCGGACGACAACCCCATCGCCTGGTTCATGCTCACCCGCACGGACGGCAACGACAAGCCGATCCACACCTTCGGTCCCGTCGCCGAGGACGTCGTGCAGGACAGACTGGAACGCGTGCCCGGCGTCGCGCTCGTCAATATCTACGGCGGTGCCTCGCGGGAAATGGTCGTGAGCGTCGACCCGAACGCCCTCGCCCGCTACCGCCTCACGGTTTCCGACGTCATCGACACGCTGCGCGCCGCAAATTCATCGGTATCGGCGGGCGACGTCGACGAAGGCAAGCGCCGATACGTCGTTCGCACCGAGGGCGAGTTCTCGCGCATCGAGGACGTGCAGAAGGTCGTCATCCGCTCCCTCGGCGACACCGGCAACGGCGTCGCCCGCGTCACCGTCGGCGACATCGCGACCGTGCGCATGGACTATTCGGAACCGTCGGCGCGTATCCGCATGAACGCCCAGCCCGGCATCGCCATCAATGCCGTGCGGGAAACCGGCGCCAACGTCATCGAGGTCATGCGCGGCATCCGTGAAGCCGTCAAGGAACTGAACGAGACGCAATTGCCGGCGCAGAAGCTGGCGCTCCGCCAGGTGTACGACGAAACCGTCTATATCGATTCCTCCATCGACCTGGTGCAGCAGAACATCATCGTCGGCGGCCTGCTGGCGGCGTTCGTCCTTTTGCTGTTCCTGCGCTCCGGCGGCGCGACACTGATCGTCTCCATGGCGATCCCGGTCTCCGTCATCGGCGCCTTCGTCGCAATGGCCTTCCTCGGCCGCTCCTTGAACGTCATTTCGCTGGCCGGCATCGCGTTCGCCGTCGGCATGGTGGTGGACGCCGCCATCGTCGTGCTCGAGAACATCTACCGATTGCGCGAAAAGGGCATGAGCCGCGTCGAGGCCGCCTACCAGGGCGCCAAGCAGGTCTGGGTCGCGGTTCTCGTGTCGGCACTTACCACCGTCATGGTGTTCATTCCGATCCTGGTCATGGACCTGGAAGTCGGCCAGTTGTTCCGCGACATCGCCGTCGCCCTCTCCGTCTCGGTGATGCTGTCGCTGCTGGTCGCCATCACCGTCATTCCGGCACTCGCCAAGCGGCTGCTCGGCGGCCCCGGCAAGGAGAGCGTGGTGCGCCGGCGCATCCCCGTGATCGACCATTTCGCCGAGGGTTTCGTGCGCGCCGTGACCGCTTTCACGCGGCGGGTGATTTCCAGCAAGATCCTCTGCGTCCTTGTCGTTCTTGTCGTCAGCGGCGGCGGCGCCATGGTCACGGCGGCGTTCCTGCCGAAGCTCGAATACCTGCCGGACGGCAACCGCAACCTGATCTTCGGCGTCCTGGTGCCGCCGCCCGGCTACAACCTCGACACCACCGAGGAAATCGCCAGCAAGTTCGAAGCCAAGATCAAGCCGTTGCTGGCGGAAATCAGCGGCCCCGATTCAAAGCCGGGCGAGCCGCCGAAGATCGAACGGTTCTTCTTCGTGGCGACGCGCGGCATCACCTTCGTCGGCGCCATCGCGCAGGACCCGGCGCGGGTGCGCGAATTGATTCCGATCCTCAAGGAGGCCGCCTTCCAGGAGCCCGGCACCTTCGGGCAGATTTCGCAGCGCTCCATCTTCGGGCGCGGCGTCGGCGGCTCGCGCTCCATCGAACTCAACGTTCTCGGTCCCGAGTTGGAGCCGATCCTGGCGACGACGCTCCGCGCCCTATCGCTCGTTCAAGAAACCATGCCGCAGAGCCAGGGCACGCAAATCCAGCCGAAGCCCGGCCTGGAACTCGGCGCGCCGGAAGTCCGCGTCTATCCGAACCGGGTGAAGCTCGCCGACAACGCGGTGACGGCGCGGCAACTGTCCGACACGCTGGACACCTTCAACGACGGGCTCCGTGTCGCCGAGATCACCAACGAGAACAAGCGCATCAACCTGATGCTGAAGGGTCCCGACAATCAGGTCACGTCGACGCAGGGCATCGCCAACCTGCCGGTGGTGACGCCGGCCGGCATCATCCTGCCGGCGAGCGCACTCGCCGATATCGTCGTCACCTCGGGTCCGACGCAGATCAATCACCTGGAACGGGCGAGAACCGTCACCCTGGTCATCCGGCCGCCGGAAAACATTCCCCTCGAAGTCGCGCTTGAACAATTGCGGACGGGCGTCACCGACAAGCTTCAGGTGGAAGGCCTGCCGACCGGCGTCAAGCTGCGCCTGACCGGCACGGCGGACAACCTGCACCAGACGTGGGCGCACATGAAGTACGACCTCCTGATCGCGACCGTCATCGTCTATCTGGTGATGGCGGTGCTGTTCGAGAGCTTCTTCTATCCGCTCATCATCATGCTGTCGGTGCCGCTGGCGACGGCGGGCGGCGTGCTCGGCCTCGTCATCATGAACAAGTTCACGTTCCAGCCGCTCGACATGCTGACGCTGCTCGGCTTCGTCATCCTGATCGGCATCGTCGTCAACAACGCCATCCTGCTCGTGCACCAAACGCTCTACCACATGCGCGAGGAAGGCATGGCGATCGCCGACGCCATCATGGAATCGACCCAGAACCGTATCCGGCCGATCTTCATGTCGTCGCTGACGAGCGTCATCGGCATGGCGCCGCTGGTGCTGTTCCCGGGCTCCGGCTCGGAGCTTTATCGCGGTCTCGGATCGGTGATCCTGGGCGGCCTCGCCCTTTCGGCCGTGCTGACGCTCGCCATCATTCCACCGCTGCTGTCGCTGTTCTGCGCGATGGTGGAACGGAGCCGCGATCAACGCATGGCCAGCAAGGCGGCGCGCGACAAGTCGGACCGCGAGGAAGGGCTTCCCGCCATCGAGGACATGCGCGACGAGCATCGGCTCGCGAAAGCGCCGAAGCCCGCGCCGGCACCCACGGGACAGGCCGCCGAATAATCCGATGCCCGGAACGTTTCCCCGCGTCGCCATCGTCGGCGCCGGCATCGCCGGCGCGTCCCTCGCCTATCGTCTGGCCGAGAAGTTGGGCGGCGAGAACATCGTCGTTCTGGAGCGGGAAGAGAGGCCTGGCTACCACTCGACCGGCCGGTCCGCCGCCGTCTATACGGAAACATACGGCCCGCCGGTGATCCGGGCGCTCACCGCCGGCTCGCGGCCGTTCTTCGACAATCCGCCGCCGGGCTTCACGGAGCATCCGCTTCTGCATCCGCTGGGATTGCTGTTGATCGGCAAGGAAGACCGCCGCGTCCGGAGCCAGGAACTCTATGAAGCCTGCCACGCGCTGACGCCGACGGTACGCATGCTGGAGCGGGATGAAATCCTCGGCCTGCTGCCCGTGATCCGGCCCGAATGGGCTGCGACCGCCGTTTATGAACCCGACGCCATGTCCATGGATGTCGCCGCCATCCACCAAGGCTATCAACGCTTCTTCAAGAAGCTCGGCGGACGGATCGTCTGCGACGCCGACGTCCGCGCCTTGTCCAGGCATGGTGGCGAGTGGCGGATCGACACGCCGGCCGGAAACTTCACCGCCGATGTCGTGGTCGATGCCGCCGGCGCCTGGGCCGACGTTATCGCCGAGACGGCGGGTCTCGCCCCGCTCGGCCTGCAGCCGAAGCGCCGCACCGTCATCGTCTTCCCGGCGCCATCCGGCGTCGACATCCGTCCGTGGCCCATGGCCAACGACATCGACGAGACATTCTATTTCAAACCGGACGCCAGGCGCATCCTGGCGTCGCCGGAAGAAGCGACACCGATGCCGCCCTGCGACGTGCAGCCGGACGAACTGGATATCGCCATCACGGTGGACCGGCTGGAGCAGGCGACGACGTTCGAAATCAGGAAGATCGAGAACCGCTGGGCCGGACTGCGCAGCTTCTTTCCGGACGGCAATCCGGCGCTCGGCTTCGACCCGCGCGTCGAGGGTTTCTTCTGGCTCGCCGGCCAGGGCGGCTACGGCATCACCACGTCGGACGCCATGGCCCGCACGGCGACGGCGTTGATCTCGGGCGGCGGCGTGCCGGAAGACCTGGCGCGCATCGGCGTCGACGCGCCGACCCTGTCGCCGGCCCGGATGATCGGCTGAGCCGAACCTACTTCTTCTGCAAACGAATGACGAAGTGGCCGCTAATCTCCTCGCAGGAGATCAGCGGATTTCCCGTGGTCTTCGAGAAATTCTCGAAATCGTGTTGCGCCGCCGGGTCCGTGACCTCGAGCTCCAGGATATCGCCGGGCATGAGCTTCTTGATCGCCTTGTTGGCGCGAAGCACCGGCAACGGACAACTCAGGCCCTTGAGATCGAGCTTTTCGGTCGTCATTGGCACCCACTCCCGATTGGCGGCGTTTCAGCTTTGGCCAAACCGGCCACCGTCCGCAACATAAATCGCGCCTCAGGCGGCGACGAAGCGGTCGGCCCCGTCGGCGCCGAGGGATACGGAAACCCGGCCCTGATCCACCAGATGATGCAGATGTGCCAGCGTTTCGCCGATGGCGAAGAACATCTGGTGTTCGTCCAGTTCGCGCTTGAACAGCCGACACAGGATATCGACGCCGGTGCTCGGTTCGGCGCAGGCGGCAAGCGTCTCGTCCAACCGGTCGTCGTGATGCGACGTCAGATCGTCGAGCCGTCCGTGCAGGCCCTTGAACGGCCAGTCGTGGCTCGGCAGCACCAGCGGATCGCCCGTCACCTCGCGGCCGATCCGCTGCAGCGTTTCCAGGAACAGGGCGAGCGGCCGTCCCTCCGGCTCCTGCGGCCAGACGCTGACGTTCGGGCTGATCCGGGGCAGCACCTGGTCGCCGGAAATCATGACGTCCAGTTCGTCGCAATAGAGGCAGGCGTGTTCCGGCGCGTGGCCGCGCCCGACGATCATCCGCCAGCGCCGGCCGCCGATCTCGATCCCATCGCCGTCGGCGATGCGGCGGTACGTCGCCGGAAACGTCGAGACGACGCGCGCGTAGTTGCCGAGGCGCTTGGCGACGGATTCCATCATGTCGGCGTCGAAGCCGGCCTTGTGATAGAAAGCGCGGAACGCCGGCAGTGAAATTCCCCGGTCGTCCAGCGACAACATGCGGCCGAATGTCCATTCGGTGAGCGGCATGACCAGCGGCGCATCGAAACGCGCCGTCAGCCAACCCGCCAGTCCGGCGTGATCCGGGTGAAAGTGCGTGACGACGACGCGTTTGACCGGCCGGCCGGCCATGGTGCCGTCGAAAATCTGCTCCCACAGGGCCTTCACCTCGTCGGTGCAAATGCCCGTGTCGACGACGGCCCAGCCGTCGCCGTCTTCCAGCAGCCAGAGATTGATGTGGTTCAGCTTGAACGGCAGCGGCATGCGCAGCCAATGCACGCCGGGCGCCACCTGCTTGGTCGTGCCACGCGCGGGTTCACCGTCGAACGGATAGTCGGGTTTGAAGCTCATCGGGGTCTCGGCGGATGGATTGATCGGAAGAAACGGCGGACCCAAGTTTCTTACGCGATAGCCGCCGGCAAAGCCAACCTAGATTTGAAACCAGTATTTCTGTGTCGGCGGTTCCTTGACGGCCGGACGCAAGAGCGGCACGCGCCCGCCCAGCCCGCCCGTCTCCGCGATCTGGATCGGCCGCTCGTCCATGGATACGCGCGGGGCCGCCTTCGGCGCCGCGTTCACCGCAAAGGCCGGGGCCGGACGTCCGTTAACGTCGAAACCCTCGCGGGCGGCCCGTTCCTGCAGGACGATGTACTTCAGCTCTTCCTTGATGAAATCGGAATGCCGCGTCGGCTCCGCCTTGAGAACGGCGGAAATGATGCCGAGACGCACGGCCTTCGGCATGCGGTGGAAATTCTCCAGCATCAGGAACTTGATCGACGGCCGCACCGACGCCGACAGCAGGATGCTCAGCACCAGCTTCTTGCGGATGTCGTTCCTGAGATTGCCGGCTTCCGTCAACTCGAAGAACTCGCGCACGAACTGGCGCGGCGAGAGATCGCCTTCCAGCAGCGTCTTGAGGTTCTCGCGGAGCGCCGCCGTGAACTGCTGGCGGCTTTCGACGATGAACTTGGAGGCCTGCTGACGGAGGCGAGAGATCCTATCCGGCTCGAAGGCGTTGTCCGTGATGTGCTTCAGGCATTCCCGCACCAACTGATGGCGGGACGTGTCGGCGATGATCGAGACCACGCCGCGCACCAACTCGGTGCTGTTGCCGATCGGGCAGAGACGGGCCGTCGCCGCCAGCGCCATCGGGCTTTCCGGATCGCGGGCGCACATGACCGCCAACGCCAGCGGATCCTCGAAACTGCGGAGGTCGATTTCCCGGTTCATCAGGTTTTCCGGCAGCAACAGCCGGTCCTCGTCGCCGGGAACGACCAGCGGTTCCTGCTTGGCGTAGCTTTCCTTGATGGCGAGGGCAGCCTGGATGCCGTCCTTCGTGATGCCGAGACCCTGCTTCATGCGGCACGCACCCGGCGCCGGGGCGTCAACGCCATCGCGCCACGCATGAGCCACGCCTTGAACAGCCGCGCCCCGTCGCGCACGGCCAGTGGCGGCAGCGCCATATTGATCGCTTCCTGCTGGCGCAGCGCCTGGCGCATGGCCGACATTTCCGACTCGCGCCCGAGCCGCCACGCCAACGGCGCGTCGGCCATGGCGTCGAGGGTGCGTTCGCGCGAGCCGATCCGGTCGGCGAGAACGAGCGTGATGAACTGGACGGCGGCTTCCGGCGGTTGCAGGGTGCCGCGACGCCACTTGCTGACGGTCGACGGCGCGACCCCCAGCATTTCGGCGATTTCCTTGCCGGCGATCCCCGCTTCCGCGAGGCCCCTAAACACCGGCCGGACGTCCATGCATTCCGAATCCCAGGCGGCCTGCATGAAGGAATAATCCCCCTTCAAAAAGTCCCAGAATCAGTGGTTTAACTGATTTGCGACTCCAGTTGAATCAAAAAATGGTAATTTTTCGATTAATAGGCCCGATATTTCGTACCCAGCCCCATATATCGTGCCTTTGACTTCGAACCCGATGTTCAATGGGTACGCCTAGCGTTTCGGTGTGGGCCGGCGCATTTCCCTGCACTATGATCCCGGCATGCGCATCGGCATCGACCTCGGCGGCACCAAGATCGAAGGCATCGTCCTCGCGAAGGACGGCGGGGAAATCGCGCGCCGCCGCATCGCCAGCCCGCAGGGCGACTACGCCGCGACGGTCCGAACGGTCGCCGATCTGGTATCGGCGCTCGCGGCCGAGGCCGGGGCATCGGCCGACGCGCCGGTCGGTATCGGCATCCCCGGCACCGTGTCGCCGGCGACGGGCCTCATCAAGAACGCCAACTCCACCTGGCTGATCGGCCATCCGCTCGACAAGGACTTGGCCGCCGCCCTCGCACGGCCGGTGCGGCTCGCCAACGACGCCAACTGCTTCGCGGTATCGGAAGCCGCCGACGGCGTCGGGCGCGGCGCCGGCATCGTCTTCGGCGTCATCCTCGGCACCGGTGTCGGCAGCGGGATCGCCGTCGACGCCAAACCCGTCACCGGGCGGAACGCCGTCGCCGGCGAGTGGGGCCACAATCCGCTGCCCTGGATGCAAACCCTCGACGGCCGGGACGAGCGCCCCGGCCCCAGGTGCTATTGCGGGCATGACGGATGCATCGAAACGTTTCTGTCCGGACCCGGCCTCGCCCGCGATCACGAACTGCACACGGGCGAACGGCTGAGTGCCGCCGAGATCGACGCCCGCGCGAATTCACGTGACGCGAAGGCCGCCGCCACCATAACCCGCTATACGCACCGGTTGGCGCGGTCGCTGGCCGCCGTCGTCAACTTTCTCGACCCGGACGTCATCGTACTCGGCGGCGGGCTTTCCAACATCGACCGGCTCTATGCGGACGTTCCGGCCATCTGGGAGCGCTGGATATTCTCCGACGCCTGCGATACGCCCATCCGCAAGAACGTCCATGGCGACAGCTCGGGGGTACGCGGCGCCGCCTGGCTGTGGCCCACCACCTGAGAACCGAAACGGGCCTGAAACAGGAGCGAACATGACCACAGTGAAGATCGAACGCCCGAAGGCCGGCGTCGTGCATATCGTCATCGACCGGCCGGAGAAGCGGAACGCGCTCAACCGCGCCACGGTCGCCGGCATCACGGCGGCCGCGAAGGCGCTGGCGACGGACGAGACGCTCCGCGTCGTCGTGCTGAAGGCGTCCGGCGACAAGGCGTTCTCGGCGGGCGCCGACTTGGACGATCTCGGATCGCTCGACGCCAGCAACGCGCGCGATTTCATCGCCGGCCTGCAAGGCGCCATCGGCGCCGTGCGCGACATTCCGGTACCCGTCATCTGCCGCATCCAAGGCACCTGCGTCGGCGGCGCGATGGAGATGGCGGCGGGCTGCGATCTCAGGATCGCCGTGCCGTCGGCGACGTTCGCCATGCCGGAGGTCCGGGTCGGCATTCCGTCCGTGATCGAGGCGGCGCTGCTGCCGCGCCTGATGGGCCGGGGCCGCGCCGGCTGGCTGGTGCTGTCGGGCGACGTCATCGACGCCGCCACGGCCGAGCGTTGGGGATTCCTGGAGCGCGTCGTCCAACCGGAAGAATTGGACACGGCCGTCGACGCGGCGGTGGAGGCGATCTTGCATTCCGACCCAGCCGCCGTCCGCATGCAAAAGGAGCTGCTCCGGCATTGGGACGAGGCGTCGCTATCGGACGCCATCCTTCACAGCATGGACGTGTTCGCCAAGTCCTACGCGACCGGGCGTCCGTCGGAACTGATGCGGGAAATTCTGGCGGCGCGAAAACGCTAGCCGAACGATCCGATCCCGAACGCGAAGATCACGAGGGCGCCGAGCACGGCGGCGGCGATCCGCTGCCAAATGGGGCGCTTCGCCAGCACCGACACGCTGACCAGCCAAAGCCCGAAGGCGATCTTCAGCATCGCCAGCACCGCCAAAACCGGCGATTGGGCGAGTTGGATCAGCGCCGGGTTGGCGACGAACGCCAGCGGCACGATGTAGAGGCCGAGGCCGAGGCGCATGGAGATGCCGGCGACCTTGAGCCAGGGCGCGTCCGCCATCCCCGCCGCAATGAAGACGGTGCCGCAGACCGGCGGCGTGATGGTGGACAGGAGCGCGAACCAGAACACGAACAGGTGCGCGTAAAGCGGCGGCAATCCCAACTCCTGCAACGCCGGCCCCGTCACCGCGACGCAGATCACGTAGGCCGCCGTCGTCGGCACTTCCATGCCGAGGATCAGGCAGGCGACGGCGGTGAGCGACAGCGCCGCCCACAGATTGCCGCCGCTCATGGAAATGATCGTCGACGTCACCTTGACGCCGAGGCCGGTCGTCTGAAGGACGCCGATGATGATACCGGCGCAAAGGATGATGGAGGCGACGGTGGCGATCTGCTCCGCCGACGCGATGGCCGCCGCCGAAATGCGCCGCCACCAGCGCCGGAGCGAAATGCTGCCCGTCGCGTCCGCCGCCAGCAGCACGGCGGCAACCGCCGCCGCCACCGCCGACGCGTATTGCGGCGTGAAGTCGCCGATGAAGAGCCGCTCCAGCAACACAACGAACGGCACGGCGAAGAACATGCTGGTGATGAGGAGCGTGCGCCGGTCCGGCGCGGCCTCGGCGTCCATCGCCTTCAGATTGGCGCGCGACGCGTAGCTGTCGACGCCGACCCAGGTCGCGAAGAAGAACAGCAGCGCCGGCAGGAACGCCGCCGCCATGATGCCGGTGTAGGGAATGCCGAGAAGCTCCACCATGACGAAGGCGCCCGCGCCCATCAGCGGCGGCATGATCTGGCCGCCGGACGAGGCCACCGCCTCGACCGCGGCGGCGAAGGCCGGCGGATAGCCGAGCCGCTTCATGGCCGGCAGCGTCACCGCGCCGGTGGAAGCGACGTTGGCCGACGCCGAGCCCGAAAGCGACCCGAACAGGGCGGACGCCAGGATCGAGACCTTGGCCGCGCCCGCGCTCAGCCGGCCGGCGACGGCGATGGCGAGGTTCATGAACCCCTGCCCCGCCTCGCCCGCGTTCAAGACCGCGCCCAGGATGACGAAGACCGCGACGACGTTGACGGAGACACCGGTCAGCGGCCCCCAGAAACCGGCCTCGGCGATGGTCAGATTGCCGAGCAGGCTTTCGACCGGAATGCCGGCGTGGCCGAATTCCCCCGGGACGTATTCGCCGAACAGTCCGTAGGCGAGGACGATCAGCGCCACCGTCGGCATCGGCCAATTGATGGCGCGGCGCGCCATTTCGAGGACAACGGCGATCAGCGCCAGCGCCAACGCCATCTGCCATGGTCCCTTGAGGAAACCGTACTGCTCGCCGAGCGGATCTTCGTTGAGCGCGACGTAGAGGCACGCCACGAGCCCGACGGGACAACAGACGTAGCCGGCGTAGCGTTCGAGAGCGTTCTTCGACGACGCGAACACGAACACCCACGGCAGCGCCAACGCCATGTGTAGGGGCCTGCTGATGAGGTTGGGAATGAGCCCGGAGAAGATCAGATAGACGTGAAAAGCAACGCTCAAAAACGCGAGCCCGAGGATCAGAGATCCCCGGGCTGCGCCTGCGTTATCGGTCGTAGGTGCCGACGGGTCGCTCAGCGGAGCGCGTCCGGCACGTTAACGCCGGCCTCGGCATAGTACTTGAGGGCGCCCGGGTGCAGCTTGCCGGTCATGTTGGCGAGCATGTCCGTCTTGACGCTGGTCCACCACTTGTCCTCGGAACCCATCTTCGCCTTTTCCGTCCAGAACGCCTTGGTCAGCGTATAGGCGGTGGCGTCGTCCATGGCGGTGGTGGTGTAAGCCATCACCGGCAGCGACGTCGTCGCCGTATCCTTGTCGACGCCCGGATAGGTACCGGCCGGAATGACGATCTTGGCGGCCTTGGTCGCCTTGATCTGATCGTCGGTGAGCGAGACCAGCTGCACGCCACCACCGGCGCCCGCTTCCATGACGTTCGGCGCCGGGAACGAGCCGGCGGTCGCGAAGCCGTCGATCTGCTTGTTCTTGAGCGCCGGCACCGCCGCGTTCAACTCGACGTCGACCAGCTTCACCTTGTCCTTGATGCCGAAGAGATCGAAGTACTTCTCCGCTTCCTTGGCGCCGAAGCTGCCCTTGCCGATCAGGTACGTCTTGCCGGCGAGGTCGGTGAGGTTCTTGACGCCGGCGTCCGAGCGCACGACGAAGTGCATGGTCAAGGACGGGATCGGAAACAGGCCGCGGATCGCCTCGAGCTTGGGATCCTTCGGCTCGAACATCTTCTCGCCCTTGAGGGCCAGGCTCACCAGCGACGGCGGCGTGGTAAAGACGAAGTTGCCGGTGCGGACAGCGGCTTCCTTGACGTTCTGCACGGAGCCCTGGCTTTCCTCGACCGTGACGATGACGCCGCCCTTGGTGGCGCGCTTCACGGCCTCGCCGATCTGGACGCCCATCTGATAGTACGAACTCGTCGACTTGGCGGATTTGTAGGTGACCCGCGTCTCGGCGTGCGACGCCGGCGTGAGCGCGAGGACGACGGCTGCGCCGAGGCCGGCGGCGGCGAGAAACTTGCTGGACATGGATGTCATCTCCCTGAGGGGATTGTTACGTTCTAGGCGGCGGATTTTAGCGCCAAAATTGGGAAATTAAAGCGGCGAAAAGCGCCGATCACGGCAATTCGTCAGGGAATTCCTCACGGCAAATCGTCGTCGTCATCCGGGTCCTGGTACGGAAACACGCTGGCGTCGAAAGGCCATCGGAGACGGTAGATTTCGCCCCCTTCCTCCGTCAGCTCGCCCTTGTCGAACCGTTTCAGCACGAGGAGCGTCATTTCCGCCACGAATTCCTCGGCGACCGGCATCACTAGGTCCTCGCCCCGAACGAACGCCGGATCGTAGACGGCCCTGACGAGGCGGTGGTGGTTCCGCTCGACGAAGGCGATCAACCGCCCGACCGCTTCGTGCCGCGGCAATTGCAGGGGAATGAAGGGCGCCGTCCGGGCGAGCAGCACGAACACCAGATTGGCGAACTTCTCGATCTGCGGGTCGCCCTCCAGCGTGTCGCCGAGTTGCGACACGTAGGACCGCCGCTTGTCGTCCAACCCATCGAGGACGGGTGAAAGCAGGCGTTTGTGCATCGGCCTGCGGCTACCGCGGCGGCGTCAGTGCGCCATGAACATGGGGATGTCGGCGTGGCCGAGCAGATACTTCGTCACGCCGCCCAGGATCAGTTGCCGCATGCGGCTGTGCGTATAGGCGCCCGACACCAGGAGATCGGCGCCGAATTCCTTGCACTCTTCCAGGAGGCGCGGCGCGACGGCGCCGGCCGGCGCCTCGAACACGTGCGTGTCCGGTGAGACGCCGTGCCAACGGAGATAGGCCGCCAGTTCCGGACCGCGCGCGCCCGACGTGCGGAAGCTGTCCGCCGTCAGCACCAGCACCGCTTCCGCCTGTTCGAGGAGCCGCACCGCCGACTGAACGGCGCGCGCCGACTGCACGCTGCCGTTCCAGGAAATGGCGATACGGCGCGGCGCCTTGGCGCCGGTCTGCGGCACCACCAGGACGGGGCGGCCGCTTTCGAAGATGGCGGCATTCAGCGTCATCGGCGTCAGCACGTCGTCCGTGTCGCCGGGGCGGCCGACGACGATCAGATCGCTCAGCCGGCCGAGGCGGGCCACCACCTCGTCCTCGCGGCCGGTTTCGACCTTCCAGGCGACGCTAGCCCGGCGTTCGTCTCCGACCGGCTCCTCGGCGACCGGCAGGCCGTGCTTGGCGAGACTGGCGTCGAAGGCGGCCTTGGCGCGAACCAGGCGTTCGTTGCTCTCCTTCTCGGCGATGGAGATCATGTCCTCGACCATGGCGACCGACATGCCCTCGCCGAGCAAGGGAATGGACTCCTTCGCCTCGGTTTTCACGTGCAGCACTTCCAGATGGCTGTTCAGGTCCACCGCGACGTTGTAGGCGGCATCGAGAACCGCTTCGTTCTCGGGAATGCCGTTGATCGGACATAAAATCTTGTTGGCCATTACAGGCTCCCTTCCCTGCGAGGTCGCGGGGTTCTTTGGCCCCGCCGCGTCACCAAACTATGATGCGCCGAAAGCGGAAAAACCGCAAAGCCTCTATGGAAAATACGCCGAAAGCAGACGCCGCGCCGCCTCGACGGTCGCGGATTTCTTGCCGGAACTGTCGACCCTCAGCCAGCCGATCTCACCCAGGTCGTATTCCTCCTGCATCTTCGCCACATCGACCGTGGCGTCGGAGACGTTGTTCTTGCGTCCCTCGATCCGGGCCAGACGGACATCGAGCGGCGCGTCCACCCAGACGCCGGCGAACGGCACGCCGGCGGCGGCAAGTCGGGCGACAGCGTCGCGCTGTTCGGGCTTGGCGAAAACCGCGTCCATGATCACGCTCTGCCCGGCGGCGAGCGCATCCTTCGCATCGCCTTGGAAACGGGCGTAAGTCCGCTCGGTCATCTCGGACGTGTAGCCGTCCGGGCCGAGTTTCTCTTCCAGCCCGACACCGGCGAGGCGCTTGCGGATCGCGTCCGTCCGGACGACCCGCGCCCCCGGCGCGGCGCCGTAGTATTGCGCCAGTTCCCGGGCCAGGCGCGATTTCCCCGATCCCGATAAGCCACCGACGGCGATCAGGACCGGCGCCGGGCGGTCGAGAACCGCGCCGGAAAATTCGAGATACCGCCTGGCGCGGTCCAATTCCGCCTGGTCGCCTTCGCCGGCACCGACGGCGCGGGCGGCGGCGCCACCGACGTGCGCCCTGATCTGCGCCCGCATGGATATTAGGACCGGCATCAGCCGAAAGACGTCCGGCCCGTCGTCGCCGACATCGAGGTAGCGGTTGAGCACGAACGTCGCGAGCCGGGCGCGCCCGCAGAATTGCAGATCCATCAACAGGAAGGCGAGATCGTAGGCGGTGTCGATGACCGAGAAATCCTCGGAGAATTCGATGGCATCGAACAGCGTCGGCCGGCCGTCGACGAGGCAGATGTTCCTGAGATGCAGATCGCCGTGGCATTCGCGGACCCGGCCCTCGTCGCGCCGACGGTCCAGCAAGTCCGCGACGCCGTCCAAGGCGGCGGCGGTCGCATTGGCGACATTGTTCACCAACGTCGTGCCGAAGTAGTCCATCGGCAGGGACCGGAAGGAGCGCAGATTGTTCTCGGCGATGGCGAGCAGGCCGGCGGCGCCGCCCTTGTCCTTGCGCACCGGCGCGGCGGCGTGGAAGCGCGCGATCTCGTCGGCGAGACGCTCCATGGTCGGACGGCGGAGACCGCGTTCGATCCCGGCCAGCCGGTCGAACAGGGTATCCTCGTCGAAACGGCGCATCTCGACGAGCCATTCAACGGGCTCGCCCTTGCCGCCGATGGTGAACTGCCCGACATGTTCGTAAGTGACCGGAACGGCGCGGAGGTAGATTTCCGGCGCGGTGCGTCGGTTGATTTCGATCTCGCGCTCGCAGGCATCGCGCCTCGACGCCAACGTCAGAAAATCCAGGAACGGAAACTTCACCGCGCGCTTCATCTTGTAGACACGCTCGCCGGCGATGAAGACGACGGAAACGTGCGTCTCGATCCGCCGCACCGGACCGTCGATGCCGTGCGTGGCCGGGTCCGCCAGGAACGCCGCCACCGCCGCCTGTTCGTGAAGTACGCTCATGCGACCGAAATGCCCGCCGTCACCGGAAGGTGACGCGGGGTTCCTCGACGCCTTCGGGATCCTCGTGGATGATCACTTCGGCGTTCGGAAAGGCCGCCATCAGTTCCCGCTCGACGGTCTCGGAAATCTCGTGCGCGTCGCGGAGCGGCATGTCGCCGTCCATTTCCAGGTGAAATTGGATGAAGACGTTGATCCCGGACGACCGCGTGCGCAAATCGTGAATGCCGTGCACTTCCTCGTGCGCCAGCACGATCTCCCTGATCTTCTGGCGCTCCGCGTCCTCCAATTCCCGGTCCATCAGGATGGCTAGCGCCGTCTTGCCGATTCCCCACGCTCCTCTGACGATGTAGACGGCGATGAGGGCCGCGATCAGCGGATCGGCGTAGACAAATCCGAGGCTGCTGGAGAGAAACAGCGATACGACCACGCCGAGGTTGATCAGCACGTCCGTCGAGTAGTGCAGCGAATCGGCGTCGATGGCGACGGAGCCGGACTTGCGGACGACGTATTTCTGGAACGCCACCAGAGCGATGGTCAGGACGATGGAGACGGCCATCACGATGTAGCCGATTTCCGTGTTGGCGACCGGACGCGGATGCGCCAGCCGCTGCCCCGCCTCGACCAACAGGAACGCCGCCGAGCCGCTGATGAACGCGGCCTGCGCCAGGCTCGCTAGCGGTTCCGCCTTGCCGTGCCCGAACCGGTGTTCCCGGTCGGCCGGCTGAAGCGCGTGATGGATGGCGATCAGGTTGACGATGGAGGCCGCGGCATCGAGCAGCGAATCGATCAGCGTCGACAGCAGGCTGACGGAATCCGTCATCAGGTAGGCGGCGAACTTGGTGACGATCAGGACGCCCGCCACCGAGACCGACGCCACGGCGGCCATCCGCATCAGCCGCGCGTTGGCATCCGTGCCATTGGCGGCGCCGAGCAGCGTCGAAGCCGTGTTGCCGTGTGCGTGGCCGTGCTCGTTCACGGGAAAAGCCGCTCCGTCCGCCAGTTGTCGCCGTCCGCATGATAGACCAATCGCTCGTGCAGTCGGAACATTCCTTCCGACCAGAACTCAATCCGCTCCGGACGGATGCGGAAACCCGACCAGTGCGCCGGGCGCGGCACCTCGCCGACGCCGAATTTCGCCGTGTATTCGGCGACTTTCCGCTCCAGCACGAACATGCCTTCCATCGGGCGCGACTGCGCCGACGCCCAGGCGCCGATGCGGCTGCCCCGCGCGCGGGACTGGTAATAGGCGTCGGCCTCCGCGTCGGTGACCGATTCGACCCGGCCCTCGACCCGGACCTGTCGGCCGAGGGACTTCCAATGGAAACAGAGCGCGGCGTGCGGATTGGACGCCAGCTCGCCGCCCTTGCGGCTTTCCAGGTTGGTGTAGAAGACGAAGCCGTCCTTATCGACGTCCTTCAGCAGCACCATCCGCGCCGACGGCCGGCCGTCCGGCGTCGTCGTCGCCAGGCACATGGCGTTGGGGTCCTTGGGTTCCTTCTCGCTGGCATCCGCGAACCAGGACTTGAACTTGTCGATCGGGTCTTCGGTCGTGCTCATGGATGCTCCGTGATTCAGGTCACTGACGGCGGCGATCCGGCCTGTCATCGTCGCCCTTGAAGGTTGTATCCGGCGTCGCCTAAATATCGCCACAAGCCGGCGCTAACATAGTGGACGATCCGGTAGGGCCGAGCCACAGACTTGGGGGCGTCGGCGTAGCTGTCAAGCCGCACCGGGCATTCGAGGAGAGGTTGAAACGTACCATGACAATTCACAAAGCAGTCGCCGTCGCGCTCGTCTGCTTCTCGCTCGCGGCCTGCGAAGGCACGCAAGGCCATGAGAAACAGACGCTCGGCACCCTGGTCGGCGCCGGGTTGGGCGCCCTTGCCGGTTCGCAGATCGGCAGCGGCAAGGGACAGATGGCCGCCGTCGCCATCGGCGCGCTCGCCGGCGCCTGGGGCGGCAGCGAAATCGGCAAGTCGCTCGACAAGGCCGACCAGCTCTATGCCCAGCGCACCGCGCAGAACACGCTCGAATACAACAAGGCGGGCCAGACGTCGTCCTGGCGCAATCCGGACAGCGGCCATTCCGGCACGGTGACGCCGGTTTCCACCTACCGCGGCGAAGCCGGACAGGATTGCCGCGAGTTCGAAACCACCATCTACGTCGACGGCAAGCAGGAAACCGGCCGCGGCAAGGCCTGCCGACAATCGGACGGCACCTGGAAGATCGTCAGTTGATCCGGTCGGCCGGGGCCGGCGCCGGAGCATGCCTCCGCGCCGGCCTCGCCGCCGCCATTCTCATTTCCGCCGCGACGGCCGCAAGGGCCGAAGGGTTCGACGAACGGGTAACCGTGCCGAGCCTGGACGGCACGGCGCTTAGCGCCGTCTTCGTGCCGCGGACGGGACCGGGTCCGCACCCGGCGGTCGTCATGCTGCACGGCTGCGCCGGACTGTTCACCAAGTCCGGCAAGATCGCGTCCCGGGAAACCGCCTGGATGCGAATTCTCTCCGATGCCGGATACGTCGTACTGGCGCCGGACAGCTTCGTCTCACGCGGTGTCGTCGGCGGCACCTGCGCGCTCCGCGACAAGCCGGTGCATCCCGACCGGGAACGCCCGCAGGACGCCATGGGCGCCCTCGCCTTCCTCGCCCAGCGCCCGGATATCGACACGAAACGCATCGCCCTCATGGGCTGGTCGAACGGCGCCATGACCGGACTCTGGACCGTCATGGCCGGTGGCAAGGTCGCGCCGCCGGCGGGCGCGGCGGACTTTCGGACCACGTTGCTGTTCTACCCCGGTTGCATCGACGTCCGGAAAAAGGTCACTGACTATACCCCCCGCATGCCGACACTGATCCAGATGGGCGCCATCGACGACTGGACGTTGCCCGGACCGTGCTCGGAACTGGTCGAGGAGACCAGAAAGCGATCCTCCGTGCCGTTCGAGATCGTCCTCTACGACGGCGCCTATCACGCCTTCGACGCGCCGAATTTGAAGCTCCGCACCATCGTCTCGCGCGGCAACGGCTACAAGAACGTTGAAAAGGAAGTGCACGTCGGCACCCACCCGGAAGCGCGCGAGAAGGCTGTTGCCCGGGCGCTCGACTGGCTGAAGACGAACCTCGCCCGTTAAAGCCCTCTATACGCATCCCCCATTCGAAGAACACAAAAACGTGAGCGGCAAAAAACCCAATTGACGCTGCACCGAACGTTCGGTACATACGCGTTCATAACGACGGCGGGCCCAGTACCCGCAACCATCGCAACCCAACGACCCAAAGGAGTTTCAGAGATGTCCCGTATCACGACCCCGACCTCCATCGACGCCGCCCCCGCCGCCGCCCGCCCGCTTCTGGAAGCGGTGAAGGCGAAATTCGGTTCCGTCCCGAACATGTTCCGCCTGATTTCCGCCAGCCCGGCGACGCTGGAAGGCTATCTCGGCCTCAACGGCGCGCTCAGCGCCGGCTCGCTGCCGGCGAAGACCCGCGAAGCCATCGCCCTCGTCCTCGCCAACGTCAACGGCTGCACCTACTGCAACTCGGCGCACACCTACATCGCCAAGAACCTGGCCAAGGTCGACGACGCGGAAATCGCCGCCAACCGTGAAGGCCGCTCGGCCAACGCCAAGATCGACGCCGCCGTCCGCCTCGCGCACAAGATCGCGACGAGCCGCGGTCAGGTCGAGAAGGCCGATCTGGATGCCGCCCGCGCCGCCGGCTACACCGAAGCTGAACTGGTCGAGATCGTCGGTAACGTTGCGCTGAACGTGCTCACCAACTACGTCAACGAAGTGTTCAAGACCGACGTCGACTTCCCCGAGGTGGAAGCGCGGCGGGCCGCGTAACCGGCAACCCCATCGCCGGCCGGGCGGTCCCTTCCGCTGTCCCCCTCAGTGGTAGCTACACAGCCCCCCTGTAGCGCCCGGCCGGCGCCCCCTTTTCGGAAACGGAGGCCACGATGACCGACACACCCTCGAGCGACGTGGCCTTCACCCCCGCCGTCAAGGCGGTGCAGAGCCGGCGCGGATCCCGCGACGGCTATGCACGTCTGGAGGCGAAGGGCGGCTTCCGCACCGGCGTCACGGAAGACCTCGCGCAATTCCTGGCGACCATCGAGACGGCGTATCTCGCGACGGCCACGGCGGACGGCCAGCCCTATGCGCAGCACCGGGGCGGTCCGAAGGGCTTCATCCGCGTGATCGACGAACACACCGTCGGTTTCGCCGACTACGCCGGCAACCGGCAATACGTCACGACCGGCAATCTGTCCGAAAACCCGCGCGCATTCCTGTTCCTGATGGACTACGCCAACCGCCGCCGCGTGAAACTCTGGGGCCGCGCCCGCGTCGTCGAGGGCGATGCCGCCTTGATCGAAAAGCTGATGCCGGCCGACTACGACGCTAGGCCGGAACAGGCGATCCTGTTCACCGTCGATGCCTGGGACATCAACTGTCCGCAGCACATCCCGGAGATGATGGCGATGGCCGACGTGGTCGGCGCCGTCAACGCCTACCGTACCGAGATCGCGGCGCTTAGGGCCGAGAACGAACGGCTCCGCGCCCTGCTGCCGCCGGAGTTCGGCTGAGATAGCCATTGCCCACGCGCCGTGCTACGCATCGCGACATGACCGGCAAGCAAGACCAGCGCAACCGAGAGGAAATCGTCGGCATCCTGCTGCGGCTGTTCCGCTGCGGCGGCTACGACGGCGTCTCCTTGGGTGACATCTCGAAGGCGACGGGACTCGGCAAGTCGTCGCTCTATCATCACTTCCCGGGCGGCAAGGCCGACATGGCGGCGGCCGTCATCGCGTTCGCGGACGACTGGCTCAAGGAAAACATCCACAAGCCGCTCGCCTCCGACGCGCCGCTGCCGGAACGCATCGACGGTATGTTGAAATCGGCCAGCGCACTTTACGGCGGCGGCACGGCCCCCTGCCTCGTCGCCAGCATGATGCAGAGCCGGGAAGACAGCCCGCCCGACGCGGCCATCGGCAATCTGCTCGGCCAGTGGATCGACGCCATCTCGGCGTCATTGCAGCGGGCCGGCCAGCCGAAGGCGACGGCCGACGCCCGCGCCGCCAATGCGCTCGTCCGGATCGAGGGCGCGCTGATCGTCGGGCGCGCCACCAACCGCATTCAGATATTCGAGGACGCATTGGCGCAAACCCGCGCCGATCTGCTCGCCAGCTAAGCCGCCGCGTGCTATGCCCGCCCGCATGACAGAGCAAGACCAACCGCCGATCCAGGCCGCGATCATCCCGGTCACGCCGTTGCAGCAGAACTGCTCCCTCGTCTGGTGCCGCGCCACCAATAAGGGTGCGTTCGTCGATCCCGGCGGCGACGTGGAGCGGCTGCTCGCCGCCCGCCAGGAAGTCGGCTGCGAGATCGAGAAGATCCTGGTGACGCACGGGCACGCCGACCATGCCGGCGGCGCCGCCGAACTGCGCGATTTCCTCAAGGTGCCGATCGAGGGACCGCACGAGGACGATCTGTTCTGGATCGAGGGCATCCCGGAAGCGTCCGCCCGCTACGGCTTCGCCGGCGGCCGTTCGTTCGTGCCGGACCGCTGGTTGGTCGGCGGCGATACCGTTACCGTCGGCGAGGTGACGTTCGACGTCCTTCACTGCCCCGGCCACACGCCGGGCCACGTCGTCTTCCACCAACCGGAAACGCACATCGCCTTCGTCGGCGACGTGCTGTTTCAAGGCTCCGTCGGCCGCACGGATTTCCCGAAGGGCGACTTCGACACGCTCTTCAACTCGATCACGAAAGTGCTGTGGCCCCTGGGCGACGAGACCGCCTTCGTGCCCGGTCACGGCCCCATGTCCACGTTCGGCCAGGAACGGCGGAGCAATTCCTATGTCGGCGGCACCTGAAGCCTTCGCCGTCCGGCGCTACCGGGACGGCGACGCGCCCGGCGTGAAGGACGTCATCCTGCCGATCCAGACGGCGGAATTCGGCGTCCCGATCACGTTCGAGGACCAGCCGGACCTGACGGATATCCCCGGCTTCTACCAGAAGGGCGCGGGCGACTTCTGGGTCGCGGACGCCGGCCCGGCGGGCCTCGTCGGCACGATTTCGCTCCTGGACATCGGCGACGGCGCGGGCGCGCTCAGGAAGATGTTCGTGAAGGCCGACTGGCGCGGCAAGAACAAGGCCGTCGCCCAGAAGCTGCTGGATACGCTGCTGGCGCACGCCCGGGCCAAGGGGCTGGCGGCCGTCTACCTCGGCACCACGGCGCTTTTCCACGCCGCGCACCGGTTTTACGAGAAAAACGGCTTCGACCCGGTCGAGCCGGAGACCCTGCCCGCCGCTTTCCCCCGGATGAAGGTGGATACGCGGTTCTACCGGATCGGGCTCAAGTAGGCCGTCATTCCGGGCGCCCGAAGGGCGTCCCGGAATCCACTGCTCGAAGAGTGGACCCCGGGACAAGCCCGGGGTGACGTCCAGACGGAAATATCCCCCTAAATCCTTGCAAACCCGCCGTTCCGCGCTTAAACCTCCGGCCTGGATTCAGCCCTAATTCCGACCCGGAGCACCCGCCGTGAACGACAATCTGCATGCCTACCGCTCGCATACCTGTGCCGCGCTCCGGACCGACCATGTCGGCCAGACCGTGCGGCTTTCCGGCTGGGTGCACCGGAAGCGCGACCACGGCAATCTGCTGTTCGTCGATCTGCGCGACCACTACGGCGTGACGCAGGCCGTCATCGACACGTCGTCTGAACTGTTCCCGGCGGTCGAAGGCGTGCGCCCGGAAAGCGTCGTCACCGTCACCGGCGAGGTCGTCAAGCGCTCGGCGGATACCGTCAACGCCAACATCCCGACCGGCGAGGTCGAGGTTCGCATCCGCGCCTTCAACGTCGAGAGCCCGGCCGCCGTGCTGCCGATGCAGGTGGCCGGCGACCAGGAATACGGCGAGGACGTGCGGCTCCGTTACCGCTTCCTCGATCTCCGCCGCGAGGAAATGCAGAAGAACATCAAGCTCCGCAACGGCGTCATTTCGTCGATCCGCCGGCGCATGATCGAAAAGGGCTTCATGGAATTCCAGACGCCGATCCTGACGGCATCGTCGCCGGAAGGGGCGCGCGACTATCTGGTGCCGGCGCGCAACCATCCGGGCAAATTCTACGCCCTTCCCCAGGCGCCGCAGCAGTTCAAGCAGTTGCTGATGGTGTCGGGCTTCGACCGCTACTTCCAGATCGCGCCCTGCTTCCGCGACGAGGACGCCCGCGCCGATCGTTCGCCGGGCGAGTTCTATCAGCTCGACTTCGAGATGGCGTTCGTTACGCAGGAAGACGTCTTCCGCACCATCGAGCCGGTGATCGCCGGCGTGTTCGAGGAGTTCGCCGACGGCCGCTCCGTCACGCCGACGCCGTTTCCGGAAATCCCGTATGCGGAATCCATGCTGAAGTACGGCAACGACAAGCCGGACCTTCGCAACCCGCTCATCATCACCGACGTGACGGAGCATTTCGCCGGCGGCGGCTTCGGCCTGTTCTCCAAGCTGATCGCGGAAAAGGGCGCGGTCGTGCGCGCCATTCCGGCGACCGACGCCGCCGACAAGCCGCGTTCGTTCTTCGACAAGCTGAACGACTGGGCGCGCGCCGAAGGCCAGGGCGGCCTCGGCTACATCGTCTACGGCGCCAACGGCGAGGCGAAGGGCCCGATCGCCAAGAACCTGGAAGCCGACCGTATCGCCGCCATCAAGCGCAACGCCGGCCTCAAGGACGGCGACGCCGTGTTCTTCGTCTGTCAGGCGGAAGGCCCGGCCGCGAAGTTCGCCGGCTTCGTCCGCGACCGCGTCTGCGACGAGCTCGGCATCCGCGAAAGCGGCTGCTTCAAGTTCTGCTGGATCGTCGACTACCCGATGTACGAGATGAACGAGGACACCGGCCAGATCGAGTTCTCGCACAACCCGTTCTCCATGCCGCAGGGCGGCCTGGACGCGCTGCTGAACAAGAACCCCTTGGACATCCTCGCCTACCAGTACGACATCGTCTGCAACGGCGTGGAACTGTCGTCGGGCGCCATCCGGAACCACCGCCCGGACATCATGATCAAGGCGTTCGAGATCGCCGGCTACGGCCCGGAAGTCGTCGAGGACAAGTTCGGCGGCATGCTGCGCGCCTTCCAATTCGGCGCGCCGCCGCACGGCGGTTCGGCGCCCGGTATCGACCGCATCGTCATGATGCTGGCCGACGAACGGAACATCCGCGAGGTCATCGCCTTCCCGATGAACCAGCAGGCGGAAGACCTGCTGATGGGGGCGCCGACCGAGGTCGAGGCGAAGCGGCTCAAGGAACTGTCGATCAAGCTCGATCTGCCGAAGCCGAAGAAAACCGCCGAGGAGTGATCTCGCGCCTGCGAGACCATGGCTAATTTTCCTTTAACACTAAGCAATTAAATGTTGCTTTGAGTCGTTTTCCTATTGTAGGACCGATTCGGATCGCGTCATACTATTCGGGCGATAGAGCGGGGTGCCTCTGGGGCCGGGTCGTAACCTCGCCGTCGCAATAGATAAAAATTCGAATGACGGGCCCGGGGATGGACGAATGAAGCGTGCAGCGACGCTCGCGTTGACATCTGTACTCCTAACCGGGTGTGCCGTTCCTGTGCCGCTGCAGGTCGCGTCCTGGATCGCCGATGGCGTGTCCCTCCTCACCACCGAAAAATCGCTGACCGACCACGGCATTTCGATGGTCGTCGACAAGGATTGCGCGCTGTTCCGGGGCATCACGGAAGGCGAAGTCTGCCGTGACGACGCGGATGGCGGCCCGGTTGCCGTCGCCGACGCCGGCACGGCGCCGAGCGTAAACGCGGCGGCTCTCGCGCCGGAACGCCGGCCCGCGACGACCCCCGACCTCCGTCCCGAGTTCCCGGCCATGCAGCCCGGCCTCGACCAGTTGGCGAAATTCGAAACCGCCGCCGGCACGCCGGCCGACACCCAACCCGCGCTCGCGCCGGCCACGGACAAGACGTCCCTCGATCAGTTGATGGCGGCCGCCGAAGCCGCGCCGGCGCCGAAAGTCGCCGCCGCCCCGGCGCCCGTCCAACAAACCGCGAAGGTCGCCGCCGCCGGCCAACCGCTGCCGGGCCTCTATCTCGTCATCGGCAGCTTCCGCGACCACGCCAACGCCCGCACCATGCTGGCCCGCCATCCGGGCCTGTCGGCCCAGGTGCTGGCCGCCAAGGTGTCGAAGAACACGGTTTTCCGCGTCGTCGTCGGCCCGTTCGTGCAGCCGCAGGCGACGACCCTCAAATCCATGGTGCGCAAGGCCGGCATCCGCGACACGTGGTCGATCAAGGTGAAGCCGGAAGACTGGCGCGTCGCCGAACGGCTGGAAGCGGCGGCCAACGTCCGCTACGCCGCGCACAGCGAGCCGGCGGTAACCGAACTCGCCGAACTGCCGCGCTAGGCCTAGGCCGACTTCTTCAACCGATCCTTCAGATACGGCATCAGCCCACCGGCGGCGACGATCTGCATCAAGTGCGGCGGAATTGGCTGGCAGGCGAAGGTCCTGCCCTGCGTCACGTCCAGCACCGTGCCGGCCGCGGGATCGACTTCCAGCGCATCGCCCATGGCAATCTCGTCGGCGTCGGCCAGCACCAGCGCCGGCAGGCCGATGTTGAAGCAGTTGCGATAGAAGATGCGGGCGAACGACTTGGCCACGACGGCGCGGATGCCGAGGGTCTTCAGGAACAATGGCGCCTGCTCCCTGGACGACCCGATGCCGAGGTTGTCCGAGGCGACGAAGATATCCCCGTCCCGAACCCCCGGCGCGAACTTCGGATCGACGTCGCGGAGGCAATGCTTGGCCCCCGCCGCCATGTCGGCGCCCTGATAGGAGCCGATCGGCGCCAGCAGATCGGTGTCGATGTTGGCGCCGTACTTCCAGGCGCGTCCCTTGATGGCGCTCATAGGAATTCCCTCGGATCGGCGATGGCGCCCTTGATGGCGGACGCCGCCACCGTATAGGGCGAGCCCAGGAAGAGCTTCGACGACCTCGGCCCGGCCCGGCCGACGAAGTTACGGTTGGTGGACGAGATGCCGACGGCGTTCTCGTCGAGCCGCGCCGGCCCCTGGCCGATGCAGCCGCCGCAGCCGGACGGCAGCACGACGCCGCCGGCCGCCTCGATGATGCCGAGCGTGCCTTCCGCCGCCGCCCGTTCGCGGATGCGGTTCGACGATGGCGCGACCATGAACTTGAACCCCTTCGGCACGTGCCGGCCCTTGAGGACCGCCGCCGCCATGCGGAGATCGTCCAGCTTGGCGCCGGTGCAGGCGCCGAGGTAGGCCTGATCGAGTCTGGTGCCGGCATGATCGGCGACCGGCGCGGCGTTTTCCGGGCTAGACGGCGCGGCGACATAGGGATCCAGCAACGATCCGTCGATGGTGACGACGCGGGCGAAGGCCGCACCCGGATCGTTCCGCCACGTCGCCACGTCGACGTCGCCCGCCCCCCATTCCTTCAACTGCGCCGCCGTCTTGGCGTCCGGCGCGCAGATGCCTGTCTTGGCGCCCAATTCGGCGGCCATGTTGGCGAGCGTCATGCGCTCTTCCACCGACATGGCCTCGACGGCGCTGCCGGCGTACTCGATGACCTGATAGTTGAAGCCCATGATGCCGAACTCGCCGCAGAGCTTCAGGATCACGTCCTTGGCGGCGACGCCGGGCCGGAGCGTGCCCGTGACCTCGATCCGCGCCGTTTCCGGCACCCGCACCCAAATCTCGCCGGTTGCCAGTACGCCCGCCATCTCCGTGCCGCCGATGCCGACCATGAAGGCGCCGAGCCCGCCCGCCGTCACCGAATGGCTGTCGGCGCCGACGCAGAAGAGCCCCGGCTTCACATGTCCGCGCTCCGGCAGTACGACGTGACAGATGCCCTCTTCCTTCACGAAATGCTGCACGCCGTGGCTGACGCACCAGGCCTCCGCGTCCTTTTGGATACGCTGATGGTCCGGCACGCCGTCGTTCACGTAGTGATCGGTGATGACGACCAGCTTGGACATGTCCCAGACCGGCACGCCCAGTTCATCCAGCTTCTTGCCGGCGAGGCGAGGCCCGGACGAGTCGTGCATCATGGCAAGATCGACGGCGCAGGTGACGATCTCGCCCGGCTTGACGGCGTCCCGACCGGCGGCCTTCGCGATGATCTTTTCGGAAATCGTCTGCGGCATGTTCGGAAATTCCATTCTCACGCCAATTCAACAGGGGGCCACAGAGGCACAGAGGAGATAAAAATGAACGACAAGCTGGGCGTTTCCTATCGAATTTCCCAATGTTGCCGGTATGGCAACATTTTTCTCTGTGCCTCTGTGGCTTTTCCTTCTCGTTTCGTCCTAAATGACTTTCTTCTCC
>JAYOFL010000004.1:0-87268 GCA_038117205.1 Rhodospirillales bacterium | reverse complement strand
AGCTAAAGCTATAGCTAGGAAAACTTACCTAGGGGCAATTCCCTATAGCTATAGCTTGGGGGGATCGTCGAAGCCGTGAAGCGATCCTCCTATAGGGAATCTCGCCTATAAGACCGACCTCCTAGCTGGGCTTGTCCTCTCGCAGCCATGAGTCGGCCCGCGAATCGCTTCACCCCCATTTTCAAACAGCCTGTCTACCTACCCTATAGGGTCGAACGACGTTGCCCCGTTTTTCTGATCTTGTAGCGCGAATCGGATGGCGGATTCGCGGGCGGACGAACATGGCGGCAAATCGGGGAACGTTCGGCAAACGGCGGAACTCTAAAGACATAGGTCTTATAAGACGCGAGTCCTATAAGGCCGTCGTCTGCTTAGCTCCTGGCGATTTCGGCATTTCGATTCCGGCGACTGTCTAAAACTGGAGGGGTAACGATGACCGGCACCGAGCTTTTCTCGAATTTCCGAATTTTCCTGCTTCGCCACGTATACGTACGTACGAGGCACACGCCCTCGTACGTACGTGCTAGGCGCTAACATCGGAACCGGTCGAAAGGCAGTCCATGTCGGCGAAAGGCGCCCTGCAAGCCCCCATCCCGCCCCGGCGTTATCTAAGCCGGGAAGAGGCGGCGGCGTGGCTCGGCATCTCCGTCGATACCTTCGCCACATTCGACATTCCCTTTTGCGACTTCGGCCCTCGGACCCGGCGCTGGGACGTGGTGGACATCGTTCGTTTCGCCAACGATACTAAGTCCCGCGACAGCGCCCGAACCTCGGATACGAGGAGACGGCAACCATGCGACTCTACAAACGAAACGGCTCGTCGGTTTGGTGGGCCACGTTCAACCAGAACGGAAAGCGACATCGCCGAAGTACTGGAACTGACGACCGGAAACTAGCGGAGGCGCTGGTTTCCAAATGGGTGAAGGAAGACTTCCTTCAGGAGCATTTTGGGAAGAAACCCGAACTGCCGTTTTCCGAAGCCCTGTTGCGATACGCCAAAGCGCAGAAGCGCGATCACCCGAGGCACTTCATGACGAATACGCGCTATCGGCTCCGTTACTTCGCCTCCCGGTTCCAGGGTTGGAACGTCTCCGACTTTACGTTCCGGGCGGTGCAGGATTTCGTCGACGAGCAGATCGAACGGATGTCCTCGGGTTCCGTGGCGCGCGATATCGCCATTCTCAAGGCCATACTCAACAAGGCCCGGCGCGAGGAGTTGACGGACTTCGTTCCGAATTTTCCCCGCGTCAAGGCGTCGAAGCCTCGGACCCGCTGGCTGACGGTGGACGAAGAGGCGCGGTTGGTCCAGGCCGCCGCGCGGCACCTGAAACACGTGATTCGCTTCGCCGTCGATACTGGCGGCCGGAAATCGGAAATCCTCGGCCTGGATTGGCGGAATGTGGACCTCTCGCAGAAACGCGTAACCTTCCGTGACACCAAGAACGGTGAAGACCGCACCATTCGCCTCTGCCAACGCGCGGCGGCGACCCTGGCGGCGCTTGGCCCCAAGGACGCGGGGCCCGTGTTCACGTTCCGGGGCAAGCGCATCGAAAGCATCAAGGCAAGTTGGTCCCGAGCCTGCGAAAAGGCCGGGGTCGAAGACCTGCGCTTTCACGATCTACGGCACACCTTCGCGTCCCGCTTGGTGCAAGCGGGCGTGCCGCTTTACGAGGTGATGAACCTCACCGGGCACAAGTCCCTGGAGATGGTGCAGCGTTATTCGCACCTCGCGCCCGACTACCAGGAACGCGCGATTCGGGCCCTCGATCTTGTTGGGCACGATTCGGGCACAGTCGCCAGCAACGACGACGATGAGGAAGGCGCTAAGTCATTGAAGGGAATGGTGCCGCTTGTCAGACTCGAACTGACGACCCCATCATTACGAATGATGTGCTCTACCAACTGAGCTAAAGCGGCGCCGGGCGGGCCGCAACCTACACCGAGCGCCTGATCTGTCAAGTTTTGTTGGACGGGCCCGCAGGCCTAGAGAAGCGCCGAATCCCCGTCATAGGCGGTAACGTACCAGGACGCCCCGTCGGCCAGCCGGGCCGCGAGGTCCGGCGTCTGCGCCTTGTAGTAGAACGGGAAGGTCGGCAGCGGCCGGCTGTACGGCTTGTGCTTGCCGGCGCGGGCCCGGAGGTGCGGCGGCAGGCCGATCAATTCGACGACGTGCACGCCCTTGGCGGTGGCGTATTCGTAGGCGGCGGCGAGCAGCGAATCGACGACCGCCGGATCGTCCTCCCGCACCAGCATGTCGGCGATCTTGTAGCGCTTGAGGCCGATCGCCGGGGCGTCGTCGCGAATGAGGACGACGTAGCCCTTGAGCCCGCCGTCGCGGTCGCAGCGGAGCACGCGGGTTTCGTCGGCCCGCGCGCCGAGGCCGAAATACCACCTGAGGGTCTCGGCGTCGCGGCAGGCCAGCAGCGCGTCCGGCAGTTCCGTCCGCTTCGCCGTGTAGAGGGCGTCGAAGTCGGCGTCGATGGCGGAGACCGGCACCGGCGTGACGCCGGCGAGCGACGCATAGGGTCTGCGGCCACTCAATCGCATGACGAAATCGAAGGGCACCGAGGCCAGCAGGCCGAGCCAGAACGCCGCCTGTCTGCCGCGCCCCTTCTTGCGGAAAGCCGCGCGCAGGAATGCCGGCGAGTTGACGACCCAATAGAGAACGGTGCCGTGCTCCGGCTGCGGCAGCGCCACGCCGCCGAATTCGAGGCAGCGCCGCCCGGTCGCCGGGATCGCCGTCGAGATCAACACCACGTCCAAGTTCGGCTGGCCGAAATAGGCCTCGCACAGACGGCGCGTTTCGCTGCGATACGCCTTTTCCACGGCCCAGGCCCGGCCGCAGGAAATCCGGATCGGCGTCTCGCCCATGTACGCCATCAGGGGAAGGTTGCAGAAGACGCCCCGGATCGCGCCGGCGTCCTCCAGCACCCAGCCGAGCGCCACGTCCGGCGCATGCCGGGCGAGCGCCGGATTGTCGGCCCAGACACCTCGCCAATGCCGGGCGACGTCATCGGGATCGTCGGGCAACACGAGGCCGAGGCCACGCAGGAACGCATTGACGGCCGGCCCGTCGGCAACGGTGGCCGGCCTGATCGTACCCTTCGTTTCTTCGCCGCTCACGGACGGACGCTCATCCGGGCGCGCCCAGGAAATAGCGGAGCTGATGATCGCCCCAGTTGGCCAGCACGTGATCGCGCCTGACGTCGTAGGGAGACCGCCCGGCGAGGTTGTTGCCCCGGATGGCGGTCAGGAACGACGCGTAGCCGGCATCCATCGCCATTTTCGGATGACGCGCCGGATCGAAGTCGATCCCGGCGCGGCCGAACGGGCAGCAGAAGTGCCGGCACGGGGCGCCGGTACCCGCCTCGATCATCTTCTTCGAACGCTGGAGCTCGTCCGCCGCGTCGGCGTCGCCGAGGTCCAGTAGATGCACGTGGTCGACGCTGTGCGAGCCGATCGTCATGCCGGCCTCGATCATGCGGCGGCAATCGTCCCAGGTGAGGAATTCCATCAGCCGCGTGCCATCCTCGTAAAAGCGCAGCAGCCGGTCGCGGTCGGCGTCGACCGAGGTGCCGATATAGCCGGCGGCGACGAAGAAGGCGGCCGTGGCATCGGCGTCCAGCAGGGCCGGCACCGCGTTCTCGATCCAGTTCTTGAAGCCGTCGTCGAAGGTGATGCAGACGTAGCGGCCCTTGCGGGGGCCGCCTTCGTTGAACATGGCGATGGCGTCGTCGATGGAGACGATGTCGGCGACGTTCTTGTAGTAGCGGAGTTGCCGGGCGAAGTCGGCCCGTTCGTCGTCGAAGACGTGATGATAGAAGGGAAAGCGGATCCAGCCGTCGATGCGGGCCGGCGAGCGGGTCGGCGCCAACGCGGCGATGACGGCGTTCCTGGCCAGGGCGCGCAGGCGCGCCGGCAAGGAGTCTCCGGCGTTGAACGCCCGGATGGTGCGGATCGGTCCCGCCGCTGCCTGCGCCGAAACGGTCATTTCGCTCACGCCTTGGCGGCGGCGTTCGCGGCGTCCGGATTGCTGCCGATCAACGGCGTTTCCGTCTCCGCCTCGATGGCCGGCGTATCGTCCCCGCCCTTGTCGGCAATGGCGGCGATGTGCGGCGGCTCGCGCCAGGCGAATGTGTCGAACCCGCCGCAGTTGCCGCAGCGCGCCGACCAGTGCGGGACGGCGTTGCCGCAGTCCGCGCAAACCCAGCTGGGATCGAGCTTGGCGTGGCCGGCGCGGACCAGCCATTCCCGCGCCTGGGCAAGATCGCCGTTCTCGCGTTCTTCCAGATCAGCCATCAACCGGCAGACCCGGGCCGGCGGACTCAATCCGTCCTTCGCGCCGGCTGCCGCGAGATGCTTGCGCGCCTCGCCCCAGAGCGCCGCCTGCAAGGCGGCCAGGGCGAGTGCCAGATGGCTTTCGATATGATCCTTGTTGGCGGCGATCAGCTTTTCCGCCGCCTTGACCCGCGCCAAGCCGTCGGCCGCCCGCTTGGCGTCCCAATAGGGCTCCACGAGGTCCGGGTGCGGCGTTCGCTGCCACGTCCCCTCGCCCAAGGATACCGCCTTCCTGTGCGCGCCGTCCGAGACATAGCGGCGCATCAATGCCACCACCGCCGGCACCAGGTCCGGCGCCAGATCGACGGCGGTCTTCATCTGTTTGAGGGCCGTGTCACGGTCGCCGGCGACGTCCGCCGCGCGGGCCCGCTCGAGCGCGACCACGGCGCGGCGCCGGTCGGCGGCGGGACGCGCCAGAAGCCGGCCGCGCGCCATGTCGTCGGTGGTCGCCGCGGCCTCGATCCAGGCGCCCTTGCGGGCCTGCAGATCGAACAGCGTCGCGGCCACCCATTCGCTCTTCGGCTGCAGCCGATAGGCGCGCCGCGCCAGATCAAGAGCGGTGGCGTGGTCTTCCGCCTTCAGCGCCTGATTGAGCAAGCCGCGCAGCCCGAGGAATTCCGTTTCCGGATCGTCGAGCATGGCCTTGAAGAAGCCTTCCGCCGCCTTCTCGTCGCCGGCCAGTTGCGCCGACTGCGCCGAGAGCAGCATCGTCAGCGGCGGCGCGTCCAGCAACGTGCCGGCGCGCCGCGCCTGCTTTGCCGCCTCGTGGGCGTCGCCGGCGGCGACGGCGACCATGCCGTGCGTCAACGCCTCGTAGCCCTTGCGGGTGCGGCGGTTCCTGAACGCCAGACCGACCTCGCCCGGCACCCGGCGCAGATAGCGCCAGCCGCTATAGACGACCGCCGTCAGGGCGGCGATCAGCGCCACGCCGACGAACAGCACGCCGGCCGACGTATCGAGACGCCAGCCGCGCCATTCCAGCGTGACCGCGCCCGGGTTCTTCACCAACCAGACGACGGCGAACACCATGGCGACGAGGATTGCCAGAAATCGGAGCCAACGCCACATGATCCCGGCCCCGCTCAGCCGCCGGAGCCGAGCGCGGCGATGGCGCTCGACTGCAGCGCGTCCAACGACCGCACCGCGTCGACGCGCACCCGTGCCGTCACCAGCCATCCTTCGAGAACGGTGCGCGCCTCGGCGTTGACCCCATCGCGGAGCGCCGACGCGGTGTCATAGGCGCCCTTGAGGTCGCCGTCCGCGAGTTTCCGCTCGATGCCGGCGACCGTGTTCTCGACCGTATCGGCGGAAGCGCCGTCCGTGCGCCGGAGCGTCGCCAGCGTCTTCACCTTGCTCGCCGCCTTGTCGAGCCAGCCGTCGCCACCGGCGCCGGCCAGCGTCACGACCCGGCCGGCGATCTTGCCGAAGGCGGCGCGGAGCTCGGTTTCCGACGGCACGCCCGTGGCCGCGCCCGCCTGCAGACCGCGCGCGGCCGCCTTCAAGTCGGCGCTGTCGCCGGCAAGCGCGGTGAACGTCTTCAAGGCATCGGCGTAGGGCTGCCCGGACAGCGCCGCGTCGCGAAGCTGGCCGACCGCCAACACCAGCGCCCGCGACTTGGCGTCGTTGCTGGCGGCGCTGGCGGTGCCTTCGCTGACCCGGGCGTTGAGGGTCTGCATTTCCGTGCGCGTCGCGGCGCCGCTGCTTTCCAGCGCGTCGATGCGCGACAGGAGCGGCCCCAGATCCACCTGGGCCGAACCGCCGGTGCCGGCGCTGGCCAGCGAACCGGCCATGTTGCGCACATCGGAGATGCGCTTTTCAAGTTCGTCGATGCGCTGCAGCGCCGCCGAGACGTTGCTCTGCAAACGCTGGCGCTCGGCCTGCATGGCGGCCATCTGCGCGTCCGTGGCGGCGGACTTGGAGCTTTTCTCGAGGGCGGCGACCCGCTCGGCGAGCAGTTCGAACTCGGAGGGCTGGCTCGGCGTCGTCTCGGCGGGCTTGCCGGCGAGCAGATCCTTGAGGAACGGCACCCCCGCCAAGTGCGGCTCGGCCGCCGGTAGCCAAAGGGCCTTGGTCGCGTAGGCGCCGCCGCCCAGGAGCACGAGGAGGATGATCAGCCATAGAACGGCCTTGCCGCCGCCGCCCTTGTTGGCGCTCCCCTGCGCGCCGGCCTTCGACGCCGACGAGGTCGCCGTTTTGTCGTCGGGTTTCTTGGTGTCGGGTTTTGGGGCGTCCTTGGCGGTATCGGCCTTCGCCGAGCCTGCCTTGGTGGGCGTCGCCGCCGTTTCGGCATTGCCCGGCGCGGTCTTGTCGCCGCCGCCTGCCGCGGGTTTTTCGCCATCCTGGCGTTCGGCCATGGTCGATCCCTCTCGTCGCGCGCGCACGCTTGGTGCCCTGGTTCGGTACTGGGGTCAGTACCGGGTCAGTGGTAGCAGGTTGCGACCGCGTCCAGCAAGGATTCCTGCGCCGGCTGCCGGGCCACGATCTTGCGCCGCCACGGCCCGGAAAGGGCCGCCGCGACGTTGTCGGAAAGGCAGAACGCCACCATGCCGGTGGCCGCCTCGGAAAGGTCGGCGTGGGCCAGCATGTCCTCGAAAATCCGCGCCGAGCGCGGCGAATAGATCAGGACGCCGTCGACCCCGTCGGCGCGTATCGCCCGTTTCGCCTCGAAGCCGAGCTCGGCGATCGGCCGTGCCTCGTACAGCACCTCGCGGCGAATCCGGAAACCGCCCTTGTCGAGCATGCCGGCGAGATCGCCGGCGACGCTGGTCGCCGCGGCATGCAACAGGACGCCGGCACTGGGATCGGCCTTCCCGGTGACGAGACGCGCCAGATCGTCGACGTCGCCGCTGGCGCTTTCGACCCGATGGAATCCGAGATCTCGGGCGATCCTGGCCGTCGCGTCGCCGACGGCATAGAGCGGCAAGCCGCGCTCTGTCGTGCGCTCGGCGACGGCCCTGACGCCGTTGGCGCTGGTCGCCAGCACCGCCTGCACGCCCGTGAGATCGAGGGCGGGGCCGGGAACGGTGACGATTTCCATCACCGGCGCGGCGATCGTTTCGAATCCAAGATCATGCAGGCGGTGATTCAGGTCCTGGGCGTCCACCGCCGGCCGTGTGACCAGGAGCGTCGGCATCGGCCGGCCCCGTCAGTCGGCGAAAATGTCGGCCGGCGCGCGGGCGCGCAGCTCTTCGCCGGCATCGCGGCCGATCCGTTCCGCATCCGATACGAGCCCTTCGCGGCTGGCGCGGTAAAGCTCCGTGCCGTCGGCGCGGGCCACCAGGCCGCGGAGCGACATGCGGCCGGCCTTGATTTCCGCGAGGCCGCCGATGGGCGTGCGGCACGAGCCGTCGAGCACGGCGAGCATGGCCCGCTCGCACGTCACCGCCGCCCAGGTATCCGCGTCGCCGATACCGGCGAGCAGTTCCGCCACCTCGTCGTCGTCGTCACGGCACGTGACGCCGACCGCCCCCTGGCCGCAGGCCGGCAGCAGGATGTCCGGCTCGATGATGTCCGTCGCCTTGTCGGCCATGCCGAGGCGCTTCAGGCCGGCCAACGCCAGGAACGTCGCGTCGCAGACGCCGTCCGCCAGTTTCGAGAGCCGGGTCTGCACGTTGCCGCGGATGAGATCGACCTTGAGGTCGGGGCGCTGGTTGAGAAGCTGCGCCTGCCGGCGGAGCGACGCGGTGCCGACCTTCGCGCCCTTCGGCAGGGCGTCGATATTGGCGGCCGTCAGGCTGACGAAGGCGTCGCGCGGGTCTTCCCGGGGCAGCATGCAGGCAAGGCGGATGCCGTCGCCGAGCCAGGTCTCCAGGTCCTTCATGGAATGCACGGCGATGTCGATGCGGCCGTCGCGCATGGCTTGGTCGAGTTCCTTGGTGAAGAGGCCCTTGCCGCCGAGCTCGGCGAGCGCGCGGTCCTGCACCTGATCGCCGGTGGTTTTGATGATCTCGACTCGCACGCCATCCGGCGCGCCGAGCGCCGGGGTCTGGCGGATCAGGGCGTCGCGGACCATTTCCGTCTGATACAGCGCCAATGGGCTGCCGCGGGTGCCGATGGTGATCTGTCTTTCGGTCACGGTCGCTCGCTTCCAGTTGCCGGCATTGGCCTCATGCCGCGCGGCAGAGTAAAGTCCGCGCCGGAACGGAGAAAGGCTTTTTACGTGATCGTTCTCGGCATCGAAACCAGTTGCGACGAGACCGCCGCCGCCGTCGTCGACGAGGGGCGCAACATCCTCTCGAACGTCGTGCTGTCGCAGATCGACGCGCACGAACCGTTCGGCGGCATCGTGCCGGAGGTGGCGGCGCGCGCACATCTCGACGCCACCGACGCCATCGTGGCGGAAGCCATGCGCCAGGCCGGGCTCCGTTTCGAGGACCTGGACGCCGTCGCCGCCACCGCCGGGCCGGGGCTGATCGGCGGCGTGCTGGTCGGCGCCATGACGGCCAAGGCGATCTGCGTCGCCAAGGACCTTCCCTTCGTTGCCGTCAATCACCTGGAAGGGCATGCGCTCACCGCGCGTCTCGTCGGCGACGTGCCGTTTCCGTATCTGCTGTTGCTGGTGTCCGGCGGGCACTGCCAGTTGCTGATCGTCGAAGGTGTGGGTGCGTACACGCGCCTCGGCACCACCATCGACGACGCCATCGGCGAGGCCTTCGACAAGACGGCGAAGATGCTGGGGCTCGGCTATCCGGGCGGCCCGAAGATCGAGGCCGAGGCGGCCAAGGGCGACGCGGCGCGTTTCGATCTGCCGCGCCCCATGAAGGGACGGCCCGGCTGCGACTTCTCGTTCTCGGGCCTCAAGACCAGCGTGCGCCGGGCGCTGGAAAATCTCGGCGAGCCGAATGCGCAGGACGTCGCCGACATGGCGGCGAGTTTCCAGCGCGCCGCCGCCGAGACGCTGGCCGACCGCACGCGGAACGCCATCGAGACCTTCAAGGACCGGCATCCGAGCGCCGGCCATCTTGTGGTAGCCGGCGGCGTCGCCGCCAACAGGGCCATCGGCGGCATGCTCGCCGATCTTGCCGCCCGGACCGGCATGACGCTGGTGCAGCCGCCGGCGAAACTCTGCACCGACAACGGCGCCATGATCGCCTGGGCCGGGCTGGAGCGGTTCCGCCTGGGCCAGACCGATCCGTTGGATTTCAAGGCGCGGCCCCGCTGGCCCCTGGACCCCGACGCGCCCCCCGCCGCCTTCGCCGGGGTGAAGGCGTAATTTCCCTATCCGTCATCCCTGATTTTGCCTGCTCCTGACTCGATCGGTGGTTCCGGGGTTCACTGTTCTCGTCCCGTCGGGTGTTTGAGTGTGGACCCCGGGACGAGCCCGGGGTGACGAGTGGGGGCGGGCACGGCGTCGAATCAACCTCATCCGTCACCCCGGATTCATTCCGGAGTCCATTCTTCGAAAACAACCGTGACCTCTCCCATATCGTCATCCCCGCGCAAGCGGGGACCCAGGCTCGTCCCTTTCCGTCACCCCGGGTCCACCTGCCCCTGACTTGATCAGGGGTCCCGGGGTGACGAGTGGGGGCGGGCACGGCGCCGAACCAACCTTGTCCGTCACCCCGGATTTATTCCGGGGTCCACTCTTCGATCACGTCCGCGCCCTCTCCGCAGCGCCCCGCCGCAAATTTTCCCCGCTTCATCGACAGCCGCGCCGCCATCCCCTACAAATGCCGCCATGAAGACCATGACCGTCATCGGCGCCGGCGCCTGGGGAACGGGGCTCGCGGCCTCGCTCCGCCGGAGCGGGCGGAACGTCAAGCTCTGGGCCCGCGAGCCGGAGGTCGCCGAAGCCGTCAATGCCGGCAAGGGCAATCCGCTTTATCTCAAGAACGTCGAGCTGCCGGCCGGCATCGGCGCGACGACGGAAATCGGCGCCGCGCTGGCCGGCGCCGACGCGGCGCTGCTGGTCGTGCCGGCGCAGTTCCTGCGGCAAACCGCCGCCGCCATGCGGCCGCATCTGGCGGCCGGCGTGCCGGTCGTTCTGTGTGCCAAGGGGATCGAACAGGGCAGCGGCAAACTGATGAGCGAGGTCGCCGCCGAGGAATTGCCGGGAACGCCGCTGGCCGTCCTGTCGGGGCCGTCCTTCGCCGTCGAGGTGGCGCGCGGCCTGCCGACCGCCGTGACCCTGGCATGCGCCGACGAAGGCCTGGCGCAAACCTTGATCGAGGCCGTTGCCGGCCGCACCTTCCGCGTCTACCGCTCCGACGACATCGTCGGCGCCGAGATCGGGGGCGCCGTGAAGAACGTGCTCGCCATCGCCTGCGGCATCGTCGAGGGACGGAAGCTCGGCGATAACGCGCGCGCCGCGCTGATCACGCGGGGCTTGGCCGAACTGATCCGCCTCGGCCGCGCCAAGGGCGCCAAGACGGAGACCATGATGGGCCTCGCCGGACTCGGCGATCTGGTGCTCACCTGCACGGCCATGCAGTCCCGCAACTTCTCGCTCGGCTTTCAGTTGGGCGAAGGCAGGCCGCTCGCCGATATCCTGGCGTCCCGCGTCGCCGTGACGGAGGGTGTGGCGAGCGCGGCGTCGGTGGCGACGCTCGCCGATTCGCTCGGCGTCGAGTTGCCGATCTCGGCCGGCGTCGACGCCATCCTGCACCATGGCCGCGACATCGACGCTGTCGTCGCCGATCTGCTGGCCCGCCCGCTGACCCGCGAATTTTGATTTCCGCACCGATGGAGGAAGCCGCATGCACTTCGTGATCTACTGCCTCGACAAGCCGGGGCACGCCAACGTCCGCCAGGAAAACCGGCCGGCGCACGTCGAATATCTGAAAGGGAGCGTCGACAGGATCGTCGCCGCCGGGCCGCTGCTCAACGACGAGGCCGGCATGATCGGCTCGACCCTGATCATGAAGTTCGACGACCGCGACGAGGCGGAAGCCTGGGCCGCCGGCGATCCCTACGCCAAGGCCGGCCTGTTCGCGAGCGTGTCCATCACGCCCTGGAAAAAAGTGTTCCCGGCGGATTGATTCTTTCCTCGTCATCCTCGCGAAAGCGAGGACCCAGCCGAACCGCCCTGGAATCCTGGGTCCCCGCTTTCGCGGGGATGACGAATGGGGTTGGATGAGCGATGAAAGGAACCAACCAATGCAATACTGGCTGATCAAATCCGAACCGGGCGCGTGGTCCTGGGAAGACCAGACCAAGGTCGCGAGCGAAGGCTGGAACGGGGTCCGCAATTATCAGGCGGCCAACAACATGAAGGCCATGAAGCTCGGCGACCGGGCGTTCTTCTATCACAGCGTCGACGAGAAGCGGATCGTCGGCATCGTCGAAATTTGCAAGGAATACCATCCCGATCCGACCGACGAGTCCGGGCGCTTCGGCATGGTCAGCGTCAAGGCCCTGATGCCCGTGAAGACGCCGGTGACGCTCGCCGACATCAAGGGCGACGAGCGGCTGCATCATCTGGCGCTGATCCGTCAGTCGCGGCTTTCCGTCATGCCGATCGACGCCAAGAGCTGGAAGATCATCTGCGCCATGGCCGGCGTGAAGGCCTGATCCCTTGACCGCGCTCCGCCTCTGCAATTTCGACGACGTGCCGGACGGCGGTTCAGCCGGCTTCGTCGCCGAGTTTCCCGACCGCAAGCTCGGCGTCATGGTGCTGCGGCGGGGCGCCGACGTCTTCGTCTACGAGAACATGTGCCCGCACATCGGCATGCCGCTCGATTTCAAGCCGGGACAGTTCCTCGACGTCGAGAGGAAGCACATCATCTGTTCGACGCACGGGGCGCTTTTCCACATCGAGGACGGGCGCTGTTTTTCCGGTCCCTGCCGTGGC
Organism: Rhodospirillales bacterium; assembly: GCA_038117205.1. Taxonomy (GTDB): domain Bacteria; phylum Pseudomonadota; class Alphaproteobacteria; order Rhodospirillales; family Casp-alpha2; genus JAQBZY01. The sequence continues at coordinate 75,141 of JAYOFL010000004.1, read as the reverse complement.
GACAGGTTGACACGGATCAATGCCGAGGTGCGCGACGGCGGCCTATACGTGCACCCGCCGGTCCCCTGAGGCCCGGCGGCGGTCCGTCGTTTCGCCTGATTTTTCCCCAGTCATGACCAGCGAAGGGCTTGGGGCAAGACTTGGCAAGTGAGGGTTTTTCGCCATAATTCCAAGGTGGCCTGGGCCCCGCTTGAAGACGGGGACGCCGCCGGAAACCGATACGGGTTTACCGGCCGCGGCAAGAACAGGGTCCGGAAGCAGCGCGAGAGTACAGGGAGAGGAAGCACGTCATGAGCGAAGTCCATATTCATCCGGTGCCGGCGGAGTTCGCCAAGTCGGCCCTGATCGACAAGAAGACCTATCAGGAATGGTACAAGCGTTCGGTCGAGGATCCGGATGGCTTCTGGGCCGAGCACGGCAAGCGCGTCGACTGGATCAAGCCGTTCACCAAGATCAAGGACGTCAACTACGACATCCCGAACGTCTCCATCAAATGGTTCCATGACGGTACGCTGAACGCGGCCGCCAACTGCATCGACCGGCATCTGGCGAAGCGGGGCGATCAGGTCGCCATCATCTGGGAAGGCGACGATCCGAAGGACGACACCAAGATCACCTACAAGCAATTGCACGAGCACGTCTGCCGTCTCGCCAACGCCATGAAGGCGCGCGGCGTCAAGAAGGGCGACCGGGTCTGCATCTACATGCCGATGATCCCGGAAGCGGCCTACGCCATGCTCGCCTGCGCGCGCATAGGCGCCGTGCACTCCGTCGTCTTCGGCGGCTTCTCGCCGGACAGCCTGGCGCAGCGCATCGACGATTCGAAGTGCTGCATGGTCATCACCGCCGACGAGGGTCTGCGCGGCGGCAAGAAGGTGCCGCTCAAAGTCAACACCGACGCGGCGCTCAAGAAGTGCGATAGCGTGCACACGGTGATCGTCGTCAAGCGCACCGGCGGCGCCATCGACATGGCCGACAAGCGCGACGTCTGGTACGAGGACGTGACGGCCAGCGCGGCGACGGATTGCCCGGCCGAGGAAATGAATGCGGAGGATCCGCTGTTCATCCTCTACACGTCGGGATCGACCGGCAAGCCGAAGGGCGTATTGCACACGACCGGCGGCTATCTGGTCTACGCGTCGATGACGCACGAATACGTCTTCGACTACAAGGACGGCGAAATCTACTGGTGCACGGCGGACGTGGGCTGGGTCACGGGCCACAGCTACATTCTCTATGGGCCGCTCGCCAACGGCGCCACGACCCTGATGTTCGAGGGCGTGCCGAACTATCCGTCCGTGTCGCGCTTCTGGGACGTCTGCGACAAGCACAACGTCTCGATCTTCTACACCGCGCCGACGGCCATCCGCGCGCTGATGCGCGAAGGCGACGAGCCGGTGAAGAAGACGTCCCGCAAATCGCTGCGCCTGCTGGGCTCCGTCGGCGAGCCGATCAACCCGGAAGCGTGGGAATGGTACTACCGCGTCGTCGGCGACAGCCGCTGCCCCATCGTTGACACCTGGTGGCAGACGGAAACCGGCGGCATCCTGATCACGCCGCTGGCCGGCGCCATCGACTTGAAGCCGGGCTCGGCGACGCTGCCGTTCTTCGGCGTGCAGCCGCAGATCGTCGACGCCGAGGGCAAGGTGCTGGAAGGCGCGACGGAGGGAAATCTCTGCATCGTCGCCAGCTGGCCGGGCCAGATGCGGTCCGTCTACGGCGATCACAAGCGGTTCATGGAAACCTACTTCGCCACCTACAAGGGCAAGTACTTCACCGGTGACGGCTGCCGGCGCGACGCCGACGGCTATTACTGGATCACCGGCCGCGTCGACGACGTCATCAACGTGTCCGGCCACCGCATGGGCACGGCGGAAGTGGAATCGTCGCTGGTCGCGCACCCGAAGGTCGCCGAGGCCGCCGTCGTCGGCGCGCCGCACGACATCAAGGGCCAGGGCATCTACGCCTACGTCACGCTGAACGCCGGCGAAGAGCCGTCCGACGAGCTGAAGAAGGAGCTGGTGGCCTGGGTCCGCAAGGACATCGGCCCGATCGCCAGCCCGGACTGGCTGCAGTGGGCGCCGGGCCTGCCGAAGACCCGTTCCGGCAAGATCATGCGGCGTATTCTCCGCAAGATCGCCGAGGACGACTTCTCGAACCTCGGCGACACCTCGACGCTGGCGGACCCCGCCGTCGTCGACGGCCTGGTCGACAACCGGCAGAACCGGAAGAAGTAATCCGGTCCACCACCGAAACCGGAAACGGCGCCCTGATCCCTCAGGGCGCCGTTTTCTTTTTCCGTTTCGGCTTGGCGTCTGCACCGCCCGCCGCCTCTTCCGGCGTGCGCGCGCCCAGCATGCGCTGCACCTTTTCCAGGTTCTTGGCGATCACCGCCGCCCGCTTCTTCTGACCGCGCATGTCCTGGAACACGCCGATGGCGCCCTCGAAGCAGGTGGCGGCCTCGTTCAGCAGGTGCGTTTCCTTGGTCCGCTTGCCGAGCGCGAAGCACGCCGCGCCGAGATTGTTGACGGTCTGCGCCCACGGCAGCGGAGTGATGTCGCGCCGGCGCACCTCGAGCGCCTTCTTGAAGGCGGAAATGGATTGCTCGTAGGTAGCGTTGCCGGCGCCGTGCCCGCCGAGCGCCATCAGTACGACGCCGTAGTGGTTCATCACCTCGCCCCAGCGCGCCGGCATGACGTTGCGGTCATAGACCTCGAGCGCCGCCTCGAAGGAGGCCGCCGCGTCCTTGAGGAGCGGCACCGTCCGTTCCGGCGCCAGCGACGCCAGCTTGTAAAGCCCCATGGCCCGGCGCACGTGCGCCAGCGCCCAGTCGTAGCCGTTGGTTTCCCGCGTCAGTCCTTCCGTCACCGCCTGATAGCGGCCGCAGGCCGCCTCGACGGCGGCCGGGTCCTGGCGCATGCGCCCGTCCGCCTCCAGCGCCGCCGCCCAGTGCGTCTGCACCAAGGCCCAGGTGACGGGCGACGCCTCGGCGCTGCAGAGCGCGTTCGCCGCCTCGTACATCTGTACCGCGCCCGGCAGCGCCTTCTTGTCGCCGAACCGGATCGAGGTCGCGAAGGCGTTGCCGGCGCAATTCAACACCGCCGCCTTGTGCTCGTCCTGCAGATCGCCGGGCAGGTCGGCGGCGGCCTTTTCGACCGCCGGCAGCGCCTTCTTCAGGGCTTCGGCGATGTCGCTCTTCGGACCGTCGGTGGCGGCGCCGATGGCGGCCAGCACGACGGCGCGGATGATGTCGGCATAGCCGTCCGGCAACGGCGATGGCAGATCGAGGGTGTCGGCGAGCCCGAAGGTGCCGGGCTGGCCGTCGGCGGTGCCGGCGGTGCTGTGAAAATGCAGCCGCGCGATGGTCCCCATGTCCTCCATCTCGCCCCAGATCAGCAGCTCGCCCTTTTCTTCCTTGAGGAGCTTCGTGCCTTCCTCGGCGGCCGTCAGCAGCCGTTCCAGGAGGCCGAGCCGGATGTTCTGGCGGATCGCCTTCTTGAGGCGGTAGGTGCTGAAGGCGGAGGTGTTGGCGAGGATGCCGGTGACGCGGTCGGCGAATTCCGGGCCGCCGGAGCCGTGCAGATCGCAGACGAGAACCTTGGCGACGGCGAGGCCGCCCTCGCCGCTCGGACGGAAGCTGCCGCCGCCGGCGTGCGTGGCGCGGCCGCGTTTCTTCTTCTTGCCGCGGCCGCCGCCGAACGCCTTGAACAGCGACCCGAAGAGCCCCTTCGCCATGCCCTAACCGCCCCCTTGCGCGCCTAGCATCCAATAAGGCGGCGCGATGACGAAAACCTTACGATAAGGGAACGCGGCCGGGCAATCGGGGCGTGGGGGGATCGAAGCGGCGGCGTCAGAAGTCGATGCAGCGGCCCTTCTTTTCCCAATCGCCGTAACGGGTGGGTTCCGGCCCGGCCGGCCCGCCGGTCTCCGGCTTGGCCCCGGCGGCCTTCTTCGCGGCCTCGTCCGTCACCTGAGCCGGCGGCTCGTCCGAGGTCTTGGCGGGCGCTTCGGAGACTCTGTCGGGCCTCTTCGCGGTCATGTTAAATTCCCGTAATTTGTCGCCAGATCGCTTGAATTTCCTCGCCTTCGAGATAATTCATCTGGTGCGGCAACGCAACCCGCGCGCCGCGGAGGGGTTCCATGAATTACACCAAGACGGCAATCCTGTTGGCTGGCCTGATGGCGCTGTTCGGCGCCGCCGGATACCTGCTGGGCGGCGAGGGCGGCATGGTGATGGCGCTCGCGTTCGCCGCCGTCGGCAACGTCATCGCCTACTGGAACGCCGACAAGATCGTGCTTTCCATGTATGGCGCCCGCGAGGTCGACGCGCGGACGGCGCCCGGCTTCTACGGCATCGTCGAACAGTTGGCCGACAGGGCCGGGATGCCGATGCCGAAAGTCTACGTCATCGACAGCGAGCAGCCGAACGCCTTCGCCACCGGCCGCAACCCGGAAAACGCCGCCGTCGCCGCAACCACGGGGCTTCTGCGCATTCTCAACAGCGAGGAAGTGGCCGGCGTCATGGCGCACGAACTGGCGCACGTCCGGAACCGCGACACGCTGATCATGACGATCACCGCGACCGTGGCCGGCGCGCTTTCCATGCTCGCCAACTTCGCGCTGTTCTTCGGCAACAACCGCAACAATCCCTTGGGCGCCATCGGCACGATCCTGGTCATGATCCTGGCCCCGATCGCCGCCATGCTGGTTCAGATGGCGATTTCCCGGACCCGGGAATACGGCGCCGACGCCGGCGGCGCCGAGATCTGCGGAAACCCGCTGTGGCTGGCGTCGGCCTTGGAGAAACTGGAACGCGGTGCCGCCGCCCACAATAACGAGACCGCCGAGAGCAATCCGGCGACGGCGCACATGTTCATCGTCAATCCGCTGCATGCGCATTCCGTCGACAACCTGTTCTCGACGCACCCGAAGACGGCCAACCGCGTCCGCAAGCTGCGCGAGCTCGCCGGCGACGCCACTGGCGGCGGCGGGCCTTGGGGTTGATCACAAAACCCGTTGAGCACGGCCCTTGCCAATCCCGCCCCCGGGCGTAGGGTGCCGGCCATGAACGCCCGACCCTCCGTCCCGCCCGGCCTGGCGCCTCGGCTTGCGACCTTCGAACTGGTGCGCGCCGTCCTGCACCAAAAACGCCAGTTGGACGACGCCATCGACGCCATCGACGCCAGCCTTTCGACCGCCGACCGGTCCCTCGCCGTCTATCTCGCCAAGACCGTCATGCGGCGGCTGGGCGAGATCGACGCCCTGATTTCCGCCTGCCTGGAAAAACCCCCGGCCGCCAAGTCGCGGCCGGTCCTCGACGTACTGCGCGTCGGCGTGGCGCAACTGATGTTCTCCGACGTGCCGGACCACGCCGCCGTCGATACGACGGTGGAGCTCTGCCGCGCCGCCGGGCTCACGCACATGGCGAAACTGGTGAACGCGGTCATGCGCCGGCTGCAGCGAGACGGCCGGGACATGCTGGCGGCGCTCGACGGGGTCCGCGTCGACACCCCGGACTGGCTGTGGCAGAGCTGGTGCGAGGCCTACGGCGAGGATGCAACCCGCGCCATCGCCGTCCAACATCTGACGTCGCCGCCGCTCGATCTTTCCGTCGCCGGCGATCCGGCCGAATGGGCGGCGCGCCTCGGCGGCCAGGTCATGCCGGGCGGCGCCATACGGCTTTCCGACACGACGGACGTGACGGCGCTCCCCGGTTTCCAGGAAGGTGCCTGGTGGGTGCAGGACCTGTCGGCCCGGCTGCCGGCGTTCCTGATGGGCGCCGGCGGCGGCCGGACAGTCGCCGATCTCTGCGCCGCGCCCGGCGGCAAGACCATGCAGTTGGCCGCCGCCGGCTGGCGGGTGACGGCGCTGGACATTTCCAAGAACCGGCTGGCGCGGGTACACGAGAATCTGGCGCGCACGCACCTCGCGGCCGAGGTCGTATGCGCCGATGCCGCCAAGTGGCGGCCGGCAGAGCCCCTCGACGCCGTCCTGCTGGACGCGCCCTGCAGCGCCACCGGGACGCTCCGCCGGCACCCGGACGCGGCGCGGCTGAAGACGCCGGAGGACGTCCGGAAACTGACCGCCGTGCAGGCGCGCCTGCTGGCGGCGGCGGCCGGCATGCTCAAGCCGGGCGGCGATCTCGTCTACTGCACCTGTTCGCTGCAATCGGAAGAGGGCCCGGCGATCGTCGACGGGTTTCTCGCCGCCAATCCCGCGTTTTCCCGCCGCCCCGTCCGTGCGGCGGAGCTCGTTGGCCTGGAGGCGGCGGTCACGTCGGCCGGCGACGTGCGCACGCTGCCGTCGATGCTGTCCGGGGCGGGCGGGACGGACGGCTTCTACGTCACGAGACTGATCAGGGAACATTAACGCAACGACACTTTACTTTCGCCCCGCCCGGGGGGTAGACACGGGCTTCGAATGGATTGGGCATTGCGAATGGCGAGCACCGGCGGAACCCACGAAGACCTGAACCGGCACGGCGACGTGCAGGTCGGATCGGAGAAGAGCTTCGGCATCGTCTTCGCCGTCGTCTTCGCCGTGATCGCGCTGTTCCCGCTGATCAAGGGCCTGCCGCCCCGCTATTGGGCGCTCGGCGTGGCCGCGGTGTTCCTGGTGCTGGCCTACGTGGCGCCCAAGGCTCTCAAACCCCTCAACATCCTGTGGTTCAAGTTTGGGATGTTGCTGTACAAGTTCGTCAATCCGCTCGTCATGGGGCTCTTGTTCTTCACCACCGTGACGCCGATCGGGCTCTTGATGCGCGCCACCGGCAAGGATCCGCTCAACCGATCCTTCGACAAGAATGCCAAGTCCTATTGGATCGAGCGCGACCCGCCCGGTCCCGAACCGCAATCCATGAAGAATCAGTTTTAGGAATCCGACATGGCCTTCATTCAAGAACTGTGGGCGTTTCTCAAGATCCGGAAGAAGTTCTGGCTTCTGCCGGTGATCGTCATGATGGCGGTGTTCGGCGGGCTCGTGGTGCTCAGCCAGGGCTCGGCGGTGGCGCCCTTCATCTACACGATCTTCTGAGGACCGGGGCGGGCGCGTGCGCATTCTCGGCATCTCCGCGTTCTATCACGACAGCGCCGCGGCGCTGATCGAGGACGGCGCCGTCATCGCGGCGGCGCAGGAGGAGCGGTTCACCCGCAAGAAGCACGACGCGGCGTTCCCCGAGCGCGCCATCGAGTACTGCCTGGGCGAGGCGGGAGTGAAACTCGCCGACGTCGATTTCGTCGCCTTCTACGACAAGCCGTTCCTGAAGTTCGAGCGGCTTCTCGAGACCTATCTGACCTTCGCGCCCAGGGGCTTCGCGTCTTTCCGGATGGCGATCCCGGTATGGCTGAAGGAAAAGCTGTTCCAGAAGGACCTGCTCAGAAAGGAGTTCAAGAAGTTCGACCCGGACTTCGACTGGATGAACAAGCTCCTGTTCTCGGAGCACCATCAAAGCCACGCCGCGTCCGCGTTCTTCCCCTCGCCCTTCGAGGAAGCGGTGGTGCTGACCATGGACGGCGTCGGCGAATGGGCAACGACCAGCGTCGCCATCGGCCGCGGCAGCGACCTCAAGATGACCAAGGAAATCCACTTCCCGCATTCCCTCGGTCTTCTCTATTCCGCGCTCACCTACTACACGGGCTTCAAGGTGAACTCCGGCGAGTACAAGGTGATGGGGCTGGCACCCTACGGCGAGCCGACCTTCGCGAAGACCATTCTCGACAATCTGATCGACCTCAAGGAGGACGGCTCGTTCCGCCTCGATCAGTCGTACTTCGACTATTGCACCGGCCTCACCATGACGAACGCGAAGTTCGACAAGCTGTTCGGCGGACCGCCGCGCAAGGCCGAGGAGATGTTGACGCAGCGGCACATGGACCTGGCGGCGTCCGTGCAGGCGGTGATCGAGGAGGCGGTGCTCCGCCTGACCCGGTCGCTGGCCCAGGAAAGCGGCGTCAAGAATCTCTGCCTGGCCGGGGGCGTCGCGCTCAACTGCGTCGCCAACGGCAAGGTGCTCAGAGACGGCGCCTTCGAGAACGTCTGGGTGCAGCCGGCGGCCGGCGATGCCGGCGGCGCGCTCGGCGCGGCGCTCAACGCCTATCACCTCTATAAGGGCCAGCCCCGCACGCTGAACGGCGCCATGGACGGCATGAAGGGCGGTTACCTCGGCCCCGTCTACGACCAGGCCGACATCGAGGCGCGGCTCACCGCCGCCGGCGCCAAGTTCGAGACCATGAACGACGACGATCTGATTGCCGCCACCGTCGATGCCCTGGCGGCGGAAAAAGCCGTCGGCTGGTTCCAGGGCCGCATGGAATTCGGCCCGCGCGCGCTCGGCGGACGATCCATCCTCGGCGACCCGCGCTCGGCGTCCATGCAGAAGACGCTCAATCTCCGCGTCAAATACCGGGAAAGCTTCCGACCCTTCGCGCCGTCGGTGCTGCGCGAGGACGTCACGGACTGGTTCGAGATCGCGGCCGACAGCCCGTACATGCTGATGGTTGCCCCCGTCGTCGAGCGCCGGCGGCGCAAGATGACGGACGCCGAGAACGCGCTGTTCGGCATCGAGAAACTGAACGTCCCGCGTTCCGACATTCCCGCCGTCACGCACGTCGACTATTCGGCGCGCATCCAGACCGTGCATGCCGAGACCAATCCGCGCTATCATGCGCTTCTGACGGCGTTCAAGGCGAAGACGGGGTGCCCGGTGCTCGTCAACACGAGCTTCAACGTCCGCGGCGAACCCATCGTCTGCACGCCCGAGGACGCCTTCCGCTGCTTCATGGGCAGCGACATCGAGGTGCTGACGGTCGGCAACTGTTTCCTCCGCAAGGAGGCGCAGGACCCGGCGCTGAAGCTGAATTACAAGGATGCCTTTGAGCTCGACTGACGATATGCGGGAATTCCTGCACCGCATTGTCTTCGGCAATCCGCTCTACGACGCCTCGCTCGGTTCCCGGCCGCCGGGTCCGCTCGCGTCGATGGGCGGCGGATTGCTGTCCGTTCACGCCGCGCAAATGGCCGACAACCTGTCCCCGTTTCCGGCCGCCGCCGGCGCCGTTACCGAACTCGGCGGCGACGCCTTCAGAGCCCTGCCGCTGATGCTGCCGGTTGACGCGCGGTCCGCCGTCGACAGCCGGCTCCCCAATCTCGTCCGTTGGACGCCCGCCGCGTGGCGGCCGGACGTGCTCGGCGAGCGGATCTCCCGGTTGACCGACGCCTTCGAGATGCTGACCGGCGGCGCGTCGGCGCGGGCGCGGGCACAACTCGGCCGGACCGTTCTCCGGGGAGCGAGGCATCTGCACCGGGTGCCGATGTCGGCGCCCCGACCCTGGCGCCGCTTCCTGACGCACCGGGGCCGCATCTTTTCGGCGCTCGCGCTCGCCGAAGTTCGCCGCGCCCTCGCCCGCGATCTGCGCGCCCTGGGTGCCGACGTCGACCGTCAGGTGCTCGGCGACGGCGGGCACATTGAACGGTCGCCGAGCAAGGCGCTCGCCGTGCTGGCGCTGTTGATCGAAATCCGCGATGCGCTCGCGCACCACCAGATGGAACCGCCGGCCGGCCTGATTTCCGCCATCGACCGGATGGCGCCGTTCATCCGGGCGCTGCGGATGGGCGACGGCGAATTGACGCTGCTGGGCGGCGGCCGCGCCGGCGACGAGGACCTGATCGAGGCGGTCCTCTCGGCGTCCGGCAATCACGGCCGCGCCATGGCCTATGCGCCGCATACCGGCTATTGCCGGCTGCGGTCGGGACAAACGACGGTCCTGGTCGACACCGGACGCGGCGGCGCCGGCGATCCGGACGCGCACCTTTCGCCGCTGGCCTTCGAACTCTGCATCGGCAAGATGCGCCTCGTCACCAGTTGCGGTCTCGCCTGCGCCGACATCGCGGGCGGCGAGACCTGGGGACCGGCGCTCCGCAAGACGGCGGCGCACGCGACCCTCGTCCTCGGCGGCCAGGATGCGCACCCGACCGAGGTCCACGCCGAGCGGCGCGATCACGACGGCGCGCGCCTCTTGGAAGGCTGGCACGACGGCTACGAGAAGGCCTACGGCATCCGCCATCATCGGGCGCTCTATCTCGACGCCGGCGGCGGCGACCTCAGGGGTGAGGACCGGCTGAGCGGCGGCTTCGCGACGCCGTTCGCCATCCGCTTTCACCTGCATCCGGACGTCGCCGCGCTGCCGGTCGAGGGCGGCCAGGAGGCGCTCCTGAAGCTTCCGCGCGGTCCGGGCTGGCGGTTCCGCTGTGACGGCCGCCTCGACGTCGAGGACAGCGTCTATTTCGGCGACGGTCTCCGGCACCGCTCGCGCCAGATCGTGATCGCCGGCGAGCACGGTGGCGACTGCGGGGGCGACCACGGGGGCGACACCGTCGTCAAATGGCGGCTCGCCATGGACCGCTGACGGCGCATGAGCGTCCGGCATGGCAATCTTGCCGGGGGTTCATGTGCAATCGGGTGGCCAAGTCGCTATAATTAAAGGGTGCGGAAAGGGGTGGAGACGCCCCGCGGGTTCCGCCGGAGGGTGCACATGCGGATTACCAGACGGACTCTTTTGACCGGATCGTTGGCGGGCGCGGCCTTGATGACGGCGCCGGTCGCCATACGTCTGGCAAGGCCCGAGGCCGACCGGTCGATTTCATTCTTCGTGCCGGCGACGGGCGAGCGCGACACGGTCACGTTCTGGTCGGCGGGCGAGTATCTCGCCGACGGCATCGCCGCGGCCAACAGGATTCTTCGCGATTTCAAGACCGAGACCCTGGGATCGGTGGATGTTGGCCTGCTCGACGTCATGCACGCCATGATGACCGGCTACGGCGAGAAGCGCGAACTCGAGATCGTTCGCGGCCACATCGCCAACGATCCGGCCAAGCCACTCGCCGCCGGATCACCGAACGCCTTTCACAACAGCGGCCAGGCCCTCGACGTCAGGGTGCGCGGTGTGACGCTGGAGCATCTGGCGATGGATTTCATCCGCTGGGTGGACGGCGGTGTCGGTATGTATCCGAAGAGCGACTTCGTGCACCTGGATATCGGGCCGCATCGCCGCTGGACCGCCTAAACGGACCGCCTGAGCGGGCTGCCTGAGCGGATTGCCGACAACCCCTCGCCACTCTAAGGCGCGACGAAGGCCCGAAGATCGGGATGCCCCGCGTGCAGGAGCAGCGACACCGGCAAGCGCGGTGTCGGTGCGCCGACGGACGCGCCGTTGAAGACTTGCCGCTTTTTCTCACCCGTCAGATGCAGGAACAACGTGCGCGTCGCCAGCAGCGTTTCCAGCGACAGGCTGATCCGCTCATGCGGCGGCGTCGGCGCGCGCCCCGTGACGCAGCGCCCGCCCGCCCGGTCGAATGCCGACGCGTCGTCGCCCGGAAACAGGGATGCGATGTGGCCGTCCGGCCCCATGCCGAGATAGGCGACGTCGAGGGGAAACGGCACGTCGGCGAGCGACGCTTCCGCCGCCGGCAGGCCCTCGCGCGGTGTCGCCGCCGCCGACCAGAGCGGCCGGAACCGCGCCGCCGCCGCGCCCTCACGCAACAGACATACGTCAACCAGCAGCGCATTGCTGTCCGGGTCCGCCGGCGCCACCCATCTGTCGTCGGCCAGTGTGATGAAGACCCGCCGCCAATCGAGACCGCACCGGGCCAGGAGCGGCAATACCGATCGCGGCGTGCGGCCGCCGGACAACGCCAGCGACGCCGCCGGCCGGGCGTCGAGGGCGTCCCGAAGCGCCGCCGCCATGGCGTCGGCAAGCGCCTGGGCGCAGTCCGCTCGGGACTCGAATTCGAACATTCTCATGAGCGGCACCGCCATGGCCGGGACCGAAAGCCGGGCCGCTCAGAGTTCCCAGCGCCGGTAGGCCGGCGTCGGCGCCACATGCCGCCACATGCCCTTGAGATCGGCAACGAGGCCACCTTCCGCCACCAGCGACGACAGCATACGGCCGCTGAACGCCATGTAGACGGCGTGCGGCACGGCGCCGACGACGCAGTCGCTGCCACGGCCCTCGTCCAGGTGCTGCAGAAGCTCGATGCCGTAGTGCTCCCGCGCTTCGTCGCGGTCGGCCAGCGGATCGTGCACCTTCACGTCGTGGCCAAGCTCGCCGAGCCGCACGACTAGATCGGCGACCTTCGAGTTGCGGAGATCCGGCACGTTCTCCTTGAACGTCAGGCCGAGCACGAGAACCCGCTTCGGCCCACCGCCGAGCTGGACGTCGATGCGCTCGGCGACGAACCCGGCCATGCCGTCGTTGATGCGCCGCCCGGCCAGGATGACTTCCGGGTCGTGGCCCAATTGCTCGGCGAGGTGCGCCAGGTAGAACGGATCGACGCCGATGCAATGGCCGCCGACGAAGCCCGGCGAAAACTTGAGGAAATTCCATTTCGTGCCGGCCGCCGCCAACACATCGTGCGTCGAGATGCCGACTTTGTTGAAGATCATGGCGACTTCGTTGACGAAGGCGATGTTGATGTCGCGTTGCGCGTTCTCGATCACCTTCGCGGCCTCGGCCGTCTTGATGTTGGCAGCGACGAAGACGTTGCCGCCGGTGACGGCGCCGTAGACCGCCTTGAGTCGGTCGGCGACTTCCGGCGTCTGGCCGGCGACGACCTTGGTGATCTTGTCGACCGTGTGCTCGCGGTCGCCGGGATTGATGCGCTCCGGCGAATAGCCGAGGAAGAAGTCCTTGCCGCAGACGAGACCGGACGATCGCTCCAGTTCCGGACCGCAGATGTCCTCGGTGACGCCGGGATAGACCGTGCTCTCGAAAACGGCGATGGCGCCCGGGCGCATGACCTTGCCGACGGTCGCGCAGGCGGCGCGGACGGCGCCGAGATCGGGCTTGTTGGTGTCGTCGACCGGCGTCGGCACAGTGACGATGAAGACGTCGACGCCTTTGAGCGCGGACGGATCCGCGGTGATCGACATCGCCGTCGCCTTGAGTTCCGAGGGCGCCACCTCACCGGTACGGTCCCGGTGCGCCCGCAACTCGCCGACCCGGGCCTTCGAGATGTCGAAGCCGACGACGTCGAAATGCCGGGCCAATGCCAACGCCAGCGGCAAACCGACGTAGCCGAGGCCGATCACGGCAACCGAAGGGGATCCGTTCTTCGCCAAACGCCGATTCCCGAATTCGCTGATCCGGCCTTCCGAATATGGGCCGGGCCAATGAAAGTCAATCCGGAAAGCCGCCGCACGGCCTGCATCCCCTTGTTTTACAAGGAACCCGACAGCTGTTCATGAAATGAACGATGTTGACGTTCACAAAATGAACGGGGTAGACTCGCGCTCGTCTCCTGGGAACCGCGAGGAACAACCGCCGCATGACGTCGTCCAAGTCGGAAAGCGCCCACCTCGACAACGAGGCGCGGATCACGCTCGGCCTGCTGAACGCGGTGCAGGACAACGCGCAGGTGTCGCAGCGCCATTTGTCGCGCGAGCTCGGGATCGCGCTCGGCCTTGCCAACGCCTATCTCAAGCGATGCGTGACGCGGGGCCTGATCAAGGTGCGTCAGGTGCCGGCAAACCGTTACGCCTATTACCTGACGCCGCGCGGCCTGTCGGAAAAGAGCCGGCTCGCCGGGGAGTTCCTGACCCAGGGCTTCCAGCTCTTCCGCATCGCCCGCGTCCAATACGCCGAGCTCTTCGAAGCCTGCGTCCGGCGCGGACAGCCCCGTGTCGCCCTGCACGGCCTGACGGATCTGACGGAAATCGCCGTCCTCTGCTCGCGCGAGGTCGACGGCATCCGCATCGTCGGCATCGCCGACCCGAGCACGCAGCGGGACGACTACCAGGGAATCCCCGTCTTTTCGGACATCGGCCGCTTAGACCCCCACGACGTCATGGTCATCGCCGACGTCGGCGATCCGCAGCGGGAGTATGACGCACTGGCGAAGCTCCTGCCCGCCGAGCGGCTGATCGCGCCGCCGTTCCTCGGCGTCGATGTCACCGGCAACGAGGACATCGAGCCATGAGCGGCTATTGGGGCGTCGTCAACACGCACGCAAAGGCGGAGGACACCGCGGCGGCGCATCTGATCCGCCAGGGATTCGAGATTTTCCTGCCGCGCCATCTCAAGGTGCGCCGGCACGCCCGGCGGCGCGACAGCGTCCGCGCGCCGCTGTTTCCGGGCTATATGTTCGTCTGGCTCGACCCCGAACGGCTCGGTTGGCGGTCGATCCGCTCCACCGTCGGCGTCAAATCCATCGTGCAGTTCGACGAGTATCCGGCCGCCGTACCGGACGCGGTGATCGAGGAGATCCGCGCCCGCCAGGACGAGGACGGGCTGGTCCGTATTTCCGACGCGGCGCAATACAAGAGCGGCGACCGGTTGCGCGTCGAACAGGGGCCGCTCACCGACGTCGAGGGCATCTTCGTGACGCGGCGCGGTTTCGACCGGGTCGTGATCCTGTTCAATCTTCTCGGGCGCGAAGTGCGGGCGAGCCTGTCGCCGCAATTCGTCGTACCGTGCACGTGAAAGACGCCGCCACGGGCGGTTGATTGTCCGGCCGGCCGGAAGCGGCGGACGGCCTTGGGTGGAGACCTTCGATTTCCGGTTCTGCATCGCCACCGCGCGTTTCCATCATCGGTACCGGCGCCGCCGCGTTCGGCGTCGCCGCCGCCTTGCGCCGACGCCATCCGGATGCCGACGTCTGGTTTTTCGACGCGCCCGGCGTCATTGCCGACCCGCCGCTCGCCGCCGTCGATCCGCGCAGTTGGACGACCGACAACCTCCGCACGCTCAACCGCGCCATTGCGGACGGCGCCGGCATTTCGTTTCCGCCGGCGCGTACCCATTACGGGGCGGCCATCCCCAGGCATGACTTGGAGGGCCAAGGCAAAAGACAGGAAAAGATCTGGCGCAGCGATTTCCGGAGCGGGCTGAGCCGGTTCTGGAGCGCCAGCATGTTTCCGTTGGTGGACGGCGATATGGCGGGCTGGCCGGTGCCGCTCGACCGCCTGCATCCCTACTACACCGAGATCGCCGACGCGGTCGGATTGTCCGGCGCCGAGGACGGCCTTGCCGGATATTTTCCCCGGTCCTATGTCAACCGGCGGCCGCACCGGCCGGCGGCGGTCCTGGAGAAGTTCACGGCGAGACTGGACGAGGCGCGCCAGCCCGGCGTCTACGCCGGCGTCAACCGGCTCGGCGTCGAAACCGGCGAAGCCGGCCGGCCGGGCTGCGTCCGTTGCGGCGAATGCTTCAGCGGCTGCTTCCGGAACGCGATTTTCGAGGGCGCGGCCGGCATCGCCCGGCTATGGCCCGATTTTCAGAACCGGCTCGTCGCCGAACGGGTTCTCACCGTCGACGGCGGCGCGGCGCAGGCGAGTGTCGTCACGACGCACGGCACCTACGGCGGTTTCGACCGCGTGTTCCTGGCCGCCGGCTGCATCGGCAGCGCCGAGATCATGCTGCGCAGCATGGACCTGCGGGAGCGCGAACTGCCGTTGCTGGACAGCGCCGTCTATCTGTTCGCCTTCGCCGACGCCAGCCGCGGCCGAGGGACGACCGACGATAGCCACCTCGCCATCGCCAACACGGTGCTCGGCCTTGCCGACGACGGCGACGGCGCGGGATACGCGCATGCCAATTTGGCGCCGATGCCCGATCTGACCTGGCGATGCTTCGTGCCGGCCGCCTGGTGGCCGGCGTTCCGCGGTCTGTCGGCGGCGCTCCGCCGGCGCATCGGCTTCGGCAAGCTCTATCTCGACAGCATGCGCGGGCCGGACCTCTCCGTCCGCCTCGACGGCACGGGCGAGCTTCGGATCGCCGCGCGCCGGGGCGCCGACCGGGCCGCCGCGCGCGCCGCCTTCCGCCGTCTGCGCCGGGCCGCCGTCGGAACCGGTTTCGTCATTCCGCCGTTCCCGTTCATGGCCGCCGGCACAAGCTCGCATTATGCCGGCACGATGGCATATGGCAGCGACCCGTTCCGCATCGGCGCCGACGGCGCCGTCATGCCGCGCGTCCATGTCTGCGATTCCGCCGTCTTCCCGCTCGCCCCGGCGCAGCCGCCGACCTTCACCATCATGGCCAACGCCGCCCGGACGTGCGTCGAGGCCCTCGATGCCTGAGCGCCGGGTCGTCGTCACCGGCGCCGGCTCGACCCCGGGCCAGATGCTGATCCGCGATATGGCGGCGACGCCCGGCACCGCCGTCCTCGCCGTCCTGTCGCCGCGCCGGGGCGCCGGCGACGCGCTGTACCAGGCGCCCGGCGTTGACTACCTCGCCTGCGATCTCAGCGCCCCGCTGCCGGATCGGCTGCGGCAAGAATTGTCGTCCGCCGACGCCGTCGTGCATCTGGCGTGGCGGCGCGGCACCGACGCGGAAGCAGCCCTGGCCGACAACCGCCGGATGATCGAAAACCTTTTGCAGGGCTGTCCGCATCCGGATCGGTTCCTGTTCGTGTCGACCATCGCCGCCGGCGCCGGTGCGCCGTCCGTGTACGGCCGGACGAAGTTCCTGATGGAGACGCTGGTCCGGGAGCGCGGCGGCAGCGTGCTCGTCTCCGGCCTGTTGGAATCTGCCGAGCTGGGATCGGCCTACGGCAAGATCGAAGGTCTGGTCGCCAAGACGCCATTCGCGTTCGATTTCCGGCCCGGCGACTACCGCTTCTATCCGGTCGGCGCGGCGGCGTTGCTGGCGCGGATGCGTCCGTTCTGGCAAACGCACGCCGCGCCCGGCGTCTACGCCGGCTATCCCGAGCCGCCGCTGACGCCGCGCGCCTTCTTCGAGGGGCTGGAAGCGCGTCACCCGCGCCGGCGTCTGCCGCTCGTCGTTCCGACGGGTCTGCTGATCCGAATCCTCGTCGCGGCGCGGGCGCTCCGGATCGCGCCGGCGGGAACGGCGGAACGCCTGCTGACCCTGCTTTACCGCGATATCGGACGGCTGTCACGGCTGGCGCAACCGCCCGGCGGCGCCGCCGGTCCCGAACTAGGGGTTTAAAGTGCATGGCGGGGAAGCTACATAGACGGATGGCAACCGCGAGGATCGGCGACGTGCCGGCCCAGATGCGCTCGAAAGAATGACCCGATGGCACGCGTCCTTCTGATCAATCCGTCCTATTTTGGCAGCTACGGCAACGCCAAGGCCGGCATCATCAATCCGGTGCATCCGACGCTCGGCATCGCGACCATCGCCGGCGCCGCCCTGCAGGGCGGCCATCAGGTCGAGATTCTCGATCTCTCCTCCAAGCCCTACGATCACCGGATCATCTCGGACGGCATCCGCGCCTTCAAACCCGACGTCGTCGGCGTCACCGCGACGACGCCGCTGATGAACCAAGTGCGCGACATCAGCGTTCTGGCCAAGGACGTCTCGAAAGACATCGCCGTCGTCGCCGGTGGGCCGCACCTTTCGGCGCTGCCCTACGAGTCGATGAAGGAGACCATGCTCGACGCCATATTCGTCGGCGAGGCCGATTTCTCCTTCGCCGAATATTGCGACGGCAAGGCGCCGAAGGACATCCTCGGTCTCTATTACAACGACAACGGCGAGCCGACGTTCACCGGATGGCGCCCGCCGATCGCCGATCTCGATACGCTGCCGATGCCGGCGTGGCACCTTTACAATCCCGACGAATACACGGCGATGTCGAAGCTCTATGCGCGGCGGACGCCGATCACGATGGCCGAGTTCTCGCGCGGCTGCGTCTTCAAATGCGACTTCTGCGCCAGCAAGGTCGCCATGGGCCTGGGTTACCGCAAGAAGTCGCCGGAGCGGTGCGCGGACGAGGCGGAACATCTGCAGCGGCTGGGATTCCGCGAATTCAAGCTCGCCGACGATATCTTCACGTCCGACCAACGTTGGGCCGGCGACGTCTGCGACGCCATTTCCGCCAGGAACCTCGACATTATCTGGACCGCCAGCAACGGCATCCGGGTCGAAAGCGCCGACGACGAACTGTTCGAGAAGATGCGCCGCGCCGGCTGCTATCGCGTGTCGTTCGGGTTCGAATCCGGCAACGACGCGGTGCTGAAGGCCTTCGGCAAGGGCGGCAAGGCGTCCATCGAGCAGGGATACAAGGCCGTCAACATGGCGCGCGCCGCCGGCCTCGACACGACCGGCTTCTTCCTGCTCGGCCTATCCGCCGACACCGATGAAACCATGATGGATACCATCGAGTTCGCGCGCCGGCTGCCGCTCGACGTTCTCAAGTTCGGCGTCACCATCGGCTTCCCCGGCACGCCCATGTTCAACAAGGCGGTCGAGGCCAAGACGATCAAGTCCTACAACTGGGACGACTATTTCATCTATACGGAAGAGCCGCTGTTCAACCATCCGAGCATCAGCTACGACACGATCCTCGAATTCATGAAGATCGGCTATCGCCGGGCGATCCTGCACAATCCGCGGTTCTGGATTCAGCGCCTGCTGCGCGGCGTCCGGACCGGCGAGATTCTCTGGGACGCGTATTACTTCGTGAAGTTTCTGCTGCTGTCGGCGACCAGCAAGACCTATCCGGCGAGCTACTATGCCCGCGAGCGCTGGCCGCACTGGGACTTTAACGCGACCAAGGCGCGGCCGGCGCAATACCAGATCGTCGGCGCCGAGAAGGTCAAGGTCGTGGCCTGACGGCCGCCGCAAGCGTCGCCCGTCCGCTCAAGATATCGACGAAGCTCGGCCGCGCGTAGCGGAGTTCGATGCGCCGCGCCCCCGGCGGCACCTGCACGGCGGTCTGAAATCCATTCACCGGCGCGAGGCCGGCCGGCACGCCGTCCACCGCCGCCTGCCAGAACCTGTTGAGGAGCGCATTGACGATGACGACGCCGCCGTCGGGCGCCGTCACTTGGATGTCAAACCCGTCCGCGATCAGCGAGTACGTGTCCACGGCGAGCGACGGGGCGGCCTTGAACGGCGCGCCGCCAGGGTGAATGGCGGCACCGCGAACGACGGCGGCGCGGCGAAGCCCGTCGGCGCGGACTCGCGCGAAGTATTCCGCGTCCGACACGGCGTCCGGCAGGACGACGACATCCGTCGCGCCGTAGACGCGCGGCAGAGGATCCGCGATAGCATAGGCGCGGACCGGGGCCGGCCGCAGAATGGCCTCCGCCAATGCGCCGGCGCGCGCCCACCGCGATCCGTCCGCGCGCGGTAGATCGAACGGCGCCGGCGGCGTCAATTCCACGAGACGGTCGTCACGGAGCGGCAGCACCGACAACACGATCCCGACGTTGGCGAGCCGCAGCAGATCGACGTCCGCCATTTCGGCGAAGCGATATTCCCGGCAGCATTTCGGATCGTAGGAAGCACCCGGAATCATCAGAAACGCCGACGCCGCGTCGATGCGGCGGGGCGCCACGACCGCATCCCAATATGCCGCGATGCGGCGGTCGATCAGCGGAAACATGCCGTCGAACGTGTCGAGCCCGGCGGCGGCGACCGCGTTGGCGGGCAGACGATAGGGAACGCTGACGGCGCGCACCGGCTCGAGCGGTTTCCACGGCGCATCGCGGAGCCGGTCCGATACGCTGGCGAGAACGCCGAGGCCGCCTTCGCTCAGCCACACCGCGCCGTCGTAGGCCTTCTGCCACGCCAGGTGGCCGGCGACGAGACCGGCGAGAAGCATGGTGGCGATCTTCTGTTTGGTGGCCATGCCGCCGGCGATGCGCGCCCGCGCCATGAACATCGCCGCCGCCAGCAGGGCGAGAACCGGTATGGCGGCGTCGCCGTTGTGAAAATTGATGTTCCGAACCGGCGCCAGCAGCGGAACGCTCGCCGTCAGATATTGCGCCGCCTCGCCGCAACCGGCGGCGAACGCCAGGGCGACCGCGATCCGCCAACCGTCCCGGCGGTCGACAACGACACAGCCCAATGCCGCCGCGACGCCCACCAGAAGGACCGCCGGGCGGATCGGCATCCAGTTTGTCTCGACGCTGTCGCCACGCACCGTTTCGGCGCCGAGCAGAAATTTCGCGAACAGTCCCTCGTGCCAGTTGACGACGACGACGATCAGAACGGCGGCGAGCGCCAGCAGCGCCATCCAGGCGAGACGCCAACGCCCAAAGGCGACGGCCGTGCCGACGACGGCGACGCTAAGCGCGATCAGGCTGTGCGTGGGCGTGCAACTGGCGGCGAAGAAGGCGGCAAAGGCGGCGACGCCGGCCCAATAGTGCCGCCGCCCGGCGCGGGCGACCAGCAGGTAGGCGCCGAGCGGCAAGGCGGCGAACCCGGTACCGTGGCTCCAGGTCATCACCGTGATGCGCTGATGGCTCAGCGTGAACAACGACGCCAGGAGCGTCGCCTGCCAACGGTCCGCACCGGCGCTACGGCTCAGCCGATACGTGCCGACGAAGCCGACGGCGCAGACGGTAATCTTGTGCACGCCGTTCGCCGCACCGAGCGGCAGCCAGTCGGCCAAAATGCGCTCGAGGGACAGCAACTGGCCGGCGTTCGTCGTCATGACGTAACGGTCGACGCCGCCGGCCAACCGGTGCAGATACCGCGCGCCGTCGTTAAGAACGGAAACCAGGAGATCGACGGCAAGCCCGTATTCGAGCTCGGCGCCGAACAACAGGAACGAGCGGTCGCCGGCGATCCAGTACTCGACGCTCCAAAGCACGACCCAGGCGAAGCCGAGCCATTGCGCGTCTCGGCGCGACAAGTGCGGCGCCGCTTTCCGCCCCGCGAACACAAAGGCCAGAATCGCGAATGGCGCGGCAACCAGGAGAAGTAATGTGTCGAAACTCAGCGCCTTGTCTCCGTTCGTCGACGGCCGGGCGCCCCGGTCCGGCGCGGCCACGGCGCCGACCGCGCCAATATTGGCGGTGCCCGATCCGGACTTTGTGTGTATAAGGCAATGCGCAATCCTTATAAACACCGGTCTTAAACGCACCGGAGACTCTCAGGCGTTCCGCATGCAGACACCCGCTGACGGAAAATCGGACGATCCCCCGGCCCTCGACGTCAGCGTCGTGGTCCCGCTTTACCTTGAGGAGGAGTCCGTCTCGGAGCTCACGGCGAAACTGATCGAGAGCCTGACGCCTCTCGAACGCAGCTTCGAGATCATTCTCGTCGACGACGGGTCGCGAGACGGCACGCCGCAAGAGATCGACAAGGCCGCGAAGACCTATCCGCAGGTCCGGGGCGTATTTCTGGCGCGGAACTACGGTCAGACGACGGCCATGCAGGCCGGTTTCGACGCGGCGCGGGGCGACGCCGTTGTGACACTCGACGGCGACCTGCAGAACGACCCCGCCGACATTCCGCGCCTCTTGAAGATGCTCGACGAAAACGCCGCCGACCTGGTGTCCGGCTGGCGCAAGGACCGCCACGACGGCAAGTTGCGGGTGCTGTTCTCCAACGTCGCCAACCGTCTGATTTCCGCCGTCACCGGCGTCAGGCTGCACGACTACGGCTGCAGCATGAAGGCGTATCGCCGTTCGTATCTTGAGAACGTCCGGATTTACGGCGAGATGCACCGGTTCCTGCCCGCCGTCCTGGCCGACGTCGGCGCGCGCATCGTCGAGACGCCGGTCAACCACCGGCCCCGGAAATTCGGACGCTCGAAGTACGGCTTCGACCGGACGTTCCGCGTTCTGCTCGATCTTCTGCTGATCAAGTTCATGCACAAGTACCTGGACCGGCCGATCCACTTCTTCGGCGGTCTCGGAATCATTCTGATGGTGCCGGGGTTCGCCATCTCCGCCTATCTGGCGTTCCTCAAGATCTTCTTTCACGAAAGCATCGGCGGCCGGCCGCTTCTGATGTTGGGCGTGTTCCTGATGCTGACCGGCGTCGTACTGATCACGCAAGGCCTGATCGGCGAGTTGGTGATCCGGGTCCTGTTCCAGCCGGAGCCGCAGCGCCGCTACCGGCTGCGCCCGTCCGCCAAGTCCCGCAATCCCGCCGCGCCGGATGCGGATGGCGCGTGAACCGGCGTGACGTCCAGCAGCGCTGAGCCCCCGGCGGACCGTCCGTCGGGCAGCGGGTCCGGGCGGCGGATCAAACGGATCGCCACGGCGGCCGTTTCCCTCGGCATTTCCGCCGCCGCGCTCATCTACGCGCTCGGCAAGGTCGACACCGCCGCCGTCGGCAAGGTCGTGGCCGCAATATCTCCCGCGTCGATCGTCCTCTCGATGCTTCTCATGTGGATCAGCCTGGCCGCGGCGACGGCGCGCTTTCGGCTCATCCTCGAAACCAAGGCCGGTATCTCGCCGGCCTTCGGCATGTTGTTCGGGCTCAATTTTCTGTCCCTGTTCGCCGCGCACTTCGCGCCGTTTTCCGCCGCCGGCGATCTCGTGAAGCTGACCTTCACCTACGTCCGGCTCAAGCTCTCCGCCGCCGTCGCCACGCTCTGCACGCTGTACGACCGGATCGTCGGCGTGTTGCTGCTGTTCGCCACCGCGCTCGTTTTCCTGGCCGCGCACGCGGTGTTGCCCATTCCCCGCGACTTTCTGATCTTCGAGACCGCCCTTCTGGCCGCAGTGGCCGTGGCCGGCGCGCTCGCCATCGCCGCCGCCGGCGCGCCGGGCAACCGCGGCCGACCCTGGATCGGCAGGCTCTCCGGCATCGTCGACGACATCCGGGCGCAGTTCCGGCTCTCCGGCGGGGTTCTGTCGCGCCAGGCGCTCTTCAATATCGTGCAAGTCGTGGCGCAGGGCGGCATCGCCTGGCTGATCGCCGGCAATTTCATGGCCGACCCGCCGCTGCTGCTGTTCGTCGCCTTGGCGCCAATCGTCATCATCGTTCAAAACCTGCCGTTCCTGTACGCCGGATGGGGCGGCCGCGAGCTTTTGTTCCTGCATGTGCTGGCCGGGGTGCCGGCGCTCGACGCGGAGAGCATCCTGGCCATTTCCGTCGCCTCCGGGGTCGTCCGGATGGCGTCGTCGCTGCCGGGCGCCGCGCTCTGGCTATGGACGTCGCGGACGGGTCCGGCGGCCCCGGGCGGAGGCGCCGCCAAGCCGGCGTCTGACACGGCGAATACCCCGCCGAGCCCAGGCGAATCAATTTTCTAGGCGATTGACGTTCATATCGTGAACGCCTTATAGTGCGGCCCTGGCGCAAGGCCGTCGCGGTCCCGGATTGCGGGGCTTGGCGGCGGCGCCGGCAGGCCCTCGACCGCACGCGGTCGCGTGGCCGGCAGCTACCGCCCGAACCGCCGGATGAACGCCGTTCACCCGAATGGCGGTAGCGTGCCGCACCCTCTCATCTTCGAGCACCGATCAACGGATGACCGCCACGCCCGACAGCCGCGTCCTGGCCGAGATTCTCGGCCGCGAGGACTCGCTCTTCGCCGCCGACATGGCGGCGAACGGGGCGGCGCTTGCCGAGACGCTCGGCGGCGCGCGGCTTCTGGTAATCGGCGCCGGCGGCTCCATCGGGTCGAGCATCGTCCGCCAGGCGCTGGCGTTCCGGCCCGACGCGCTGCACGCCGTCGACATCAACGAGAACACCCTTGTCGAACTGGTCCGCGACCTGCGGTCTTCCGGCCAACCGTCGCCGGACGATTTCCGCACCTTCGTTGCCGAGCTCGGCAGTCCGATCTTCGAGCGCCTGGTCGCCGCGCACGGACCCTACGACGCCATCTTCAATTTCGCGGCCATGAAACACGTCCGCGCCGAGCGCGATCCCTACAGCCTGATGCGCATGCTCGATACCAACGTGGTCTCGCTGGCGGCGTTCCTGTCCGGACTGCCGGCCGGCGCGGCGACCCGCGTCTTCTCTGTCTCGACGGACAAGACGGTGCGCCCGGCCAACCTGATGGGTGCGAGCAAGAACATGATGGAGCA
The DNA here is from genome assembly GCA_038117205.1 of Rhodospirillales bacterium. Classification (GTDB taxonomy): domain Bacteria; phylum Pseudomonadota; class Alphaproteobacteria; order Rhodospirillales; family Casp-alpha2; genus JAQBZY01. The sequence continues at coordinate 51,416 of JAYOFL010000004.1, read as the reverse complement.
GGTGCTGTGGTCGCAAGCCGAGCGCCGGCACGTCGGCTCGGCGCGTTTCGCCAACGTCGCCTTTTCCGCCGGCAGTCTGCTGGAAGGGTTCCTGAACCGGCTCGCCGCCGGCCAGCCGCTGGCGGGACCGAGCGATGTGCGGCGCTATTTCATCTCGCACCGGGAAGCCGGCGAGTTGTGTCTGCTCGCCGGCGCCTTGGGCGCGTCGGGCGAGGTGTATTTCCCGCGTCTCAATCCGGACGCCGACACCCTGACGTTCCAAGAAATCGCCGAGATCATCCTCAGGAGCCGGGGCTTGGCGCCGCTCTACTGCGAGAGCGAGGAAGAAGCCCGGCGCATGGTTCCCGGCGAAGGCGGGCGCTGGCCGTGCCATTTCGCGCCCTCCGACACCAGCGGCGAGAAACCGCTCGAGGAGTTTCATCGCGATGGCGACGCCATTGATACGTCGCGTCACGCCGCCATCGGCGTCGTCGACGGCATGCGCGGCTGGGACCGGCGGGGCTTGGACGCGGCCCTCGACGCCGTCGCACGGCTGCGTGCGCAACCGGCCTGGAGCAAGAAAGACATCGTCGCCGCCATCCGTCTCGCCGTGCCGGAACTGGCGCACATCGAAACGGAACGCGATCTGGACCAGAAGATGTGATGACCGCGCCAGATCCCGATACCATCCTCGACGTTCTCCGGCGCCTGCTGCCCGACGGCGCGGCGCTGCACGAACCCCGCTTCGCCGGCAACGAGTGGGCCTACGTCAAGGAATGCCTCGACACGGGCTGGGTCTCGACGGCCGGCGCTTTCGTGCCGCGCTTCGAGAAGATGCTCGCCGACATCACCGGCGCCAAGCACGTCATCGCCACCAACACCGGCACGGCGGCGCTGCACGCGGCGTTCCTGACGCTCGGCGTCGGCGCCGGCGACGAGGTGATCGTGCCGAGCCTGACCTTCGCCGCCACCGCCAACGCGGTGGCGCACGCGGGCGCGGTGCCGCATTTCGCGGAAGCCGAAACGACGACCCTCGGCGTCGATCCGGAGCGCCTCCGCAAGCATCTCGGCGACACGCTCCGCGTCGGCAACGGCGGCCCCATCAACAAGGCGACCGGCCGGCCGGTGAAGGCCATCGTCTGCGTGCACGTGTTCGGCCACCCGGCCCGCGTCGACGCCCTCTGTGAGGTCGCCGGCGACTTCGATCTGCCGCTGGTCGAGGACGCGGCGGAGTCCCTCGGCTCCACCTATCGCGGCCGGCACACCGGCACCTTCGGGCGCATGGGAACGCTCAGCTTCAACGGCAACAAGACGGTCACGACCGGAGCCGGCGGCGCCATCCTGACCGACGACGACGCGCTGGCGGCGGCGGCCCGGCACCTGACGACGACGGCGAAGCGCGCGCACGCCTGGGAATACGATCACGACCAGGTCGGCTACAATTACCGGCTGCCCAACATCAACGCGGCGCTCGGCTGTGCGCAGTTGGAACTGTTGGACGATTTCATCGCCCGCAAGCGCCGCCTCGCCGCCGCCTATGTCGAGGCCTTCGCCGATGTTCCCGGCGTTTCCGTGCTCACCGAGCCGGCCGAGGCTTTCAGCAATTACTGGCTGAACGCGCTGCTGCTAGATACGCCGGACCGGTCGGCGCTGCACGGTCTTCTGGCCGCCGCGCACGCGGCCGGCTTCGGGCTCCGCCCGGCCTGGCGGCCGATGCACGAACTGCCGATGTACCGGGACTGCCCGCGGATGGCGATGGAAACGACCGAAGCCCTGGCGGCCCGCATCGTCAACCTGCCGTCGGGTCCCGGCCTGGAGATCGGCACTGAAGCCGGATCGGGACATGCCTGAGCGCCGCATCCTCGTGGTGTCCGGCTCGCGCGCCGATTACGGCCATCTTTATTGGGTGATGCGCGAGATCGCCGACGACCCGGACCTCGAGCTTTCCGTCGCCGTCACGGGCCAGCAACTGCTGGCGCGTTTCGGCGAAACCTGGCGCGAGATCGAAGCCGACGGCTTCGCCATCTCGGCGAAGATCGACATCGGTCCCGCCGGCGACGCGCCGCTCGACGCCGCCCACGCCGCCGCCGCCGCGCTCGGTTCGTTCGCCGACTTGGTCGACCGGCTGCGGCCGGACCTGCTCGTCGTTCTCGGCGACCGTTTCGAGATTTTCGCGGTGACGGCCGCCGCGTTCCTCATGGGGGTGCCGGTCGCGCACCTGCATGGCGGCGAGATTACCGAGGGCGCGATGGACGATTCGCTCCGGCACGCCATCAGCAAGCTGTCGCACTATCATTTCGTCGCGGCGGAACCCTATCGGCAACGCGTGATTCAGATGGGCGAGGATCCGGCGGCGGTCTTCATGACCGGCGCGCCGGGACTGGACCATCTGCGCCGGAGCGACCTGCCGACGCGGCAATCCCTCCGCGACGCCGTCGGCATGGACCTCTCGGACCGGTATCTGCTCGTCACCTATCACCCGGAGACCGCCGGTGACGTCGACAATGCCGCGGCCGTGGCCGCGCTGGTCGCGGCGCTCGGCGAATTTCGCGAGCACGGCATCCTCCTCACCGGCGTCAATTCCGATCCGGGCCACGACGTCATCGCCGAAACGCTGCACGCCTTCGCCGCCGCCGACCCGGCGCATGTCCGGCTCGTCCAGTCGCTCGGTCATCGCCTGTATCTGACGGCGGCCGTCAACGCCGGCGCCATCGTCGGCAATTCGTCGAGCGGCGTCATCGAGGCCCCCGCCATTCCGACCCCCAGCGTCAACATCGGCAATCGCCAGAAGGGCCGGCTCCGATCGCCCTCCATCGTCGACTGCGGTCACGGGCGCGCGGAAATCTCCGCCGCTATTTCCAGGGCGCTCGATCCGTCCTTCAGGGCCGGCCTGCGGGCCCCCGCGGAAGCGGACGGCTTCGCGGCGCGGCGCATCAAGGACCGCCTGAAGACGGTGCCGACCGGCCCGATGGCGAAACGGTTCTTCGATATGTCGGGGGCATGCGATGCGCTCTGAGGGCGGCGCCTACGTCATCGCCGAGGCCGGGGTCAATCACAACGGCGACATCGACATGGCCTTGCGGCTGATCGACGTCGCCGCGGACGCCGGCGCCGACGCCGTCAAGTTCCAGACCTTCCGCGCCGAGGACCTGGTCACCGAAACGGCGCCGAAGGCGGCCTATCAACTGCGCCGGACGGACACCGAGGAATCGCAGTACCAGATGCTGCGTAAGCTCGAACTGTCGCCGGAGATGCACCTGCCGCTGATCGCGCGATGCGAAGAGCGGCATATCGACTTCCTGTCGACGCCGTTCGACGCGGAGAGCCTTCGCTTCCTCGCGTCCGCCGCCGCCATGCCGGCGGTCAAGGTGCCGTCCGGCGAAATCACCAACGGGCCGTTCCTGTTGGAGATCGCGAAGGCGGGTCTGCCGATCATCCTGTCGACCGGCATGAGCACCCTCGACGAGGTCGAGGACGCCCTGGCCGTCCTCGCTTGGGGACGGACCGAGGACCGCCCGCCGTCGTCGCGGGCGGAACTCCGGACGGCTTTCCGGAACGGCGGCCGCGCGGCGCTTGCCGGTGTCGTCACGGTCCTGCATTGCACCAGCGATTATCCGGCCCCGGCCGCCGACGCCAACCTGCGGGCGATGGATACGCTCCGGGACGCCTTCGGCCTTCCGGTCGGACTGTCGGATCACAGCGAAGGCATCTACGTCGCCCTTGCCGCCGTGGCGCGCGGGGCGAGCATCATCGAGAAACACTTCACCCTCGACCGCGCGCTTCCCGGACCCGACCATGCCGCTTCGCTCGAACCCGGCGAACTCCGCGAAATGATCGCCGCCATCCGCATCGTCGAGGCGGCGCTCGGCGACGGCGTCAAGCAACCCCGTCCGTCGGAGGAAGGAACGCGCGCCGTCGCGCGCAGAAGCCTCGTGGCGCTCCGCGACATCCCCGCCGGGACGACGCTCGCCGCCCGGGACCTGGGCGCGAAACGGCCCGGCGACGGACTGTCGCCGATGGCGGCCTTCGACCTCGTCGGAACGCCGGCGCCGTCGGCCTTGAAATCGGGCGAGAAGGTGACAAACGGATGAAGCCGGTTCTCGTCATCGGCGCCGGCGGCCACGCCAAGGTCGTGATCGCCGCCTTGCTGGCCGCCGGTCGACGCGTCGTCGCCGCGGCCGAGACGGACACGACGAAAGTCGCGTCGGAAATCCTCGGCGTTCCGGTGATGGGCGAAGCGGCCCTGCTGGCGGAATACGCGCCGGCCGACGTGGAGCTCGCGCTCGGCATCGGATCGACGCGCGCCGGCCGGAAGCGGGCCGAAATCTTCGACGCGTTTCGCCGGCGCGGCTATCGGTTCACCACCCTCGTTCATCCGTCGGCGTTCGTCGATCCTTCGGTCCGGTTGGGCGACGGATGTCAGATCATGGCCGGCGCCGTCATCCAGCCCTCGAGCGTCGTCGGCGAGAATGTCCTGATCAACACCCGCGCCAGCATCGATCACGATTGCAGCATCGGCGCGCATGTGCACGTCGCGCCCGGCGCCGTCCTGGCCGGCGGCGTCGCCGTCGGCGCGCACAGCCACGTCGGTTGCAACGCGACCCTGCTGCAATACGTCACCGTCGGCGCGGACAGCACCGTCGGCGCCGGGGCGGTCGTGACGAAGGACGTGCCGGACGGCTCGACGGTCGTCGGCGTTCCGGCGCGGCGGATTTCCGCGAAACCATGAACAAGGCAATTCTCGGCGCCGCCGTTCCGTCGACCGCACGCAAACGTCCGGCGAACGGCGGCCATGTCGTCTTCGTCGTGCAGGTGCCGTTCACGCCCCGCACCTACGCCACCAACGACATTCCGGCGTTTCTCGCGCGCGGTATCGCCGTCACCGTGCTCGACGTTTCCGACATCGTCCAACCGACGCTGACGCACGACCGGAGCGCGTCGTCGGGAATGCCGGACATCGAGATCGTCGTCGTTTCCGACGCGGCCTCCCTCGCGGCGCAAAAAAGCCTGCTGGAACGCGCGGACCTGATCGTCTGCCACGTCGGCACCGGATTCCCGACGCTCGAGAACCATGCCGTCCTCAAGGCCATTTGCCGTTCCGGCACGCCCTACGCGATCCCGTCCAGCAACATTCATCCGTGGGCGGCCGGGAACCCGGCGGGCGGCGGCGAGGGCAAGGGCGGCCTGATCCAGCGGCTACGACGCGCCGATATCCGGAATTCCCTGTTCACGCGCCTCCCGCTCCGCCTCCTCGGCCTCCGCGCCGCCGATTTCGTCATTCACGGCGGACGGCGAAGCGACATCCCGATGCGGCTCGTCGACGCCACGACGCATCGCATCCTTGCCCACATCCAGGACTACGACGTCTACCTGGACGTATCGGCGGAGAACCCCGCCGTCGCCGACGAGGCCGTCTACATCGACGTCTTTCTCGGCCACCATCCGGACACCCGGGCGATGCGGAACGTCGCCATGCCGGACGACCCGGCATATTTCTATCCCAGGCTCCGCGCGTTCTTCGACCGGGTCGAGCGCGAACTCGGCCTGCGGGTCGTCGTCGCCGCGCACCCGCGCGCCGACTACGGCGGCATGGACGATCCGTTCGGCGGGCGCCGCGTGATCAAAGGCGATACGGCGGGATGCGTCGTCCGGTCCCGTCTCGTGCTGGCCTGTCACAGCACGGCGAATTCCTACGCCGTCATGTTCGGAAAGCCGGTCGTCGTGATGGCGACACGCAACATCATGGCGCATCCGTTGTACCGATGGGTGTTCGCGAGCACCGCCGAGTTGCTCGGCCAGCCCCTGACCTACATCGACGACGCAACCGACGCCGATCTCTCCGACGCGATGACGATCGACAGCGGGGCCTATGCCCGGTTCCTGGAGGATTTCATCAAGATCCCCGGCACGCCGCGGGAAAAATACTGGAACATCGTGCTCGACGAGCTCGTCGCGGCAGGCGTCCTCGGCGCCGCTTCCGCCGAGAGCGCGACAACGGCATAACGAGGCCCCCATGTACGATTGGCGGAAAGCACTCCTCACCCCCGACGCGACGTTCGCGGAAGCGATCAAGGTCATCGACGCGGGTGAAATTCAGGCCGGCATCGTCGTCGATTCCGACGGCCGCCTGCTCGGCATCGTCACCGACGGCGACATCCGCCGCGCCATCGTCGCCGGCGTCACCATGGACGCGCCGGTCGGCGCCGTCATGACCGCATCGCCGATCACCGCCGCCGCCGGCACCGAACGCCAGCGGATGTTCGACGTGCTGCGCGCGACGCGGCGGAAACACCTGCCGGTCGTTGACGACGCCGGCCGCGTCGTCGATCTCGTCATGTTCGGCGATATGGTCGAGCAGGCGGCGCGCGAAAATTGGGTCGTCCTGATGGCCGGCGGGCTCGGCGCGCGTCTGCAGCCGCTGACCCGCGACACGCCGAAGCCGTTGCTGCCGGTCGGCCGCAAGCCGCTTTTGGAGACCATCGTCGAGAATTTCGTCGCCCAGGGTTTCCGGCGCATCTATCTGTCGGTCAACTACAAGGCGGACATGATCATCGACCATTTCGGCGACGGGCGGAAATGGGGCATCGACATCCGCTATCTGCGGGAGAGCGAACCGCTCGGCACCGCCGGGCCACTCGGCATCCTCGAGGAGACGCCGACGGCGCCGCTGATCGTCATGAACGGCGACCTCCTGACCAAGCTCGACTTCGCGACCCTGCTCGACTTCCATCGCGAACACGGCGCCGCCGCCACCATGTGCGTGCGGGAATACGATTTCCAGGTGCCCTACGGCGTCGTCGAGACCGACGGCGCGGAAATTCGCTCGATCACCGAGAAGCCGGTGCACCGCTTCTTCATCAACGCCGGCATCTACGTCCTCGACCCGGCCATGGTGGCGAAGGTAGAGCGCGGCCGGCGCATCGACATGACGGAACTGTTCGACCGGGCCATGGCCGACGGCGGCAAGGCGAACGTGTTTCCGATCCGCGAATACTGGCTCGACATCGGCCACGAACACGATTTCCGACGCGCCAACGCCGAGTACGAGGAGACGTTCGGCAAGTGACGCGCCGGCCGCATATCCTGATCGCCGGGTTCGGCAGCATCGGCCGGCGACACCTCGGGATCGTCCGCGAGCTGCATCCGGACGCCCGGATCACCGTCTGCCGTCCCTTTTCGGCCGTCGACGGAGCGCCCGTGCCGGACGGCGCCGACAGGCTGATCGGCGATCTCGCCGCCACCGAGACCGATCCGCCGAGCCACGCCGTCGTCGCCGTCGCCGCGCCGGCGCATGTCGCCGTCGCGCGGTCGCTTCTCGGCATGGGCGCGCATGTCCTGATCGAGAAGCCGCTGGCCGACCGCCCGGACGGCATCGGCGATCTCGCCGCCGCCGCCGACCGCGCCGGTCGGACGGTCGCCGTCGGCTATTGCCTGCGTTTCCATCCCGCCGTCGCCGCCTTGAAGGCCGCGTTGGTCGCGGGCGAACTGGGCGACGTCAGATATCTCCGCGCCGAGGTCGGACAGTACCTGCCGGACTGGCGTCCGGACGCCGATTATCGGACCGGCGTCACCGCAAGCGCCGCGCTCGGCGGCGGCGCGCTGTTGGAGCTCAGCCACGAGATCGACTACGTGCTCTGGCTGCTCGGCCGGCCGAAGTCGGTCCTGGCGACCTGCCGCCGCGTCGGCGGTCTGGACATCGATGTCGAGGATCTGGTCGAGATCGTCCTCGACTTCGACGGCTGCGTCGCCGCCATCCATCTCGACCTGTTGCAGCGGACGCCGGTGAGAACCTGCAAGATCGTCGCCGAACGGGGCACGCTGGACGCCGACCTGATCGCCAACCGCCTCGGCCGGGGCGGCGCCGGCGATCCCGGATGGCGTGACGAGCCGCTGCCGGGAACGGAACGGAACGATATCTTCCGCGCGCAATGGCGCGCCTTCATGGACGCCGCCGACGGCGGCCGGCCGGCCGGAGAACTTCTCGCCGGCATCGCCGACGGTGCGGCGGTCCTCGACGTCGTCGCCGCCGCGCGCCTGTCGGCCGCCGAAGGCCGCCGTGTCGATCTCAAGGACGTTTCCCATGCCGGCTGAGACCGTCGCCTTCGTGTTCGCCCGCGGCGGCTCCAAGGGCGTGCCGGGGAAGAACATCCGGCCGCTGGCCGGCAAGCCGCTGATTGCCCATGCCATCGCGACCGGGCTCGCGACGCCCGGCATCGACCGGGTCGTGGTTTCGACCGACGACGAGGCGATCGCGGCGGCCGCCCGTGCCGCCGGCGCCGAGGTGCCGTTCATGCGCCCGGTGGAACTGGCCCGCGATTCGTCGCCGGAATGGCTGGCATGGCGGCACGCCATCGAAGAACTCAATCGCCTAGACCCCGGCCGACCGGTCGGCACCTTCGTATCGTTGCCGGCGACATCGCCGCTCCGCGCCGTCGAGGACGTGACGAACTGCCTGGATGTTTTCCGGCGCGGCGATAGCGACGTGGTGATCACGGTCCGCCCGGCTGCGCGCAGCCCGTACTTCAACATGATCCGCGCCGACGACGCCGGCTACGCCGAAATCGCCGTCCGCCCGCCGGCGGCGATCGCGCGACGCCAGGACGCGCCCAAGCTTTACGACATCACCACCGTCGCCTACGTGGCGCGCCCCGACTTTATTGTCCGGGCGAACGGCATCTTCGAGGGCCGGGTCAGGTTCACCGAGGTGCCGGAGGACCGATCCCTCGACATCGACACCGAATACGATTTCGAACTCGCCGAATTCCTGATCGGCAGACGCAAGGACGGACGCCCATGAAAACGCTGGCCGAGTTGATGAACATGCGGGGCCGGGTCGTCGCCATCACCGGCGGCGCCGGCCACATCGGCGCCGCGGCGGCGGAGGCGCTGGCCGAACTCGGCGCCGGCATCGCGCTGATCGATCGCGACGCGGCGGGCGCGACGCGGGTCGCCGACGACCTGCGGAGCCGCTTCGATGTCCCGGCGGGCGTCTTCGCCGCCGATCTGGAGCACGAAGCGGAAACGGCGGCCCTGCCGGCGCGGATCGTCGCCGAGCTGGGCCGGCTCGACGTGCTCGTCAACAACGCGGCCTTCGTCGGCGACACGAACCTGCAGGGCTGGACGGTGCCGTTCGAACAACAGTCCGCAGCCACGTGGCGCCGCGCCGTCGAGGTCAACCTGACCGCGTGCTTCGTGCTGTCGCAGGCGGCGGTGCCGGCGCTCCGCGACACGCCCGCCGGCGCCATTCTCAACATCTCGTCGATCTACGGCGTTTCCGGGCCGGACATGCGCCTCTACGAGGGGACCGGCATGGGCCAGCCGGCCGCCTATGCCGCGAGCAAGGGCGGCCTCGTGCAGATGACGCGCTGGCTTTCGACGGCGCTCGCTCCGGACATCCGGGTCAACGGCATCGTGCCGGGCGGCGTCTGGCGCAATCAGCCGGCGCCGTTCGTCGAAAAGTACGAAAGCCGCACGCCGCTCGGGCGCATGGCGCGGGAAGAGGACTTCAAGGGCGCCGTCGCCTACCTCGCCAGCGATCTTTCGGCCTACGTCACCGGCCACAATCTCGTCGTCGACGGCGGTTGGACGGCGTGGTGAGCGGGCCCCGGCCCCCGGCGCATTCGCCGTTGCCACCCTTCGGACCCGGTCTATATTACCCGGCCGCGCCCAGCGGCCGGCGGCGCCCACCGAAAGACGGAAACGAAATCCCATGATCAAGACGCTGGCGAAGAAGATCATCGCGGCATTGGGCCTGAACGTCTCCGACGTCGGCAACATCGTCGGCACCGTCCGCAAGAACGCGTGGACCCTGCTGACCGGCGGCAAGTCGCGCCTGCGGCGCGTCAATATCGGCGGCGGCCCGTTCTACAAACCCGGCTGGGGCGTTCTCGACTATACCGGCTGGAAGTATTCGTTCGCGCCCGGGACCGTCGATTGGCAGCACAACCTGGCGTCGTTCGATCCGTTCCCGTTTCCGGACAACAGCATCCGGATGTTCTATTCGTCGCATTGCCTCGAACACATACCGGCGCGGTTTCACGAGCACATATTCCGCGAGATCGCGCGCTGCCTCGCGCCCGGCGGCCTGGTGCGATTGACGACGCCCGACTTCGACAAGGGGTACGCGGCGGCCAAGGCGGGTGACCGGGCGTTCTTCGAGGGCTACGCCTGCCGTCCCGGCGACGATATCTATCAGGCGTTCGTTTTCTACTTCTGCGCCGGCTATCTCAAGGACAAATATCCGACGGAGGAAATCCGCGCCGCATTGAACGAGAAGTCGCGCGAGGCGTTCATCGACTGGATGACGTGCGACGTCCCGGAAGAGTGGACGCGCGACCGTCAGGACCACGTTTCCATCTGGCATTTCGACCGGTTCAAGGAATTGTTCTCGTCGGTCGGAATCGAGGATGTCGAGCTGTCCACCTCCGGCGGCAGCCGAAGCCCGGAAATGCGGGGCGCCGGGATGGCCTGGGGTTTCGACCGCCGCTATCCGAAGGGGTCGATCTACGTGGAAGCCACCAAGCCGACGGCATGACGGCGGCGCTCCGCCCGCTAAAAATTCCAAAGCGCGCCCCCGCCCGTTCCGAGGGCGCTTTACGATCATAGACGGTCCCTCATCTTGAAGACCCTGCTGTTTCTGAACGAAGCCAGTTGCGTGACGCTGGTCTGGTCGTTGCTTCGGCGCGAGCGGCCGCACGTCGTCTTGGCGCCGTGTCTCGCGCCCGCGAGCGGGAGGATTCTCGAGGCGATTACTCGGCGACTGCGGGAACGCGACCTCGTTCGGGACGGCCACGAGCTGGACCCGTCGCTCGCCGATTACGGCCATTCCCGCGCGCCGGTATACGCGGACGATACCTTCTCGCGTTTGGAGCCGTGGATGTCCGCCACCTATGGCTTCGCCGACGCCGAGAGCCGGCTCGGCGACGACGCCATGCCGTACCGGCACGCCTGCTGCAATCAGATCAGGGACTATCTGGAGCCGCTCTTTTACCTGCGCCAGGCGAGGCGTCTTGCCGGCGACGCCCTGCGGGTCCGGGGCGCCGACCGATGGCTGTCGTCGATGGCGGACGCCCTCGACACGGGTAAGGTCGCCGCGCCGTCGCCGTCGCTCGGCGCCTGGGTCGTCAACATGGCCATTTCCGCCGCCTTCGCCGTCCGTTTGGCCGGCGGTGTCCTGCGCTCGGGCGGCTTCGCGCCGACGCCGAGCGATCGTTTCGATCTCGGATCGGATTTCCTCGATTCGCCGCATGACGAAACGATTCTGGCGGAGGCCGCCCGGGCCGGTCAGTCCGTCATCGTCGTCTACAGGAACGCCGGGCAGAAAGCCAACGCCCGCCGCCCGGTCACGGCCCATCCGACGGTCATATCCGGCGACGGCCGGATCGGCTTCCCGGCCGCCGTCGGCGACGGCTTGGACATCCTCCGCCGTCTCGGCCGGCTGAGCGGGCGCGCCGGCCGTTTGCCGCCGGCGTTGTTCCTGCGGGCCGCCGCCGTGATCCGCAAGCGGTTCGACATTCGCAAACTCTGCCGCATATACCGGTTCCGCAATTTCTGGTGCCGCGACGACTACAATTCCGAACACATCGTCCGCTCGCAGGAGCTGCGGCGGATCGGCGGCCGGTCCTTCGGCATCTCGCACGCGCTGCCGAGCCTAGCTAACGTCGTGCCCATGTGGCGCTACATAGATTTCGACGTCTATTACACGATCAGCAGCGACCTCAACCGGCATTACAAGGACACCTGGGCTGCCGGCATGTCGGTCCGGACGGTCGGATGTCTGCCGCTGACCCGGGATCGCGCGCGCCGGATCGGCGCCGAACGCCCGAAGGACATCATCTTCGCCGCCAAGCCGGGCCACAAGGTCGCGGGCGTCGTCGCGGCGCTGCGCGCCATCGCCCAGGCGTTCGCCGACCGGACCGTCTATCTCCGCATCAAGTCCTCGCATCTCGACGCACCGTCGACGCGCCTGCTCGTCGACGAAACGCTCAGGGATTTCCCGAACGTCCGGATCGGCGAGGGCGACTTCTGGGATCTGATGGACAAGGCATCCTACGTCGTCACCGATCCCTCCACCGTCGTCGCCGAGGCGATCCAGTACGGCCTCTGCGGCTTCGTCCTCGATTACGACGACCGCGAGGTCACGCCCTATCGGCGCTATCCGGGGCTCTGCTTCCGCACGGGCGAAGAGATCGCCAAACAGATCGCCGACATCGAGGCGGGCGCCGTCAACTATCGGCGCGAGGACTACGCCGGACTGGTGGATATTTCCGGACGCACCATATACGAGGCGTTACGGGACGACTTTTCCGCCCCGACGCCCGACCGATCCGCCGAGACCGTCACCCGACGGGACCGGGTCGCCCAAAAAATTACCTGAAATAAAGACCTGACATGAACGCCCTGAAAGCCCTCGCCAATCTTTTCGTCAATCTGGCCGTGCACGCCGGCACGGCCGTCGCCGCGCTGGCGGTGTTCGGCGTTTTCCACCGGCTGACGGACTCCGGGCTCTGGCTGGTCTTCCCGGATTCCTTCCATGTCCGCGAGTTCTCGCTTTACCTGATCAATCTGCTGCCGATCTGGATCGTTCTCGCGGTCGCGGGCGGCATCGCGCTCGACATGCGCCGGACCGGGAGACCGCTGTCGATGCACGCCTACATCGGCTTCGGCGGAGCCCTGTTGGCGGCGACCTTGTTCCTGCATGCGCCGCTGTTCACGACGGACTTCCGGGGCATCGCCGCGGCGACCGTATTCGCCCTCGGCTACCTGGGACTCTACCCGCTTGTCGCCGCCGTCGCGTTTCGCATGCTGCGGCCGATCGCCGCGCTCACGCCGGCGCCGAACGTCGGCCCCGTACTCAGGCCGCTGCTGGCCACCGGACTGGTCTGGATGGTCGCGGCCGGCGCGCTCGTCGCCTATCAGGCGGTCACCGGCGCCCGTCAGGACGAAGTCTATGTCGAGGACCGCGAGCCGAGCGCGCCCGACACCTGGTACCGCGCCTCGACGGCGGCCGGGCGGCCGAGACCGGAGCTGTTGACCGCCGTCGATTCCGGCATTCCCGCCGGCATGGCGCGAACCGTCGACGTCGACGGCGACGGCCGTTACGACATCGTCCTGCTGACGGACGACCGCCGGCTCGAATTCTGGCGCAACACGCCGGACGGATTCCGGCGCCAGGACGCCTTCATTCCCGACGCGATCAACGCCAACGTGCACGACTATTATTTCGCCGACGTCGACGGCGACGGCCGTCAGGACCTGATGATTTCGCATTACACGCAGCCGCGTCAGTCCGACTTCGTGACCACGTTCCTGAAGAAGATCTACTGGTACCCGTGGACGTCGCCCGTCAACGTCGGCCGCCTGTTGCTGCAGCGGGCGCCGGGCCGCTGGGAGGACGTGACGGCGCGCGCCTTCGCGGAAACGCCCTGGGCCTACCGCAAGGTGGAACCGATGCTCTGGTTCGACGCCAACGGCGACGGCAGGCTCGATCTGCTTTGGGCGCAATATCCGATCCCCGGCCGGCACCTCAACAAGCTTTACATCCAGGCGGCGGACGGCACCTTTTCGGATCGCGCCGGCGAAATGATCCTGGCCGACATGCGCGACATCTACGCGGAAGGATTCGATATCGCCGATCTCGACGACGACGGCGACATCGATCTCTTCGCGTATGGGTATCTGTTCTCCAAGCAGGACGGAAAGTTCCAACAGCGCTGCGGCGACGCCGCGCCGAGGCTGCCGTGCGGCGCCGCCGGCCGTTTCGAGGAAGCCGCCCTGTTCGAGGACTTCGACGGCGACGGCGCCTTCGACTTCGCCATCAGCTACCACGGCCCCGGCGCCAACTATCCGAAATACCATCTGCAATTCTTCAAGGGCCAGCCCGGCAAGCCGTGGACGTTCACGCACGACGAGGCCAACGGGCGCCGCTTCTACGGCTTCAACTCCTATCTCCGCGCCAAGGATTTCGACGGCAACGGCACGCTCGATATCCTGACCACGACGGCCGGACGGTTGCTCGCCCTCGACGGCGGCCTCTGGGTCGATCTGTGGCCGGCGCTGAAGGGCGGACGGGCGCAGCCGACACGGATGATCGGCTGGATCGACGTCGACGAGGACGGCGATTGGGATTTCGTCGCCAGCGATCAGGGCGCCAAGACCATGACCGTCTACCGCAACGGACTCGATCCGGCCCGCTACATGAAGATCGACGTGCGCGGTGTGGGCGGCCTCGACAACCAGCAGGGCGCGACGCTCCGCATCACCGGCGCGGACGGCCGCGTCAAACTGCACGCGCATCGCCCCGTCGCCGGCTATGCCGGGGTCGTCGACCCGCGCCTGATCGTGCCGCTCGGCGACGACCGGCATTATTCCATCCGGGCGTGCTTCGCGTCGCTGCCGGCCGCGCCGGGCACTTCCTCCATGCCGGACGGCGTGCGATTGACGGCGACCCCGGAGGGCGGTACGTGCGTGCGCTACGAGATCGACATCGACCCGGCCGTCAAGCGGCTCGATCTGACGTTGATCGCCGGACCGGAAGGCGCGCGGGCGCGCGTCGGCGACGCCCGCAATTGACGACGGTGCAACGGAAACCTGACAGATGACCGCCGGCGACAGAACCCGCGCCATTCAATCGGTCGGCCCCGTCAAGCGGGACCGCATCTCGCACATGCTCGACAACATGCCGGCGAACGGCGCCTACTTGGCCGCCCGCGCCGCTGCCGGCGGCGACGCGGACGGCGCGCTCCTGGACACGTACCGGCGGAAATTCCGCGACTACCGGACCGCCTGGACCGAGCAGCCGCGGCGCGCCGTCGCCGAGGGCCTGACCGGCGCCGCCTTCAAGGCCGGCGGCAACCCGCCGCTCTGCATCGACATCGAGGTGGCCGCCGTCTGCGACCTCGCCTGCCCGTTCTGCTATCGTCAGCACATCGCGACGCCGGACAAGATCATGGACCCGGCGCTGGCGTTCCGGATCATCGACCAGGCCGCCGAGCTCGGCGTGCCCTCGATCAAGTTCAACTGGCGCGGCGAGCCGCTGTTGAACCCGAGCCTGCCGGACTTCATCCGACACGCCAAGAAGCGCGGCATCGTGGATACCATCATCAACAGCAACGCGACGGAACTGGACGAGGACATGAGCCGGCGCCTGATCGACGCCGGGCTCGACTTCGTCATCTATTCCTTCGACGGCGGCACCGCCCGGACCTACGAGAAAATGCGGCCCGGCCGTTTCAAGGCGAACAGTTTCGAGCACGTCTACGGAAACATCCGCCGCTTCGCGGAAATCCGTGACGCCATGGGAAGCCCGTTCCCCTACACCAAGATCCAGATGATCCTGACCGCCGAAACCTTCGGCGAGCAGGAAAGCTTCCACCGCCATTTCGACGACTGCGTCGACGACGTTTCGGTCAAGCAGTACACGGAACGGGGCGCCGGCCTCGACGAGCTCGACGCGGACACCCGGGCCCGGGTCGAAGGCGCGATGACCGAACACGGGCTTGGCGCCGACACGGCGATCATGCGGAGCGGTACCGGCGACATCTTCGTTTCCACCGGCCGGCTGCCCTGCGAACAGCCGTTCCAGCGCGTGCTCGTGACCTATGACGGCAAGGTCGGCATGTGCTGCTACGACTGGGGCGCCAAGCATCCGGTCGGCTATGTCGACGACGCCTCCTTCGCCGAACCGGAAAAGGAATACACGCGCATCGTCGAACGCGCGACGAAGGGCGACAAGGGCTTCGAGCTGCTGGCCAAGGCGGCCATGCCGAAGCGATACAACGAACCGCCGAAGACGGTCGAAGCCTTGGGCGACGTCTGGTACGGAAGCGAGATCGACCACGTGCGCGCTTGCCACGTGGAAGGACGGGGCGACAAGGTGGACATCTGCCGCGAATGCCCGTTCAAGGAAACCTACGACTGGAAGAAGGTCTGACGTGGCGTGAACCGACACATCGACATCGTCGCCGAAGTGGCGAACGCCCATCAGGGCAACCCCGAAACGGCGCTCGAGATCGCCCGCGCCGGGCTGGAAGCCGGCGCCGACGCGGCCAAGTACCAGGTCTATTTCGCCGACGAATTGCTGGTCCGCGCGCACCCCAGGTTTCAGCACTTCAGCAAGCAGTCCTTCGCGCCGGCGATCTGGGAAAAGCTGATCCCGGACACCAAGAAGCACGGCGCCGTCTATTGCGATGTCTTCGGCGTGCGCGCCGTCGCCGTTGCCGACGCGGCCGGCGCCGACGGGTACAAGATCCATTCGTCGGACACGGGCAACGTGCCGCTCTTGAAGGCGGTGGCGAAGACCGGCAAGCGGGCGTTCCTGTCGGCCGGCGGCACGACGGCGCGCGAGCTCGCCGCCGCCGTCGCCATCGTCGGCGCGGACGGCGTCCGGCCGACGATCCTGCACGGCTTCCAGAGCTATCCGACCGCCGTCGAGGATTCGTGCCTCGACCGGCTGAAATGGCTGTTTGATCTGTTCGGCGACGATTGCGACATCGGCTACATGGATCACGTCGCCGGCGACGACCCGTTGTCGGTGACGCTGCCGATCCTCGCCATGGGCATGGGCGCCACTGTCATCGAAAAACACATGACGCTCGACCGCGCCGCCAAGGGCGTCGACTACTATTCGTCGATGGAGCCCCACGAATTCCGCGACTTCGTCGCCATGATCCGCCGTTTGGAAACCGCCGGCGGCGGCCAGCCGACCCGTTTCTCGGACGCCGAGCGGCATTACCGCAACACCGTCAAGAAGCATTGGGTCGCCGCCCGCCCCTTGCCGGCGGGTCACGTGCTGGCGGAAGCGGACGTGGTGATGAAGCGCGTCGACGGCGCGGCGGCGGGACCGCTCGCGCTGGAGAACCTGCTCGGCCGGCCGCTGCTGCACGCGGTCGAGGACGAGCACGTGTTCAGCCGCGCCGACGTGAAGCAGATCGTCTATGCGCTGCCGGTCGCCCGCTCGGCGTCGTCGCGCCTGCCGGGCAAGGCGCTCTTGGACGTCGCCGGCATGCCGGCACTCGGCCACCTGTTCGAACGGCTGAAGCGGATACCGGAGATCGACAGGACCGTCTTCTGCACGACGACCGAGCCCGCCGACGACGCCTTGGCCGCGCTCGCCGCCGAGCACGACCTTGACGTCTATCGCGGTCCGGTCGACGACGTTCTCGGCCGTATCCTCGGCGCCATTGAGGGCGTCGACGTGGACGTGGTGCTGCGCGTCACCGGCGACGACATTCTGATCGACGCCGACTACGTGCGGCGCGCCGTCGAACATCACCTGGGCCAGAATGCCGAATACTCGGATCTCAAGGAACTGCCGAGCGGCACCGAGGTCGAAGTGTTCGACGCCGATCTCTTGCGCTGGATCTGGCGCGCCGCCGCCGACCGCGAGGGGACCGAGTATCTGACCTTCTACGTCACGCACAACGGCGATCAGATCGGCACGACCAAGGTCCCCGTCGATCCCAAGCATGCGCACGACTGGCGCCTCACGCTGGATACGCCGGAGGACTACGAGGTGATCCGCCGACTGCTGCAAGGCATGCGCGACATCGGCAAGCCGCTCGACTATACCCTCGACGACATCGTCGCCTTCTTCGAGGCCAATCCCGACGTGGCGAAGATCAACGCCGGGGTCCGGCAGCGGACGTCGGTGCCGCATGTGCGGACCGACATGAACTGGCGCTATCGCTTGGACGGGGACCGGCCATGACGGCTTCCCCGCCCCTCGTCAGCGTCTACGTCACCAGCCACAACTACGGCCGCTACATCCGGCAGTGCCTGGACAGCGTGCTGGCGCAGACCATGCAGGACTTCGAGCTGATCGTCATCGACGACGGCTCGACCGACGGCTCGCCGGCCATCATCGAAACATACGTCGGCGATCCCCGCATCGTTCCCGTCTATCAGCACAACAAGGGGCTGACGGTCACCAACAACATCGCGCTCCGCATGGCGCAGGGCGAGTTCATCATGCGCCTCGATGCCGACGATTGGCTCGACCCGCACGCGCTCGAAATCATGAGCGGCGTGCTTCGGCGCAAGCCCGACGTCGGCATGGTGTTTCCCGACTACTATATCGTCGGCGAGGGCGGCGAGATCGAGGAAACCGTGCGCCGGCACGACTTCGATCAGGTGACGCTGATGGACCAGCCGGCGCACGGTGCATGCACCATGATCCGCCGGCAATGCCTGCTCGATCTCGGCGGCTACGACGAGACGCTGCGCTGCCAGGACGGCTACGATCTTTGGGTCCGCTTCATCGAACATTTCCGGGTCGAGAACGTGAACCTGCCCTTGTTCTTCTATCGCCAGCACGGCGTCAGCCTGACGCGCAACGAGGAGCGCATCCTGACGACGCGGGCCGAGATCATCGCCCGGCACGCGTCGCTCCGCGATTCCGGTTTGACGGCGCTTGCGATCCTTCCGGTGCGCGGCCGCACCGGCGGCCGGGACAGCATGTCGCTCAGGCCGCTCGGCGACCGGGCGTTGATCGACTGGAGCATCGACGCGGCGCTCGGCGCGCACTACGTCAAGACGCTGGCTGTGACGACGCCGGACGAGGAAATCCTCGAGCACGTGCGGCGCAAGTACGGCGAGCGGGTCGTCTGCGTCAGCCGCGATCCGCGGCTCGCCGCGCCGAACACCTACATCGAGGATACGCTGCTGGACGCCCTCGCCGCCGCCGCCGATACCGCCAACCCGCCGGAGGCCGTCGTGCACCTGAACGAGATCGCGCCGTTCCGGACCGCCGAACAGATCGACACGGCGGTGGAGGTGATGTGTCTGTTCGACACCGACGTCACGGTCGCCGTCCGCGCCGACACCGACGTCTTCTATCAACACGACGGCGGCGGCCTCAAGCTGCTGCGCAAGACCTCGCGCCTGCGCCTGGAACGGGAAGAACTGTACCGCCAGGTCGCCGGCCTTCGCGTCATCCGCCGCGCTTTCCTGGAGACCCGCAAGACGACGATGGCGGAGCGCACCGGACATATCGTCATCGACCAACGGGCCGCGCACCTGTTGCGGACGGACTTCGACTGGAAGATCGCGGAGTTCCTCGCGGCGGAACTCGCGCACCCTCAAACCATGAAAAGGGCATCGACATGACCTTGCGATTCGACCGCTTGGAGCGGACCTTCATCGTCGCCGAGATCGGCGTCAACCACGAGGGCGACGAGGCCGTCGCCGCCGACCTGATCAGGAAGGCCGCCGCCGCCGGCGCCGACGCCGTCAAGTTCCAGACCTACGAGGCGGGCGCCTACGTTTCCGTGGAGCAGCCGGAACGGCTGGCGCGCGTGACGCGCTTCGAACTCAGCCGCGACGCGTTCCGCCGCCTCGCCGGCGTCGCCAAGGAAGCCGGCGTCATCTTCTTTTCGACGCCGCTCGGCGTCGACGACGTGGCGTTCCTCGACACCATCGCGCCGATCTTCAAATGCGCGTCCGGCGAGATCACCTTCCTCGATCTGATCCGCGCCATGGCCGAGACCGGCAAGCCGATCATCCTCTCGACCGGCGTCGCCAACGAGCAGGAAATCCGCGCCGCCGTCGACACGGTGCTTTCGGTGCGGCCGAGCGCCGCCAGCGACGGCTCGCTCATGCTGATGCACTGCGTGTCGTGCTACCCGACCGAAGCCGCCGAGGCGAACGTCCGCAACATGCATTGGCTCAAGGACACCTTCGGCCTGCCGGTCGGCTATTCCGACCACACGCTCGGCACCAAGGCCTGCGAGATCGCCGTCGCGGCGGGCGCCGTCGCGGTCGAGAAGCACTTCACTTACCGCAAGGAGGACCAGGCGTTCCACGACCACGCACTGTCCGCCGATCCGGCCGATCTGAAGGCGCTGGTCGAGGCCATCCGCACGGCGGAGACCTATCTCGGCCGCTACGAACGGATCCGCTCGGAGAAGGAACAGAGCGTCGAGGCGCACATGCGGCGCTCGCTGGCGGCCAAGGTGGACATTCCCGCCGGCAAGCCGGTCGAAGCCGGTTGGCTGACGGCGCTGCGGCCGGCGTGGGGTCTCGGCCCCAACGACGGGCCGAAAGTCGTCGGCAAGGCACTCAAGCGCGACGTCAAGGCGGGCGAGATCATCCGCGCCGAGGACGTCGGCGCCTGAACCGCCGAAGCGTGGTCTAGACCTTTTTGGCCATCACCGCCTCGAACACCATCATGTCCGTCGGCGTGTCGATGTTGATGCCCTCGTCCGACGTGACGACGACGGCGCGGCGGTCGGCGCCGAGGCAGAAGTCCTTGCCCGACCAGCCGTCGAGGACGTCGCGCCGGCGGACGTAGAGACCGCCGGTGCCGACGTAGAACGGCGGCCGGTCCTGCTTCTGCAGATACCTTTCGGCTTCCGGAAACAGACGGGAAATCCGGCCGTCCGCGTCCATGTCGAGGGCCTGATAGGGATGGTTCTGTTCGATCCGCTGGATCGACGTCACCGAACAGCAGCCGCTGTCGCGGAGCAGCGCCACCGCCGCGTCGATACGGTCGGCGCCGAGGAGCGGCGCCGTCGGTTGCAGGCTGGCGACGATGTCCGCGTCGAAGCCGTGATCCTCGGCCATGGCGCGCGCCGCGTGCTGCACGACGGGAATGAGCGACACCTCGTCGGTCGCCAGTTCCATCGGCCGCAGGAACGGCACGTCGGCGCCGAGCGCGCGCGCCGCCTCGGCGATCTCGGCGTCTTCCGTCGAGACGATGACCCGGTCGACGGATTTCGCCGCCAGGGCGTTGCGGATAGCGTAGCCGATCAGCGGCAGGCCGGCGACGACATGCAGGTTCTTGCGCGGAATGGTCTTGGAGCCGCCGCGGGCGGGAATGACGAGCAGCGTCTTCACGACTTTCCGTCGTCCTGTTCCATGTCGGTTTCGACGAAACGGCGGAACAGGTCGCTGTCGGCGAGCAGCCCGTCGTAGGTGCCCTCGGCGACGAGCCGGCCCTGGTCGAGCAGGAACAGCTTGTCGGAACGCCGCACGGTGCTCATCCGGTGCGCGATGACGATCAGCGTCTTTTCGCGGCGGAGCGCATCGACGGCGTCGGTGAAATTCCGTTCGGTGACGGCGTCGAGCGCCGACGTCGCCTCGTCGAGAACCAGCACGTCGGGATCGTGATAGAGCGCCCGCGCGATACCGAGCCGCTGGCGCTCGCCCCCCGAGAGCCGGACGCCGCGTTCGCCGACGACCGTCTTCAGTCCGGCGTCGAGGCCGGCGATCAGGTCCTCGATCTGCGCCATCCGCACGACGGCCATCACCCGCCCGTCGTCGATGTCGGCGTCCGGCACGCCGAGCGCGATGTTCTTGCGGATTTCGTCGTCGATCAGTTCGATCTGCTGCGGCACGTAACCGATGCGCCGGAACCAGGCGCGGCCGCAGGTGCGGAGATCGGTGCCGTCGACGTAGATGCCGCCCTGCGTCGGCGTCAGCAGTCCGAGGATGAGATTGGCGAGCGTCGTCTTGCCCGAACCGGTGTAGCCGACGATGGCGACGGTCTTGCCCTTCGGTATCCTGAGCGTGATGTCGACAAGGCTGGCCTGCGCCTGATCCGGATAGGCGTAGCTGACGTTCCGGCATTCGATCGCGTCGTCGAACGTGACGGCGGCGTCCGGCGCCGCCGGCGGCTTGGCCCGCTGGGCGGCCTCGATCTGGCGGTAGTCGCGCAACAGGTCGGCGAGCGGCGCCTCGGAAATGCGGATGTTGTTGGCGGCAAGCACGATCCGGCCGGCGGACGGCAACACACGGAACCCGGCGGCGGCGAACAGTGCGATCAGCGGCAGCGCGTCGGCGACCGTTTGGCCCTGCGACATCTTGAACAGGATGATGGCGACGATCGCCAGCGTGATGCCGACCTCGCCGAACAGCCGCGGCATGCCGGTCACGGTGTTGACGACGGCGCGGGTCTCGGAAAGCCGGCGCGTCGGCTGCTCGAACTCGGCGGCGAGGTAATCCTCGCGGCTCATGAGCTTGACTTCCTTGATGACGCTGAGGCTCTGACTGATCCATTTGATCATCGTCGTGCGGTCGCGGTTCATGATGGCGCCCCAGACGAACATCTTGCGGCGCATCGACAGATAGATGCCGCCGACGCTGACGCCGATCACCAGGCCCGCGATCAGCGTCGAGGCGACATCGACCGCCAGCAGGACAACGACGGCGCCCAGGATCAGCAGTCCCTCCATGAGAATCGTCAGCAGACTGAGCAGGCCGTTGACGAACACGTGCGACGTGGAAGCCGTCAGGTTGCGGACGATCTCGGCGGAATTCTGCTGCATGTGCAGCGAATAGTCGCGGCCGAGATAGCAGGTGAACAGATACGTCGTGAAATCCGCCAGCCGCCGCTGCACGATGCTGTTCTGCAACCACGATACCAGCAGCAGCAGCGCGTTCTTGACGATGAAGAACCCCGCCAGACCGACCAGCAGAATGGCGATATTCTCGTCGTGATCGAGGGACATCCAATCGAGGAACGTCTTCCACGCGGCGATGTCCTCGCCGCCGCCGCCGAGCGCGATGCGCAGGATCGGGAACACCAGCGACAGGCTGAACGCGTCGAGCACGGAGCCGACCACCATCAGGGCGAAGAGGCCGGCGAGAAGCCCCCGCGTTCTGGTGTCGACCAGGGTAACAAGATCACTTATATAGCGTTTCATCGACGTCCGACGCGTTCCCGGGAGCCAGGGGTTTGTTGTTCTGGTTCCTCCCCGTTCCAGTGTCAAGCATAGCCAGGACAACTTCCAGCACCGCCGTCATGCCCCCCATCAGACCCACGCCCACCGCCGCCGATCCGAAGCTCTGGCGCCCCGACTGGACCAAGGTCGAGGGCCGCGACCCGGCCCGGCTCTGGCTCGACAAGAACGAGAACGCCGATCCGGCCATGGCCGAGGTTGTGGCGGAGGTCGTGCGCTCGATTCCGGCGTCCATGTATACGGCCTATCCCGATCTGGCGCCGCTCTATCACAAGCTCGGCCGGCACGTCGGTCTGCCGGCGGACCATCTATTGCTGTCGCATGGATCGGACGGCTGCATCCGCGCCGCCTTCGAGACGTTCGTCTCGCCCGGCGATCCCGTCGTGCATTCGGCCCCGACGTTCGCCATGTACGGCGTCTATTCGTCGATCTACGGCGCCGCCCAGACGACGGCCGAGTACACGCCGTCGCAGGCGGGCCCGCTGCTCGACATCGACGCCATGATCGCCACCGTCCGGAAGGTCCGGCCGAAGCTCACTTGCCTGCCGAACCCGGACAGTCCGACCGGCACCGTCGCCGCGCCGGACGATCTCCGCCGCCTGATCGAGGCGGCCCGCGACGCCGGCTCGGTGATGCTGATCGACGAGGCCTACTATCCGTTCTGCACCGATACGGTGCTGCCCTGGGTCGCCGAGTATCCGAACCTGATCGTGACGCGCTCCACCGGCAAGGCCTGGGGGCTGGCCGGATTCCGCATCGGCTACGCCGCCGCGCAGCCGGAGCTGATCGGCATCCTGCACAAGATCCGCCCCATGTACGAGGTCGGCGCCTTCGCCGCCGCCGTCTTCATGGGCATGCTGGATCATGCCGACGACATGCGCGCCTCGGTGGCGCGGCTGGAAGCCGGCAAGGCGGAATTCCTGAAGGCCATGAGCGGTCTCGGTTTTCGCACCCTCTCGGGGCACGGCAATTTCTGTCACGTCGCCTTCGGCGACAAGGCGGCGGCGGTACACGCGGCGCTCAAGGATCGCGTCTATTACCGGGCCGATTTCAAGGACCCCTGCCTCGCCGGCTTCAGCCGCTTCTCGACCACCACGCGGGAGCGTTTCCAGCCGGTGATCGATCTCATCCGCGACGCCGTTTCGGCAAGGCCGTGACGGCGCATTCCATCGGGAGACCCAGACGTTGAGCGACGACATTCCGATCAAGGCCGGCATCATCGGCTGCGGCCGCATCGCCGGCCATCATTGCCGGTCCATCCGCGACGTGCCGGGCGTCGAACTGGTCGCCGTCTGCGATCTGGTCGAGGATAAGGCCGCCGCCTACGGCGCCGAGTTCTCGGTCCCGTTCTACACCGACTACCGGCGCATGCTCGACGCGCACCCGGAGATCAACACCGTCGCCGTCATCACGCCGTCCGGCATGCATTTCGAGCACGGCATGGAAATCATCCAGCGGTGGCGCAAGAACGTCATCATGGAGAAGCCGACGTTCATGCGGCCGTCGCAGCTGAAGGACGCCTACGCGGCGGCCGGCAATCTCGGGCTCTCGGTCTTCCCCGTGTTCCAGAACCGCTACAACGCCGCGGTGGTGCGGGTAAAGCAGGCGATCCGGGCCGGCGAGCTCGGCGACATCCGCATCATGAGCGTGCGCACCCGCTGGTGCCGGCCGCAACGCTATTACGACCTGGCGCCCTGGCGCGGCACCTTCTCGCACGACGGCGGCGCCCTCACCAACCAGGGCATCCACCACGTCGATCTGCTGCGCTATCTGGGTGGCGAGGTCGAGCGCGTCAGCGCCACCATGCGCACGCTGGGCGCCGAGATCGAGGTCGAGGACACGGTCGTCGCGACGCTGACCTATCCCGGCGGCGCCGTCGGCGATCTGGAGGTGACGACGGCGGCCCGGCCGGACGATTTCGAGGCCTCGCTCTCCATCGTCGGCTCCAAGGGACTGGCGCAGATCGGCGGCATCGCCGTCAACGAGTTGCAGGTCTTCACGCCCGACCCGTCGGCGTGCAAGATCAACAGCGAGGATTTCTCGACCTGCGTCTACGGCAACGGACACGAGAAGATGTACCGCGACATCGTCGCGACGACGCGGGGCGAAAGCGCGTACCCGGTGACGCGCGAGGACGCGCTCGGCACGCTCCGGCTCTTGCACGCGTTCTATCGCAGCGACGAGGCCGGCACCTGGGTCGACGTCGCCAGCGACGCCGAATCGCCCCGGCTCGGCCGCGTCAACGAAGAGATTTCGAACATCTATCGGACCCCCGTTTGATGGCTCGACACCTGAAGGTCGGGATCGCCGGTTACGGCGTCGTCGGCAAGCGGCGCCGGCATTTCATCGATCTGCATCCGGGCCTCAGAACCGTCGCCGTCTGCGACCGCTCGCTCGCGCCGGGCGAGATCGACGGCGCGCGCGCGTTCGCCGATTACCGGGCGCTGCTCGATCACGACCTCGATCTCCTGTTCGTCTGTCTGCCGAACGACGTCGCACCGGAGGCGACGGTGGCCGGGCTCGAGCGCGGCCTGCACGTCTTCTGCGAAAAGCCGCCGGGACGCAGCGTCGCCGATATTCGGCGCGTCATCGCCGCCGCCGAGGCGGCGCCCGCCCTCAAGCTCAAGTACGGCTTCAACCACCGCTATCACGATTCGGTCCAGGACGCGCTCGCCATCCAGCGGTCCGGCGAGCTCGGGCGCGTCGTCAACATGCGCGGCGTCTACGGCAAGTCGAAGTTCATCAGCTTCGGTCAGAAATCCGACTGGCGGGTCAACCGCGCCGTCGCCGGCGGCGGCATCCTGCTCGACCAGGGCATTCACATGGTCGATCTGATGCGGCTGTTCGCCGGCGAGCCGTTCGCCGAGATCAGCAGCTTCGTCTCCAACGACTTCTGGAAGCACGACGTCGAGGACAACGCCTACGCCCTGATGCGGACGGCCGGCGGCGTGGTGGCCATGCTGCATTCGTCGGCGACGCAATGGCGGCACCGGTTCTCCCTCGAGATCACGTTGGAATACGGCGCGCTGATGCTGAGCGGCATCCTGTCGGGCTCCAAGAGCTACGGCGAGGAAACCCTCGTCATCGCGCGGGCCGACCGTAACGACGACACCGGCGATCCCGTGGAGGAAACCCGGACCTACGGCAACGACCCGTCCTGGGCCGCCGAGATCGCCGAATTCACCGACGCCGTCCTGGCCGACCGGCCGATCGAGAACGGCTCGGCCGCCGAGGCGCTCGCCACCATGCAGTTGATCGAGGCGATCTACGCCGCCGACCCGTCCTGGCGGGCCCGGTTTCCGGCGCAAGGCTGACGACGGCGCCCCGTCGTCGACGGCGGCCGACAGGGCTCCGGATTTAAGGCGTTGCCGTAGGCTCCGTAGGTATTTAAAAGTTGCCCCCAATCATGACCTGCCAACGGTTTCGACATGAGCGCCAAGGCTGAACCGCTCACCGAACGAACGTTCGGGCTGATATTTGCCGGCCTGTTCGCCGGGATTTTCGGCGTCGTCTGGCTCGTCTTCGGCAAGACCGTTACGGCGCTGCCCGTCCTGGCTGCCGTCCTGGTCCTGTTGGCGCTCGTCAAACCATTGATTTTATTGCCGTTCAACCGCACCTGGACGTGGATCGTCAACAAACTGGCGACGGTCAACAACTACGTCGTCCTGGGCGTCGTCTATTACCTGCTGATAACGCCGTTCGGTTGCCTGATGCGGCTCGCCGGGCGGGATCCGATGGCGCGCCGCCGCCGTCCCGAGGCGGCGACCTACTTCACCCCGGTCGGCCGCCGTTCGTCGCCGGAAACGCTCCCCGACATGTTCTGAGAAGGCTTGCATGCTGTCGCTGATTTCCCAGCTCTTCAAATACATGAAGGTCTATCGCAAGTTCTGGATGGGGCCGATCGTCGTCGCCCTGGTTTGCCTTGGCGGCCTTCTGGTTCTCGCCCAAAGCTCGGCGATCGCGCCGTTCATCTATGCGATCTTCTAGGACCGTGTCGCTGGGCCGATGATCGTTCTCGGCATATCCGGTTTCTATCACGACTCCGGCGCCGCCCTGGTGCGCGACGGCGAGATCGTGGCCGCCGCCCAGGAAGAACGGTTCTCGCGCAAGAAGGGCGACGCCGAGTTCCCGGCCGGCGCGGTGCGTTATTGCCTGGCCGAGGCCGGTATCACGCTCGACGACGTCGACAAGATCGGTTTTTACGACAAGCCGCTGCTGACGTTCGACCGGCTGCTGGAGACCTATCTCGCCTTCGCGCCCAGAGGGCTCGAATCCTTCGTCCGCGCCATGCCGGTGTGGCTCAAGGACAAGCTGCTGCTGAAGGCCAACCTGCTCCGCGAATTGCGCGCACTCGGCCTCGGCAAGGTCCGCGACGAAGACATCCTGTTTGACTTTCACCACCATTCGCACGCCGCCAGCGCCTTCTACCCGTCGCCGTTCGAAAGCGCCGCCGTCCTCGTCATGGATGGCGTCGGCGAGTGGGCGACCACCAGCCTCGGTCACGGCAAGGACGGCGCCGTCACGCTGCTGGAAGAAATCCGCTTCCCGCATTCCATCGGCATGCTGTATTCGGCCTTCACCTACTATCTCGGTTTCAAGGTCAACGACGGCGAATACAAGGTGATGGGTCTGGCGCCCTACGGCGAGCCGACCTTCGAGAGGGAAATCCGCGACAACCTGATCGACATCAAGGAAGACGGCTCGTTCCACCTCGACATGCGGTACTTCAACTACTGCACCGGCCTGACGATGACCAACGCCGCCTTCGACGGCGTCTTCGGCGGCGTGCCGCCGCGCAAATCGGGCGAGCCGTTGACGGAGCGGCACATGAATCTCGCGCGCTCCCTGCAGGCGGTGACGGAGGACGTGATCCTGCGCCTCGGCCGCACGGCGCGGGAGCGTACCGGCGAGGAGAACCTCTGTCTCGCCGGCGGCGTGGCGCTCAACTGCGTCGCCAACGGACGCCTGCTCCGCGAAGGGCCGTTCAAGAACGTCTGGATCCAGCCGGCCGCCGGCGACGCCGGCGGCGCGCTCGGCGTCGCGCTGTCGGTGGCGTACGCGAACGGCGAAACCCGCCCGTCCCTCGCCGGCCGCATGGACGGCATGAAAGGTGCCTATCTCGGCCCCGCCTACGGCCGGGACGAGATCGTCGGGGTGCTTGAGCGGCACGGCGCCGTCTACGAAGAACTCGACGAGCCGGCGATGCTGGAAGCGACCGCGACCGCGCTCGCGGACGAAAAGGTGATCGGCTGGTTCCAGGGCCGCATGGAATTCGGGCCGCGCGCCCTCGGCCATCGCTCCATCCTCGGCGACGCCCGCTCGGCCAGGATGCAGCGCACGCTCAACATGAAGATCAAGTATCGGGAATCGTTCCGTCCGTTCGCGCCGATCGTGCTGCGCGAAGACGTGGCGGAGCATTTCGAAACCGACGTCGACAGTCCCTACATGCTGCTGGTCGATCACGTGCTGCCGGCGAAGCGACGGAAGATGACGGACGCCGAGAACGCGCTCACCGGGATCGACAAGCTCAACGTGGCGCGGAGCGACGTCCCGGCGATCACGCACGTCGACTATTCGGCGCGCATCCAGACCGTGCACGCCGAGACCAACCCGCGTCTCGACGCGCTGCTGCGCGCCTTCAAGGCCAAGACCGGCTACGGCGTCCTGGTGAACACCAGCTTCAACATCCGCGACGAGCCGGTCGTCTGCTCGCCGGAAGACGCTTACCGCTGCTTCATGGGCACGGAAATGGACATGCTGGTTCTCGACACCTTCGTCCTTCGCAAGGAGGCGCAG
The DNA here is from genome assembly GCA_038117205.1 of Rhodospirillales bacterium. Taxonomy (GTDB): domain Bacteria; phylum Pseudomonadota; class Alphaproteobacteria; order Rhodospirillales; family Casp-alpha2; genus JAQBZY01. The sequence continues at coordinate 22,965 of JAYOFL010000004.1, read as the reverse complement.
TGATGGCCGACAGCCAGGCTTATTTTCCGAAAAAGATTCTCGCCGCCCTCAAGGCGCCGGGACGCGGCGACGACACGTCGCTCGTCGAGACACCGACGGGCCTCACGTGTCCCGAGACCGGCGAGACCTTCGAGCACATCAACGGCATTCCGTCGCTTTACGTGCCGAGCCCCGGCGAAGGCGCCGACGTGACGGCCAAGGTGCGCTCCTTCTACGAGGAGAACCCGTTCCCGAGCTACGAGGGGCTGGAAGAATACAGCGAGCTCGTCGGCAAGGGGTTCTCGAACCCGTTCTCGGCGCAGCTTCTCGACGCCATCGGCTTCAACAAGACGGTCCTGGAATGCGGCTGCGGCACCGGCCAGTTGTCGCAGTTCCTGCAGCTCAACAACAATCAGGTGCTCGGCATCGACATGTCGCTGGCGAGCCTCAACCTCGCCGTCGAGCACAAGAAGCGTAACCTTCTGCCGCGCTCGGCGTTCGCGCAGATGAACATTTTCGACCTCGCGGTGAAGGACGAAAGCTTCGACGTCGTCATTTCGCACGGCGTGCTGCACCATACCTTCGACGCCAAGCGCGCCTTCGCCTCCATCGTCCGCAAGGTGAAGCCGGGCGGGCTCGTCATGGTCGGGCTCTACAATTCCTACGCCCGCATCCCGACCTGGATCCGCGCCAAGCTGATCGGCCTGTTGGGTCCGAACATCGACTACGTGGTGCGCACCCGCATCCGCGACGCCCGCAAGGCCGACATCTGGATCAAGGACCAGTACTACAATCCGCACGAGACCTGGCATTCGATCGACGAGGTCATGGGCTGGTTCGCCGAGAACGGCATCGAATACCTGAACTGCTCGCCGGCCATTCTCGGCACCGACGGCGAAACGTCGTCCCTGTTCGATAAGACGGCGCCCGGCAATTATTATCAGCGCGCCGTGACGCAGGTGGGCTGGCTGGCGTCGATCAGCCGCGAGGGCGCGCTGTTCGATCTGGTCGGCCGCAAGCCGGCGTAACCGGACACGGATGTTGGCATGACGGAAGATTTGACCCCGCCGCGCATGAGCTGGAAGGGCCGGCTGGTGTCGCTCCTGGTCGGTTTGGTCCTGGCGGTCGGCGCCTGCGAGATCGCGCTCCGCATCGTCTATCCGGGCTGGAGCGAGTTCTATTCCGGCAGCTTCATGCACAACGCCTACGTCGAGGGTTACGGCCAGGTCCGCGTCGGCAAGCCGGGTTTCGACGGCCATTTCGCCCAGAACAACGGCGACTTCCGCGTTCACATCAAGATCAACGCGGCGGGATTGCGGAACGACGAACCGGCGGAAGCGGCCGACGGCCGCATCTGGGTGGTCGGCGATTCCATGGCCTTCGGCTGGGGCGTCGCACGCGACAAGATCTATACGGCCGTCATCGGCCGCGAGCTCGGCAGGCCCACCTACAACGTCGCCAGCCCGGGCGCCAACGTCTGCGGCTACCAGCGGCTGGTGGCGCGGATGCCGAATGGAGCGACGCCCGCCGCCGTCGTCGTCGGCCTCATCCTCGAGAACGATCTCGCCGACTACGACTGCAAGACGGAATCCCTCGAACGCAAGGCGGCCGACGACCAGATCTTCGGCACCCGGATGGGCTTGAGCGATTTTAAGCAGTACCTGATCCGCTATTCGGCGCTCTACAGTTTCTTCACCGTCTCGCTGAAGCGTGTCGATCTGGTTCGCGAAGCCCTGATCAGGATCGGAATCATCAAGCCGGCCATCGTCGGCGACAAGCCGCTCTATGCCGCGCCTTCCGACAGGATCGTCGCCGGCACCATCCGCGAGCTCCTCGTCCTGCGCGGCATGTTCAAGCCGACGACGCCGTTTCTGATCGCGCTGGCGCCGTCGCGCGCCGAGGTTCTCAAGGGCAACGCCGACCATAAGGAGTTGCGGGAGCTGATGGTCGAAAAGCTGCGCGCGGCGGGCCTGGACACCGTCGATCTGATCGGCGCGCTCGCGTCGGCGCCTTACGCCAAGACGCACTTCCGCCACGACGGGCATTGGACCGCCGACGGGCACGCGCTGGCCGGCGCCGCCATCGCCAAGGCGTTGCGCGAATTGAAATGACCGGTTCACCGGAGAGGAGCATCCCATGAAGATCGTCGGCATCGTCCCCGCCCGCATGGCGGCGAGCAGGTTTCCCGGCAAGCCCCTGAAGCCGATCCTCGGCCGCCCCATGGTCGAGCACGTGTTCGAACGCGCCAAGTTGTTCGGCAAGTGGGACGGGCTGTTTCTCGCCACCTGCGACGAGGAGATCCGCGCCTTCGCCGAGAGCAAGGGCTATCCGGTCATCATGACGTCGGACAAGCACACCCGCGCCCTCGACCGCGTCGCCGAGGCCGCCGAGAAGTGCGGCATCCCGCTCGACGACAACGACGTCGTGCTGAACGTGCAGGGCGACGAGCCGATGATGCGCCCGGACATGATCGACGCCACGGTGAAACCGATGCGCGATCACAAGCACGTCGACGGCACCATGCTGTCCATGGAGATCGTCGACGAGGCGCAGTTCCTGAACCCGGACATCCTGAAGATCATCCACGACATGTCGGGCCGCGTGCTCTACACGTCGCGCGCCCCGATCCCGTATCTGAAGCCCGGCAAGCCGCTGGCGTCGGTCGAGCCAAAGCGCATCTACGGCATCTTCGGCTTCCGCTGGCACTTCCTGAAGCTGTTCACGTCGCTCAAGGAAAGCCCGCTCGAAATCAAGGAAGCGTGCGACTCGAACCGGCTCTACGATTACGGCTATCATCAGTACATCGCGCCGTATCCGTATCAGCCGAGCTTCTCGGTCGACAGCGCGGACGATTTGAAGAAGGTCGAGGCGCACATGGCCGAGGATCCGTACTGGGGGAAATACTGACATGACGAAACCGCTCGACGGCCGGACCGCGCTCGTCACCGGCGCCACCCGCGGCATCGGCCGCGCCATCGCCGAACGGCTGATAGCCGACGGCGCACACGTCATCGGCACCGGCACCAAGCCCACCGGCGACGTGCCGGCCGGCGCCGGCTATCTCGGCTGCGACTTCTCGGACCCGGCGGCGGTACAGAAACTCGCCGACGAGGTGGCCGGCATCGGGCCCGACATCCTGATCAACAACGCCGGCATCAACAAGGTGACGATGTTCGCCGACATCGACACCGACGACTTCGAACGCATTCATCGCGTCAACGTCCTGGCGCCGATGATGCTGAGCCGCGCCGTGCTCGCGCCCATGCGCAAGAAGGGCTGGGGCCGCATCGTCAGCATCAGTTCGATCTGGGGCCGTATCTCGAAAGCCGGCCGCGCGTCCTATTCCACCACCAAGTTCGGCATCGACGGCATGACCGCCGCCCTCGCCGCCGAGGTGGCCATCGACGGCATCCTCGCCAACTGCGTCGCGCCGGGTTTCATCGACACGGACCTGACCCGCAACATGCTCGGCCCGAAGATCATGGCGGAGTTGGCCGAACAGGTGCCGGCGAAACGTTTCGGCAAGCCGGAAGAAATCGCGGCGCTGGTCGCCTGGCTGGCCGGTCCGGAGAACACCTACGTCAGCGGTCAGAACATCGTCATCGACGGGGGCTTCACCCGTGTCTGATGGATTCGACATCCAGTCGCACACCGGCGTCTACCGCGCCAACTTCGACAACGGCGCCGTCGCGGCGCTGAATGCCGCCGTCCCCACCGACGCACATTTCATCGTCGACCGCCGCATCGCCGGGCTCTATGAGAAGCAACTGGCGAACGTGCTGGCCTCCCGCTCCGTCCTGCTGGTCGACGCGACGGAAGAGAACAAGTCCCTCGACAAGTTCCCGGCCTACGTCGCGCACCTCGTCGGCAAGGGGCTTCGGCGCGACCACAAGCTGATCGCCATCGGCGGCGGCATCATCCAGGACATCGCCTGCTTCCTCGCCGCCACCATGCTGCGGGGCGTCGAGTGGATATTTTATCCGACGACGCTGCTCGCCCAGGCCGATAGCTGCATCGGCTCCAAGAGTTCGATCAATTCCGGCGATGCCAAGAACATCCTCGGCACCTTCACGCCGCCTCGTCAGGTGTTCATCTCGACGGACTTCCTGGCGACGCTGGACGAGCGCGACGTGCGCTCCGGCGTCGGCGAGATGCTGAAGGTGCACGCCATCGACGGCCCCGACGCCTTCAAGCGCATCGCCGCCGACTACGGCAAACTGTTCACGGACCAGGCCGTGATGATGCGCTATATCCGCGACGCGCTCGAAATCAAGCGCCGCTACATCGAAGAAGACGAATTCGACAAGGGGCCGCGCAACATCTTCAACTACGGTCACAGCTTCGGGCACGCCATCGAGGCGGCGACGCATTTCGGCATCCCGCACGGCATCGCCGTCACCATCGGCATGGACGTGGCGAATTTCGTGGCGTCCAAACTGGGCGTCGGGACGGAGGGCTATTTCAGCGCCGCGCATCCGTGCCTCAGGCAGAACTATCGCGGCTTCGAGACGCATCCGGTGCCGATCGAGCCGTTCCTGGCCGCCCTTTCCAAAGACAAGAAAAACGTCGGCGCAGGCACGGCGACGCTGATCCTGCCCGACAAGGAGGGGCGCATCCGGAAGGGCGTCTATCCGTTGGACGATAATTTCAAGTCGCTCTGCCAGACCTTCCTCGGCGAGGTCCGCGCCGCATGAGCGGACGGCCGGCCGCCGGCGCCTTCCTGTTCGATCTCGACGGCACGCTGGTCGACAGCGTGCCCGGCATCGCCTGGTCCATGAACCGGGCGCTCTCCGAGGCCGGGCATGCGCCGCTCTCCTTGGACGAAGTACGGGGCCTCATCGGCCGCAACGCCGACGAAATCGTAACGCACGCGCTTTCGCGCACGGGCGGCACCCCCGATCCGGAAGAGGTCAAGCGCGTGACATCGTCGTTTCTGCAGACCTACAGCGAGAACCCGGCCAAGGACACGGTGCTCTTTCCGGGCGCGATCGGTGTTCTGGAGCGGCTCGCCGGCGAAGGGGCACCGATGGCGATCTGCACCAACAAACCACGCAAGACCACCATGCCGGTGTTGGACGTCTTCGACCTCGGCCGGTTCTTTCCCGTCATCCGCTGCGGCGACGACGTGCCGCACCGCAAGCCGGACGGCCGGCACATTTATATGACTCTCGACGACATGAACCGCACGGCGAACGACGCCGTCATGGTCGGCGACAGCGAGAACGACATCCTCGCCGCGCACGACGCCGGCGTGCCGTCGATCTGCGTCACTTTCGGTTACAGCCGCGTGCCGTTCGAGGAGTTGAAGCCGACAGCGCTGATCGGTTCCTTCGCAGAGTTCTTCGACGCCGTCGACGCCATCCGGAAAGGTAAGACATCGTGAAAGTCGCCGTCGCCTCCCGGTCGTTCTCGGCGCATCCGGTACTGCGCGCCGAGATGCAGGCCGCCTATCCCGCGACCACGTTCAACGACGCCGGCGCATCGCTTTCCGGCGACGCCTTGATCGCGTTCCTGAAGGGGCACGACGCGGCGGTGACGGCGTTGGAGAAAATCGACGGCGCCGTGCTCGACGCGTTGCCAGACCTCCGCGTCATTTCCAAGTACGGCGTCGGCATCGACATGCTCGATCTCGCCGCCTTGAAGGCGCGCGGCATCCGGCTCGGCTGGACCGGTGGCGTCAACAAGCGCTCCGTCGTGGAACTGGTGATCGCCTTCGCTATTTGTATGCTGCGGCACGTGCCGAAGGCGCACGCCGAAGTGCTGGACGGCAAGTGGCGGCAGATCAAGGGCTGCGAGATCAGCGGCAAGACCGTCGGCATCGTTGGCTGCGGCCGCGTCGGCAAGGACCTGGCGCCGATCCTGAAAGCTTTCGGCTGCCGCATGTTGGCGCACGACATCCGCGACTATGCGGACTTCTATGCCGCGAACGGCATCGAGGCGGCATCGCTTGAGGATCTCTTGCGGGCCGCCGACGTCGTTACGCTGCACCTGCCGCTGGATGCGACGACGGAGAACCTGTTGGACGCTTCGCGCCTCGATCTGATGAAGCCGGACGCGATCCTGATCAACGCCGCGCGCGGCGGTCTTGTCGACGAGGCGCACATGAAGGCGATGCTGATGTCGGGCCGGCTCGCGGCGGCGGCCTTCGACGTCTTCGCCGGCGAGCCGCCGACGGACCGCGAGCTGCTGGAGTTGCCAAACTTCTTCGCGACACCACACATCGGCGGCTCGTCCGAGGAAGCGATCCTCGCCATGGGACGCGCCGCCATCCACGGCCTTTCCGTCAACGACGTGCCCGACGAAGCGGGCGCGTTCCAGAACGACCCCGACTGGTGCCCCGGCCGATGAAAGCCCTCGTGAAATCGCTTCTGAAGACGGCCGGCGTCGATCCGACCGCGCTCTATCAATCCGTGTCGGCGAAGAGCATCGAGGCCGCCGTCCGCTCGCAGGGCCTGGGTGTCTTCTTCGATCGCTGCCGCGAGATCGTCCCCGACCTATCGGCGCACTACACGCACGGCTTCGACGAAGCCGAGTACGCCCGCTATTGGGAGATCAAGATGCGCGGCCTGCACGCCTTCCAGGTCTCGGTCGCGCTGCAGGCGATGACGCATCTTTCCGGCGACGGGCTCGTGCTCGCCGACATCGGTGATTCGTCCGGCAACCACGGCACGTACCTCAAGGCGATGGCGCCGGAACGGGTCGGCCGCGTCATCAGCGTAAACCTGGACCCGGTCGCCGTCGACAAGGTGATGGCTAAGGGCGGCGACGCCCTTCTCTGCCGCGCCGAGGAGTTGGACCTGGAGGGCGTCAGGCCCGATCTCTTCATGAGCTTCGAAACCGTCGAGCACCTGACGGACCCGGTCCGTTTCCTGCACGCGCTGGCGTCCAAGGGAAGCGCCGAATACCTGCTGATGACGGTGCCGTATCGGCGCGACAGCCAGTTCGGCGGCTGGCACCTGCGGCAACCGCTCGACGTCATGCCGGAGCGCATGACGGCGGAAGACGTCCACGTCTTCGAATTCTCGCCGGACGATTGGCAGCTGCTGGCCCGCTTCGCCGGCTTCGCCACGGTGTTCCGCCGCATCTACTTCCAGTATCCGGAGTTCGGGCCCTGGCGGGCCACCGCGCCGCTCTGGCGCAAGCTGGACTACGAGGGTTTCATCGCGTTCCTGTTCAAACGCGATCTTCGCGTCGCCGAGCGTTACGCCGACTGGTGAGCCTGCTCCTTTGCACATCGCGGTCCCGGCCGCGGACGGACGAGTACGACGCCTGGTGCGCCGCGCCGGGCGCGTCGGCCCGTTTGCCGGAAGAACGCCGCGTCGCGGGATTGGCCGCCCAGTTGGAAGCCGCCTTCGACGCCGAGCGAGAAACGTGGGCGCGCCTCGCCGCCGACGTTCTCGCCAAGGAGCCGTCGTCGTTGCTGGCGCACGCGCCGTCGCTGGCCGCCAACGCCAGCGACTTCGGCCTGATGCTGGCGTGGCGACGCCTTGCCGCCGATTTCGCGGCGGCGGATCGGCGCACCCTCCTCGTCTGCGACGACCCGTGGCTGTTCCGCGCACTGGCGGCGCTGCCGAACGTGCGGACGGCTGCACCCGCGCCGGGGCTGAGCGCGGCGTCCCTCAAGCTGGCGCTCCGAGGATTCCTGGCCCGGTCCGCCGTCGCCGGCCGCGTCGCGCTCACGTCGTGGCGGCTCCGGCATCATCGCCGCCGCGCGGGGACCGGCGGCGCGTGGCTGATCGTCTATGGCCACCCACGCAGTTCGTCCGACGGCGTCGACGCCTATTTCGGCGAGTTGATGCTGAGCCTGGGCCAGTTGCGCCGGGCCGTGCACGTGGACGCGCCGCTGGCCCGCGCCGAGAGCCTTTCCGGCAACCGGACGCAGAGCCTGCACGCCTGGGGACGGCTCATGGACGCCGTATCGCTGCCGTTCGCCCGCTGGCGCGCCGACGCGTCGACCGTGGCGCCCGATCTCGCCTGGTTGGTCAGGCGCGCCGTCGCCCTCGAGGGCGGGACAGGACAGGCGGCGATGATCGCGTGGCAGATACGCTGCCAACGCCGCTGGCTCGACGCCGCCCAGCCCGAGACCGTTGCGTGGCCGTGGGAGAACCACGGCTGGGAACGGGACTTCGTCCGCGCCGCCCGCGCCAAGGGTGTGACAACGATGGGTTACGTGCATGTCCCGGTCTACTGGCGGGAGTGGAACTACATGCCGTCCGGCGACGCCGTCACCCGGCCGGACCGGCTGGTCGTCTGCGGCGATGCGGCGCGGCGGTCACTGATCGCGCTCGGCCACGACGAGGCGGCGGTCGAGACCGGCGGCGCGTTCCGCTTCGCCACGCTGAAACCGATCCGGCACGATTCCAATGGGCCGCTGTTCGTGGCCGTTCCCGCGACCGCATCCGTCGCCCGCGAGATGATCGAGGCCGTGCGCCCCATCGCCGACAGCGGCCGTTTGGTGTTAATCCGCGATCATCCGCTCGCCCCCATTTCTTTCGAAGAGACACCGACGCTGCGGCGCGCCAGCGGGCCGTTGCAGGATCAGGACGGCATCGCCGCCGTCCTCTATGCCTCGACCTCGGTCGGACTGGAGGCGCTGCTGGCGGGACTGCCGACGCTCCGCTTCCTGCCGACGTCGACCGTCGGGCAGGGCCTGCCGGGTAATCTCGGCAAGCACATCGCGGACGTGGACGCAGCGGCGCTCCGAAGCGGTTTCACGGTCCCGCCGGCGCCGCCGGCCCTCGTCGCGGGAACGCTGTTCGCGGCGCCGGACATCGGTTTCTGGCAGCGTCTGCTGGGCGCGGCGGGTACGGGCGCCGCAGCGCCGGAAAGCGGGCTTTGCCGGAAATTCCGGCAACTCGCCGGCGATCCCGTGCTCAGGCGCTGGCTGATCGCCCGGGCGCGCCGCCGCCAGCCGGCGCCGCCACCCTTCCACGCGCACCGGCCGCCCTATGTGGCGCACCTGCTGCCGTTGACGGCGGAGACGCCCAGCCTCGATGCGCAAACGCTGCCGGCGCATCCGCTCGAAGGTTCCCTCGTCCTCGATCTGCCGGGGGCGCGGATCGACGTCATGCCGGAAGACGTGCCGGGACTTTTCCGCCGCGCCTTCGCCGACATCGAAACGCGCCTCGCGTTGCATCGTTTCGCCTGGCTGCCCGGCCTCGATCCTGAGACCGCGCAGCGCTGGATGCCGCATCTCTGGAAAGTGTGGCGCGACGGCTGCGGCACGCCTACCGGCGATTGGCCGTGGCATCCCTACACGGCGGCGGAACGCGCCATCAACGTCCTCGATTTCGTGGCCGCGCACGGATCGCCCGGCGATCCCGTCGACGTCGCCCGCGATCTGGCGGCGCACGCACCGGCCATCGCCGCCAAGCTCGAATACTTCGGAGAGCACGACACGTCCAACCATCTGGCGAACGACGGACGCGGCCTGCATGCGCTCGGCATCCGGCTCGGCATGCCGAAGGCCGCCGAGCTCGGCACGGCGATCCTGCTCGCCGAGGCGGAGCGTATCTTCCGGCCGTCCGGCGTGCTCCGCGAAGGCTCGACGCACTATCACGCGCTCCTGACCCGGAACTACGGCCGCGCCGCCATGCTCGCCGCGTCCGCCGGCCGGCCCGAGGCCGGCGCGCTCGCCGCCATCGCCATGCGCGGGCGGAACGTTCACGCGGCGCTGACGCTGACCGGCGGCACGCCGCTTATCGGCGACATCTCGCCGGACGCGACGCCGGCCGACGTGTTCGCCGATCTCGGCGCGGAGGGTCAGCCCGCCGACGCCGAAGCGCTCGCCGCCGACGGCTGGCACCGCGTCGACGCGGGTCCTTGGTCGACGCTCATCCAGGCGACGGCGGACGGCTGGAGCTTCATGCCCGGACACGGCCACGCCGACACGGGCGCGTTCGAAACCCATTTTGCGGGCGTGCCGCTGTTCCTCGATCCGGGCCGCGGCGGGTACGGCGAGAGCGGCGACGCCGCGCTCTATCGGAGCGGCCGCGTGCACAACGTGCTCACCGTCGGCGGCGCCGATCCCTATCCGTCGAACAAGCCCTATTACACGGACGGCTTTCGCAAGGACGCCGCGCCGCCGCCGCTCGTCGGCAGAACAAGTGACGGGCTCGAGCTGCGGCATCACGGGTTCGCCCGCATCGGCGTCGGCGCCGCGCGCCGCTCCTGGCGCTTCTCCGCAGAGGCGATGCATGTGGAAGACAGCGTCGAAGGCGCCGGCGCCGCCGTCATCGAACGCGCGTTCTGCACGCCGCTCGCCGCCGAGTTGCGGGACGGTGCCGTGGTTCTGAGCGGCGACTGTATCCGGCTCCGCCTTACCGCCGAGGCCGGCGCCGAGATCGTCATCGAGCGCGCCGCTCGATGGACGGCCTACGGCGCCGCCACGCCCGCCACCTTCATCCGCATCCGCGCCGCCGCCCGCCTGCCATGGCGGGGCGGCATCGAAATCGAGCGTATCTGACATGTGCGGCCTGTTCGGATATTTCGCCCCCAAGGGCGCCCGGCCCGTCCGCTTCGACATGGACCGCGCGCTCGGCATCATCCGGCACCGGGGTCCCGACGGCGAAGACCGCTGGTCGGCCGAGGACGGACGTTATCACGTCGGCTTCCGCCGGCTCGCCATCATCGACCTCGCGACCGGCGACCAGCCCATCGTCAGCGCCGACGGCCGGCACGTGCTGGCCGGCAACGGCGAGATCTACAATTACCGCGAACTGCGCGCGGCGCACCCGGACTATCCCTACCGCAGCAACGGCGACATCGAGACGGCGCTGCCGGTGATCGACGCCGTCGGCGCGCGCTTCGTCGACGCGCTCAACGGCATGTACGGCCTGGCGCACTACGAACGGGACGCGCACCGCCTGACGCTGGTCCGCGACCGCTTCGGCGTGAAGCCGCTCTATTGGGCGCGGGTGGACGGCGGCGGCATCGCCTTCGCGTCCGAGATCAAGGCGCTGTTCGCATCCGGCCTGGTGCGGCCCGTCGTCAACGAGGACGCGGTGCCGGCCTACATCGGGCACGGTTACGTGCCGGCACCGATGACGATCTTCGAGGGCGTCAACAAATTGCCGCCGGCGCATACGCTCCGCGTCGACGCGGACGGCAGCGTCGCCATCGAGCGTTATTGGCAGGCCCGGCCGGCAAACGATATGCCCGCCGACAAGAACGGCATCCGTGAACGTCTGCTCGAACTCCTGAGCGACAGCGTGCGGCTTCAACTCCGAAGCGACGTGCCGATCGGCATCCTGCTGTCGGGCGGTTTGGATTCCGGGATGCTGACGGCGCTCGGCGCCCGGCACGCGGAGACGCCGCTGCATACCTTCACCGTCTCCTTCGAGGGCGCGCCGAAGGACGAGGCGCCGCTCGCCGCCGAGGTGGCGGAGCGTTACGGCACCCGGCACACGCGGCTCGTGCTGCCGGCCGCCGACGCCGGCGCGTATCTGCCGAAACTCGCCTGGCATATGGAGGAGCCGCTGTTCGACGCGGCAGTGCTGCCGAACTTCCTGATCGAGGAGGCCCTCGGCCGCGAGCTGCGTGTCGCACTCAACGGCACCGGCGGCGACGAGATTTTCGCCGGCTACGGCCGCTATCGGGCGACGCCGGTGGAAACGCGCTACCTCGCCCTGCCGGCCGCCGTGCGCGGGGCGGCGCGGACCGCCGCCGGCTGGCTGTCGCCGATGACGGCGTGGCGGTTGGACCGCGCCGAGAGCTTCGCTGGCGATCCGGGCGGATATCTCTATGGCCACACGACGCAGTTCCCCGAACCCTATTTCGGCCTGATCGGCCATCCGCATGCGGCGCCCGCGCCGACGCAACGGCTGCACGCGGGCGAAGGCGGCTGGCCGCGGGAAACCCGCGCCCTCGTCGCCGACATCGGTACGTATCTGCCGGAAGACCTGTTGCTGCTGCTCGACCGCACGTCGATGGCGGTCAGCGTCGAGGGCCGCGTGCCGTTCCTCGATCACCGCGTCGTCGAAGCGGCGCTGGCGGTGCCGCCGGTCATCCGCTCCGAGGGCGGGCGGCAGAAGGCGCTGCAGCGCGACCTCGCCCGCGATCTCCTGCCGGCGTCGCTGCTCGACGCCCCGAAGCAGGGTTTCGCGTCGCCCGTCGCCGCCTGGATGCGCTCCGGCCTCGCCGGCCCGGCGAAGCGGCTGCTGACGCGGCCGGCGGCGCTCGAACGCGGCTGGTGGACGGCGGCCGGCGTGGCCCGGTTGTTCGCCGACACGGACCGGCACGCGTTCCGCATTCATAGCCTCGTCATGCTGGAGATGGCGGTGCGGCTTCTCGTCGAAGAACCGCTCGCGGCCTCGGCACCGACGGCGAGCCTGGCGGACATCGCCGATGCCTGAGATGCCGCGCGATCTCCCGGCTGGCATCGCCGACGTCAGTGTCGTCATGCCGGCGTATCGCTCGGCGGCGACCGTCGGTCCGGCGCTCGCGGGCATCGCGGCGCAGACCGTCAAACCGCGCCAGGTGATCGTCGTCGACGACGGCTCCGACGACGGCACCTACGAGGCGGCGCTGGCGATGACGGACGGCATGGCGCCGATCGAGCTGACCGTGCTCCGCCAGGAGAACAAGGGTGCCGGCGCGGCGCGCAACGCCGCCTTCGCCGTCGCCAAAGGCGAATACATTGCGTTCCTCGATTCCGACGACCGCTGGACGCCGGAAAAGCTGGAACGGAGCCTCTCCCAGCTCGTCGGCTCCGGACATGCCCTGGTCGCGCACGATTACGCCCGCGTCGAACCGGACGGAACGGAGCGCCCCGTCGCCTGCGCGGAACGGTTCCGCGCCGCCGCCGACCCCTATCGCGATCTCTACCGCAAGGGCACCGTCGGCTCGTCGACGGTGCTGACGCGGACGGCCGCCATCCGCGCCGTCGGCGGCATGGACGAGACACTCCCGACGGCACAGGATTTCGATCTGTGGCTGAAGCTTCTGGCGTCGCCCGACGCGACGTTCCTGATCTTCGACGGCGCCTATCTTCTTTATACGGTTTCCGACGCCGGCATCACCGGCAACACGGAACGGCGCATTGCCTGCACGCTCCGCGTCGCGCGCCGGCACCTGCCGGCGCTTCGCGCGCACGGCGGCGGGCTGTCGGATTTCCTGTTCCGCATCGTTGCCATTCACGTGGAAGCCATGTCGGCCTATCGCCGGCGCGGCCGGCTCGGGATGGCCTGTTGGACGGCGGCGCGTCTGTTGGCGCGGCTGCCGTGGGGCGTCGCCGTCTACGCCGGCCGCTGATCCCCGTTCGTCCGCATCAGGGCGATGGTGATCGAGGTGGTGATGACGATGGTGTTCAGCCACCAGCTCTGCCAGACGCCGTAACTTCCCATGCCGAGCACGATGACGGTCATCGCCTGGCCGAGCGGAATGACGGAACTGCGCTCGCGGGTGCGGCCGGCGACGCTCACCGCCCAGGCCAGGAACGCCGCGAAGATGACGGCGCCGACGGCGCCGAGCTCGACCCAGATCTGCAACGCGCTCTGATGCGGATGCAGCGGTACCATCTGGCCGAGGTCGCCGCGCGTCGGATCGACGGCGCGCATCTTGCCGCCGGGCAGGGAGCGGGCACTGTTGTGGCCGCGCCCGAGGACGGGATGGGCCTCGATCTGCTGCGCGACGAAGCGCCAGATATAGGTGCGGTGTACGAACGAATTGGGCGTCGCGCTGATCGCGCCGAGTTTCTCCGCCGGGATCAGGTTCTCGACCACGTAGGGCGCCGTCAGCACGAACGCGGCCAGGCCTGCCACCAGGAGATACCTGGCTTTCGGCGCCCAATGGCAGAACATGGCGCAGGCCAGGGCCACCAACATCGCGACGACGAGCGTGAGCGCGCTGGCGCGGTAGCCGAGGAACGCCAGCAGGACGAAGACGAAGGCGCCGGCCGCGACGCGTCTGCGTTCCGGCACCGTCAGAAGCCAGGGCCAAACCAGCAGGACCGTCGCCGTCATCGAGCCGATCAGCCAGAACGGGCCGTATCCCCACCAGTGAAAGCCCCAGAAATAGAAACTGAGCGGCCCCTTGAGCAGGATTTCCAGGGTCAGGAGTGAGAGCCAGACCGGATAGCCGTAACGGAGCGCGTTCCGGACCGTCCGGGCGCCGTCGTCGGATATCCCGAGCGCCAGGCCACTGAGCGTCGAGGCCATCAGAAGATTGCCGGCGAGCTTGCCGGTGCTGACCAGCGTATCCTCGGGAGTAATCGACCAAATGACGCTGATGCCGGCCCAGACGACCATGGCGAGGCCGAGTAAGAACGGAATCCAGACCAGCGGCGGACGCCGGCGCGTGACGATCAGATACGCCAGCGCCAGGACCGCCATGCCGATGCCGAGCGGCGTGATCCAGCGCGCGTCGACGAACGCGAACAGCGGCGCCAGCACGCCGAGCGCGAGAATCAGGCCGGCATTATCTCTATTTTTCATACGGTTCCGGCAAGTCGCAGGGTGAACGCCGGTGATGTATATGGTACTTGTCAGACCGTGTCGAGGTGGGCAAGGTCGCGCACTTCGATCGCGGACGATGTTGTGACGGGGCCGTCAGACAGGATTTTCGGGAAATGACGGGCAAGGGATCGGCGGCGGATTTCGCCGCGTTGGTTTGGGTAGCGGGTGCGTTGGCGGCGTATCTGTGGCAGTTCCAGGGCATCGCCGGCGCGGCCATGGCGGCCTTGGGACTGAATTGAGGGCCGGCCGATGACCAAGCTGATCATCCAGATTCCCTGTTTCAACGAGGAAGGTACACTCGGCATGTCGCTCGACGCGCTGCCGACGGCGATTCCCGGCATCGACAATATCGAACGCCTGATCATCGATGACGGCAGCACCGACGGCACACTCGAGGTGGCGCGCCGCAAGGGCGTCGAGCACATCGTCCGCGTGCCGCAGAACCGGGGCCTCGCCAACGCCTTCATGCAGGGCCTGGACGCCGCCCTCAAGGCCGGCGCCGATATCGTCGTCAACACCGACGCCGACAATCAGTACGTCGCCGACGACATCGAGAAGCTGGTGCGGCCCGTCCTCGACGGCAAGGCCGAGATCGTCGTCGGCGCCCGGCCGATCGCCGACGTCGACGAATTCTCGCCCTTGAAGAAGAAGCTGCAGAACCTCGGCAGTTGGGTCGTCCGCATCGTCAGCGGCACCGACATCCCGGACGCGCCGAGCGGCTTCCGCGCCTTTTCCCGGCACGCCGCCATGCGGCTCAACGTTTTCAATTCCCACACCTATACCTTGGAGACCATCATCCAGGCCGGCCGGCTCGGCATCCCGATCACCTGGGTGCCGGTGCGCGTCAATGCGGCGACGCGGCCGTCCAGGCTGATGCGCAGCACATTCGAATACGTCGTGACGTCGATGCTGGTGATCCTACGTATCTTCATGATCTACAGGCCGCGGCATTTCTTCGGTCTCATCGGCGCCGTACCGTTCGCGCTCGGAACCCTTCTCGCGGTCCGTTGGCTGCTGCTGTTCCTGTTCTTTCTCGAACCCGGCCGCACGCACGCGCCGAGCCTGATCGCCGCCGCCGTGTTCCTGTTGATGGGATTCCAGACCTGGCTGTTCGGCCTGTCGGCGGAATTGCAGTCGGTCAACCGCATGCTGCTCGAGGATATCCGTTACCGCCAGCGCCGCGCCGAACTCGCGGACGACAAAGACGCGCGAGCCTAGCCCCGTCACCGAATGCCGGTTCCCTCTTCAGCCATGAGCGTCCTCGCCGCGCTACTCCTGTTCGCGGCCTGCACCGGCGCGGGCGCGCAGACGTTGCGCGGTCTCGGCCTCTTTTCGAACAGAAACGCCGTCGAGCGGTTCGGCCTCGCCTTCGCCGTCGGCCTGGGCACGGTCGGCTGGTTGATGTTCTGGCCGGGGATCGCCGGCTGGTTCCGCCCGGTTCTGCTGTGGCCCATGCTCTGCGTCCTGGCCCTCGGCAACCTGGCGTTCCGCGACGCGCCGACGGCGACGGAAGCAACGGCGGGAAACCATCGCGTCCTGTCGCTGGCGCTGATTGCCCTGGCCGTGCTCGCCCTCGCCTTCGATCTCGCCGAGGGGACGGCGCCGCCCGTCGACGGCGACACGCTCGCCTATCATTTCGACCGGGCGCGGACCTTCGCCGAGGGCGGCCGCATCGATTTTCAGCCGATCGCCATCAGCGGCGCCGCGCCGCTGCTGATCCATCTGAGCTACGGCGCCGCGTATGCGCTCGGCGGCGAGACGGCAATGACGCTCTGGACCCTCGCCAGCGGCTGGATGGGCGCCGTCTTGCTGTTCGGCTTCCTGCGCCGCTGGCTGCCCGTGCACTGGGCCGGCGCCGGCGCGCTTCTCTATCAGACCCTGCCGGCCATGGTGTACGGCGCCGGCAGCGGTCAGGTGGAAGCGCGCTTGGCGTTGTTCGTCCTGGCCGCGTTCATCGGACTGGCGGACGGGTGGCGCGAACGCGGCGAGCGTAACGCCGTCCTCGTCGGCCTCGGCGTCGGTTTCTATGCGGCGTCCAAGATGACCGGACTCCTGATGATCGCCGCCGTGGCGCCGTTGATCGCCGCGCCAGCGGGCGGCAGGGTTCGGCGCGTCGTCCTTTTCGGCGCCGCCGCCGCCGTCGCCGGTTGCCAATGGTATTTCTGGAATATCGCCCACACCGGCGATCCGTTGTTCCCGTTGCTGTTTCCGCTCGTCGAGCGAGCCGGGCTCGCCAATCCGGCGTACTGGGACGCCTCGCACCACGCGTTCTTCAAGGGAGCCCTGGCGGCGCGGGCCGATCTGATCTCGTCGTTCTGGACGAAGCTCTTCTATCCGCTCATCGCCACCTTCCGGCCGCCGGAATTGATCGAGTCCGGCCGCGTCGGTCTCGGACCGTTCTTCGCCCTGGCAGCGCCGCTCGCCGCCGTCGGTGTTTGGTTGCAGCGCGGCCGACTGCGGACGCACGCGCTGTTCCCGGTCATGCTCGCGGTGCTGTTCTTTTATGTGCTGTGGTTGAATTTCGGCGGCATCCCCAAGGTCCGCCATCTCCTTCCCGTCGTTCCCGGTTTGATGGCGTGCCTGCTGGTCGCCGCGCACGCCTTCGCCACGAGGTTCGGCGCCAAGGCCGCGTTCGCCGCCCTCGCCTTGTCGCTAATCCTGCAGCTCGGTGTGTTGGGCATTTTCTCGAAAACTTACGCCGCCTACCATTTCGGCGGCACGGACCGCGATGCGTTCCTCGCGGACAACGTCCGCGGCTACGCCGGCGCCAAGGCCCTCAACGCGCTCGCCGACGTCGGCAGGGTCTATGTCTGGGAGCGGCAGTTGACGTACTATCTGAAACCGCCGAGTTTCTTCGCCGCGCCGTTCGATCAGGTGACGATCGACGGTCGGCCCGGCTACGTAACGCCGGGGCGGTTCTATCGGCAGCTCAGGGCCGCCGGGATAACGCACCTGCTGGTGCAGGAGTATTCGGGTGACATGAAGACGAAGGACGTGGGTCTCGCCATCGTCGGCCTGGCCGAAGCCGGATGTCTCGCCAAGGTCGAGACCGTGCCGGTCCGCTTCTTCGCCTCCAGGACCCTCAAGACCATGAACACGCGGGACCTCGACATGCTGATCTGGCGCGTGCAGGACGCCTGTCCGCTGCCGGCCGAGACGAAGGCGGGTCATGCGCCGGGTTGACCGGATAACCGCCCCGTTCGCAGCGGGAGGACGACGCCATGCCGCGTGAGCTTCTCGCGCGGACGGCGCCCGGCCTGATCCCGAAGCTGCTGACGTTGCAGGACCGTAACCGGCACAGCCCGACCTACGGCTGCTTCGACCGCAATTTCTGGCACTACAAGATCATCGATTTTCCGAGCGGCATGGCGCAGGAGTTCGTCCTGCCCCTGGCGCTCGCGCACAGCCTCGACTTTCCGGACAATCCGTATTTCGGCGAACCCGCCATCCGCGAATGGGCCGTTGCCGGCATCCGCTTCGCGGCCCGGGCGGCGCACGCCGACGGGTCCAGCGACGATTACTTTCCCTACGAGCGGGCCTGCGGCGCGACGGCGTTCTCGCTACTGGCGTGCCTCGACGCGTATGAAATCCTCGGCCTCGACGATCCCGAGATCGCGGCGTTCCTGGCGCGTCGCGCCGACTGGCTGGCCGGCTATCACGAGGCCGGTCGGCTCACCAACCATCAGGCGCTGACGGCGCTCTGCCTGCTGCGCGCCGGCGCCATTCTCGGCGTCGACAGATGGGGCGCCGCCGCCGCCGAGCGGATCGAGCGCGTGCTCGAATGGCAGAACGAAGAAGGCTGGTTCCAGGAATACGAGGGGGCCGATCCCGGCTATCACACGCTGACGATTTCGGTGCTGGCCAGGATCGAGGCGATCCGGCCCGACGAGCGGCTGCGCCATGCCCTCGAACGCGCCGTCGACTTCGCCGCCGCCTTCATGCATCCGGACGGTTCCTACGGCGGCGAGTACGCCAGCCGCAACACCTACAATTATTTTCCGCATGGGTTCGAGCTCGTCGGCGCCTGGCTGCCGATGGCGCTCGACATGAACGACCGCTTCCTCGCCGGCCTCGGCAACGGCCGCGCCGCGTGTTTCGCTGACGACCATATCGTCGGACATCATATCTGGAACTATCTTTTGGCGTGGCGGGATTTCCGACCGGTCCGGTCGTTGGGATCATCGGCGCCGGCCGCGGATGGCCGCCGCTGGTTTCCGAACGCCGGCCTGTTGGCGGAGCGGCGCGGCGATTGGTCGCTGTTCGCGGCGCTCAACAAGGGCGGCGTCTTCGCGCTGTTTCGGGGCGAGACGCTGCTGGCCGCCGATAGCCATGTCTCGATCCGCCTCAAGGACGGCCGCAACGCCGTCGCCCACATGATCGGCGGACACGACGTCCAACTCGACGGCGACGGGTTCCGCGTCTCGGGCGCCCTCGGCTTCGCCAAGCAGAAGCAGTTGAAGACCTTCGAGCTTCTGGTGTTGCGTCTCGTCATGCTGGCCGGCGGCAGGTTCTTCCCGAACCTGATCAGGCGGCTTCTGCAACGGATGCTCATCACCGGCAAGCGCGCGGCGCCGTTCCGCTATGAACGCATCTGCCGGCACGAAGACGGCGGCTGGACCGTGACCGACACCATCCACGCCGACGATTGGAGCGGCGTCCAATCAGTGGCGCTGGGCACCGGTCAGACATCCATCTACGTCGTCATGAGCCGCACCTATCAGCCGGGCCAATTGCTGGACTGGACCGACCTTACGCCGCTGATCCCGTCCGACGGCGGCCCGATCCGGCATCGCCGCCGCTTCGATCCATGAAGCTTTTGCTGTCCGCCGCCGTCAGCGCGGCGATCCTGGCGGCGCTCTATTGGCGCATCGACTTTTCCGCCCTGGCGGAAATCCTGTCGCGGGTGGAGATGTTGCCGTTCGCCGTCTCCATGGCGCTGATCGTCATCATCCTCGTAATCGCGGCGGCACGGCTGTTGACTATCGTGCCGCCGGCGACGCGCGCCGCCGTTTCGTTTTCCGAAGCGGTGTCGCTGATCTTCGCGGCTTCCGCCCTCAACATCGTCCTGCCGTCGAAGCTGGGCGATCTCGCCAAGGGCGTGTTCATGCAACGCCAGGGCCATTGCCGGGGCTCGCTGGCGCTCGCCATCGTACTGTTCGAGAAGTTCGCCGACCTGATCGGGCTGCTGGCGGTCGGCCTGATCGCGCTGCTGCTGCTCGGCGGCAAGACGGCGCTGCACTGGAGTTTCGTCGGCGTCATCGCCGGCGCGCTCGGCGTCGGTGTCTGGTTGCTGGCGCATCCGCGGCCGATCGTGATGATGCTCGGCATGGTGCGCAAGTTCGGCGGCCGCCGGATCGCGGCGCACGCCGAGACCTTCGCCGACGCCTGGGCCGAGATGCACGGGTATTTCTGGCGCCGCGGCGCCTGGGTCGGTCCGGTCGGGCTGTCGCTCTTTCTCTGGTGTCTGCATCTGGCGCAAATCTGGCTGCTGGCGGCGGCCCTCGGCCTCGACATTCCGACGCTGCCCTTCGCGGCGCTGGTGCCGGTCGCCATCCTCGCCGGCCTGTTGCCGCTGACCTTCGCCGGCATCGGCACCCGCGACGTCGCCCTGGTGCTGCTGCTCGCCCCCTATGCCGAGGCGCCCGCCCTGGCGGCGCTCGGCGTCCTCACCGTGACGCGCTATCTCCTCCCCTCCCTCCTCGGCCTCCCCCTGCTGCCCAAGTACCTCGGCCTGGTCCGGCGCTGAGGCCCGGGTTGCACCGCCGCCGGGCGGACGCTATACGCTTCGCACCCGTCAGGCCGAGCCGAGGACAATCCCATGATGAAGATCAACCGCGACGGCACCGTTGAAGGACCGTCCCTGCCGCCGTTCGGTTACGCCAAGGGCCGTTCGCTGATCGGCCGCGCCGCGCTGCGGACGACGCGCTGGCTGCGCGCCGTTCACGCCGGCCGCTACATGATTCCCTGCGAGACGCACCTGGATATCGGCTGCGGCGACGGTTATTTCCTGCGCCGGTCGCCGGCGGAGACCCGCTACGGCCTCGACAAGCTGCTCGGCGACGAGGTCACGGACCGGATCGA
The DNA here is from genome assembly GCA_038117205.1 of Rhodospirillales bacterium. GTDB lineage: Bacteria > Pseudomonadota > Alphaproteobacteria > Rhodospirillales > Casp-alpha2 > JAQBZY01. The sequence continues at coordinate 2,452 of JAYOFL010000004.1, read as the reverse complement.
TTTTCCGGACGCGTCCCTGGATCTGGTGTCCATGCTCGCCGTGATCGAACACGTGCACGATCCCCGCGCGCTGTTCGAGGACGTGCACCGGATCCTGAAGCCGGGCGGACGGCTGGTCCTGACGACGCCGAAGGAGGCCGCCGAGGCGCTGATCCACCTCTATGTCTCGAACATCCACGACGAGCACGAGGTCTATTTCGATCCCGACTCGATGCGGGAAATGACCAGCGATTTGTTCGATCTCACCGGCTATCATACGTTCATCTTCGGCCTCAATCAGGCGTTCTGCCTGGAGAAGCCGAAGGCATCCTGAAGGTCCGGCCGATCGGCCGGCGAAATCCGGGAGCGGCGATGAACGACGCATGGATCATCGGAGTGCCGTTGGCCGGCGCGGCGGGCGCCGCCGCCGCCACCGCCGCCCTGATCCCCTGGTTGCGCCGGCGCGCCATCCTCGATCATCCCAACGAGCGGGCCAGTCACACGGTGCCGACACCGAAAGGCGGCGGCCTCGCCGTCGTACCGGTGCTGCTGGCCCTTTTCGCCGTCCTCTATCTCGCCTTTCCCGCCATGCCGCCGGCCCTGCCGGTCGTGACCCTGGCGGCGGCCGCGCTCTGGCTGCTGTCCTGGTGGGACGACCTGCACGATTTGTCGCCGTTCGGACGGCTCGCCGGCCATTTCGTCGCCGTCGCCGCCGGTCTCGTCGCCTTGCCGGCCGAGCATACCGTGTTCCAGGGTCTCCTGCCGGTCGCGCTCGACCGGGTCGCCGCCGCCCTGACCTGGGTGTGGTTCGTCAATTTGTTCAACTTCATGGACGGCATCGACGGCATCTGCGGCGCCGAGACCGCCAGCATCGGCGCCGGCCTCGCGGCGGTCGCCGCCGTTTCAGGCGCTTTCGGGCCGTCGTCGTTGCTGGCCCTCGCCGTCGCCGGCTGCGCCGTCGGCTTCCTGGTCTTCAATTGGCATCCGGCGAAAATCTTCATGGGCGACGTCGGCTCGATCCCGCTCGGATTCGTGCTCGGCTGGCTACTATTGGATTTGGCGGCGTCCGGCCAATGGGCGGCGGCGCTGATCCTGCCGGCCTACTACCTCGCCGACGCGACCATCACCCTCGTCCGCCGCGCACTCAGACGCGAGAAAGTCTGGCGGGCGCACAAGGAGCACTTTTATCAGCGCGCGCACCAGCGGGGTCTCGGCCATGACGCAGTGGTGCGCCGGATCGCCGCCGCTAACCTCGGCCTGATCGGCCTCGCCGCCTGGGCCGCCGCCGGTCACGCCTGGCCGGCGCTCGCCGGCGCAGCCGTCGTGGTCGCCCTTCTGCTCCCGCGACTTGCCGGCTGGGCCGGGAATACCGCCGGAACCGCCCGATGAAGATCCTGTTCTTCACGGAAAACTTTCCGCCCGAGACCAACGCCGCCGCGACGCGCGTCTACGAGCGCGCACTCTATTGGGCCAAGTGGGGGCACGACGTCACCGTCATCACCTGCCAGCCGAACTTCCCGCACGGCCGGCTGTTCGATGGCTACGAAAATAGATACAAAACCGAAACGATGGAAGGTATCCGGGTCATCAGGGTCCGCACCTATATCGCGCCGAACCGGGGCGTGATCCGGCGCATCGTCGATTTCCTGAGCTTCATGGTCATGGGGTATCTGGCGGCGGGCCGCGAAGCCAAGCCGGACGTGGTCGTTTCGACATCGCCACAGTTTTTCGCCGCCGTCGCCGCCTGGTGGTTCGCGAAGCGTCGGCGCATTCGTTACGTTTTCGAATTGGGCGATCTGTGGCCGGCCTCCATCGCCGCCGTCGGCGCCATGCGGCCGAATTTGGCGCTCAGGCTCCTGGAAAGGCTGGAGCTCCGGATGTACCGCGACGCGGACGCCGTCGTCGCGCTGACGCACGCCTTCAAGGACAACCTGGTCCGGCGCGGCATCCCCGCCGGCAAGATCGCCGTCGTCGTCAACGGCGTCGATCTCTGGCGCTACGGCCCGAGGGCGCGGGACCGTGAACTCGCGGCAGGGACGGGGATATCCGATGGCACCATGGTCGTCGGCTACGTCGGCACGCACGGCATGGCGCACGCGCTCGGCAACGTACTCGACGCGGCAGAGGCGCTTCAGGGCCGCGCCGACATCGGGTTCCTGTTCGCCGGCGCCGGCGCCGAACGGGCGAAATTAATCGAAGACGCGAAACGCCGGAATCTCGCCAACGTGATTTTTCTCGATCCGCAACCGAAGGAGCGGATGCCGGCCGTCTGGTCCCTCTGCGACGTGGCGTTGGTGCATCTCAAGGACACCAGCGTATTTGCCGGCGTCATTCCGTCGAAGATCTTCGAGGCCATGGGCATGGGCCTGCCGATCCTGTTCGCCGGGCCGGCCGGCGAGGCGAGCCGCATCGTCGCCGAGGCCGGCGCCGGACCGGTCGTGCCGGCGGAGGACCCGGCGGCGCTGGCCGACGC
>JAYOFL010000003.1:0-93531 GCA_038117205.1 Rhodospirillales bacterium | reverse complement strand
CGCCGTGATGGCCGGGGCCGACGGGGCGAGTCCGCCGGCCGGGCCGCCGCGCGCCCTGACGCCCGGCGCCGCCGCCGTCGCCAAGGCGAACGCAGCTAGCGCCGCCGAGCCGGACGAAGGCATCCTTTCCGGTGTCTTTCCGAGCATGGACGCGTCGGAGCGCCGGCCCGGCGACGCCCGTCCGGGGCCGAGCGAGCAGTTGTCGAGCATCCGCTGGGGCCGGCCGTCATTCCTGATCAAGCCGGTCAAGGGCGCCCCCGGCAACGGCAACGAGGCGTTGACGGCGGCCCTCAAGACGGCGCTCCGCGACCGCGACATCACCATTTCGGAAGACCCGCGGCAGGCCGGTTTCGCGATCCAGGGCGTGGTCGAGATGGGGCCGCCGTCGAACGGCCGGCAGTTCACCCGGATCGTCTGGCGGGTCAACACGGTGGCCGGCCAGGAGGTCGGCAAGGCCGTGCAGGAAAATACCGTCGTCGCCGGAAGTCTCGACGGCGATTGGGGGCAGGTGGCGGAAGTGGTCTCGCATGCGGCGGTGCGCGGCATTCGCGAATTGTTCGGAGAAGCGGACAATCAGGCCCGCGCCGTCGAGCGATTGCCCGAGTTTCCGTCCGTCGATCTGCCGCAATTGCCCGGGCGCGCGCCGCCGCCGCCCGGCAACTGAAGACGCTCGCCCTAGGCGGCGAGGACGCGGTTGCGGCCTTCCGCCTTGGCCCGGTAGAGCGCCTGATCGGCGCGGCCGAGGATCGTGTCGTGGGTGACGCCGGCGTGCGCTTCGGCGACGCCGCCGCTGATCGTGACCGTCACGTTTCCGGGAAGGTCGGGGAAGGTATGGACTTCCACGGCGGCCCGCACCTTTTCGGCGAGACGCAGCGCCTCGCCGTGCTCGCACTTGAACGCGAGGACGCTGAATTCCTCGCCGCCCCAGCGGCAGAGAACGTCGGATTCGCGGATATGATCCTCGATGGTGCGCGCGATGTCGCGGATCACGGCGTCGCCGGCGATGTGGCCGAGCGTATCGTTGACGCGCTTGAAGTGGTCGATGTCGAAAATGATGATGGAAAACGGCGACTTCTCGCGGACCATGCTGCGGATCGCCTGATCGAGATAGAGATCGAAAACGCGGCGGTTGCCGATGCCCGTCAGCTTGTCGACGGTGGCGAGATATTCGAGCCGCCGCTCGAACAGGCGCACGGCGCCGGCGACGATGCCGATGATGACCGCCGTGATCAGCAGGCCGATCACCGTCGACGTCAGGAGGCTCTGGCGGATCGCCTGGGCGCGGTCGGATTCCCGCTGTTCGACGATGATGTACCATTCGAGTTCCGGGATGAAACGCGACGACAGGAAATATGTCTCGCCACCCCGTTCGTAGGTGAAGGTTCCCTGTTCCGCGCTAAGAATGCGTTTCGCGACCGAACCGATCCCCGGCGCCGAGGTGATGTCGTCCTCGCGGACCGCGGCGGCCTTGGAACGGATTTTGATGCGTCCCAGCTTGTCCGCAAAATAAAGACCGCGGCCGAATTCCTTCTCGTAGCGCGAGATGGTCTCGGCGACGGTATCGAAATTCAACCCGACGCCGGTCACGCCGATGAATTTGCCGTCGTGGTCGAGCACCCGGTGATTGATGAACACCGTCAGCGCGTTTTCCTGCTGCTCGTTGGTGTCGACGTTGATTTCATAGGGCTTTTGCATTGCCCGGACGCGGAAGTACCACTCGTCCTTCTGCGGATCGGTGACGACCCGGGCAAGGCCGGAAAAGTGATAGTAGTTGCGGGTCGGCTCGGAAATCAGGAACGACGTGAAGACGTCGTACTTGTCGCGGAACGTCTTCAGATAGCGCGTGATCCGGTCGACGTTCTCTTCGCCGTTGATGATCCAGTCCTGGAGGAACGTGTCGTTGGCCATCAGGGAGGCGACGAAGATCGGCCGCAGCAGGTCGGCCTGGATCACGGAATAGATGTTGTCGCTGATCAGCGGCAGTTCCGTGTTCAGGACGGCGTCGCGCAACTGGTCCCGGGACGAGAAGAAACTGATGGTGTTGGCGGCCAGGAAACCGACCACGAGGACGACGCCGATGACGATCGTCAAACGGCGTCCGGTTGGCGCGACTTCGGGTTCTTCCGTCATCCCGGGGGCTCCGAACGTTGCGAATCCGGCTACAGGGCCGAATCTGTTAACGAAACTGTCGTATTTCCGGCATATGCTCAAGGCCGTTAAGGGGGTGTCCGGGCCCGTCACGCAACCTTCATCTTGACCGTTTACACCGCTCCCCCCGGTTGATATGGTCCCGCCGCTTTTCCGGGTCTCAGACGGGCGCCATGAAGATCATTGCATGCAACAGCAATCGGCCGCTGGCCGAGGCGATTTCCGCTTACGTCAACCTGCCGTTGACGAAGGCCAGCGTGCGTCGGTTCTCCGACATGGAGGTTTTCGTCGAAATCGAGGAAAACATCCGTGGCGAGGACGTTTTCGTGATCCAGTCCACGTCCTACCCGGCGAACGACAATCTGATGGAACTGCTTGTGGCGCTCGACGCGCTCCGGCGGGCGTCCGCCCGGCGCATCACCGCCGTCATTCCGTACTTCGGCTATGCCCGCCAGGACCGTAAATCGGGTCCGCGCACGCCGATTTCCGCCAAGCTGGTGGCCAATCTGATCACCGAAGCCGGCGCCGACCGGGTGCTGACCATGGATCTGCACGCCGGCCAGATACAGGGCTTCTTCGACATTCCGACCGACAACCTGTTCGCCGAGCCGGTCCTGACCAAGAACATCCAGGACAAGGTGAAGTCGGCCGAGGATCTGGTCATCGTGTCGCCGGACGTCGGCGGCGTGGTGCGGGCGCGCGGTCTCGCCAAGCGGCTCAACGCCGATCTTGCGATCATCGACAAGCGGCGCGAGCGGGCCGGCGTCTCCGAAGTCATGAACATCATCGGCGAGATCGAGGGCCGGGACTGCATCCTGGTCGACGACATCGTCGATTCGGCGGGCACGCTCTGCAACGCCGCCGTGGCGCTGATGGAAAGCGGCGCCAAGACCGTCCAGGCCTACGTGACGCACGGCGTGCTGTCGGGCGGCGCCGTCGCCCGCGTCACAGCGTCGCCGCTGAAGAAGCTGGTGATCACGGACAGCATCCTGGCGACGGAAGCGGTGCGCGTCGCCCAGAACATCGAACAATTGACCGTGGCCCCCCTGATCGGCGAGGCCATGCAGCGGATCAGCCAGGAGAGTTCGGTCTCCAGCCTGTTCCATTGACGGAATTCCGGCCCGGTTGGCGGGCCGGAATTGTGGGCGGCACCCCTGGAGGCCGCCCGTAACTTGAAACCTAGGAGTGACGACGATGGCTAACATCTATCCGTTGAACGCCACGCTCCGTAACGGGGCCGGTAAGGGGGCAGCCCGTGCGGTGCGTCGAGCCGGCCGCGTTCCCGGCGTGATTTACGGCAACAAGCAGGATGCGACGCTGATTTCCTTCGATCCGCGCGATCTGATGCGTGAAGTGAAGAAGCCCGGCTTCTTCACGCACATCTACGAGATCGACACCGGTTCCGCCAAGGAGAAGGTGCTGGCGCGCGATCTGCAGCTCGATCCCGTGAAGGACACGCCGATCCACGTCGATTTCATGCGGTTCAGCGAAAAGACCCGTCTCACCGTCGAGGTCGCCGTCCACTTCATCAACGAAGAGAAGTGCACGGGTCTCCGCGACGGCGGCGTTCTCAACATCGTCCGTCACGAAGTCGAACTGCGCTGCTCGCCCGACAACATTCCGGAAACGCTGGTCGCCGATCTGGCCGGCCTGGAAATCGGCGACAGTATTCACATCAGCGCCATCACGCTGCCGGAAGGCGTCACGCCGACGATCACGGACCGCGACTTCACGATCGCGACCATCGCCGCGCCGACCGTCTACACGGAAGCCGTCGAAGCGGCTCCGGCCGAAGGCGCGGCTGCCGCGGCCGAAGGCGAGAAGAAGGAGGGCGGCGAAGCCGCGAAGGGGTAACCCCCTCCGGTCGTCGTATCGCCTATGCTGCTTGTCGTCGGTCTCGGCAATCCAGGCCAGGCCTACGCCGGCAACCGGCACAATATCGGGTTCATGGCGGTGGACGAAATCGTCCGCCGCCATGGCTTTTCTCCCTGGCGCAAGAAGTTCCACGGCGAAATCGCCGACGGCATCGTCGCCGGCGAGAAGGTCGTGGCGCTGAAGCCGGAAACCTACATGAACGATTCGGGCCGCGCCGTACAGGCGGCGATGACCTTCTACAAGGTCCGGCCGGAGGACGTGCTGGTGTTCCACGACGAGATCGACCTGGCGTCCGGCAAGCTCCGCGTCAAGCGGGGCGGCGGACACGCCGGGCACAACGGGCTGCGCTCCATCCATGCGCACGTCGGGCCGGATTACGGGCGCGTCCGCATGGGCGTCGGCCATCCGGGCGACAAGAATCAAGTCAAGACCTACGTCCTCAAGGACTTCGCCAAGGCCGACGCGGAATGGTTGGAGCCGATGCTGGACGGCTGTGCCGAGTTCCTGGCGCATCTGCTCCGGGGCGAGGACGGCGACTACATGAGCAAGGTGGCGCATCGCATCAAGCCGAACCGGCCGAATGCGCCCAATCCCGCCCAATCCAGCCAAGACGGGCCGGACGGCGACACGGCGAAGAACAAGGAAGACTGAACCATGGGTTTCAATTGCGGCATCGTCGGTCTCCCGAACGTCGGTAAGTCGACGCTGTTCAACGCGCTGACGCAGACCGCCGCCGCCGAGGCGGCGAATTTCCCGTTCTGCACCATCGAGCCGAACGTCGGCCGGGTTTCCGTGCCGGACCCGCGCCTCGATAAGATCGCCGCCATCACCAAGCCGCAGAAAATCGTGCCCACGCAGCTTGAATTCGTCGACATCGCCGGCCTCGTTCGTGGCGCCAGCAAGGGCGAAGGGCTCGGCAACCAGTTCCTCGGCAACATCCGCGAGGTGCACGCCATCTGTCACGTGCTGCGCTGCTTCGAGGACGACAACGTGACGCACGTGGAAGGCCGGGTCGATCCGGTCGCCGATGCGGAGACGGTCGAGACGGAATTGATGCTCGCCGACCTGGAGAGCCTGGAAAAGCGCGAGGTCGGTCTCGTCAAGAAGACGCGCGGCGGCGACAAGGACGCGGTCCGTGAGCTCGATCTCGTCAACCGCGCGCTGGCCGCGCTCAGGGACGGCAAGGCGGCGCGCACGGTACAGCTCTCGGACGACGAGAAGCGGCCGTTCCGCTTCCTGCAGCTGCTGACGGCGAAGCCGGTCCTCTACGTCTGCAACGTCGACGAAGGCTCGGCGGCGGACGGCAATTCGCAATCGAAGCGGGTCTTCGAGATAGCCGAGAAGCAGGGTGCGGCGGCGGTCATCATATCGGCGGCCATCGAAGAGGAAATCGCGCAGCTTTCCAGCGACGAGGAAAAGGCGGAATTCCTGGAATCCCTCGGCCTGCACGAAACCGGCCTCGCCCGCGTCATCCGCGCCGGCTACGGGCTCTTGGACCTGATCACGTTCTTCACGCAGGGACCGAAGGAAGTCCGTGCCTGGACCGTCCGCGCCGGCGCCAAGGCACCGGAAGCGGCGGGCGTCATCCACAGCGATTTCCAGCGTGGCTTCATCCGCGCCGAAACCATCGCCTACGACGATTTCATCGGGCTCGGCGGCGAGCAGGCCTGCAAGGACGCCGGCAAGATGCGCCAGGAAGGCCGCGACTACACGGTCAAGGACGGCGATCTGATGCTGTTCAAGTTCAACGTCTGACGGCGGGCGCTTCCAACGGCGGCCGGCTGCGCCGCGTGCAGACGTATATGGCCGCCGGCACCATCACGGCGGCGAGGAACGTCGGCAGCCGCCAGTCCTCCGCCGCCCAGCCCGCCACGTAGGCGAAGCTCAGCGTCATCACGGTAATGGCCAGGATCTTGGCCCGCGTCGGGATGACCTTGTGACGGTACCAATTACGGACCGGCGGCCCGAGATGCGGGTGCCACCACAGCCAGACCTGGAACCGGCGCGAGCTCTTCGAGAACGCCCACAAGGCGATGATGATGAACACCGTCGTCGGCAGGCCCGGCACGACGACGCCGACCATGCCGACGCCGATATTGAGCCAGCCGAAGGCGATCAGCAGTGCCCGCTGCCACGCGTGTTCGGCCAGGCGTTCGTGCGGCCCATCCGCCAAATCCGGCGCCGAATCCGGCGCCCGTTCGGACGTGTTGTCGTGGCGCATGTTCTTTACGTCCCAATCCCCGATCAAGCATACTTCGCCGGCCCCCCGATGGCGAGAACGAGAGAGGCCGCGCCCAGACGATGATCCCCGATACGCTCCCCTTCGGCGCCGAAATCGGTGCGGACGGTGTCTGGCGCCAGGTGCTGACGCGGACGTCGGGGCCGGGGCTGCGCCCGGCGCTGTTTTTGGACCGGGACGGCGTCATCGTCGAAGAGGTGCACTACCTGCACAAGGTCTCGGAAATGAAGATGGTGCCGGGCGCCGTCGAGACGGTGCGGTCCGCCAATGAACTCGGTGTGCCGGTGGTCGTCGTCACCAATCAGGCCGGCATCGGCCGCGGCATCTACGGCTGGCGAGAATTCATCGAGGTGCAGGACGCGATGCTCGACGCGCTCGCCGACGGCGGCGCCTTCGTCAACGCCGTCTTCGCCTGCCCGCACCACAAGAACGGCGTCGCCCCCTACGACGTCGCCGATCACCCGGCCAGGAAGCCCAATCCCGGCATGTTGCTGGCGGCGGCGGACATGCTCGCCGTTTCGCTCGCCGGCTCCTGGATCGTTGGCGATCGGGCCGGCGACATCGCGGCGGCGCGCCGCGCCGGCGGCGCCGGCGGCGTGCACGTGCGGTCCGGTCACGGCCGCGAGGTCGAGGAACGCAAGGGCGCCGTTGCCGAACGCCGCGACGGCTTCGACGTGCATACGGCGGAAAGCATCGACGACGCGCGGGCGCTGATCCCGCTTCTCAATCCCGAATGACGGAGATCCGAACATGGCCGAACGCGCCGATCTGCTGATCCTGAACGCGACCGTTATCGACGGCACCGGGGCGCCCGGTTACGCGGGCGGCGTCGCGGTCAAGGGTGGGCGGATCGCCGCCGTCGGCGACGTTTCCGGGTTCGAGGCGTCGGAGCGGATCGACGCCGGCGGCGCCGTCGTCGCGCCCGGCTTCATCGACTGCCATACGCATGACGACCGGGTGCTGCTCGACGATCCGGCGATGGACTGCAAGGTCTCGCAGGGCGTGACGACCGTCGTCGCCGGCAACTGCGGCGTCAGCCTGGCGCCGTTCATGCCGGGTGACGATTGGGACATGCCGGTGCCGATGGCGCTCTTGGGCCGCAAGGACCAGTTCCGCTTCCCGAGCTTCGCCGACTATGCCGCCGAGCTTCGCCGCCGCGCGCCGGCCGTCAACGCCGCCATGCTGGTCGGCCACAACACGCTCCGCGCCGAGGCCATGCGGGGTGATGTGGCGCGCCCGGCCGAGGACGCGGAGATCGAGCGCATGCGCTCGCGCCTCACGGAGGCGTTGGCGGCGGGCGCCATCGGCGTCAGTTCCGGCCTCGCCTATCCGGCCGGCATTCACGCGCCGACGGCGGAAGTGGCGGCGCTGGCGGCGGAAGCGGGCCGTGGCGGCGGTCTCTATGCGACGCATCTCCGCGACGAGGGCGAACATCTCTTGAAGGCCATGGACGAGGCGGCGGAAATCGGCCGTGCCGGCGGCGTTCCCGTCGTCATGTCGCATCACAAGGCGCAGGGCCGGAAGAATTGGGGCCAGACCAAGGTCTCGCTCCGGCGCATCGAACAGATGTCTGAAGGCCAGCGCATTCATTTCGACGTCTATCCCTATGCCGCCAGCGCAACGGCGTTGTTGCCCGACAAGATCGCGGCCTCCGAGAAGGTGCTGATCGTCGCCTCCGATCCGCATCCGCGCACCGCCGGCTGGTATCTCAACGACATTGCCGCCGAGTGGGGCGTCAGCGAGAAGGAAGCGGCGGAAAAGCTGCTGCCGGCGCAGGCGATCTATTTCGCCATGGACGAGGACGATGTGCGCCGCGTGATCGCGCACCCGAAATCCATGATCGGATCGGACGGCATTCCCGGCACCGACGCGCCGCATCCGAGGCTCTGGGGCACGTTCCCGCGTGTGCTCGGCCACTACGTCCGGGACGAGGGGCTGCTCGGCCTCGAGGCGGCCGTCCACAAGATGACCGGCCTGACGGCGGCGGCCTTCGGGTTCGCCGACCGGGGCGTGCTCCGGCCCGGCGCCGTGGCGGATATCACCGTATTCGATCCGAAGACGGTGATCGACCGCGCCACTTACAAGGAGCCGACGAAGCCGGCGCTCGGCATCCTGCACGTCCTGGTGGCGGGGGAGCCGGTGCTCTTGGACGGCAAGCGAACGAAGGCCGGGCCGGGCAAGCTGGTCGGCCGATCCGCCTAGCGCGCCTTCAGCGTCTCCATGTAGGCGATGATGTCGTCGACGGCTTCCGGTTTCAGCGGCACAGGCTTGGCATAGGGAGGTAAATCGGTCGGTGGCGGCACGCCCTCGATGCGGACGAAGGCCGGATGCGGCTGGCGGGCGAAGAAGGTCTGGAACCGTTCCCGCCAGTCCTTGAGATACTTGATGGCATGAAACGACGGCGTCGAGCCGATGCCGGCCATCCGCGTCTTGTCGCTGACCACATGGCAGCGCGAGCAATGCGCATGCGCGATGGCGTCACCGGATTTCACGTCGGCGGCGGGGGCGACCGCCGGCAGGGACAACCCGGCGGCGACGATGAAGAAAAAGAACCGATTCACATCGGCAGGCTACCGGCCGGGTCCCACGCATGCAATCTGGCGGCCAGCCAGGCCCGTTCATCCTCCGTGATGTCGAGCCGGACGGCGACGACGCCGGCCGCGCTCCTGACCACGGCGGCGCCGACGGTCGGCAGCCCCTGGATGTCGATCTCGACGAACTGTCCGTCATCGAGGCCGACGGTGTTTTCCTCGACATAGGATTTGAAGCTGACGAAAGCGCCGCTGGCCGAAATGTCGCCGAGATAGCCGAGGCGAAAGCGTTCACCGTCGGAAATCCGGACATTCAGCGGAATGGCGTGCCGTTCGAACACGCGCCGATCTTCCGGATTGTTGGGGATGGCGTTCATATTGGCTCCCTCGGTTGCCTTCGAACGCACCCCGTTCAAGACGACGGGAAAACCTTACGGTATTTTTTCTATTACGCTAGCACCTATTGAGTTCACTCTTATACCGAGTGATTGAGCCTATTTCAGTGTTTCGAACAGCCGGATCATCAGCCGGCACCGTTCGACCAGGGACGAGAAGTAGATGTACTCGTCGTTGGAATGCGCCCCGGCGCCGTCGGCGCCGAGACCGTCGAGGGTCGGAATGCCGAGCGCCCCGGTGAAGTTGCCGTCCGACCCGCCGCCGGTCTTGAGGTCCTGCAGGTCGAAGCCGATTTCCGCGGCCAATCCCTTGGCGTGCTGGAACAGTTTCTCGATGCCCTCGAACTTGTCGTAGGGCGGTCGGTCGATGCCGCCCTCGATCGAGAGCACGCAGTCGGGGTCGACCGGCGTGATGCCCTCGACGGCGGCCATCAAGCGTTCCGCTTCCGCCATACTGGGGGCGCGCAGATCGACACTGATCTCGCATTCCTCCGGGACGACGTTGGTGAGGGTGCCGCCCTTGATGGTGCCGACCGAGCAGGTGCAGGACTTCGAATAGTCCGTCAGCGCTTCCAGCTTCAGGATGATGTGCGCCATTTCGCGAATCGCCGAGCGGCCATCCATGTGCTTGACGCCGGCGTGCGACGGCCGGCCCGTCACCTTGATGGTGTAGTCGAGGCGCCCGTTTCGGGCGGTGACGATCTTGCCGCCTTCGCGGGCCGGCTCGCAGACGAGCACGTACTTGTTGGCCTTGCCGTGCTGCTCGATCAACGCCCGCGAGGTGGGGGAGCCGATTTCCTCCTCCGGCACGAAGACGAACGTCACCGGCAGCGGCGTTTCCTTGCCCTCGCGGATCAGGTGTTTCATGGCGTGCTGGGCGATGTAGGCGCCGGCCTTCATGTCGTAGATGCCCGGACCATATACCTTGTCGCCGTCGCGGCGGACCGGATTGCGGGTTTCCTTGATGCCGATGGGGTGCACGGTGTCGAGGTGTGCCAGCACCAGGATACCCGGCCCGTCGCCGCCCCACGGCGTCCGCGCCACCAGGATGTCGCCGAAGCCGTCGCGGCCGGGATTGCGCTCGAGCTTCATGCCGAGCGCCTGCATGCCGTGCTCCACATGGTCGACGACCCGGTTGACGGCGACGCCGTCGTGGCTCGGGCTTTCGATCTCGACCAGTTCCAGGACGCCGGCGAGAATCTCCTCGGCGTCGAGTTGCGGCAGATTGGACTTTTGCGGTGCGGGCATGATTGGCATCCTGTGGTTGGTCGGGACGGCTATTCCGCCCCGGCTGACGCGGGATGTAAAGACGCGACGAGGGGAGCAAGGCCATGCGGACCAAGATGGGTGAACTGAAACTCCGTCAGGCGACGGCGCCGGACATCGACGCCGTGGTGGCGCTGATCGCCGCCGATCACCTCGGCGCATCCCGCGAGAAGCCGGGCGATCTGGTCTATATGAAGGCGTTCGATGCGATCGCCGCGGACCCGAACAACGAGCTCTGGGTGATCGAGGGGCCGGACAAACGGGTTCTCGGTTGCGCGCAACTGACGTTCATCCCGGGACTCAGCCGTGCCGGTGCGACCCGTGCGCAGATCGAGAGCGTGCGAGTCGCCGACGAATTGCAGGGCCAGGGCGTCGGCCGCTGGCTGTTCGAGACGATGATCGGACATGCGCGCCAGAAGGGGGCGTCCCTGGTGCAGCTCACCAGCGACAAGACGCGCCCGGACGCCATCCGCTTCTATGAAAGCCTCGGCTTCACCGCGTCGCACGAGGGTCTGAAGCTGTCGCTCGACTGAGCGTCCGTCAGATTTCCAGCGCCATGCCGTCCCGGCCCGGGTCGGCGCCGCCGTCCAGCTTGCCGTCCTTGATGCGGATGGCGTGCACGCCGGCGAAGTGGAAGTTCAGCGGATAGCGCCGGAAGGCGTAGCCCTTCGCCTCCAGTTCCGCCTGCACGAAGCGCGGGATGCGGTTGACGATCTCGACGATGTCGCTGGTCGCCGAGAAGCGCGGCGCGGCGACCGCCTGCTGCGCGTCCATGCCGAAATCGAGGGCGTTGAGGATACCCTGCACCACACCCATGGCGATGTAGGTGCCGCCGGGCGCGCCGATCAGCAAATACGGCTTGTCGTCCTTGAAGACGATGGTCGGCGCCATCGACGTGAAGCGCGACTTACCGGGCGCCAGCGAGCCGGTTTGACCCGGGCGCGGGTCGAACACGCCCATGCAGCCGTTGTAGATGAAACCGAGACCTTCCGAGGTCACGCCGGACGGCATGCCGAGGGAATGCGTCATGGTGACGCAGTTGCCCGCCCCGTCGACGGTGCAGAGGTGCGTCGTCTCCTTCTGGTCCTCGCCTTTCTGCAAGCGCGGCACGTGCGTCTTCTCGCCGCGCTTGATCTTCGCCGCCAGCTCCTTGGCGTATTCCTTCGACATCAGCCGTTCGACCGGCACCTTGACGAAGCGCGGGTCGCCGACGTGCTTGTCCTTGTCGACGGTGGCGATCTTCATGGCCTCGACGACGGTGGCGATGTATTCGGGCGAATTGTGTCCCATCCCGGCGAGATCGAAGTTCTCCAGGATGTTCAGCATCTGCAGCACCATGATGCCGCCGCCGGGCGGCGGCGACGACGCGACCCGGTAGCCGCGGTACGTGGTCCAGAGAACCTCCGCGTCCTCGGGGCCGGCATGCTTGAGATCGTCCGCCGAGACCAGGCCGCCGTTCTTCTTCATGTCGGCGACGATTTCCTTGGCGATGGCGCCTTCGTAGAAGTCGTCGGCGCCGTGCTCGGCGATGCGGGAATAGGTCCTCGCCATGTCCGGGTTCTTGAGCACCGCGCCCATCGGCTTCATCGAGCCGTCGGCGTTGAGATAGATCTTCGCCGTCGCCGGCGAGCCGCGCAGGTATTCGATGTGCTCGACGCGGCCGCCCGGTTCCACCTGCTCCCAGAAGCGGCGCACGTGCGGGCGGATCATCCAGCCGTCCGCCGCGTAGCCGATGGCCGGCTGGATCAATTCCGAGAGCGGCTTCGAGCCCCACTTGGAAAGCGCCGTCGAATAGGCGCGGAGACTTTCCGGCGTGGCGATGGACTGGTAGCCGACCTCGTTGACGCGGCCCTTGAGGATGAAGCCGAAGCCGTCCTCGCACTCATGCAGCAACAGGTCCTGCCACATGGTGTCGGTGACGGCGCGCGGCGCGCGGGCATGAAAATCCAGGCACTGGTGCACGCCCTTCCCCGGCATGTAGACGTGCATGGAGCCGAAGCCGGCGATGCCGCACATGAAGGGGTCGACGGCGGTCTGCGTCAGCGCCGTCGCGATCGCCGCGTCGATGGCGTTGCCGCCGTTCTTGAGCACAAGCGCGCCGGCTTCCACCGCCTCCGGCTGCGGCGCGCACACCATCCCCGTCATGTCTTACCCCTTTTCGTCGTCGTTGTCGGAATAGTCGGATCAGTCGCGATAGCTGGGATCGATGCTGTCGAGCTTGCGCAGAAGCGCTTCCCACTGCATCACCGCCGACTCGCCCCGCGTGTAGGATTTCTCGAACTGCTGGGCGACGTGCTCGCAGACCTCGTCCGGCGGGATGATCACGTTCATGCCGCCGGCCAGCGCCATGATCTGAAGCTGGCAGGCGTCCTGCAACCGGCGGTGCACGATGAAGGCGTCGGCGACCGTCGCGCCGACCGTCATCAGGCCGTGGTTGGTCAGGATCATCGCGTTCAGGTTGCCGAGATCGGCGGCCAGGCGGTCGCGTTCCTCCAGATTGTCGGCGATGCCTTCGTAGACGTGATAGGCGACCCGGTTATGGAAGCACATGGACTTCTGATTGAGCATCAGGAGCCCGTGCTTCTGCGCCGAGACCGCCATGCCTTCCATGGTGTGCGTGTGCATGACGCAGACCGCGTCCTCGCGGTTCATGTGGATGGCGGAATGGATGGTGAAGCCGGCCTTGATGTAGCCGTAGGGGCTTTCGGAAATCTTGTTGCCCTCGCAGTCGATCTTGATCAGCGACGACGCCGTGATCTCGTCGAACCTGAGGCCGAGCGGGTTGATCAGGAAATGATGGTCCGAACCCGGCACCCGCGCCGAGTTATGGGTGAAAAGCAGATCGTCCCACCCGAAATGCGCGACCAGCCGGTAACAGGCGGCCAGATCGACCCGCATCTTCCATTCTTCCTCGCTGACCCGGCCTCGCACCGAGGGCAAGTTCAAGGCATGTACGTTGCTCATGGCGTCTCCTCCGAATTCGGTTAATGTGAGCGTCGATCAATTGCGGGAAAAGCGCAAGACCAGGGAGGGTGCGATGACCGAGGAAAACAGTCCGGGTTGGCATGTGGCGCCGAACGCCTATGCGGCGAGCCGGATGGCGACCTACGACGGCGCGAGGCTGATTTCGCAGTACGTTGCCGTGCGCGACGGCACGCAACTCGCCGTCGACGTGCACCTGCCGGGCGATACGGACAACGGCGCCCGGTTCCCGGCGATCTGCGTCTTCACGCCCTATTACCGGCGTTTCGCGCTCCGCGAGGGGCACCGGAACAGCATCGACGCCTGCCCGACGGTCGCTTTCTACCGCGACAGCTTCGTCAAGCACGGCTACGCGCTGGTCGCCGTCGACGTGCGCGGATCGGGCGCCAGCTTCGGCTGCCGCGACGGTTTCCGCTCGCCGGCCGAGCGGCTCGATCACCACGACATCGCCGACTGGGTGTCGAAGCAGCCCTGGTGCGACGGCAATCTCGGCGCCACGGGCATTTCCTACCCCGGCGCGGCGGCGGATTTCCTGGCCTCCACCTGCCATCCGGCGGTGAAGGCGGTGGCGCCGCTGTTCGCGGTCTGGGACACCTGGTCCAACCATCTCTATCCGGGCGGCGTGCTGCTGACCTGCGTCAGCAAGAACTACGGCCAGTTGTCGGAGGCCCTCGATCTCGATCTGCGCGACCAGATTCCGGCGCACGCCTACTTCAAGGACGACGATCTGGCCGGGCCGGCGCCGGTCGACGCCGACAGGGACGGCGCCATGCTGAAGGCGGCGCTTAAGGACCACGTCGCCAATTTCGAGATGCAGGACTTCGCGCAGCAGCTTCGCTTCCGCGACGCGGCGCTCACCGACAACCCCGACTACACCAGCGCCAAGATATCGCCCTACAACTACGCCAGCCGCGATTCCGACCGGAAGACGGCATACTACTCGATTTCCGGCTGGTACGACGGCGGCGGCTATTCCGTCGGCACCATTCAGCGCTATCTGTGGCTGGAAAATCCCTCGAAGCGCCTGATGCTCGGCCCTTGGGACCATGGCGCCCGGGCGCACGTCAGTCCGTGGCGGCCGCATGGTCATGCCGGCCAGCAGCAGCCGTTCGTCGCCGCCGAGGTGCTGCGCTTCTTCGACAAACACCTGAAGGGCGTCGACAACGGCTTGGATGCCGAGGCGCCGGTGCACTACTACACCATGGGCGCCGAGGAATGGCGCTCGTCCGACGTCTGGCCGGTGCCGGCGGAAAGCCGGGCGCTCTACTTCTCGGACGCCGGGGCGCTTTCGGAACGGGCGCCCAAGGGCAAGGACGCCGCCGATGCCTACCAGGGCGACTACGACTGCCGCACCGGCTTCCATTCCCGCTACGACCGGCTCTACATCGCCAACGTCCTGACCTATTACGACGACTGGCACGGTCGCGACGAGAAGATGATCGCCTATACCGGCGAGCCCCTTGCGGAAGACACGGAAATGACCGGCCAGGCGGTAGCGCACCTGCACTTCGCCTGCTCGGAAAAGGACTGCGCCTTCTTCGTCTACGTCGCCGACGTGACGCCCGAGGGCAAGGCCGTCTACGTCACGGAAGGCGTTTTCCGGGCCCTGCACCGGGCCGAGACTGAGCTGCCGGCGAAGATTCCCGCCACCGGGCCGAAGCATTCCTACAGCATGGCGGACGCCAAGCACCTGAGCCCGGACGAGCCGGCGTCGGCGTCGTTCGAGCTGCTGCCGGTTTCGTATCTGTTCCGCAAGGGACACCGCATCCGCGTCGCCATCGCCATGGCCGACAGCGACCACTTCACCCGCATCCCGGACGGCCGGCCGCCGAAGATGCGGTTCTTCCGGGACGCGCAGCGTCCGTCGCGGGTCGATCTGCCGATCGTCACAAAGGATTGAATTCGGTCCCGCCAGGCACGACATTTGTGTCTGGCGGAGAAAAGCAGAATGGCCAACGAGAACCTTCCCGACATCGATCCCGAGATCCAGCCCGACCAGACGGCGGTCGATTTCGACCTCAAGAACGCGCTTCGCGCCGTGCATCTGATCCGGACCCGCATCCCCGAGGACGGCTTTACCGCCGGCTCTTTGGGCGCGGAGCGGGCCGGCCATGCTGTGTTGATCGACCCCAAGGGCCTGTTCCTGACCATCGGCTATTTGATCGTCGAGGCGAAAAGCGTCTGGCTGATCGACGCCGACGGCGCCGCGACCGAGGGACACGTCATCGGCGCCGACACGGTGACGGGGCTCGGCCTCGTGCAGATGCTCGGCCGTCCGCGCGCCGAACCGCTGCCGATCGGCAGCGCCAAGGACCTTGCCGTCGGCGATCCGGCCATCGTCGCCGGCTACGGCGGCATTTGCCAGTCGGTCAGCGCCCGCGTCGTCGGCAAGCGCGAGTTCGCCGGCTATTGGGAATACCTGCTGGACGAGGCGATCTTCACCTCGCCGCCGCACCCGTTCTGGGGCGGCTCGGCGTTGATCGGCATGGACGGCACCCTCAAGGGCATCGGCTCGCTGTTCGTGCAGGAAACGCAGCCGGGCGGGGACGACGAGCCGGCCAGCGAAGGCAACATGATCGTGCCGGTCGATCTGCTGGCGGGCATCAAGGACGATCTGTTGTCGGCCGGACGCCGGCGCGGCCCGGCCCGGCCGTGGCTCGGCATGTTCTCGGCGGAAGCCGTCGGCAAGGTTGTCGTCGCCGGCCTCTGGTCGGGCGGACCGGCCGAACGGGCCGGATTGGAGCCCGGCGATCTGGTGCTGGAAATCGACGGCCGCCCGGTGACGGGCATGGCCAGCATGTACCGGCAGATTTGGTCGCTCGGCGACGCCGGGATCGAGGTGCCGCTGACGGTCTTCCGCGACAAGCGGATATTGGAAATCCGCGTCGCCAGCGCCGACCGGGCCGATTTCTACAAGAAGCCCGACCTGCATTGACGGCGCGAGGCCGCATCGACCTCGCCGGCGCCGACATCGTCCTGCATGAGGACGTCTTCCCCGATCATGAAACGCTTTGCCGAGACTTGATAGACGGCGCGCCCTGGCGAGCCGACAAGATCAGGATGTTCGGCCGCGAGGTCGCGATGCCCAGGCTGACCTGCTGGATGGGCGACGCTGCCTACAGCTATTCAGGCCTCGTCAATCCGCCGGCGCCCTGGCATCCGCTCGTCAGGGCCATCCGCGACCGGGCGGAAGGTCTGGCGGGCGGCCCCTTCAACGGCGTGCTCTTGAATCTATATCGGGACGGCGCCGACAGCATGGGTTGGCATGCCGACGACGAGCGGGAACTGGGGCCGGCGCCGGTGATCGCCTCGGTCAGTCTGGGCGCGGTCAGGCGCATGCGCTTCAAGCCGAAGAAGGGTCGGGTGGGGGAGACGCTTTCTCTCGATCTGCCGGGCGGCAGCGTGCTCGTCATGCGAGGCGGCACGCAGGCCGATTGGCTGCACGAAATCCCGCGCACCAAGCGGCCCACGAGCCCGCGCGTCAATTTGACGTTCAGGCGGATCGTCTGAAGATCAGTCCTTCTCGGATTCCGCCGCCAGATCGGCGGCGAGCTTTCCGGCATACTCGCGGAGCGTCGGAATGTGCTTCCGGGCCTGCTCGACGCTCATCCGAGCCGCTGGGGCGTGAATGGCGAGTCCGGCGACGACATGCTCGCCGTCCGGCGCCATCGGCACCGCGAGGCTGATGATGCCTTCGTGGAATTCCTCGTTGTTGACGGCGTAGCCGCGTTCCCGCGTCCGCTTGCATTCCGCTTCCAGCGCGTCCGGCTCGCAGATGGTGCTGGGCGTGAAGCGCGACAGGTCGATACGGTCGATGACGCGCTTGCGAGTCCGGGTCGGCAGGTAGGCCAGGAACAGCTTGCCCAATCCGGTGCAGTGAATCGGCACCTGGCTTCCCGGATGCAGCTCGGCGCGGAGCGGAAAGTTGCTCTCGACGCGGTCGATGTAGAGGACCCGGTCGCCGTCGAGGACGCCGATGTTGCAGGTCTCGCCGAGTTCCGCCACCAGACGCGTCAGCAAAGCGTGCCGCGGCGTGTAGCGGATCGACCACGCCAGCACGTCCTTGGCGACGGAATTGAGGCGCGGGCCGATGGCGTAACGGTCGCGTCCGGGTTCCCGGTACAGGAAACCGAAAGATTCGAGCTGCTTGGCGGTCCGGTGCACCGTCTGCTTCGGACGGTCCAGCATCTCGGCGAGTTCCGGCAAGGAGAGCGGGCGCTTCGCCGCGAGGATCGTCTCGACGACGGCGAACGCCTTCACCATGATCGGTTCGGACTCGTCGGACATGCTCCCCCCATTTCCGCCGAAGCGCCATCTGGGTAGCACTTAAATAGGCGCAATCAAAGGATTTTTCCGAAAATCCGGGGATCAGACAGCGAGATGCCGTTCGGCGATGCCGGGGTCGGCGTCGAGATCGGCGAAGGCGCCCTCGAAGACGACGCGTCCGGTCTCCAGGATCGCCACCCGGTTGCTGACGCGTCCGGCGAGACGCCGGCTTTGCTCGGAGAGTAGGAGCGCGATGCCGTCTTGCCGGAGCACGGACAGGGTCTCGGCGAGGCGGTCGACCACCACCGGCGCCAGTCCTTCCGACGGCTCGTCGAGCAGCATCAGGATGGGATTTCCCATCAGCGCCCTGCCGATGGCCAGCATCTGTTTCTCGCCGCCGCTGAGCGTGCCGGCGCCGCTCGTCCGGCGCCGGGCGATCTCGGGGAAAAGATCGAACACGCGCGGCGCCGTCCAGGCCGTGCCGCCGGGTCCGGGCTTCCGGCCCGCCTCAAGATTCTCGACGACGCTCAGGTCGTGAAAGATGCGCCGATCCTCCGGCACGTAGGCGACGCCCATGCCGGCGATATGCCGGGCCGAGAGAACGTCGATGCGCCGGCCGCTCAGGCGGACCTCGCCGCCGGTCGGACGGACCAGTCCCATGATCGCCTTCAGCGCCGTCGATTTGCCGGCGCCGTTGCGGCCGATCAACGCCAAGGCCTCGCCGCCGCCGAGCGCGAGGTCGATGCCCTGCAGCACTTCCGTCTTTGCGTTCGCCGGGCCGTATCCGGCGCGGAGTCCCTTGAGCTCAAGCATCGGCGTCCGCCCCCAGGTAGACGGCGCGGACATTGGCGTCGCCGCGCACGTCGGCCGGCGGGCCGTCGGCGATGATCCGCCCTTCGTGCAGCACCAGCACCCGCTCGGCAAACCCGAACACCGTGTCCATGTCGTGCTCGGTGAAGAGAAGCGATATGCGTCCCGCTTCGGCCACCGCGCACACCTGTTCCATGATGGCGCGCCGTTCCGCCGCCGCCATGCCGGCGGTCGGCTCGTCGAGCAGCAACAACGACGGTTTGCCGGCGAGCGCCATGGCGAGTTCCAGCCGCTTCACGTCGCCATAGGGCAGTTCCGAGACCGGGCGGGTGGCGTCGGCGGGGATGCCGAGCTTCGCGAGCAGCGCGTCGGCTTCGTCGATCAGGGCGTCGGCGGCGCGGCCCATCGGTTTCGCCTTGCCGCCCGCCGCCAGCAGCGCCGTCTGCACGTTCTCCCTGGCCGTCATGGAGCGGAAGACGGCGGCGATCTGGAACGTGCGCTGGATGCCGGCGCCGGCGCGGCGCATGGGCGTCCAGCGGGTGACGTCTTGGCCGTCGAAGCGGATCTGTCCGGCGTCGGCGGTGAGACCGCCGCCCAGCAATTCGAACAGTGTCGACTTGCCGGCGCCGTTCGGGCCGATCAGGGCCACCCGCTCGCCGGCTCGGACGGAGAAGCGGACGCCGTCGACGGCCGTCAGCGCGCCGAAGCGCTTCGTCAGACCGTCGGTTTCGAGGATCGCGCTCATGCGGTTTTGCGCTCCCGTCTCCGGAGGTGCGCCGACAGCCAGCCGCCGACACCCTCCGGCGCGAACAGCGCCAGCGCGACGATGGCGGCGCCCAACATGGCGCGCCAGTGCTCGAGCCGGGAGAGTGTGTCTTCGAGAAACGTGAACAGCGCCGCGCCGATCACGGGGCCGGCCGGTGCGTGGACGCCGCCCAGCAGCACCATGACGAGACCGTCGACGGAACGCGGGATGGCGAGGGCGTCCGGAAACACGCTGCCCTTGGCGAAGGCGATCAGTCCACCGGCGAGACCGGCGACGGCGCCGGCGACGACGAAGGCAGTCCACTGCCGCTTCCTGACGTCGATGCCGAGCGCGCGCGCCCGATGCGGTGCGTCGCGGCCGGCGCGGAGCAGATAGCCGAAGGGCGCATCCGCCAGGCGCAGCAGAAGGGCGATGCCCGCCGACGACAGGACCAGCGCCAGATAGTAATAGGTGAGCGGGCTCTTCGCCCACGGCGCCGGCCAGACACCGAGGATGCCGTCGTCGCCGCCGGTGATCCCGACCCACTGCGTCGCCGCCGACCAGAGGATCTGCGCCGCGGCGAGGGTCAGCATGGCCAGATACACGCCCTGCGCCCTGATGCAGAACCAGCCGATGAGGACGGCGCCGACGGCGGCGGCGGCCGGCGCGGCGGCGAGACCGGCGAGCATGCCCAGGCCGGCCTTGGCGGCGAAGGCGGCGCCGTAGGCGCCCAATCCGAAGAACGCGGCGTGTCCGAACGACACCATGCCGCCCGGCCCCATCATGAATCGAAGCCCCGCCGCGAACAGTGCTAGCGCGAAAATGTCGGTCATCAGGACCAGCATGAAATCGCCGGCGGCGAGGGGCAGGAGGGCGAGCGCCAAAACGAGTGTGGCGCCGAGCGTCCCGCCGTACCGGCCGAGTGTATGCGGCGTCTGGACATCGGCGCCCACCGGCGCGGCGGTGCGGGCGCGGCCGAAGAGGCCGTTCGGCTTCAAGGTCAGCACCACGGCCATGGCGAGGAAGGCGACGACCAGCGTGATTTCGGGCAAGACCAGAATGCCGAATGCCTTCAACTGGCTGATCAGAAAGGCGGCGACGAACGCGCCGACGACGCTGCCCATGCCGCCGATGACGACGACGACGAACGCCTCGGCGATGACGTTGAGGTCCATCAGAAGGCTCACCGGTTCCCTGGGTACCTGCAACGCGCCGCCGAGACCGGCCAGCGCCGCGCCGAGGAAGAAGCTCAGCGTGAACAGCCGCCGGTCGTTGACGCCGAGTGCTGCCACCATCTCCGCGTCCTCGGTGGCGGCGCGGACCAGGATGCCGAAGCGGGTGCGGTTGAACAGCAGCCAGATGCCGCCCAGTACGGCGAGACCGGCGCAGATCAGGAACAGATCGTATTCCGGGATCGGCTCGCCGAAGATGCTCACGGCGCCCGTGAGGCCGGGCGCGCGCGGCCCGAACAGATCGACCGGACCCCAGACCGCCAGCGCCGCGTCCTTGACGATCAGGACGACGCCGAAGGTGGCGAGCAGTTGGAAAAGCTCCGGCGCGCCGTAGAGCCGCCGGAGCACGGTCGTCTCAATCAGGATGCCGATACCGCCGACGGCGAACGCGGCCAGCGGAACCGCGAGCCAGAAGCCGCCGGGCGGCAGCGCACTCGTCAGGGAGTAGGCGGCGAAGGCACCCAGCATGTAGAACGAGCCGTGCGCGAAATTGACGACCCGCGTGACGCCGAAAATGATCGTCAGGCCGGCGGCGACCAGAAACAGCCAGCTCGCGCTGGCCAGTCCGGTCAGGAATTGGGCGAAGGCGAAGGCCATGCGCTGTCCGCTCTCAACCTGCGTTGCCCGGCGTCCCGGTGTGGGACGCCGAGCATACGACAGGTTCGGCGTTCGCCAAGACCGGCGTCAGTATTTTCCGGCCTTTCCGATGCGCGGGATCAGCCGCCCGGACGCATCTTGGCGGCTTCGGCGGCCGGCGGCAGCACGTCCGCGCCGTCGACGTATTTCCAATCCGCCATGACGCCGGCGCCGCCCTTGACGGCGGTGCGTCCGACCCAGGCGCCCATGGTCGCCTGATGATCGGCGGCGCGGTAGCTGATCGGGCCGAGCGGCGTATCGAGAACGAGACCCTGCATGGCGTCGACCAGCTTTTCCGTTTCCGTCGATTTGGCCTTCGTCAGCACGGCGGCGATGGAGAGCATGGTGTTGTAGCCGACCATGGAGCCCATCTTCGGCGTCTCCTTCCACTTTGCCTCGTAGGTTTTGCGGAAGGCGTCGTGCGCCGGCGTCTGGATGGCGTACCAGGGATAGCCGGTGACGATCCAGCCTTCAGGCGCTTCCGCCTTCAGGGGTTCCAGGTATTCCGGCTCGCCGGTCAGCAGGCTCACCACGGTCCGGCCCTTGAAGAGCCCACGCAGGCTGCCCTCGCGGACGAAGCTCGCCAGATCGGAACCGAAGGTGACGTTGTAGATGGCGTCCGGCTTGGCCGCTTCCAGTGCGCGCACGGTGGCGCCGGCGTCGATCTTGAAGAGCGCCGGCCATTGCGCGTCGACGAATTCGACGTTCGGCTTGAGCTTCTTCAGGACGTTTTGGAACGCGGCGACGGCTTCCTTGCCGTAAGAATAGTTGGGGGCGATGGTGGCCCACTTGCGGGCATCCGACTTCGCCGCTTCGTTCGCCAGCATCGCCGCCTGCATGTAGGTGGACGGACGCAGCCGGAAGGCGTAGCGGTGGCCCTTTTCCCAGATCAGCGAGTCGGCGAGCGGCTCGGACGCCAGGAACATCACCTTGTTCTGCTTCGCGTAATCGGAGACGGCGAGTCCGATGTGCGAGAAGAAGGTGCCGGCCAGCATGACGACCTTGTCGCGTCGGACCATTTCCTCGGCGATCTTGACGGCGGTGTCGGGCTTGCCGTCGTCGTCGCGGCTGATCATCTCGATCTTGCGGCCCATGACGCCGCCCTTGGCGTTGATTTCGTCGAGCGCCATCTGCCAGCCCTTACGGTAGGGCTCGGTGAAGGCCGGCAGGCGGGTGTAGCTGTTGATTTCGCCGATCTTGATCGGCTCGGCGGCCATCGCCGAAGCGGCGGCCGTCAGTTGAGTGAATGCACAGATTGCGGCGGCGATACGCGCAATTTTCATGGTCAGTCTCGCTTTTCGATTGTCGTGGCGGCGGCCGGGCCCTAGTCCCGGCGTGCACCACCCCATGATGGGTGATCGTCGCGGTGGCGGTCGGGCCCTAGTCCCGACGTGCACCCCCCACTAACCTGGGATTCTTAACTGCATTCCCAGGAATTTGAAAGGGCCGGCGGCGCGGACGCGGCGTTCGCGCCTTGCCACCGCATTTTCGGCCCGACAATATGCCGACCGCACCCCGGCCGTTGCCGCGCCGGGCGACGTCCTAGGGAGGAAATATGAGCGCATACAAAGCCGCCGTCGTTGGCCTCGGGGCCATGGGCATGGGCATCGCCACGTCGCTGGTGAAGGCGGGCGTCGCGACCACCGGCTACGATATGAGCGCCGCCGCCCGGGACGCCTTCACGCAGGCGGGCGGCAGCGTCGCCGCGACGCCGGCGGAAGCCGCCAAGGGCGCGGACGCCCTGATCGTCGTCGTCGTCAACGCGGATCAGACCGAAGCCGTGCTGTTCGAGGGCGCCGGCGCGGCGGAAGCGCTCGGCAAGGGCGCCGTCGTGCTGGGCTGCGCCACGGTGCCGCCGGCCTTCGCGCGCTCGGTGGCGGCGAGGCTCGCCGAAAAGGGCATCCTCTATCTCGACGCGCCGATGAGCGGCGGTCCGGCCAAATCCGCCATCGGCAAGCTGTCCGTGATGGCGTCCGGCAGCGCCGACGCCTTCGCCCGCGCCAAGCCGGTGTTGGATGCCATCGCCGAGCGGGTGTTCGAGCTCGGCGACGAGGCCGGGCAGGGCTCGACCATGAAGATGGTGAACCAGTTGCTGGCCGGCGTGCACATCGCGACGGCCATGGAAGCGATGGCCCTCGGCATCAAGTCCGGGCTCGCCGCCGATACGATTTACGAAGTCATCACCGCGAGCGCCGGCAATTCCTGGATGTTCGAGAACCGGGTGCCGCACGTGCTCGATAACGACTACGGCCCGAAGAGCGCCGTCGAAATCTTCGTGAAGGACCTCGGCATCGTTCTGGAGGAGGGCAAGCGCCAGGGCTTCCCGCTGCCGGTCTCCGCCGTGGCGCACCAGATGTTTCTCGCCGCCAAGGGCATGGGCCTCGGGCGCGAGGATGACGCGGCCGTCATCAAGGTGTTCCAGGCGCTTTCCGGCATCGAATTGCCGTCTGGCAAAAAGAAGGCCTGAGCCATGCCGAAGTTCGCCGCCAATCTCAGCATGCTGTTCGGCGAGGCGCCGTTCCTTGATCGCTTCGCCGCTGCCGGGGCTGCCGGCTTCAAGGGTGTCGAGTTCCTGTTCCCGTATGCCTTTCCGGTGGACGAAGTGGCGTCGGCGAAAAAAGGCGCCGGGCTGACGCAGGCGCTCTTCAACATGCCGCCCGGCGACTGGGGCGCGGGCGAGCGCGGTTTGGCGGCGTTGCCGGAACGGATCGGCGAATTCCGCGCCGGCGTGGAGACGGCGCTCACCTATGCCCGGGCGCTTGAGTGCAAGACGCTGCACGTGATGGGCGGGTTGATCCCGAAGGACGTGTCTGCGGAGACGCTTCGCAAGACCTACGTCGACAACCTGCGCCATGCCTGCGATGCCGCCGCCGGCGAAGGAATCAAGATCGTCATCGAGCCGCTCAACAGCCGCGACGTGCCGGGCTACATCCTGCCCCGCGTCGGCGATGCCGCCGAGATCGTCGATGCCGTCGGGCGGCCGAATCTCGGCATCCAGTTCGACTTCTATCACGTGCAGATCATGGACGGCGATCTCGCCAAGCGCTTCGAGAAACACTTCTCCCAGGTCGGCCATATTCAGATCGCGGGCGTCCCGGAACGGCACGAGCCGGACGTCGGGGAGATCAACTATCCGTACCTGTTCGACCTGATGGACCGGCTCGGTTATGCCGGCTGGGTCGGCTGCGAATACCGTCCGAAAACCACGACGACGGCCGGGCTCGGCTGGTTATTCGGCTGATTGGGTTGAATTAACTCGATTTCAGTTGAGGCGCGCCTATTTCCGGCGGTTTTCGTGTTGAATTCCCGGATTGAATCCGTATACCTCGCCCGCGGCATCAACATGGCAAGGCGGACGGATACAGAACATGACCGAACGGATCGAACACAGCGGGCTCGGGATCGACAAGGTCCTCTTCGATTTCATCAACGAAGACGTGCTTCCCGGCACGGACGTATCCGTCGATGCATTCTGGGGCGGTCTCGCCGCCATGCTCGCCGATCTCGGTCCGAAGAACGCGGCGCTGATGGCGACGCGCGACGCCCTGCAGGCCAAGATCGACGCCTGGCACCGCGAGAACCGGGGCAAAGCCTCCGACATGGCCGCATACAAGGCGTTCCTCGGCGAGATCGGTTATCTGGTTCCCGAAGGCGACGACTTCCAGGTGACGACAGCCAACGTCGATCCGGAAATCTCGACCATCGCCGGTCCGCAGCTCGTGGTGCCGCTGACCAACGCCCGCTATTCGCTGAATGCCGCCAATGCCCGCTGGGGCAGCCTCTATGACGCGCTCTACGGCACCGACGCCATTCCGGATGCCGACAGCGCCGAGCGCGGCAAGGGCTACAACCCGAAGCGCGGCGAGAGGGTCATCGCCTTCGCGCGCAAGTTCCTGGACGACAACGTTCCACTCAAGACCGGCTCGCACGCCGACGCCACCGCCTACAAGGTCGCGGGCGGAAGCCTTTCGGTCACGCTCAAGAACGGGACGGAAACGGGTCTCGCGACGCCGGAGGATTTCGCCGGCTTCAACGGCGCCGAGGCCGAGCCGAGCGCGATCCTGTTCGTGCACAACGGTCTGCATTTCGAGATCGTCGTCGACGGCTCGACGCCGATCGGCAAGGCCGACGCCGCCGGCGTTTCCGATCTGCTGATGGAATCGGCGATCACCACGATCATGGACTGCGAGGACTCGGTCGCCGCCGTCGACGGTCCGGACAAGGCGCTGGTCTACGCCAACTGGCTCGGCCTGATGAAGGGCGATCTGACGGCGTCCTTCGAAAAGGGCGGCAAGACCGTCGAGCGCGCCCTCAATCCCGACCGGGCCTATAAGACGCCGGGCGGCGGCAAGATCGAGCTCGCCGGCCGCAGCCTGTTGCTGGTCCGCAACGTCGGGCATCTGATGACGACGCCGGCCGTCCTCGACGCCGACGGCAACGAGATCTGGGAAGGCATCCTGGATACGCTCGTCACGTCGGCCATCGCCAAGCACGACATCATCGGCGACGGCAAGTTCCGCAACAGCCGGGCGGGTTCCGTCTACATCGTGAAGCCGAAGATGCACGGTCCCGACGAGGTTGCCTTCGCGAGCGAGATGTTCGCCCGCGCCGAGGACATCCTCGGCCTCGAGCGCAACACCCTCAAGATGGGCATCATGGACGAGGAACGCCGCACGACGGTGAACCTCAAGGAATGCATCCGCGCCGCCCGGGAGCGGGTGGTGTTCATCAACACCGGCTTCCTCGACCGCACCGGCGACGAGATGCATACCTCGATGGAAGCCGGGCCGATGATCCGCAAGGCCGACATGAAGGGCGCGGCCTGGATCGCCGCCTACGAGGACTGGAACGTCGACATCGGTCTCGCCTGCGGTCTCAAGGGCCGGGCGCAGATCGGCAAGGGCATGTGGGCCATGCCGGATCTGATGGCCGACATGATCAAGGCCAAGGGCGCGCATCCGATGGCCGGCGCCAACACCGCCTGGGTGCCGTCGCCGACGGCGGCGACGCTGCATGCGCTGCACTACCACCAGGTGCTGGTCGCCGAACGCCAGGAAGAGCTGAAGTCCCGGCCGCGCGCCAGCCTCGACGCCATCCTGTCGATCCCGCTGGCCGAGCGGCCGAACTGGTCGGCGAAGGACATCCAGGCGGAACTAGACAACAACGCGCAAGGCATCCTCGGCTACGTCGTGCGCTGGATCGACCATGGCGTCGGCTGCTCCAAGGTGCCGGACATCAACGATATCGGCCTGATGGAAGACCGCGCGACGCTCCGCATCTCGTCGCAGCACATCGCCAACTGGCTGCATCATGGCGTCTGCACGAAGGACCAGGTGATGGAGACCATGCGACGCATGGCCGCCGTCGTCGACCGCCAGAACGCGGGCGATCCGGAATACCGG
Source organism: Rhodospirillales bacterium (assembly GCA_038117205.1). GTDB lineage: Bacteria > Pseudomonadota > Alphaproteobacteria > Rhodospirillales > Casp-alpha2 > JAQBZY01. The sequence continues at coordinate 67,004 of JAYOFL010000003.1, read as the reverse complement.
CCGATGGCGCCGGCCTGCGACGGCATCGCTTTCAAGGCGGCGTGCGATCTGGTGTTCAAGGGCCTGGAACAGCCGAACGGCTATACCGAGCCGGTTCTGCACGCGCGCCGGCTGGAATTGAAAGCTTCCCAAAGCTGACCAAATAAAAACAATGGGCGCCGCGTGGGATCGGAGCGATCTCACCGGCGGCCGCGATGTTCGATGCGCCAGGGGGCTGCCTCTCTCGGCGCGCCGAGGTATGCCGAGGACCTAAACAGCGATGCTGCAACACCTGCCGAACGGTTTCGATCCGGAGAAGGCGGCCCGGCTTCGCGGCGCCGAGTGCCTCGGTGACGCGTCGGCGAAGCTTCTTGCCGAGCATCGGCTCGATATCGTCTGCAATATCTGGGATGCCGCGTGGGGCGACCGGTTCGCGCCGCGCTGGTCGGAGATCGACCTGCTCGGGTTTCCGGCGGAACTCCGTGGCGGCGTCATGGTCGCCGACGTCATTGACGGCGGTGGGGATTTTTACGTGCGCTTCTGGGGTGTCGAGCTCGTCGATGCATTCGGGGTCGAACTGAGCGGCAAGCGCCTTTCCGAGGTCGATCATCGCGGCATCATGGACAGCTTCATCGAAACGGCGCCGAAAATGATCGAGGGTCGGCAGCCGCAGAAACTCGTCCACCGCATCCGGCTCGCGTCCGGCTTACGGCGGGATTTTCCCGACATCCGGTTTCCGCTTTCGGAGGACGGCGTTAACGTCACCGCCATCATGACCGTCGAGAACATCCGGAAGTGCATGGCGTTGCGGGCGTCGCTCGGCGCGACGCCGCACGCCGGCTAGAGATCGAGTACCAGCCGCGCGCTCTTGGCGCGCGACACGCAGATGCAAATCGAGCCTTCGGCGTCGTGCTGTTCCGCCGGCATGACACTGTCGTGGTGATCGACCTCGCCTTCGATGACGCTCGTCGTGCAGGCGCCGCAGACGCCGCCCATGCAGCCGAAATCGGGCGTGAGGCCGGCATCCAGGAGGACGTCGAGGATGCTCTTGTCGGCGGGGATCTCGAACGTCCGGTCCGTCTTTGCGAGCACGACCTGGAACTCGCCCTTGGGCGCATCCGTCGCCGCCGCCGCCACGAAGCGCTCGAAGTGCACGCGGGACGACGGCCATCCCTCGGTGGCGGTCAGCACCGCCTGCAGCATGCCTTCCGGCCCGCAGAAATAGACCTGCGTGTCGCCCGGCAACTTGGACAGAAGCGCCTTGATGTCGAACAGGCCGTCCCGGTCGTCCCGGTGCGCCGTCAGGGCGCCGTCGAGGCCGAGGCCCTTCAGCACCGGATCGAAGCCCGCCGCCTTCTCGTCGCGGGCGAGATAATAGAAATGGAACGGCTTGCCGAGCGCCTTGAGCCGCCTCGCCATAGCGACCATCGGCGTCACGCCGATACCGCCGGCGATCAGGGTGTAGCCGCCCGCGTTCTCGTCGAGGACGAAATTGTTGCGGATGCCGCCGAGATCGACGCTGTCGCCCGTCTTCAGGTTGTCGTGCAGCCACGCCGAGCCGCCGCGTCCGGCCGGTTCCTTCTTCACGCCGACGGCGATCCACGCACCCGCCGGGTCCCAATCCCAGAGCGAATACTGCCGGATCAAACCGTTCGGCAGATGCACGTCGACGTGGCAAACGGGCGCCATGCCGGTGAACGGCTGGCCGGCCGGCGCGGCGAAGCGGAAGCTCTTGATCTCGGCGCCGAGCGGCACGATTTCGGCGACTTGGCCTTTCACTGTGCTCATGTCCGGCTCACGCGTCGGCGCGGATCATGTCCGCCGCCTTTTCCGCGATCATGATGACCGGCGCGTTGGTGTTCCCGGAAACGAGCCGCGGCATGACGGAAGCATCCACCACGCGAAGCCCCTCGACGCCCCGGACTTTGAGCGTCGGATCGACCACCGCGCCGTCGTCGATACCCATGCGGCACGTGCTGACGGGGTGATAGATGGTGGCGCCGGTGTTGCGGGCGTAGTCGAGCAACTCGTCGTCGGTCCGGCAGTCGTCGCCCGGCGTCACTTCCCGGACCTTGTAGGGGCCGAGGGTCTTGGTCGCCATCAACTGCCGCGCGATCTTCATGCCGGCGACCAGCACCCGCTGGTCTGTTTCGACGGAGAGGAAGTTCGGCCGGATGGCCGGCGCCTTCAGGGGATCGGCGCTTTCGATGTGGATGGAGCCTCGGCTCTCCGGGCGCAATTGGCAGGGACCGATGGTCAGGCCCGGAAACTTGTCGAAGACGCGCTTCTTCGGGTCTTTGAAGGTCGCGTGCACGATGTGGTACTGGATGTCCGGCTCTTCCAGATCGGGGTTCGACTTGACGAAGCCGCCGACGATGCCGGCCGGCAACGTCAGCGCGCCTGTGTTGCCGAGGAAGTATTTCAGCACTTCCGCGACCAGCGGGACGCCGCGCACCATCTGGTTCAGACTTTCGAGGCCTTTGATTTCCCACGTCAGGCGGGAGATGTAGTGGTCCTGCAGGTTTTCGCCGACGCCCTTGAGATCGACCAGCGGTTCGATGCCGAGGTCCTTCAACCGCGCCGCCTGACCGATACCGGAAAGCTCCAGAATCTGCGGCGACTGCACGGCGCCGGCGCAGAGGATCACTTCCTTCCGTGCCCGCATGCGCCGCTCGATACCGAACTGATCGAAGGCGACGCCGACGGCGCGCCGGCCCTCGAACATGACGCGCTTCACCTGCGCGTTGCGCTCGATTTTGAGGTTGCGGCGTTTCTTGCGGATCGGGTCGATGAACGCCGTCTTGGCGCTGAGCCGGCGGCCGTTCTTCTGCGTCAGCTGGTAGTAGCAGAAGCCCTCCTGCTTGGCGCCGTTGTAGTCGTGATGCATCGGGTAGCCGAGCTCGCCGCCGGCGTCGATCACCTTGTCGAGCGCGTCGTAGCGGACGCGGACGTCGGCGACGTTCAGGGGGCCGCTGTCGCCGTGGAATTCGTTGCCGCCACCTTCACGGTGCTCGGAGCGTTTGAAATACGGCAGCACGTCGGCGTAGGACCAGCCGCGGTTGCCCATCTGCGCCCAGTCGTCGTAGTCGCGGGCCTGGCCGCGCACGTACAACATGCCGTTGATGGAGCTCGATCCGCCCAGCACCTTGCCGCGCGGGATCGGGATCGGCCGGTCGCCGGTGCCGGCTTCCGGCTTGGTCTCGAACAGCCAGTTCACGCCCGGATCGACCATGGTCTTGATGAAGCCGGCCGGGATGTGGATCCACGGGTTTTTGTCTTCGCCGCCGGCCTCGATCATCATGACCGAGACGTTGGGTTCCGCGCTCAGGCGGTTGGCGAGCGTGCAGCCCGCCGAGCCGCCGCCGACGATGATGTAATCGAATTCGATGCTCATGAATTGTCGCCGTCGAGCTTGCGCCCGAGCAGCGATCCCTCCCCCTTGTCCTTGCCGGCGAGATGCGCCGCCGCCTGATAGATGCGATCCGCCAGCCGCGAGAACGGCAGGCTCTGCAGATAGACGGTGCCGGTGCCCTTGAGACGGGCGAGGAAGATGCCCTCGCCGCCGAAGATCATGGATTTGAGCCCGCCGGCCAGCTTGATGTCGTAGTCGATGCCGGTCGTGAAGCCGACCAGACAGCCGGTGTCGACCAGCAATTCGCCGCCTGAGAGCTGCTTCTTGACGACCGTGCCGCCGGCATGGACGAAGGCCAGGCCGTCGCCCTTGAGTTTCTGCAGGATGAACCCCTCGCCGCCGAAGAAGCCGGCGCCGAGCCGCTTGTTGAAGACGATGTCGATCTGGGTGCCGCGCGCGGCGCAGAGGAACGCGTCCTTCTGACAAACCAGCTCGCCGCCGTGCTCGGTGAGATTGATCGGCACGATCTGGCCGGGGTAGGGGGCGGCGAAGGCGACCCGCTGCTTGCCCGAACCCTCGTTGGTGAAATGCGTCATGAAGAGGGATTCGCCGGTGGGCGCCCGTTTGCCGGCCTCGAACATCTTGCCGAAGATGCCCTGGTTCGCCTTCGAGCCATCGCCCATGCGGGTTTCGAAGGCGACGCCGCCGTCCATGTAGTTCATGGCGCCGGCCTCGGCGATCACGGTCTCGCCGGGATCGAGTTCGATCTCGACCACCTGGATATCGTTGCCGAGCAGTTGATAGTCGATCTCATGGCTGTCGCGGGCCATGGCAGCCTCCCCGAAATTTGCCGGCTACTTTAGCGTCCGGGCCGGGCGCGGCAAGACCGAACGGTTCCGAACTGGTGTCCCGAGGGGTTGCTCCGGACGACCGTCCCGAGGACTGGCCTGGACAAGCACGGCCCGGCGATCAATCATCGCGCACCTTTGAGACGGCCAAGGCACGGAAAGGCGACGGAAAACCATGACGATACGAAACGGCCGCGAGATTCTCGCGATTCCCGGTCCGACGACGATCCCCGACGAAGTCCTGAGCGCCATGCACCGCCCGGCCATCGAAATCTACGGCGGCGAGTTGCGGCGCATCACCGACAGCGTCCTCGCCGACCTGCCGAAGATCTTCCGCACCACGGGCTATCCGTACATCTACATCTGCAACGGCCACGGCGGCTGGGAAGCGGCGATTTCGAACGTGTTCTCGCCGGGCGACAAGGTGCTGGTGCTGGAAAGCGGCCGCTTCGCCATCGGCTGGGGCGAGGCCGGCAAGACCATGGGTATCGAGGTCGAGGTGCTGCCGGGCGATTGGCGGAACGCCGTCGATCCGGCCAAGGTCGAGGAACGGCTGCGCGCCGACAAGAAGGGCGAGATCAAGGCCGTGCTGGTGGTGCAGATCGACACGGCGTCGAGCTGCGTCAACGACATCCCGGCGATCCGCCGCGCCATGGACGCCGCCGGGCACGGGGCGCTGCTGATGGTCGACGCCATCGCCTCGCTCGCCACCATGCCGTTCGAGATGGACGAGTGGGGCGTCGACGTCGCCGTGACGGGATCGCAGAAGGGATTGATGACACCGCCCGGTCTCGCGTTCGTCGCCGCCAACGCCAAGGCCTTGAAGGTGCACGAGACGGCCGGTCTCCGCACCGCCTACTGGGATTGGACACGGCGCAACGGCAACGAGCACTACCAGAAATACGCCGGCACGCCGCCGTCGCATCTGCTGTTCGGGCTGCGCAAGAGCCTCGACATGATCCTGGCCGAGGGGCTCGAGAACATCTTCCGCCGCCACGAGCTCCTTTCCGGCGCCGTGCGGGCGGCGGTCGCGCGTTGGAGCGACGGCGGCTGCTTCGAATTCAACGTGCCGACGCCGGCGGAACGCTCCGCCTCCGTCACGACGGTCAGGATGCACGACGGCGTCGATCCGGCGCCGATGCTGAAATACTGTCAGGAACACTGCGGCGTCACCGTCGGCATCGGTATTGGCGCGCTCGCTGGCAAGGCGTTCCGCATCGCCCACATGGGCCACGTCAACGCCCCCATGACCATGGGGACGCTGGCGTCGATCGAGATTTCCATGCGCGCCATCGGCATGCCGCATGGCGAGGGCGGCGTGCAGGCCGCCGCCGCCTATCTCGGCGACGCCCTCAAGGGTAAGGCCTAAGCTCGGACCTAAGCCGTTTTCTCGACGCTATCGGGCAATCGTCCGCGGATGACCTCGGCCAGCCGGTCGAGGACGGCGCGGCGCGGATAACCGGCCCGGAATATCAGCTTCACGTCGCGTCCGACCGTCGATTTGGTCGGGCGGATGACGAGACCCGGCCGGCGCCGGCCGCCCTGTTCGAGGGCGAGGGCCGGGAGCAGCGTCACGCCCTCGCCGGCGGCGACGAGGCCGACGACCGTTTCCAGGCTGGTGGCGCGGGTGTCGGCGGTGCCGCCCGCGTCCTTGATGCGGCAGGCGGACACTACCTGGTCGCGCAGACAATGTCCGTCCGTCAGCAGCAGCAGCAGCGCCGGGTCGATGCGGCCGACATCGACGGCCTTCTGGCTTTCGAGGGCGTGCCCCGGTGGCAGCGCGACCCAAAACGGTTCGTCGTAGAGCGGAATTTCCGCGACGCCGGCGATGCCGGGCGGCGTCGCCGTGATGGCGGCATCGACGCCACCCTCCGCCAGTTGCCGTTCCAGGTGTTCCGTCAGGTCCTCGACGATGATCAGGTCGACCTTCGGCAGCGCCTTGCGGATGGCTTTCATCACCAGCGGCAGCAGGAACGGGCCGATGGTCGGAATGAGGCCGAGCCGCAGCGGGCCGGCGAACGGATCGGCGAAGGCGCGCGCCGTCGCCTCGATGTCGTCGGCGATGACGAGAAGCTGCCGGGCCTTGGCGGCGATGGTCTCGCCGACCGGCGTCACGGCGACGCGGCGGTTGGTGCGCTCGAAGATCTGGACGCCCAGATAGTCTTCCAGCTTCTTGATCTGGCCGCTCAGCGCCGGCTGCCCGACGCAGCAGATGTCGGCGGCGCGGCCGAAATGACCCTCGTCGGCGACGGCGACGATGTAGCGGAGATCGCGGAGATTCATGGGTTCACCTATTAATCACCGATAACGATCATATCGGTCGAAACAATCAATTTCACGGACGAATTGGGGCTCGGTAATATGATGCTGTCAATTATGCTAATAATTATTAATTGCATAATTGAGCGGCCGACCCTATGTATTGGCCGAGGAAAGAGGTGAGACCATGACCGCCCTGGTGCATAGCGTTCAGACGACCCTGAGCCTGCCGCAATCGGACCCGGCGCGTATCCTCCGCGCCGCCGGGCTGCTGGCCCTTTTGGCCGCCGTCCTGGCGGTGCCGGGCGCGGCCGGACCGTCGTCCGAGGCGGCGCTTGGCGCTTACAGCGAGCTTGCCATATTCGTCGCCGCCACGCTGTCGCTGGTGCTGGGCGTCGAACGGCTGATGGGCACCGACATCGGCGCCGGCATCGCCCGCAATCCGCGCTGGCAGGTGCCGCTCGGCGCGGCGCTGGGTGCCTTTCCGGGCTGCGGCGGCGCCATCGTCGCCGTCACCTACTTCACGCGCGGCCAGGTCAGCTTCGGCGCCCTGGTGGCGACCCTGATCGCGACCGGTGGCGACGCCGTCTTCTTGTTGTTGTCGGCGGCGCCGATGAGCGGGCTCGCGGTCGTCGGTATTTCCTTCGCCGTCGCCCTGCCGACCGGCTATTTGATCGACGCGGTGCACGGCCCGGACTTCATGCGGCCGCGTCCGCGCGTCGGGGAGCGGGCCGCCGTCGCCGCCGGTTCCGCGCGCGTCCGCGCCCAGGATCGCGTCTGGCTCGCCCTGATGATCCCGGCAGCCGTCGTCGGCGTGCCGCTCTCGCTCGCCAACGTGGAACCCACGGGCGCGCTCGCCGCCGCCATCGACGCCATCGCCGTCGTCGGCGTCACGTTGGGGGCCGTCATGTGGATCATGGACGGCGACATGGACGATTGCCGCGGCGAAGCCGGCGAGCCGCAACCGCTCAGCAAGATCGCCATCGGCACCAACTTCGTCCTCGCCTGGTCGCTGTTCGCGCTGGTCGGCTACGAGGTCGTCTCGGTGGCTTTCGGCTTCCGCTTGGAAGGCCTGGTCTCGAACGCCGGCTGGGCGCTGCCGCTGATCGCCATCGCGCTGGCGGCTATCCCCGGTTGCGGCCCGCAGATCCTGGTAGCGTCGCTGCATGTCAGCGGTGTGTTGCCGTTCTCGGCGCAGATCGGCAACTCCATCGCCAATGACGGCGACGCGTTGTTCCCGGCCATCGCCAAGGCGCCGAAGGCGGCGCTGCTGGCGACGCTCTACAGCGCCGTGCCGGCGGTAATCGTCGCCTACGGGTTCCGGCTGGCGGGGCTCTGAGGGATCAGGCGGACGGAAGATCGCCCGGCGTGTCGATATCGCGGTGGACGCCCGGATCGTCGACGGGGACCGTCTTCACCCGCTCCGGCCTTGCCGTGAGGACACTCCTCGCGCCGTTGTCGCCGGAAAGGGCCCAGAGCGCCGTGAAATGCCGCTTGCCGAACAACACCGGGTGGCCGCGCCGGCCGTCGTGCACGGGGGCGACAATATCCTTGCCGCCCTTCGGGTCGAAGGCGGCGAAGAGTGCGCCGAGCGTCGCCGCCCGCACGTAGGGCATGTCGCCCAGCATCACCAGAATGGCGCCAGCGCTGTCGCCGACGGCGTTGGCGCCGCAGGCGATCGAGGTTCCCATGCCGTCGGCGGCGGAACCGTTCCTGACCAGCCGGACGTCGAGACCGTCGAGGGCCACTCGAACGGCGGCGTCCGAAGGCCCGGTGACGACGACGATCTCGCCCGCGCCGGCCGCCCGCGCCGCCTCGACGGCATGGCGCACCATCGCCTTACCGTCGACGGGATGCGTCAGCTTGTCGTTTTCTCCGAACCGGGTGGAGGCCCCCGCCGCCAGAACGACGACGGCAACGTCCTTGGCGTCGATCATGTCGGATACCGGTCGCGATAGACCTTGAGGATTTGCGCGATGAGCGAGATGGCGATTTCCGGCGGGTTGCGGGACCCGATGTCGAGCCCGGCGGGACCGTGGATGCGCTTCACGTCCGCTTCAGGCCAGCCCTCGTCGATCAACCGCACCACACGCTCCGCCTGCGTCTTCCGGCTGCCGAGCGCGCCGATGTAGAAGGCCGGCGACTTCATCGCCGCCGTCAGCACCGGGTTTTCCAGCTCGTGCTCGTGAAACAGCGTCGTCACGGCGGTCCAGGCGTCGAGCGCCGCCGGATCGAGAACCTTGCGCGTCGCCGCGCCGTGCTCGGCGGCGGCGGCGGCCGTGTCGTCCTCCGTCGTCACGGCCAGCACCTCGAGCCCGGCCGATTTGGCGATCTCGGCGGCGGCGACGACCGCCGGTCCCTTGCCGGCGACGACGAGCCGGGGCGTCGGCCGGTACAGGCGGTCGAACGTATCGCCGTCGAGTTTCAGTTGTGGCCGTTCCGTCGCATCCGCCGCCGGCAATATGGCGTTGGCGCCGGTCGCCATGTCGCTGACCAGCCGGACCGGCGTCCGCGCCGCCATCGCGTCCAGGATGCTGCCCGCGTCCTTGTCGGCGAAGCCGACGTCGATGTGGATGTCGATGGCGCTGCCGCACGGCAGTTCGATGTCGAAATAGGGGGAGTTGACGCCGTAGCGGATGCGGCGGTTCTTGCCGTCCGCCATGGCGGCGCGGGTTTCCTCGACCAGCGCGCCTTCGACGCAGCCGCCGGACAGGAAGCCGACGAAGTCGCCGGCTTCCGACACGGCCATCTGGCTGCCGGCCGGGCGTGGCCCGGTCGGCTCGACGTTATAGAGCGTCAGCAGCGCCGACTTCTTGCCGCCGGTCCGCCAGCGGACCAGATCGGGTAAGACGTTCTCGGCGAAACGCCCGCGCACGGATGCCGCCTCAGGCGCCTGCCGCGCGAATGGCCCGCCAGACCTTCTCCGGCGTCAACGGCATGTCGATGTGCTTCACGCCATATTCCTTGAGCGCGTCGCAAACCGCGTTGACGACGACCGGCGGTGCGCCGACGCAGCCGGCTTCGCCCGCGCCCTTGACGCCCAAGAGGTTCTTCGCCGTCGGCGCGCCCTCGTAGAAGGCGAGGTGCATGGTCGGGATGTCGTCGGCGCGCGGCATGGCGTAGTCCATCAGCGAGCCTGTCAGCAATTGACCGTTCTCGTCGTAGACGATCTCTTCCATCAGCGCCTGGCCGACGCCCTGGGCGACGCCGCCCATGACCTGACCGTCCGCCAGCAGCGGGTTGACGATGGTGCCGAAGTCGTCGACCACCCAATACGAGACCAGCTTGACGACGCCGGTTTCCGGATCGACCTCGACCTCGCCGGCGTGCGCGCCGTTCGGGATCGAGATGATGCCGCGCTCGAACGTGGTGCCGATGTTCAGGCAGCCCGGCTGCAGACCGTCCGGTAGCTTGTCCGGGTCGTTCGACGCGTCGATCACGTCGCGGATCGTGATGGTGTGGTTGGTGCCGGGCTCGAAGAACGATCCGTCCTCGAACTCGATCTTGTCGGCGCTGGTCTCGAACAGGTGCGCCGCGATTTCCTTGCCCTTGGCGACGACGGCGCGGGCCGTCTGCAGGACGGCGCTGCCGCCGACCTCCATGCCGCGCGAGCCGCCGTGACCGCCGCCGATCGGCGTCGCGTCGGTGTCGGCCTGACGGAACTCGACGTCCTCCATGCCGATGCCGAGATGGCCGGCCAGCACCTGCGCGAACGAGGTCTCGTGACCCATGCCCGTCGAGTGACTGCCGACGGCGAGCGTGACCTTGCCGTTGTCCTTGAATTCGACGACGGCGTGTTCCTTGGGGCCGCCGCCGGTGCATTCCAGATAGGCGCTGACGCCGAAGCCGCGCTTCAGGCCCTTGGCGGCGCTTTCCTTGACGCGCTTCTCGTAGCCGCCGCGGTCGGTCATGGCGATCAGCCGCTTGTAGACCTCGGGGAAATCGCCGCTGTCGACGTCGAGCCCCATCGGCGTCTTCATCGGCAGCATGTCGCGCGGCACTAGGTTCTTGCGGCGCAGTTCCTGCGGGTCCATGCCGAGGTTGGCGGCGGCGTAGTCGATGATCCGGTCCATCTGGTAGGACGCTTCCGGACGGCCGGCGCCGCGGTAGGGATCCAAGAGCGCCGTGTTCGTGAACACCGCCTTCGCCGTGTAGAAGATGGCGTCGAACTTGTAGGGGCCGCCCTGGGTACGGGCCGAGCCGCCGGTCGGCGTGAACGGGCCGACGGTGGCGCAGTAGGCGCCGAGCTCGCCCAGCGTCTCGGTACGTAGCGCGCGGAACGTGCCGTCCTTGTCGAGCGCCAGCGACACCGTCGAAATCTGATCGCGGCCGTGCGTGTCGGACAGGAAGCTCTCGCCCCGGTCGTTGATCCACTTCACCGGCCGGCCCACCAGCTTGGAGGCGTGGCAGACGAGGATCGGCTCCGGATAGACGCCGTTCTTGGCGCCGAAACCGCCGCCGACGTCCGGCGCGATGTGATGCAGCTTGGATTTTTCGATCTTCAGGCAGGCCTCCGCGATGGTGTCGCGGTTGGCGTGGATGTTCTGCGAGGCGTTCCACAGCGTGTAGCTGTCGGACGCCTTGTCGTAACTGGCGACCGCGCCGCGCGGCTCGATCGGCACGGCGGTGACGCGGTTGTTGACCATCTCCAGCGTGACGACGTGGTCGGCCGCCGCGAACGCCTTCTTCTGTGCTTCCTCGTTGCCGAGCTCGAAGTCGAGACAGAGGTTGCCGGGCGCGATGTCCCAGATCTGCGGCGCGTCGGGCGCCAGCGCCGCCTTGATGCCGATGACGGCCGGCAGCGGTGCGTAATCGACTTCGACGGCCTCGGTCGCTTCCCTGGCGATCTCGCGGGTCTCGGCAACGACGACGGCGACGACTTCACCGGCATGGCGGACCCGGTCGATGGCCATCGCGTGGTGCGGCGGCTCCTTCAGGGGCGAGCCGTCCTTGAACGTCTTCACAGCCGACTTGGTCGGGATCGGCCCGTAGCCGGCCGCTTTCCAGTCGGCGCCGGTGAAAACGGCGAGAACGCCGTCGATCTCCAACGCCGCCGAGGCGTCGATCGACTTGACGTCGGCATGCGCGTGCGGCGAGCGCACCATCGCGGCATAGACCATGTTCGGCAGCTTCACGTCGTCGACGTAGCGGCCCTTGCCGGTCAGGAAGCGGATGTCCTCGACGCGGCGAACGGCTTCGCCGATGCGGTTCTTGTGCGGTGTCGTATCCATGGGTCTTGTCTCCCCGTGCTCAGGCCAGCGCTTCGGCGACCGCACGGCGGGCGAGAACGCCCACCAGGTGCGCGCGGTAGTCGCGGCTCGCATGCATATCGCTATTGAGGCCGTCCGCCGGCACTTCGGTGCCGGAGATGGCGTCCGGGCTGAAATTCATCGTCAGCGCCGCTTCCATGTCGGTGGCGCGGAAGACCGAGGGCGCGGCGCCGGTGACGGCGACGCGGACCTTGGAACCCGAGCGGCTGACCATGACGCCGACCAGCGCATAGCGGGTCGCCGGGTTCGGGAGCTTGACGTAACCGGCGCATTCCGGGATTGGAAAGCGGACGGCGGTGATGATTTCGCCCGGCTGCAACGCCGTTTCGAACATGCCCTTGAAGAAATTGTCGGCCTCGATCTCGCGCCGGTCGGTGACGACCGTGGCGCCGAGCCCCAGCACGGCGGCCGGATAGTCCGCCGCCGGGTCGTTGTTGGCGAGCGAGCCGCCGATGGTGCCGCGGTTGCGCACGTGCGGATCGCCGATGCCGCCGGCCAGCTTGGAGAGAGCCGGGATCGCCTTGGCGATGTCCTTGTCGGCGGCGACGGCGGCGTGCCGGGTCATGGCGCCGACCGTGATGCTGTCGCCCTCGACGGAAATTCCGGCGATGTCGGCGATGCCGTCGAGCGGGATCAGGGTGGAGGGCATGGCGAGGCGCTGCTTGAGCACCGGGATCAGGGTCTGGCCGCCGGCCAGGTACTGGCCGTCGTCGGCGCTCTCGAAGTCGCGCTTCGCGGTGTCGAGATCGGCGGGTTTCTGAACTTCGAATGCGTACATGGCGTTACCCCCGCATCGCTTTGGCGCCGGCCTGGACGGCCTCGACGATGAACTGGTAGCCGGTGCAGCGGCAGATGTTGCCTTCCAGCGCGGCGCGGATTTCCTCGACGCTCGGGTCGGGGTTCTGCTTGGCGATGGCGACCGCCGTCATCACCATGCCGGGTGTGCAGAAACCGCACTGCAGACCGTGATGGTCGCGGAACGCCTGCTGCATCGGATGCAGCGTGTCGCCGTCGGCCAGTCCCTCGATGGTGGTGATGTCGGCGCCGTCCGCCTGCCAGGCGAACATGGTGCAGCTCTTCACCGTCTTGCCGTCGACCTCGACGACGCAGGAACCGCATTGGCTGGTGTCGCAGCCGACGTGCGTTCCGGTCATTTCGAGTTGCTCGCGGATGAACGTGGCGAGCAGCGTTCGTTCGTCGACATCGGCGGCCGTTTCACGGCCGTTCACGCGAACCTTGATGGCAGGCATGATTGTCTCCCCTCGAATTTCGTCTGTTGGCGCGAGGCGCCGGCAGGAATTTCCCCATGCGCGCGCACGAAAACGACATACGGCCCCCTTGCCGGGGCTGGAGTTTGCCGTCGTCATGCACTACATCGGATATGGTTACAAACTCGTATCTTGCCAAGAACCATAACGCCTCACCGGGAATTGGAAAGCAGGAAAAAGCACCATGAAACTCGCCGACGAAATCCGCATCGACGCCCCCCGCGACCGGGTGTGGGCCGCGCTCAACGATGTCGAGGTGTTGAAGGCGTCGATCCCCGGTTGCGAGGAATTGACGAAGGATTCCGAGACCGAGTTGAGCGCCGTCGTGCAGGCAAAGGTCGGCCCCGTGAAGGCGAAGTTCAAGGGCGCGGTGACGCTGAGCGACCTCAATCCGCCGGAAAGCTATCGCATCTCCGGCGAAGGAAAAGGCGGCGCGGCCGGGTTCGCCAAGGGCGGCGCAACGGTGACGCTGGTCGAGGACGGGCAGGCGACGATCCTCAAGTACGAGGTCGATGCCGACGTCGGCGGCAAGTTGGCGCAACTCGGCGGCCGTCTGATCGAGGGAACGTCGCAGAAGCTCGCCAAGGAATTCTTCGAGAACTTCGAGCGCGCCGTGCAAGGCGGACAGGACGCCCCGGCGGAACCGCAAGCCTCCGACACGGCGGAAGAGCCTAGTGCTCAACCCGCGCCCGGCGCCATGAAGGCCGGCGGCTCCAACGTGATCTGGTGGGTGGCCGGCGCGGCAATTCTCGGCGCCATCGCCTATCTCGTCAGCCGCTGATATCGGGCCGGTCCCGGCATGGCGGCGGAACGGGCGACGAAGCGGCTTCTGATCGTCGCACACGCGCCGTCGCCGAACACGCTACGCCTCCGTGACGCCGTCGCCGAGGGGGCGCGCGCGCCGGAAATCTACGGCATCGACGTCCGGGTGCTGGCGCCCTTGGATGCCGGTCCCGACGACGTGCTGGCCGCCGACGCGGTGATCCTCGGCACCACGGAAAATCTCGGCTACATGTCCGGCGCCTTGAAGGACTTCTTCGACCGCACGTACTACGCCGTCATCGAGAAGAAGCAGGGCCTGCCCTATGCGCTCTACATCCGCGCCGGTCTCGACGGCACCGGCACGCGGCGCGCCGTCGAGAGCATCGCCGGCAACGGGCTCCGCTGGCGGGCCGTCCGCGAGCCGCTGATCTGCAAGGGCGACTGGCGGGACGAATTCGCCGACGAGTGCCGCGAACTCGGCATGCTGGTGGCGGCGGGGCTGGAATCGGGCGTTTTTTGATAAAATAGCGTTTGATCGCCCCGGTGTCGGGGGCTCAAATACGCGGGCCCAGCCTCGGAGGAAAGCATGAGCCGGATCGTCTACGTCAACGGGGAGTACGTCCCCGAGGAAGAAGCGAAGATTTCCATCTTCGACCGCGGATTTCTGTTCGCCGACGGCGTTTACGAGGTGTCCGCCGTGATCGGCGGCAAGCTCGTCGACAACGACGCGCACCTGAAGCGCCTGGCGCGGTCCCTCAAGGAATTGAAGATGACACCGCCGTGCGCGAACGCCGAGATCGAGGCGATCGAGAAGGAACTGGTGAAGCGGAACGACATCACCGAGGGACTGGTCTACATGCAGGTGACGCGCGGCGCCGCCGACCGCGACTTCGCGTTCCCGAAGGACGCCAAGCCGTCCCTGATCATGTTCACGCAAAAGAAGAACCTGGCGCAGAACCCGGTCGCGGATAAGGGCATCGCCGTTCAGTCGACGCCGGAAATCCGCTGGCAGCGCCGCGACATCAAGACCGTCGGCCTGTTGCCGGCCTCGCTCGCCAAACAGGCGGCGCTGGATGCCGGCGTCGGCGACGCCTGGTTCGTCGAGGACGGCTTCGTGACCGAGGGGACGTCCAACAACGCCTTCATCGTGACGCACGACGGCAAGATCATCACCCGCCATCTCGGCACGGAAATCCTGCACGGCATTACCCGCAAGGCGGTGATGGAACTCGCCAAGCGCGAGAACATCGAGATCGAGGAGCGGCCCTTCACCATCGAGGAGGCCTATGAGGCCCGCGAGGCGTTCTCGACCAGCGCGTCCGCCTTCGTCATGCCGATCGTCAAGATCGACGGCCACATCCTCGGCAACGGCGTACCGGGCCCGGTGGCGTCCGCACTCCGCAAGCTCTACATCGAAATGGCCAAGGCGGGCTGACGCCGATGCGCTTAGAGCACAAGATCGCCGTCATCGTCGGCGGCGGACAGCAGCCGGGCGAGACGCTCGGCAACGGCAAGGCGACCGCGCTCCGCTTCGCGCAGGAGGGGGCCACCGTCGTCGTCGTCGACCGCGAAAAGGAACGCG
Source organism: Rhodospirillales bacterium (assembly GCA_038117205.1). Lineage (GTDB taxonomy): Bacteria > Pseudomonadota > Alphaproteobacteria > Rhodospirillales > Casp-alpha2 > JAQBZY01. The sequence goes on along the minus strand of JAYOFL010000003.1, from coordinate 51,684 downwards.
CCGCCGATACCGTCGACGCCATCGCCAGGGAAGGCGGCAAGGCACATCCGATGCTTGCCGACGTGACCAGCGAGGACTCCTGCAAGGAACTCGTCGCCAAGTGCGTCGAGAAATTCGGCCGCATCGACGTGCTGCACAACAACGTCGGCCGTTCCCAGGGCGACCGGCCGACCGTCGACATGGACGCCGCCGTGTGGGACGAGCTGATGACGCTCAACCTCAAGTCCATGTTCCTGATGTGCAAGCACACGGTGCCGGTAATGCGCGAGCGCAAGAAGGGCGCCATCATCAATATCTCGTCCACGTCGTCCGTGGCGGCGCGCCAGACCGTGACCTACAAGACGTCGAAGGGCGCGATCAACACCTTCACGCAGCATCTGGCGTGGGAAAACGCCGCTTACGGCATCCGCGCCAACGCCATCCTGCCGGGTCTCATGGACACGCCGATGGCGATCGAGCGGCGCGCCCGCGAGCAGGGCGTCGACCGCGACGTCGTGCGTGAAGCGCGCAGCAAGCAGGTGCCGCTGGAAAGCCGCATGGGCACCGCCTGGGACGTCGCCAACGCGGCGCTGTTTCTGGCTTCCGACGAGGCGAACTACATCACCGGCGTGTTGCTGCCGGTGGACGGTGGGTTGTTGATCAAGATCGGCTGAGCCGCCCGATGTCGGCGGCGGGGTGACAGGTCATGCTTTCCCGGCGGGGCGTTCTTCGGTCCTGCGTTTGTCTCGGCGGTCTCGCCGCCGCGAGTGTTCTTCCGTTTCGAAATGCGGCCGCGGCCGACGCCAGGTTGGCGGACGGCGCCGGCGTCTTCGAGGCGCGGTTCGGCGGTGAGCAGCGGCATTGGGACATCAAAGTCTACTATTATCGTCCGGCCGGCCTCGGCGCCGACGCGCCGATCGTCTTCGTCGTTCACGGCCTCGGCCGAAACGCCGATGGCTATCGCGACAGTTGGATCGAGCATGCGGAGGCCGGCCGCTTCATCGTCGTCGCGCCCGAGTTCAACCGGGGAAACTTTCCGAAAAGTATCCACTTCAACCAGGGCAACGTCCTGAGCCAGGGCGGCGCCGAGGTGCTGCCGGAAGAATGGAGCTTCGCCGCCGTCGAGACCGTTTTCGATTTCGTCACCGCCGCCAACGGCTTCGCGGCCGAACGTTACGACATCTACGGCCATTCCGCCGGATCGCAATTCGTGCACCGGATGAACTGGTTTCTGCCGGATGCGCGGATCCGGATCGCCGTCGCCGCCAATGCCGGATGGTACACGTTTCCCGATCCCGATCTGCCCTATCCGGCGGGACTGAAGGACCGCCGCCTGACGCCGGCGTACGTGGCGGCGGGCCTCGCCAGGGGCATGGTGGTGCTGCTCGGCACCGCCGACAACGATCCCAATCACCGGGCGCTCCCGAAAACGCCGGAAGCGATGGCGCAGGGCGCGCATCGGTTCGAGCGCGGCCGGAACTTCTTCGCCGCCGGCAAGGCGCGGGCGGCGGCGCTCGGTGTGCCGTTCGGCTGGCGGATGGAATTCGTCGACGGTGTCGCGCACAGCAATCCGAAGATGGCCGTGGCTGCGTCGCGGCTCGTTGGGCGGCCGTGACCGGCAATCTAACGGCGCCGCCAAAAAGTTGAAATTAGGCACAAAATATTTGAATTTGCGCGAAATTAGTAATTGATGACGCTCGCTTAAGGTAGAATTCGACGCATGGGCCGAAAGGGCTGAGGCGGTCGAATGCGGGTCTCCATTCGGGTAACGATACTCGCGGCATTCCTGCTGCTGACGATCACGGCGGTGACGACGCTCTCCGTCCTGAACGTGACCGGCAGCAATGAAGCCATGCGTGTGACGGCCGAGGACTTGATCAAACGCACGGCCGACACGACCGTCGAGCGCATCGCCAAGGACCTCGGCTCAGCCCAAAAAATCGCGTAAATGATCGCGTTGCTTCCGGCGATGCTGGTGGACTGGCGCTGGCCGGGAGAACTTTTCACCTTTCTGCGGGCGGCGCTGGATCGCGACAAGGACATCTACAGCGCCTTCATCGGCTTTCGTGACGGCGGGTTTGTCCAGGCGTTGAGTTATGTCGACAGCCAAGGGGACCGGCGGGCCTCGGACGCGGTGCCTGACGACGCCGTGGAGGCGACGCGCGTGGCGGAGGATTTGCTGCAAGAGGGCGCCAGGCCGCAAACGTGGCAGTATTTCGACGTGAAGGGTGCCGAAATCGAGGCTGAGGAAAACGCCGGTACAACTCGGTCCACCTACGATCCGCGCTCCCGGTCCTGGTACAAAGCGGCGCAAGAATGGTTGAGCGCGTCGTATTCGGACGTCTACATCTTCTCCAGCCTGCGCAAGCCGGGGATCACCATATCCGCGCCGATGCGAAACGTCGAAGGCGCCGTCGCCGGCGTGGATATCCCGCTCAATCATCTGACCGAATTCACGAGATTGAACGCGCCCGGGGAACACGGCCTGATCGCGATCGTGCAAAGCGACGGCCAGCTTATCGCCTATCCGGATTCGCGCGCATTGTTCCGGCCCGTCGATGGGGCGCTCGTCGTTAACAAGGTCGACGATCTTGAAGACACCCGGGTCAAGACCGCCATGCGGCTGGCGGCGGAGAGGGGAAGGCCGTCGGTGCGATTTCGGATCGGTCCGGAGGAATACCTGGCCGTCGTCACGTCGATGCAGGGGTTGGGCGCGCAAAGCTGGAAAGTCGTCGTCGTCGCCGCGTTGAGCGACTTCAGCGGACCGATCCGGAAGAGCATGAAGAACTCGATGATCTACACGGGGCTCATCATGCTGGTGCCGATTGTCGTCGTTCTCGTCCTGTCGAATTGGATCGCAGCGCCGGTTCGCGCGGTTCGGGATCAGGCCGACCGCATTCGCGAGCTTGAGCTTTCCGAGCGGGTTTCCGTCCGCTCGCCCTTCACCGAGATCAAGAGCCTGGAAACGGCAATGGAAGGCATGCGCGCCGCGCTCTCGACCTTCCTCAAGTACGTGCCGAAGGACCTCGTCAGGCGCCTCGTCGAAAGCGGCATCGGCGCGGAAATCGGTGGGACGCGCCAGGACGTCGCGGTCCTGTTCACCGATGTCGAGAGCTTCACGACGCTGACCGAGGACATGACGCCGGAAGCCGTGCTCAGCCAGACGTCACGGTACTTCGACGTCATGACATCGACGATCCAGTCCCACAACGGCGTCGTCGACAAGTTTATCGGCGACGCGATCATGGCGCTCTGGAACGCGCCGAGCCCGGATCCGAACTACGTGGACAACGCGTGCCGCGCCGCGCTCGCCGCCTTACGGGCGTCGGAGGACCTCAACCGCGCGTTCGAGGCCCAGGGGGAGCATCCGCTCCGGACCCGTTTCGGTCTGCATGTCGGCGATGCCCTGGTCGGCAACGTCGGTTCCGCCGAGCGCATGCAGTTTACGGCGCTCGGACCGAACGTCAACCTGGCATCCCGGATCGAAGGGTTGAACAAGTACTACGGCACGCAGCTCCTGGTCAGCGACGCAATCCGGAAACAGGCGTCGCCCGGGTTCGTGTTCCGCCAGATCGACGTGGTCGAGGCCGCCGGCACCACCAAGAGCGTGGCGATCCACGAGCTCGTCGGCATGCGCGACGCCGGCTCGCCGTTTGCCGTGCCGCCGGCGACGATCGAGGCGATCAATGCCTACGAAGTCGCCCTGAAGGCCTGTCTCGCCCGCGAATTCGAGGATGCGCTCGGCCTCGTCGAGGAGGTGCTGATGGAAAATCCCGCCGATCACGCCGCGCTCATGCTGGCGGAGCGATGCAACAGATACATCGCGCATCCGCCGCCGGACGATTGGGACGGCGTTTCGTACTTCTCCGACAAGTAGGCAGCGGCGGCGGCGCAAGGGTATCACCCTGGCGCGGGAAATCCCCAACATCACCCTATCGGCGGAAAATCAAATCGCCTATTCTGCCCCAAACCCGCCCAGCGCGGGACGTTTCAACGAGGCCGCGCGACCGGCCAGCCGTTCCGGTCCGCCGGTGGGATAGGGGATTGCTTTCATGAAATCTCGTCTTCGCCTTCGATTGCTCGCCGCCGCGCTCGTCGGGTTCGGGATGGCCGCCGCGCAGACGGCCGCCGCCGCGGAAGAAAAGGTGCTGAACGTCTTCAACTGGTCCGACTACATCGCCGAGGACACGCTGGCGCGCTTCACCAAGGAAACCGGCATCAAGGTCAATTACGACGTCTACGATTCCAACGAAATCCTCGAAGCCAAGCTGATGGCCGGCAAGTCCGGCTATGACGTGGTGTTCCCGACGACCATGCCGTTCCTCGCCCGTCAGGTGAAGGCCGGCGTCTACATGCCGCTCGATCGGAAGAAGCTGCCGAATTACAAGAACATCGAAAAATCCACGTTGAAGGCCATCGCCGCGGCCGATCCGAGCAACAAGTTCGCGGTTCCCTACATGTCGGCCGGCACCGGTTTCGGCTACAACGCGGCCAAGATAAAGGCAATGGCGCCGGGCGCGCCGGTCGGAAGCTGGGCGCTGATCTTCGATCCGAAATGGGCGGCGAAGCTGGCGCCCTGCGGCATTTCCATCCTGGACGATCCTGTCGAAGCGTTCGCCGCGGCGTCCGCCTATCTCGGCATCGACATCGCCAGCGAGAAGAAAGAAGACGTGGACAAGGTCCAGAAGCTGCTGGAAGGCATCCGGCCGCACCTCAAGTACATCCACTCCTCGACCTACATCAACGATCTCGCCAACGGCGATCTTTGTGTCGCGCAGGGATACGGCGGCGATCTGGTGCAGGCCCGTGACCGCGCCAAGGAAGCCAAGAAGGGCGTCGACATCAAGATCGTGCTGCCGAAGGAAGGGGCGCAGGCCAACATCGACGTGATGGCCATTCCGAAGGACGCGCCGCACCCGGGGAATGCGCTCGCCTTCATCAACTTCATGCTGCGGCCGGACGTGATCGGTCCGATCACCAACGCCGTCGGCTACGCCAACGCCATCGCCGGTGCCGAGAAGTTCGTCGACAAGGAACGCCTCGACGATCCGGCGATCTATCCGCCGAAGGAAGTGCGCGAGCGGCTGTTCGTGATGCCGGCCAAGTCGGCCGGTCACGAGCGAATGCGCACCCGCGTCTGGACGAAGATCAAGACGGGCCAATGAGCGGACCCGCTGGCGGCAAGCCGGCGACCTCGAACGCCCGGGTGGTGCTCTCCGTCACCGGCGCGAGCAAGCGTTTCGGTGACGAAGCCGCCGTCGCGGGCGTCGATCTCGAGGTCCGGGGCGGCGAGTTCTTCTCGCTCCTCGGCGGTTCCGGCTGCGGCAAGACGACGTTGCTCCGCATGATCGCCGGCTTCGAGACGCCGGACGCCGGGCGGATCGTCATCGACGGCGAGGACATGACCGACCGGCCGCCCTACGAGCGGCCGGTCAACATGGTGTTCCAGTCCTACGCCCTCTTTCCGCACATGAGCGTGGAGAAGAACATCGCCTACGGTCTCCGTCAGGAATCGCTCGGCGCCGGCGAACGGGCCGACCGGGTGGCGGAGGCACTGCGCCAGGTCGAACTCACGGGCTTTGAGAAGCGGAGACCCGACCAGTTGTCGGGTGGCCAGCGCCAGCGTGTCGCGCTCGCCCGCGCCATCGCCAAGCGCCCGAAGATCCTGCTGCTCGACGAGCCATTGGCGGCGCTCGACCGCAAGCTCCGCGAGCGCACGCAGTTGGAACTGGTGACGCTGCAGGAACGGCTCGGCATCGCCTTCGTCATGGTGACGCACGACCAGGAAGAGGCGATGACGGTGTCCGACCGCATCGGCGTCATGGAGAAGGGCGTGATCCGCCAGACCGGCACGCCGCGCGGCATTTACGAACAGCCGGAAAGCCGTTTCGTCGCCGACTTCATCGGCGCCGCCAATATTTTCGACGGCGCCGTGGTCGCCCGTTCCGACGGCGAGGCGACGCTCCGTGCCGACGCGCTCGGCACCGACATCCGGGTCATCGCCGAGGGCGATTGGGTGGTCGGGCAGAAGGCGAGCGTGATGGTGCGCCCCGAGAAGATCGCCATCGACCGCGATTTGCCCGAAAACGGCGGCAACCGCATCGCTGGCTTCATCAAGGATATCGGTTATCTCGGCGATCTTTCGATCTATCACGTGAAGACCGACGCCGGCCCCGTCGTCCAGGCGTCGACCGCCAACAGCCTGCACTCGACGGAGCAGCCGCTGACCTGGGACGACCGCGTCGTTTTGACGTGGCCGGCCCGGAACGGCGTGTTGTTACCCGGATGAGCGGGCCGCGTCCGTCACCGGCGGCGCGCGGCGGCCGCCGTATCGTCGTTGCGTTGCCATATGCGTGGCTGCTGCTGTTCTTCCTGGCGCCGTTCGCCATCATCGTCGCCATCAGCCTTTCGGAAACCAGGATTGGCATCCCGCCCTATACGCCGATATTGGAATGGGTGGAGGGCGCCGGCCTCTCCGTCAACGCGAAGCTCGGCAACTACGCCTTCCTCGCCGACGATCCGCTCTATCTGAACGCACTGCTGAGCTCGCTCCGCATCGCCGCCACGTCGGCGATCCTCTGCCTGCTCGTCGGCTATCCCATCGCCTACGCACTCGCCCGCACCCCGGACCGCTGGCGGCCGCAGCTTCTGATCGCCGTGATCCTGCCGCTCTGGACGTCGTTCCTGATCCGCGTTTATGCCTGGATGGGGCTCTTGAAGACGGAAGGGCCGGTTAACGAGCTTCTTCAGGCCACCGGCCTGATCGACCAACCGCTGGCGCTCTTGCACACACCGTTCGCCGTCTATGTCGGCATCGTCTATTCCTATCTGCCGTTCATGATCCTGCCGCTGTTCGCGGCGCTGGAACGCCAGGACCCGGCATTGCTGGAAGCGGCGCACGATCTCGGCGCCCGACCGGTCCGCGCTTTCCTGACGGTGACTCTGCCGCTCTCGCTGCCCGGCATCTTTGCCGGCTTACTGCTGGTGTTCATTCCGGCGGTCGGCGAGTTCGTCATCCCCGACCTGCTCGGCGGTCCCGAGACCCTGATGCTCGGCAAGGTGCTGTGGATCGAGTTCTTCAACAACCGCGACTGGCCGCTGGCGGCGTCCGTCGCCGTCGCCATGCTGGTATTGCTGGTGGCGCCGTTGGCGTGGCTCGAGAACATCCGCGTCAAACGGGCGGAGGGCGGCGCATGAAACGCGGTCTGACGCCGATCCTGATCGCCGTCCTGATCTCGGGCTACGTGTTCCTGTACGGTCCGATCGCGTCGCTCGTCGTCTATTCGTTCAATTCGTCCAAGCTCGTCACCGTCTGGGCCGGCTTTTCCACCAAGTGGTATGGCGAGCTGATGCGGAACGAAAAGCTGCTCGACGCCGCCGGCCTCAGTCTCGGCATCGCCTTCGTCTCGGCGACCCTCGCCGTCGCGCTCGGCACATTGGCGGCGCTGGCGCTGGTTCGGTTCGGCCGCTTCCGGGGCAGGTTGCTGTTCGCCGGCATGACGACGGCACCCCTCGTCATGCCGGAAGTCATCACCGGCCTGTCGCTGCTTTTGCTGTTCGTCTCGATGGAGCAGTTGATCGGCTGGCCGGACGGGCGGGGCGTCGTCACCATCGTCATCGCGCACGCCACCTTCGGTATCGCCTACGTCTCGGTGGTGGCGCAGGCACGGCTCGCGCAGTTGGACCGCAGCATCGAGGAAGCGGCGCTCGACCTCGGCGCCCGGCCGGTGCGGGTGTTCTTTACGGTGACGTTGCCGATGATCGCGCCGTCCCTGGCGGCGGGCTGGCTGCTCGCCTTCACGCTATCGCTGGACGATCTGGTGATCGCCAGTTTCGTTTCCGGACCCGGATCGAGCACGCTCCCCATGGTCGTCTTTTCGAGCGCACGGCTCGGCGTCAATCCACAGATCAACGCGCTGGCGACGATCCTCTTGCTGAGCGTCGCCGCGATCGTGGTGCTGGCCGGTTGGTTGGTCTCTAGGCGGGCCGGCAAGGCCCGCTAGACGTCCTCAGCGGTTGTTCTTCTTCCGCCAGGCGGCGAAGTCCTGCTTGGTTTGTTCCTCGGTCGCCGGATAGAGGCCGAGGATGGAGCGGCCCTTCTGCACCTCTTCCGTGACGAAGTCCTCGAATGCCGTCATCTCGACGGCCTCGGCGCAGATATCGTCCGCGATATGCGCCGGGATGACGACCACGCCCTCGCCGTCGCCGACGATCACGTCGCCCGGGAACACCGGCGCGTCGCCGCAGCCGATCGGCACGTTGATGTCGATGGCCTCGTGCACCGTCAGATTGGTCGGCGCCGCCGGACGGGTGTGATAGGCCGGGATCGCCAGCTTGGCGATTTCCGGGGAATCGCGGAAGCCGCCGTCGGTGACGACACCGGCGACACCCCGGACCATCAGGCGCGTCACCAGGATCGAGCCGGCCGACGCGGCGCGCGGGTCCTTGCGGCTGTCGATGACGAAGACGGCACCGGGCGGGCAATCCTCGACCGCCTTGCGCTGCGGATGACCGCGGTCCTGAAAGACGCTGATCGGATTGCGGTCCTCGCGCGCCGGCATGTAGCGGAGCGTGAAGGCTTCGCCGACCATGGGCGCGCCGGCCGGATTGAGCGGATGGACGTTCTGGATGTACTGATTGCGGAAGCCCTTCTTGAACAGCGCCGTGGTGATGGTGGCGGTGCTGACGGTCTTGAGCTTTTCGCGGGTCTCGTTGGAAAGGGGCATCGGGGGCTCCGGGGTTAGAAAATGTCCGGCTCGCCGACGGGACGGCCGAAATCGGTGTGCAGGAAGTCGAAGTCGCACCCCTCGTGCGCCTGCCTGATGTGGCGATTGAACATCCAGCCGTAGCCGCGCTCGAAGCGGGGCGCCGGCGCGGCGAGGGCTTTCCGGCGGGCGGCCAGTTCGGCGTCCGGCACGTCGAGGGTGATCGTGCGCGCCGCCACGTCGACGGAAATCGGATCGCCGTTCCTGACCAGCGCCAGCGGCCCGCCGACATAGGATTCGGGGCTGACGTGCAGGATGCACGCACCATAGCTGGTGCCGCTCATGCGGGCGTCGGAAAGCCGCACCATGTCGCGCACGCCCTCTTTCACGAGCTTCCTCGGGATCGGCAGCATGCCCCATTCCGGCATGCCGGGGCCGCCCTGCGGGCCGGCGTTCCGGAGGATCAGGACGTGGTCGGCGGTAACGTCGAGGTTCTCGTCCTCGACGGCCTTCTTCATGGAGGGATAGTCGTCGAAGACGAGGGCCGGGCCGGTGTGCCTCAGGAAGCGCGGCTCGCAGGCACTCGGCTTGATGACGCAGCCGTCCGGCGCCAGGTTGCCCTTGAGCACCGCGAGTGCGCCTTCCTTGTAGATCGGGTTCGAGAGCGGCCGGATGACGTCGTCGTCGTGGACCTCGGCGGCGGCGATGTTCTCGCCGACCGTGCGGCCGTTCACCGTCATTGCGTCCAGGTGCAGGTGCTCACGGATCGTCGCCATCAGCCCCGGCAGGCCGCCGGCGTAATAGAAGTCCTCCATCAGGTAGGTGTCGCCGCTCGGCCGGACGTTGGCGATCACCGGCACGATGCGGCTGGCCTTCTCGAAGTCCTCCAGGCCGATGTCCTGGCCGGCGCGCCGCGCTTGCGCGATCACGTGGATGATGGCGTTGGTCGAACAGCCCATGGCCATGGCGACGGCGATGCCGTTTTCGAAGGCGGCGCGGGTCTGGATCTTGTCCGGCGTGACGTCTTCCCAGACCATTTCGACGATGCGCCGGCCGCAGGCGGCGGACATCCGTATATGGTTGGAATCGGCGGCCGGAATGGAAGAGGCGCCGGGCAGGGTCATGCCGATGGCTTCCGCGATGGCGGTCATGGTGCTGGCGGTGCCCATGGTCATGCAGGTGCCGTAGCTGCGCGCGATACCGGCCTCGAGATCCTGCCAGTCCTCGGTCGTGATCTTGCCGGCGCGGCGTTCGTCCCAGTATTTCCAGGCGTCGGAGCCGGAGCCCAGCGTCTTGCCCTTCCAGTTGCCGCGCAGCATCGGGCCCGCCGGCAGGAAGATGGAGGGAAGTCCGGCGCTGGTGGCGCCCAGCAGAACGCCCGGCGTCGTCTTGTCGCAACCGCCCATCAGCACGACACCGTCGATGGGATGCGAGCGGATCAGTTCCTCGACTTCCATCGCCAGCATGTTGCGATAGAGCATGGTCGTCGGCTTGACGTAGTTTTCCGCCAGCGACATCGCCGGCAGCTCGATCGGGAAGCCGCCGGCCTGATGGATGCCGCGCTTCACGTCGTCGACCCGGTGCTTGAAATGCATGTGGCAGGGGTTGATGTCGGACCACGTGTTGATGATCGCGATCATCGGCTTGCCGCGCCAGTCCTCGGGCGCGTAGCCCATCTGCAGGGCGCGGGAGCGATGCCCGAAGCCGCGCAAATCGTCGTGGCCGAACCAACGGTAACTGCGGAGCTCTTCCGGCTTCTTTCTTGCGTTCGTCACGGGGCCTCCAACGGAAAGCGGGAACGGGACTTCAGTTCGCCGCCTGCAGACGGCGGCGTTCGAGCAGTTGCGCGCCGATCACCACGGCGGCGAGCGAGGCGCCGGCGAGGTCGGTGTAGAGACCCGGCTTGATCAGGCAGAAAGCCGCCGCGACCATCATTGTCCGTTGCCACATATTGGCGGGCGCCAGCAGGTAGCTGTGCAGTCCCGCCGCCAGCAGGACGACGCCGCATATGGCGGAGACCGTCGTCAACGCGATGGTCGACCATTCGCCGATTAGCAGCAGCGACGGTCCGAACACGAACATGAACGGGATGATGTAGCCGGTGAGTCCTAGCTTCACGGCGGCCCAACCGGATTCCCAAAGCCCGGCACCGGAAAGCCCGTTCGCCGCATAGACGGCGAGCGCCACCGGCGGCGTGATGGCGGACAGGATCGCGAAGTAGAACACGAACATGTGCGCCGCCTCGACGGTGACGCCGAGCTTGACCACCGCCGGCACCAGCAGCGCCACCTGCATGATGTAGGCCGGCGTCGTCGGCATGCCCATGCCGAGGACGATGCCGGCGAGCATGGTGAAGAACAGCGCCACGACGAGCGAGTTCTGCGACACCGCGAGAACGAAGCTGGTGAACTCGATGCCGAGGCCGGTGAGCGCGATGACGCCGATGACGATGCCGGCGCAGCCGCAGGCAAGCGCCACGCCGACCGCGTTCTTGGCGCCGTCGACGAGGGCTTCCAGGATGTTCTGCGGGTTCAGGTGCTGGCGGCTCGACTTGCGGAGCATGATCGTCGGGAAAACCGAGAAGATGCCGCAGAGCGCGGCGAACGGCGCGCTGAAGCCGGAAATCAGGACGCCGACGATGACGACCAGCGGAATGAACAGATGCCCGTGGTTCTTCAGCGTCTCCTTGAGCGACGGCAGCTCCGACTTCGGCAGGCCGACCATGCCGACGCGCCGGGCCTCGAAGTGCACCGCCATGAAGACGGCGCCGAAATAGAGGACGGCCGGGATGAGCGCGTACTTGGCGACCTCGATGTAGGCGACGCCCAGGAATTCCGCCATCACGAACGCCGCCGCGCCCATGATCGGCGGCATGATCTGTCCGCCGGTGGAGGCCACGGCCTCGACGGCGCCGGCGAAGGCCGGCCGGTAGCCGATGCGCTTCATGAGCGGGATCGAGAAGGTACCGGTGGTCATGACGTTGGCGACGGCGCTGCCCGACACCGTGCCGAACATGGCGCTGGTGATGCAGGCGACCTTAGCCGGGCCGCCGGCGGTATGGCCGGTCAGCGCCATGGCGAAGTCCATGAACAGTTTGCCGGTACCGGTCCGTTCGACGAACGCGCCGAACAGGATGAACAGCACGACGTAGGTCGCGGAGACGCTGACGGGAATGCCGAGGATGCCGTCGGTGGTCAGGTACAGTTGCTCGAGCAACGGACCGAGATCGGTTCCGTGAATGAAGATCGCGTAGGCGACGAACACCAGCGCCGTGATCGGCAGCACCAGACCCATCAGGCGGCGCGTCGATTCCAGGAGCAGCACCACCATCATGGTGCCGAAAATCCAGTCGCCGGGAACCAGATCGTCGACGTAGATCATGCGGTTGTCGATGTAATCCTTGGCGAAGAACTGGTAGCCGCAGGCGGCCAACGAGGCGGCGACCAGCAGCAGGTCGGCGAGACCCGGCGTGCCGTCCTTGCGCGGCCAGCAGGGCGCCATCAGGAAAGCCATGACGAGCGCGAATACGAGGTGCGTGGAGCGGAATATCTGCGCATCGGGGGCGCCGAAGAACGCGACATAGAGGTGATAGATCGACATCGCGGCACCGACGGCGGTGACGGCGAACCAAGCCCAGTTCTTGCCCGAAAACATGGCCGAAAACATGATCAGATGCCCCCTAGGGACGTATACAGGGTGCCGCGGCGCCCCCGTCGGGGCGCCGCGGCGTTCAGTGTATCAGGAGGAGATTGCCCCGTTCTTAGAGGGCGCCTTTGGCCTTGTAGAAACTCGTCGCTCCCTTGTGCATGGGCACGCCGATGTCGAACGCCATCGCTTTCGCGTCGACGCCCTTCATCGCCTTGGCGATAGCGGCGAGATCGCCGACGCCGCCGGCCATGGCGGTGAGTACGCCCTCGACGGTCTTGGCGTCGAGGTCGCAGCGCGCGATCACGTGGGTGGCGTAGCCGACCGTCGGCACGTCGGCCGTCTGCTTCGGATAGGTGCCGGCCTTGATGACGATGCGCTTATAGCCCGGATTGATCTTCTGCATCTTGCCGAGACCGTCGTCCGGAATCGGCACGACCACGACGTCACGCGACGCCGCCAGGTCCATGACCGAGCTCGCCGGCGCGGTGGATCCGAGCGTGAACCAGGTCGCGTTGCCGTCCTTCAACTGGTTGACCGAGTCCGTGTAGGAACCCTGGTTGACCTTCGGCAGGTCGCTGTAGGACATGCCGTAGGCTTCGAGAAGGTGCGCGGTGATCTGCTCGCCGGTGTTGCCCTTCTTCTGGGTCGTCAGCGCCTTGCCCTTCAGATCGGCCGGCGTTTTGATGCCGCTGCCGGCGACCGTGATGATCTGGAAGTACTGCGGATACAGCGTCGCGACGTTGCAGACGTTGCCGTACTTCTTTTCGAACGGCGGCTTGCCGTTGATCGCGTCGACCGTCGACACCGAGTTGGCGAAGCCGATATCGGCCTTGCCGGCCTCGATCGCCTTGACGTTGGCAATGCCCGCGCCCGGACCGACCTGCACGTTGGAACCCTTGATCTGCTTTTCGATCAGGTTCTTCAGCGCGCCGCCCAGCGGATACCAGGAGCCGCCCTGCGGACCGGTGACCAGCTTGAGATCGGCGGCGCCGGCGGCGCCGGACATGGCGAAAATCAGGCCTGTGGCCAGAAGGCCAGCCTTGTGGTTAACTTTCATCTATTATCCCTCCCAAGGATTTCTCGACCGCACCCGTTGGCGGCTTCGGTGTTGAGGCAAATACACTAATATATTAGTTTTGCCCGGGCAAGCTGTTGCTTGCGGTCCGGAACATGACATCGCGGGAACAACCGTTGGACACGCACACGGGTCAGCGCATTCGACCAATTCGCGGCATGACGGCGGCGGCCGGCGTGTTCGAGTCGTTGCGGGCGCAGATCATCTCCGTCTCGCTGGTGCCGGGGACCGTTCTCTCGCGGGCGGACCTGGCGGCGCGTTTCGGCGTCAGCCGGACGCCGGTTCGCGATGCCTTGATGCGTCTCGCCGAGGAAGGCCTGGTGGCGGTGTTTCCGCAGCATGCGACGCTGGTGTCGCCGATCGATATGGCGCTCGCCCGTCAGGCGCACTTCCTGCGCCGCGCCGTCGAGTTGGAAATCGTCGAAACCCTGGCCGGCGATCCGCCGGGCGATTTGATCGCCGCGCTGCGGGAACTTCTCGAACGTCAACGGGTCTACATGACGGCCGGTGACACGGGCGCCTTCATCGCCACCGACGAGGCCTTCCACGCCCGAATGTACGTCGCGGCCGAGGTGCCCGACCTGCTGAGCCTAGTCCGCGGCCGCAGCGGCCATCTCGACCGGCTACGGCGCCTGCACTTGATGACGCCCGGCAAGGCGCAGCGGATTCTCGACGAGCATGGGCGGATCGTCGACGCGCTCGCGGACGGCGATACCGACCGGGCGCGGATGGCGCTGCGCACGCATCTGACGGGAACCCTGGCGGAAGCGCCGCATATCTGCGGTCGCTTTCCGACTTATTTCAAGGACTAGCTCAGCGTTCGTGGAACGCGCCGTTCATGGCGACGTAGATCGGCTTCAAGAGATACTGCAGGAAGGTCTTGTTGCCGGTGACGATATCCGCCTGAACCGTCATGCGGGGGACGATTTGGTTCGCCTGGGCGTTTTCGCCGACATGGAATTGCGTGAGTTCGACGACGCCCTTGTAGAACGGCTGGCCGGTCTTCTCGTCGTTGATGGTGGTCGCCGAAACGGACGTCAGCATGCCGGCGACGCTGCCGTAGCGGGCGAAGTCGTAGCTGGTCACCTTGATCGTGACCGGCTGGCCGACCTTGACGAAGCCGATGTCGCGGGTCGCGATCCGGGTTTCGACGTTCAATTTCTCGTCGGAAGGCACGATATCCATCAGCACGCCGCCCGCCGGCACGACGGCGCCGACGGTCTTGACCTTGAGATCCTGGACGTAGCCGCTGACCGGCGCCGTGATGACCAGGCGGTTCACGCGGTCGTTGGTGCGGTTCAGGGTTTCCTCGACCTGCGCCAGCTCGGCGGTGACGGTACCCATTTCGTTTAGCGCGTTCTCGCGCACGTTCTGGTCCAGATCCGCCTCGCGGCTGATCATTTCCTTCAGTTCCTCGAGGGCGGTCTTTTCCTGTCCCTTGAGGCGGCCGAGCTCGCTTTCGGCAGCCGCATGCTGGCGCTGCACCGCGTACACGACGACCTGCGCCGTGTAGCCGTCGGCGGCCAGCTTCTCGCGCATGGCCACTTCCTTGGCGAGCAGCGAAATCTGCCGGTTGGTCGCGGATATCTGCTCGCGCACGGCGGCGACTTCCTGGCGCTTCTGCTCCGCCTGCTTGCGGAACACCAGCCGCTGCGATTCCCAGCGGTCGATCTGCGCGTTGTAGATTTCCATCTGGTCCTTCACCAGATGCGCATACTGCGGGCCGGACTTGAAGTTGGTGCGGCGGGCCTCGGCGACGGCGCGGAGCCGCTCGGCGCGCAATTGCAGGCCGATCCGCCGCGCCTTGATCTGATCCGCTTCGCCGCTGGCCTGCACCGGGTCCATGCGGATCAGCGGCTGGCCCTTCTTAACCAGATCCTTTTCCTTCACCATGATCTCGCTGACGATGCCGCCTTCCAGGTGCTGCACCGTCTGCACCGAACCCGCCGGCACGACGGAGCCGTGCGTGATCGCCACCTCGTCGACATGGGTCAGCGACGACCAGACGATGAAGGAGGCAACGACGCCGCCGACGACGTAAATGGTCGCCGAGGTCATCCAGCTGGTGCCGGCTTCCTCGAGCAGCACCGACTGCGCCATGAACCTGATTTGCCGGCTGGCGAGCTGAGTTTCCTCGCCGGTGCTGGGTTTGGGCTGGTTTCTGTTGCGCTTGATCATGATCGTTGCTCGTCTCTGTTCCGTTGTTGGCGGACGTTTCGGGTCTAGAAGAGGTTCTTCGGCAGGCGCGGGCGAACTTCGTTCGGCGGGCCGGCCATCAGGACCTGACCCCGCTCCATGACGATGATCTTGTCGACATTATTGAGATGGCTCGGCCGGTGCGTCACCAGGAACACCGTGGCGTGGCCCCGCAGCTTGTCGAGCATTTCCATGAACAGCTTGTCGGCGGCGAAATCGAGGCCGTTGACCGGTTCGTCGAACAGCACGATCGGGGCGCGCTTGAGATAGGCGCGGGCCAACGAAAGCTTCTGCTGGACGTTCTTCGGCAGGCTGTCGGTGCGGCTGTCGCCGACGCGGGTGTCGAAGCCGTCGGGCAGCTTCTCGATGTCGCCGAGCAGGTCGGTCTCGCCGGCGACTGGACGTTCACCGCCATCGACGACGTCACCTACGAGGCGCGCTCCAGCGTCAGCCCGGATCACTCGTGGACGCTGCAACTGCACGAGGGCACGGTCGACCTCGACCAGACGACGGCGCGCCAGATCGTCTTCGAGGACGACGCTTCCAGCACCATCGAAATGCCGGACGGCAGCCACCTCGACTTCGACGAGCTCGACAAGATCATCCAGTAACGGATGCGCCGGCGGGGAAACCCGCCGGCGTTTTACTTTCCACATATTCCCCTTTGTATCTTTCTTTGGCGGCATTGCCCGGCGCGCGCCCGCGCGCCAAGATGCCGCGCGGCAGTTCGCCGCCAACGGGAGGGAGAAACCGCATGGACAAGGAACGCTACGACGCCGGCATGAAGGCGCGTCGGGAAGTGTTGGGCGACGCTCACGTCGACCGTTCGCTGGCCGCCGCCGACGAACTGACGAGGCCGTTGCAGGATTTGGTCGTCGAATACGGCTGGGGCGCCATCTGGACCCGGCCGGGACTAGACCGCCGCACCCGCAGCCTGATCAACATCGGCATGCTGACGGCCTTGAACCGTCCACACGAACTGGCGGTGCATCTGAAGGGCGCGCTGAACAACGGCTGCACCCGCGACGAGATCGTCGAGGCGGTGTTGCAGACCGGCATCTATTGCGGCCTGCCGGCGGCTCTCGACAGCATGCGCCACGTCAAGGCGGCGTTCGAGACCGCGGACAAGGAAGCCGGCGGGAGCGACGACTGACATGGCGAAGCGAGTCATCGTCACCGGCGCCAGCCAGGGCATCGGCCGCGCCATCGCCGAACGGTTGCAGGCCGACGGCTGGGCCGTTCTCAACCTCGACAAGGCGCCGCCCAAGGACGGCGAGGCCGCGCCGGGCCTTTGGGTCGAGATCGATCTGACCGACGTCGACGCCATCCGCGAGGTGATCGCCACCCTGCTCGCGGACGGGCCGATCCTTGGGCTGGTCAACAATGCCGGCGTCGCGTCGTCGACCCTGCTTTCGGAATCGACGGTCGAGGATTTCGACCTCATCATGGCCGTGAACATGCGCGCCCCCATGCTTCTGGCGCAGTTGCTGGCGCCCGGCATGCGGGACGCGCGTTTCGGACGCATCGTCAACATTTCGAGCCGGGCCAGCCTCGGCAAGACGCACCGCACCGCCTATTCCGGATCCAAGGCCGGCATCCGCGCCATGGGCAACGTCTGGGCGCTGGAGCTCGGTCACGACGGCATTACCGTCAACTCGGTGGCGCCGGGGCCGATCCGCACGGAACTGTTCGAGCGGGTCAACCCGCCCGGCATGCCGCGCACGCAGGAAATCATCGGCTCGATCCCGGTTGGGCGGATCGGCGAGACGACCGACATCGCGCACGCGGTATCGTTCTTCATGGACGAGCGCAGCGGCTTCGTGACGGGGCAGACGCTGTTCGTCTGCGGCGGGACGATGCTGAGCCGGGGCGGGAACTGAGGCCGGTTCAGCCGCGGACCGGTCGGACGTCGACGGCGACGTCGATGTCATGGCGGCCGCCGCCGATGACGAGGCCGTTGATCGGGCTCACGTCGCCGTAGTCCCGGCCCCAAGCGACGGTGATGTGCTCGTCGCCGGGAATGAGGTTGTTGGTCGGGTCGAGATCGACCCAGCCGTGCCCGGGTACCCAGACCGCGAGCCAAGCGTGCGACGCGTCGGCGCCGACGAGCTTTTCCTTTCCCTCCGGCGCATGCGTCAGCAGATAGCCGCTGACGTAACGCGCCGGCAGGCCGAGCCCGCGCATGCAGGCGATCTGCAGGTGCGCGAAATCCTGACAAACGCCGCGCCGCTCGATCAGCACACGGTCGACCGGCGTGTAGACGTCGGTGACGCCGCCCTCGTACTTGAACTCCCGATAGATGCGGCTCATCAGATCGAGCGCGGCTTCCAGGACCGGCCGGCCGGGCGTGAAGGAATCGAGTGCGTAGGTGACGGCGTTGCTTGAGCCTGTGAACGGCGACGAGAATGCGAACTGATAGGCGTCCAATTCGTCCCGGCCGATGGCCTGCGACAACAGAACCGGAATGTCGTCCCAGGGAACGGTGCTCGCCGGTGCCGGCGCCGGGATCGGCCGGACCTCGACGGTCGACGACGCCATGATCACCAACTCGTCGTGCGAATCCTCGACGGTCAGATACGTGGTCGGATTGCCGAAGTAATCCACGTCGTCCTTGCTGAGGGTCGGCGGCGGCTCGACGATCAGCGCCTGCCGCCGACAGACCTGTTGCGGGCATGGCCGGGGCGCCAAATGCAGAAGATGCTGCGAAATCGAAACGCTTTGTGAATACTTGAAGGTCGTCTTGTGGCTGACGTCGTAAATCACGGCGCGGCCTCGCTGGCGGTGCGGCTTCGCGTCGCCATGGCGTGCGAGAAGTACCGTTGCGCCAGCGCGTCGGAAAGCTCGTAGGTTCTGGATTCGATGCGTTCGAGGAGTTTCTGCAGCTGCACCCGCTTGCCGCGCTTGTTGCGCTGCGCGCACAGTCTCCGCACGTCGACGAGCTTGAGCTCGCTGCGCATGGCCTCGATCAGGAATTGTTTGCGCGACAGGGAAGCCAGTCCTCGGTCGTGCGGCAGCACGTCGACGTGTTCCGCCAGAAGGGCGATCTGAAACGCGATCGAGCGCGGATTGGAATCGTCGGTCGCCAGCAGATCGACCACCGGCGTCAACTGTACGCTCGACAGATAGCGCGTCCGGTAGGTCATGGAGCTGTCGCCGAGTTCGAGCAGCAGATCGAGCCCGCCTTCCGCCGCCGGATCGCCGTCGACGGCCAATTCCTTCAAGAGACGCGCCATGTGCGTCGTCCGTTCGACGCGGCGGCCGATGTCGAGCAGGCGCCAACCGAGGCTGCGCGTCATGTTCTCCATCTGCATGCCGCTGAAGGCGGCCAGTTCCTCGAGCATGAAGTTGAGGAGCTTCAAGGCGTCGTCGATGTTCAGCCGGTGCAGCGTCGCATGGCTGGCGGCGCGCTGGTGCAGGCCGTTCAGAATGCGCCATGAATCCATGCTGAGCCGCTCGCGAACCAGCGAGGCGGTGCGGCGCAGATCGTTCAACAGGCTCAGGATGCCGCTCGGGCATTCCCGGTCGAACAGCAGGATCGCGACCTCGCGTTCGACCGCCGAAATGCCGCGCGCGGCGGCCTGCTTGGCGGTGCGTTGACGCATGTAGCCGAGATCGACCAGGATGCCGAGCAGCTTGAGCAGGGTCTGCGGATCGTCGCCGGCCCCGGCCTCGCCGGCGAGGCGCAACACGACGCTCCGCATCAGGCGGACGGTGCTTTCGGTCCGCTCGGCGTAGCGGCCGAGCCAGAACAGGTTGTCGGCGACGCGGCTCGGCAGATCGGTGCCGCTCCGACGCAGTACCACGTCCTGGTCCGGGGACGCGAGACGCGAAAACGTGCTGACCGGCGAATCCCAGAGCACCCAGGTGTCCTTGCTGGCGTCGCCCTGCTGCATGGTGACGGCGTGCGCCTCGGAATTGTCGGCGGTGCGCGTCAGGCCGCCCGGCATGACGCGGTAGCTGTCGCCGTCGGCGCAGAGATAGACGCGGAGCACCATCGGGCTCGGCCGCAGGCCTTCGAGATGCCAGGATGGCGCCGTCGAGAGCGCGATCTCCTCCTGCCCGAAGAAGTCGTAGCCGCGGTGCCGCATGCGTTCCAGGAGCTGGATGCGCTCGGCCGCCGTCAGCTTGCCCGGCATGATCGCGCGCATGCGGTCGGCGATGATGGAGCGGTTGGAGAAGGTCGGGCGGATAACCAGCCGGTCGAGGTTCTCGATGACGTAATTGCGCTCCGCCTCCTGGCCGCACCACCAGGTCGCCAGCGACGGGATCAGCAGGTCCTCGCCGTACAGTTCCCGGCTCAGGCCGGGGAGGAAGCTCATCAACGCCTCGCATTCGACGAGGCCGCTGCCGAGCGAATTGGCGACGACGACGTTGCCGGCGCGGATGGCGGCCACCAGGCCGGCGACGCCGAGCAGCGAATCGGACCGAAGTTCCAGCGGGTCGCAGAATTCCCCGTCGACGCGGCGGAAGATCAGATCGACCTGCTTCAGGCCGTGCAGCGTCTTCAGGTAGACCTTGTTGTCGCGGACCGTGAGATCAGCGCCCTCGACCAGCGGGAAGCCGAGATAGCGGGCCAGATACGCGTGCTCGAAATAGGTTTCGTTGTGCGGGCCGGGCGTCATCAGGACGGCGAGCGGATTGTCCTTCCGGGCCATCCGGACGAGGTTGTCGCTGAGCGCCTGGAAGAAGCCGGCGAGACGCTGCACCTGCGAATCGCGGAAGATGTTCGGCAGCGTCCGCGCCATGACGACCCGGTTCTCGAGCGCGTAACCGGCGCCGGACGGCGCCTGCGTGCGGTCGCTCAACATCCACCAGCGGCGGTCGTGCGAGCGCGCCAGATCGAGCGCCAGGAAGTGCAGATGCACGTTGGAGGGCGGCGTGATTCCGTGCATCGGGCGCAGGAAACTTGGATTTCCGAACACCAGCGACGACGGCAGCTTGCCCGACGTCAGCAGCTTCTGCGGCCCGTAGATGTCGGCGACGATGGCGTTCAACAGTCGGGCGCGCTGGATCAATCCCTGTTCCAGGGAACGCCATTCCTCGGCGCCGATCAGCAGCGGCACCGGGTCCATTCGCCAGGGCCGGACGATGTCGTTCGGATCGTCGTAGACGTTGTAGGTGGTGCCGTTTTCGCGGACCAGCCGCTGCGCCGTTTCCCAGGATTCCTGTATCTGGAATCGGGACATGCCGCCCAGTTCGCCGAGAAACTTCGACCAGTGCGGCCGGATCGCGCCGTTCGGGTCCATCATCTCGTCGTAGATGCCGGGCGCCGGCGCGTAGCCCCGGGTCAGGCTGTCGGCGCCGACCTCGTCGTTCCGTTCGGCGCGGGAATTACCCCTCATCCGCAAGTCTCCACCGCACGCGCGTACAGCAACCAGAATACGCTAGCGGCCCGCACCGAGCCAATGCGATTCAGAGAAAGAATCACGTGTCATGTCCGCCGCAGGTCGAGGGTCATCGGAAACTCGGCGTTTTCCACCGGCGTCGGCGGCGGCACGCTGCCCGGCGAATGGCCGGTATCGAAGAACCGCGCCAGGCGGCGGCTTTCCGCCTCGTAGGAATTGACGGGGAAGTGCTCGAAATTGCGGCCGCCGGGGTGCGCGACGTGGTAGGTGCAGCCGGCGACAGCGCGGCCGGTCCATGTATCGCAAAGGTCGAAAGTCAGCGGCGTATGCACGCCGACGGTCGGATGCAGGCACGAGCCGGGCTGCCAGGCGCGGAACCTGACGCCGGCAATCGATTCGCCCTGCACCCCGGTGCCGCTGAGCGGCACCTGGTAGCCGTTGCAGCCGACCGTGTAACGGCCATCGGTCGCGCCGGTAACGCGGACCTGCAGACGCTCGACGGACGAATCGACGAACCGGACGGTACCGCCGACGGCGCCTTCCTCGCCCATCACGTGCCAGGGCTCCAGCGCCTGGCGCAGCTCGATCTCGATGCCGCGGTAGCGGACGCATCCGTACCGCGGGAAGCGGAATTCGAAATGCGGCGCGAACCATTCGGCTTGAAACGGGAAGCCGGCGTCGCGCATCTCGTCGATGACGCCATCGAAATCCTCCCACACCGCGTGCGGCAGCATGAGGCGGTTGTGCAGCGAGGTTCCCCAGCGGGTCAGGCGTCCGCGATAGGGGGTCTTCCAGAACCGGGCGATCAGGCCGCGCAGCAGCAACTGCTGCGTCAGGCTCATGCGCGCGTGCGGCGGCATCTCGAAGGCGCGGAATTCGACCAGCCCGAGCCGTCCGGTCGGACCGTCCGGCGAATACAGCTTGTCGATGCAGATTTCCGTCCGGTGCGTGTTGCCGCTGACGTCGATCAGGATGTTGCGGAGAACCCGGTCGATCAGCCACGGCGGACAGGCTTCGCCGGCTTCGGGGATTTCGTTGAAGGCGATCTCGAGTTCGTAGAGGCCGTCGTGCCGCGCCTCGTCGATGCGCGGCGCCTGACTGGTCGGGCCGATGAACAGCCCCGAGAACAGATAGCTCAGGCTCGGGTGCTGCTGCCAATAGGTGATCAGGCCCCGGAGGAGATCGGGCCGGCGCAGGAACGGGCTGTCCGTCGGCGTCTTGCCGCCGACGACGACATGATTGCCGCCGCCGGTACCGGTGTGCCGTCCGTCGAGCATGAATTTCTCGGTGCCGAGGCGGCTGAGCCGCGCTTCCTCGTAGATGGTGGTCGTGATCTCGACCATTTCCCGCCAGTTCGACGCCGGCTGGATGTTGACTTCGATGACGCCCGGGTCCGGCGTCACCTTGATGACGTTCAGGCGCGGATCGTGCGGCGGCGAATATCCTTCGATATGGATCGGCAGCTTCGTCTCGGCGGCCGCGTCCTCGATGGCGGCGATCAGATCGAGGTAATCCTCGAGCGTTTCGGTCGGCGGCATGAAGACGCAGAGCCGGCCGTCGCGCGGCTCGATGGTCATGGCGGCGCGGACGTGCCGTCCCTTGAGCGACTGTTCGGTTATGGTCTGCCGGTCGCTCGCCGGATGCTCATGGCCTTGCAGGTAAGGCTGGCGCATCGCGTCGGGTTCCGGCAGATCGCCGCGTTCGGCGAACGGATCGGCCGGAATGACGTAGGGATAGTCGACCTCCGGAATGTGCGGCAGCGACGGCAGCGGCAGCCGGAAGCCGACCGGCGAATCGCCCGGGATCAGGACCAGGTGCTTGCTGCGGACCGACCACGGCTCGCTATACCAGCGGCGCTTGCCGTCCCGCGCGTTCCACCGCTGCACCGGCAGCACATAGCCGGTCGGATGACTGAGCCCGTGCTCGAAAACGCGGATCAGGCGGGCACGTTCCAGCGGATCGTCGAGCTTGGGGTCCGTCGGATCCATGTTTTCCGGGAGCCGGCGCTCCTTTTCCAGGAAATGCCAGGTGTCCTCGAAGGCCGGCGTCGCCGCCTCCTCGTTGATTTCCAGCCGCCGGGCGATGCCGCGCGCGAAGGTTTCCGCGGCTTCGATGCCGGGCGCGTTGTCCACGTCTTCCTTGGCGATCATGTTGACGTCGCGCCAGAGCGGCACGCCGTCGTTCCGCCAATAAAGCGCGAACGCCCAGCGCGGCAGCTGCTCGCCCGGATACCATTTCCCCTGGCCGTAGTGCAGCAGGCCGTCCGGCGCGAACTTGTCGCGCAGCCGGCGGATCAGGTCGTCGGCGAGCGCGCGCTTGGTTTCACCGACGGCGGCCGTATTCCATTCCGCCGCGTCGACGTGGTCGATGGAAACGAACGTCGGCTCGCCGCCAAGCGTCAGGCGGACGTCGCCCTTGGCGAGTTCCTCGTCGACGGCATGCCCGAGCCGGTCGATGGCCTGCCATTGTTCCTCGGTGTAGGGGAGCGTGACACGCGGCGTCTCGTGGATGCGCGTCACCGCCATGTCGAAATCGAACGTGACTTCGCATTTCTCGACGGCGCCGGTGATCGGCGCCGCGCTTTGCGGGCGGGGCGTCGCGGCGAGCGGGATGTGCCCCTCGCCGGCGAGCAGGCCCGACGTCGGGTCGAGCCCGATCCAGCCGGCGCCCGGCAGATAGACCTCGGTCCAGGCGTGCAGGTCCGTGAAGTCGGTCTCGGCGCCAGACGGGCCGTCGAGGGATTTCACGTCGGCCTTGAGCTGGATGAGATAGCCCGACACGAACCGGGCTGCGAAGCCGAGATGCCGCAGAATCTCGACCAGCAGCCAGCCGGAATCCCGGCACGAGCCCTTGCGCCTTCCGAGGGTCTCCTCGCAGGACTGCACGCCGGGCTCCATGCGGATCAGATATTCGATGTCGGCGTGCAGACGGCGGTTGAGTTCGACCAGATATTCGACCGTCCGGCCCTGCCGCGGCGGCAGGGCGTTCATCCACGCCGTCAAAAGCGGGCCGGCGGGATCGGCCGCCAGATAGGGTTCGAGTTCTCGGCGCAAATCGTCCGAATAGGCGAACGGAAACTCCTCCGCGTCCGGCTCGAGGAAGAAGTCGAACGGGTTCTGCACCGACAGATCGGCGACCAGGTCGACCTCTACCGTGAAATGCGGGACCGGCTCCGGATAGACGATGCGGGCCTGGTAGTTGCCGTGCGGATCCTGCTGCTAGTTGATGAAGTATCCGTCCGGGGAAATCTTCAGCGCGTAACTGATAACCGGTGTCCGGCAATGCGGTGCCGGGCGGAGGCGGACGACCTGCGGGCTCAACTGGGCGCGACGGTCGTAGACGTAGCTCGTCTTGTGGTGGAGGGCGACGTGTATGCTCATGGGAAAACTAACGGACCTTTCTGCGCCTGCACTGCGAATCGGGGTCTGATTTCAGAGCGATTTCGTGGTAGCCTACACGTTCGCGATCGTTCTTCCTATGCCGGTTTCGGAATAGCGGCATTGCGGCGGCGGCGGGGAAAATCACCGATTTTCGTCGCGAATGATTTGCGAAATCCTCCAATTTTTGTAAGATATCTTACATTCCGCGTGGGGCGGTCGGCGTTCCGCGCGTGCCGGATTGGAGACTGCCGTTGGACACCATCATCAACATGATCGGTGGAATCGCCCTGCTTCTCTGGGGGATTCGCATGGTTCGGACCGGAATCAACCGGTCCTTCGGCGCCGAACTGCGTCGGGCGCTGTCGTATTCGGCGAAAAACAGGCTGGTCGCCTTGGCGACCGGGCTTGGCGTCACCGCCGCCATCCAAAGTTCGACCGCCGCCGCCCTGATGGTGTCGTCCTTCGCCGGCCGGGGCATGATCGCCGGCGCCGCCGCCCTCGCCATCATGCTCGGCGCCGATATCGGCTCGACGCTGGTGGTGCAGGTG
This sequence comes from Rhodospirillales bacterium, assembly GCA_038117205.1. Lineage (GTDB taxonomy): Bacteria > Pseudomonadota > Alphaproteobacteria > Rhodospirillales > Casp-alpha2 > JAQBZY01. The sequence continues at coordinate 26,808 of JAYOFL010000003.1, read as the reverse complement.
CTGTCCCTCGACCTCCGCTGGCTGTCGCCCCTCCTGATCGCCTTCGGCGTCATTCTGTTCACGTCGTCGGAAGCGAGCCAGCGCCGCAACTTCGCCCGTACCGCCATCGGCCTCGGGCTGATGCTGCTGGCCCTGAAACTGATCATGCTGGCGTCGGCGCCGCTGCGTCAGGCGGAGCACATGTCGCTGTTCGTCGGTCCGCTCACCGACGAGCCGATGCTGGCGGTGCTGGTCGCCGCCCTCATCACCTGGGCGGCGCATTCCAGCGTCGCCATGGTGCTGGTGGTGGTTTCCCTGGCTTCGATCCACGTGCTCAATCTGCAACTGGCGTTCGCGCTGGTGCTGGGTGCGAACCTGGGCGGTGCCATCACGGCCTTCGTCGCCACCCTCGGCGCGCCGCCGGCGGCTAGGCGCGTCACGCTCGGTAATCTCCTGATGCGGTGCGCCGGCGTCATCGTCCTCCTGTCGGCGATCCCGTGGGTGCATCCCTACATTTCGCTCGCCGACGACGCGCCGGCCAGGATGGTCGCCAACTTCCACACCGCCTTCAACATCGGCCTGGCACTGGTCTTCCTGCCGCTGGTCGGCGCCGTCGACGCGCTGACCAAGCGCATCATGCCGGACGTCAGCGAAGCCGACGATCCGGGCCGGCCCATGTATCTCGATCCGAATTCGCTCGACACGCCGGCCGTCGCGCTGGCCTGCGCAGGGCGCGAGACGCTCCGTATGGGCGACGAGGTCCGCAAGATGCTGGCGCGCACCCTCGAGGTGTTCCAGAGCAACGACAGCAAGGTCGTGCAGGGGATCGAGAAATCCGACGACGTGATCGACCGTCTGCACGAGGCGATCAAGCTCTACCTGACGCGTCTCACCAAGAGAGAGATGGACCGCCGCGAGAGCGAGCGGAGCATCGAGGTCCTGGGTTTCACCACCAACCTCGAACACATCGGCGACATCATCGACAAGAACCTGATGGAACTGGCGGCGAAGAAGATCAAGCGCAAGGCGAGCTTCTCGCCAGCCGGCTTCAAGGAGCTGGAAATCTTCCACAAGCGCATCCTCGCCAACCTCGATCTGGCATTGAACGTCTTCATGTCGGGCGATCTCGAACTGGCGCGGAAGCTGCTGCGTGAAAAGGTGGCGATCCGCGACCTCGAGCGGGACTACGTGGAGAGCCATTTCATGCGGGTCAGCAACGGCATGCCGGACTCGATCGATTCCAGCGCGTTGCATCTCGACGTGCTCCGCGACTTGAAGCGCATCAACAGCCACCTGACGTCGGTCGCCTATCCGATCCTGGAGCGGGCCGGCGAGCTGACGGAAAGCCGGCTGGTGTCCGACGCGATGGAACATCACGACACGCGGCCGGCGCCGGTGCGTGGGTTGCCGGAAACGTTCTGAGAACCCCGACATTCCTTCCGTGGAAGCGAAAACGAGACGGTAAATGGAAAACACCATCGAGAAACTCTACGAGGCGGTTCTGATCGCGCGCGGCGAGGATCCGAAGGAATCGCGGACGGCCAAACTATTCGCTGACGGGCGTCTCAAGATCGCGAAGAAGCTGGTCGAGGAAGCGGCCGAGGTCTCCCTCGACACCGTCGCCGGCGACCGGGACGGCGTGATCCGCGAATCCGTCGACATGATTTACAACTGGGTCGTCCTGCTGGCGTCGATGGGAATCAATCCGTCGGAAATCTGGCACGAGATGCGCCAACGCGAAGCGGCGCTCGGGATTGCCGGCAAGTTGCCGAAGAACGGCACGAGCCTGTGACGGCACGAACGACGCGCTCCGGGGGGAGAGATAGTTGCAGCAGGTAATCCCAAGATCGAAGATGACGGCGCGGCACGAGGAAATCCTCGCGTTGTTGCGCGAGAGGGGCTTCGTATCCATCGGCGGTCTCGCGGAATCGTTCCAGGTGTCGGAGCAGACCGTCCGGCGTGACCTCATGCAACTGGAACGCCAGGGGCTCGTCACCAAGTATCATGGCGGCGCCGGCCTGCCGCACGGCCCGTCGGACGTCGACTACGAAAACCGCAAGTTCCGTTTCGCCGAGGAAAAGCGCCGCATCGCCCGCCAGGTGGCGGCGCGCATTCCCGAGAACGCCACGGTGTTCATCGACATCGGCACCACCATGGAGGCCGTCGCCGAGGCCCTGCTTGGACACGAACGGCTCACCATCATCACCAATCACCTGAGCGTCGCGACGATCCTCAGCCGCCGGGCCGAGTTTCAGATCCTGCTTGCCGGCGGCGTGCTCCGGCATCGCGACCATTCGACGACGGGCGAGGCGACGCGCGAGTTCCTGGAGCGGTTCCGCGTCGGCTTCGGCATCTTCGGCATCGGTGCCATCGACGAGGACGGCGAGATGCTCGACTTTGATTTCCGTGACATCGGCGTGACCTCGACGGCGTTCTCGATCGCCAAACGCCGCTTCGTCGCGCTCGACCATTCGAAGTTCGAGGCCGACGGCGTGGTGCGCGTCGGACACGTCTCGTACGTCGACGCCATCTTCACCGACCGGGCGCCACCGGCCGGCATTTCTCGGATTCTCGGCCAGCACGAGGTCGAGGTCGTCGTCGCCTGAAATCGAAACGAAACCCATGACCGATAGCAACGCGACCATATTCGATCTGCTCGTCGTCGGCGGCGGCGTCAACGGCGCCGGCATCGCCGCCGATGCGGCGGGGCGCGGGCTCAAGGTGCTCCTCGTCGAAGCCGACGATCTGGCGTCCGCCACGTCATCGGCGAGTTCAAAGCTGATCCACGGCGGTCTGCGCTATCTGGAGCACGGCGCCTTCGGTCTGGTGCGCAAGGCGCTTTCCGAGCGCGAGGTCCTGCTGCGCGCGGCGCCGCACATCGTCTGGCCGATGCGCTTCCTGCTGCCGCAGGCGCCGGGCATGCGGCCGGGGTGGATGCTTCGGATCGGCCTTTTCCTCTACGACCACCTCGGCAAACGCGAGAGGGTGCCGGGGTCCGGTCCGGTGCGGCTTTCCGATGACCCGTCCGGCCGCGCCCTCAAGGACGCCTACGGCAAGGGCTTCGAATATTGGGATTGCTGGGTCGACGACGCCCGCCTAGTCGTCGCCAACACGATGCAGGCGGCGGAGAAGGGCGCGGATATCCGGACCCGCACCACGCTCACGTCGGCGCGGGCCGGCGAGAACGGGTTGTGGCTGGCCGATCTCCGTGACGGCCGCGACGGCACCGTCCGGACGGTCGCCGCCCGCGCCATGGTCAACGCCGCCGGTCCGTGGGCGGCGCGGCTGTTCGCCGATCTGCGCGGCAACGACGGCACGCCGCCGGCACCGCCGAAGCTCCGTCTCGTCAAGGGCAGCCACATCATCGTGCCGCGCATCGCCGGCGCCGACGACGCCTTCATCCTTCAGAACGACGACGGCCGTGTCGTCTTCGCGCTTCCCTACGAGGAACGGTTCACGCTGATCGGCACGACGGACATCTCCTATGAAGGCGATCCCCGTGGGCTCGCCATCTCCGACGATGAAACGGATTACCTGATCGCCGCCGCCGGGCGTTATTTCGACCGGGCGCCGAAGGCGTCGGACGTGGTGTGGCGCTACTCCGGCGTTCGGCCGCTGTTCGACGACGCCGACATGGGCGGTGCCAAGTTGGCACAGCGCGTCAGCCGCGACTATCGCCTCGATCTCGCGAACGGCACGTCGGTGCCGCCGCTTCTCACCGTGCTCGGCGGCAAGATCACGACGTTCCGCCCCCTCGCCGAGGCCGCAATGACCAAGCTCCAGCCCCTGTTTCCGGGAATGGGACCGTCCTGGACGGCGGACGCGCCACTGCCAGGCGGCGAGATCGCGGGTGCCGACTTCGACGCCTTCATGGCGGTGCTGGAACGGGACCGTCCGACGTTCGAAGCGCGGCTGCTGCATCGGTTGGCGCGCCGGCATGGCGCGCGGATCGACCGCGTCCTCGGCGACGCGAAAACGCCGCAGGATCTCGGCCGCCATATCGGCGCCGGCCTTTACGAGCGCGAGGTGTCGTATCTCAAGGCGCACGAATGGGCGGTGACGCCGGAGGACGTTTTGTGGCGCCGGACCAAGGTCGGACTGCATCTGTCGGCGGACGAGCGCGCCCAAGCCGCCGCCGCCATCGAGGGCATTTCGTGACCGACAAGCTACGGCCGCTCGAGCAGATGCCGGCCGAGACGCGCGCCGCCGTCGCATGCGTGCTGACCGACATCGACGACACGTTGACCGACGGCGGGCGGGTCGCCGCCCGCGTCTTCGACGCCATCGAGCGGTTGACCGCCGCCGGCGTTCCCGTCGTGCCCGTGACCGGACGTCCGGCCGGCTGGTGCGACATGATCGCCCGCACCTGGCCGGTGGCGGGCGTCGTCGGGGAAAACGGCGCGCTTGCCTTCCGTTACGACGCCGAGGCCCGCCGCATGCACCGGGTTTACGTCGACGACGACGCGACGCGGCTGGAAAAGCGCGGCCGCCTGATGAGGCTTGCCGAGGAAATTCTGAAAGAGGTGCCGGCGGCATCCATCGCCGCCGATCAGGCCTACCGGGAAACCGACCTCGCGGTCGATTTCGCCGAGGACGTGGGGCCGCTTTCGGATGCCGAGATCGGCGCCATCGTCGCCGCCTTCGAGCGCGCCGGCGCCACCGCCAAGGTGAGCTCAATCCACGTCAACGGCTGGTTCGGCGTCTACGACAAGCTGACCATGACGAAGCGGTTCCTGGACGAGGCGTTCGGACTCGACGTCGAGGGCGCGCGCGCCAAGATCGTGTTCGTCGGCGATTCGCCGAACGACGCGCCGATGTTCGGGCATTTCCCGAACGCCGTCGGCGTCGCCAATCTGTTGGAAATGAAGGACCGTTGCCCGGCGTTGCCGACCTGGATCACCGCGTCGCCGAGGGGCGCGGGGTTCTGTCAGGTGGCGGACGCCATTCTCGCCGTTCGCTGAAGCGCCTCAGATGATGGCGTGGCGGACCTTCGCCGACACCCACTCCGACACGATCACGGTGCCGAGGATCACCAGCAGGATCAGCGATACCTGCGTCCATGCGACGTTGTTGATCGACGCGCTGAGTTGCAGGCCGATGCCGCCGGCGCCGACCAGCCCGAGCACGGTCGATTCGCGGATGTTGATGTCCCAGCGGAACACCGAGATGCCGGCGAAGGCCGGCATGATCTGCGGCACGATCCCGTAGTTCAGTATCTGCGGTCCGCTGGCGCCGGTTGCCGTGACGGCCTCCACCTGCGTGGTGTCGATTTCCTCGATCGCCTCGTACAGCAGCTTGGCGCAGAAGCCGATGGAGCGGAAACCGATGGCGAGCACGCCCGCCAGCACGCCCGGGCCGATGATCGTCACCAGCATCAGCGCCCACAGCAGCGAATTGATGGAGCGCGACGAGACGATGATGAAGAGCGCCACCGGGCGAATCAAGGCCTTCGACGGCGTCGTGTTGCGGGCCGCCAGGAAGGCGATCGGAAACGCCATGACGACGGCCATCAGCGTGCCGAGCGTGGCGATGTTGATGGTGTCCCAGATCGCCAGCCAGAGCTTGTCCATGTAGTCCCAGGCCGGCGGCACCATGCGCGACGCCATGTCGTTGGCCTGACGCGGCGCGTCGTAGACGAATTCCCAGATGGTCTTGTCGGAAATCAGCTGCCAGCAGAAGGCGAATACCGCGAGACAGACGAACTGGATGCCCCAAATGGTGAACTGGGTGCCGCGGTCGCGCCGCTGCCAAACCTTGGCGCCGTTGCTTTGCTGGACCGGCATGGTTACTGCACCCACTTCCTGATGTAGCTGGACGAATATTCGACGGCCATGACGATGCCGATGATGATGAGCAGGATCGCCGCCGCAGAATCGAACTCGTAGCGGTCGAAGGAGGTCAGCAGCGTCGCGCCGATGCCGCCACCGCCGACGATGCCGACCACCGCCGATTCACGGAAATTGATGTCGAAGCGGTACATGCCGAGGCCGATCATGCGCGGCATCACCTGCGGCTGGACGGCGTAGTTGAGCCACTGGAACCAGCCGGCGCCGGTCGCCTTGACCGCTTCCGCCTGACCCGGGTCCATGTCCTCGATGTCCTCGGCGAGCAGCTTGCCGTAGAAGCCGATGGTGCCGATGGAGAGCGCGATGAAGCCGGCGAACGGGCCGAAGCCGAACAGCTTGACCGCGAACAGCGCGATGATGATCTCCGGGAAGGTCCGGGAAATGGCGAGGATCGCCCGCGAAAGCAGATAGACGGGCCGCGGCGCCAGATTGCGCGCCGCGCCGAGGCCGACGGGGATCGAAATCAAGATGCCGAATACCGTCGAAATGATGGTGATCCAGAGACTTTCCAGGATGCCTTCCCAGATGTCGGCGGCGCGCGATACGAAATCCGGCGGGAAGAACGAGGCCAGGAAGCGTTGGCCGCGCGGAAAGCCATCGGCGACGCGCGACCAATTGACGTCCATGGTGCCGAACACGACGGCGAGATAGGCGGCGCCGCCGACAACCAAGCCCCAGCGAAGGAGGGGGCTCTTGATCAGCGGCGGCCGCTTCCATTGGCGCCCGCCCGTTCCCATGGCGGCGGTCATGCCGCTTCCTCGTCCTCGTCTTCGACTTTCGAGATGGTCGCTTCCCAGTCCTCTTCGCCGTAGATCTGCGTCAGGACGTCGGGCGTCAGACCGTCCGGCGGACCGTCGTAGACGATCTCGCCCAACTGCAGGCCGACGATGCGCTCGGCGAACATCTGCGCCAGCAAAACGTCGTGGATGTTGATGATGGCGGACAGCTTCCGCTCGGCGCAGAGCTCGCGGATCAGGCGCATGATCTGGCGTGACGTCTTGGGGTCGAGCGACGCCGTCGGCTCGTCGACCAGGAGAAGCTGCGGGTTCTGGATCAGCGCCCGGCAGATGCCGACGCGCTGGCGCTGACCGCCGGACAGTTCGTCGGCGCGCTTGTCGACCATGTGGTCGAGCCCGACGCGGGCGAGCAGCCGGAACGCCTCGTCGATGTCGGATTGCGGAAACTTGCGGAAATAGCTGCGCCAGAACGGCACGTAGCCGAGCCGGCCGGAGAGCACGTTCTCCATCACCGTCAGGCGCTCGACCAGGGCGTATTCCTGGAAGATCATGCCCATCTTGCGGCGCGCGCGGCGGAGCTGCCCCTGGCTCAGGGTCGTGAGCTCCGTGTCGTCGAGAAAAATTTTGCCGCTCGTCGGTTCGACGAGCCGGTTGACGCAGCGGATCAGCGTCGACTTGCCGGCGCCGGATGGGCCGATCAGGGCCATCACCTGGCCGTTCGGCACTTCTAGGTTGACGCTCTTCAGCGCCTTGTCCCCGGTCTTGTACTGCTTGACGAGATCGACCAATCGCAACATCGCCGCAAGCCCCCCTCGGTAAGAAGAAGAGGGTACCGGCGGTTCCGCCGATACCCTCGTCCCTGTTTCAGCTACGAGTTACTTGCACTCGTACTTGACGCCGTTGGCGGCATCGATCTTGCGGATGATTTCCCAATCCTTCTTGTGCGTGATCGGGATGAACTTGTCTTCCTTCTTGAACTCCTTCTTCAGGGCCGAACCCTTCCACGGGAAGGTGAAGAAGGCTTCCTTGATCTTGGCGGCCAGCGCCGGATCGAGGTTGTGCGCATGTCCGTAGCCGGTGGTCGGGAATGTCTGCGACTTGTAGATGGAGCGGATCTTCTTCGCGTCGACGACCTTGCGGTCGATCATGCGCTTCATCACCGAGTTAGCGACCGCAGCGGCCTCGTAGTCCTTGTTGGCGACGCCGAGCACCGAGTTGTCGTGCTTGCCGGAGAACGCCGTCTTAAAGTCCTTGTCGGCGACCAGGCCGAATTCGCTCTTCAGCAGCGCGGACGGCGCCTTGAAGCCCGAGTTGGACGTCGGCGAGGTGAAGGCCAGGGTGTGACCCTTCAGATCGGCCGGCGTCTTGATGGCGCTGTCGGCCGGGACGATGATTTCCATCTCGTAGCCGTAGGACCCGTCCTTCGCGGCCATCATGGCGAACGGCACGAAGCCGGCGCAGGCGACGGCGATCGGGTTGGAGCCGGTGTTGAAGCCGGCCACGTGCAGGCGGCCGGAGCGCATGGCCTCGATCTGCGCGGCGTTCGACTGCACCGGGAAGAAGACGACCTTCTTGCCGGTGGTCTTCGCCATGTGCTGGATGAAGCCGTCCCACACCTTGGCGTAAACGGCCGGGTCTTCGACCGGGGTGTAGGCGAAAATGATGGTGCCGGGGTCGACGACCTTGCTCTTGTCGGTCGGCAGGTCGGCGGTCAGGTCGCCGTCGCGGTCGCAGTATTGCTTGTCGAGGAAGCTGCGCGGGCATTCCTGGGCGGCGGCGGTGCCGGTGAAGCCGAAGGAAAGCGCGGCGCCGACGGCCAGCGCGGCCAAGGCGGAAACGAGACGTTTGGTCGTGATCATCGAATGATCCCCCTGTTTGTCTTCCGGTGAGTGAAGGTCTGCTGGGCAGCACATCACACGCGGAATATTACATGATTATGTAAGAAAAGTTACATTTTCACCCGCCGCATGGCAAATGGATTCTTTCCGTCCGGCCCGTCAGACGAGCAGGGCGGGGAGGCCGCGCATGTCGGCGACGATGACGGTACCCGGAGGAAAGGGGTTGTGTCCATCGGCGGCGACGCGGCCGATGAACCGCATGCCGTGCGCGATGGCCGCCGCCCGGTCCGCCATGGCGTCGCCGACGAAAAGCGACCTCGCCGGGTCTATGCCGTGCCGCGCCGAAATGTCGGCGACGATGTCGGCCTTGGTCGCGGGCGAGCCGCGGACTTCGACGAAATACCGGTCCATGTCGCGCGCCGTGGCGATGCGGCGAAGTTCGTCCTCAGGCGTGCCGGAGACGACGAAACAGGGCCTGAGGCCGGCATGCCGTTCCAGGAATTCCTTGGCCCCGGGCACCCAGGGAGCGGCGGCGACCCGCGTTTCGACCAGGTCGCGGTAACGGGCGGCGATGACGGCGAGCGCCTCGTCGTCGAGATCGACGCCGAGGAAGGCCCGGTGGCAATGACGGATCTTGATCAGCCGGGAAATGCCCTCGTTGGCGCCGTGATAGGCGAGAACCCGCGCCAGCACCGCGTCGCCGTAGGGTTCATAGAGAGCGCGGAACGCCGCTTCCTTGACGGCCGTCGATTCAATCAGCACGCCGTCGAAATCGAAAAAAAACGCGTCTGGCAGATTGCTCGCCATGATTCCGGGACTCCCAACCCGGCCCTGCCGCCGGAGCCCCGTACATGTCATTTCGGCAGGCCGGCGGCAATGCCGGCGTCGCCCGTTTCCCATGGTCGGCACCGGTGCTTGGAGCGCGGACGACGCGTCCGGATCGGAAATCTGGCTCGTCACCGACGGCGCAGAGCCGGTGCGCTTCGCCTTCGAGGATACGCTCCGCGACGGCGCGAAGGAGACGATCGCCGCCCTCAAGGCGCGGGGTCTCCGGATCGAACTGCTGTCCGGCGACCGTCACGCCGCCGTCGAACACGTCGCCGCCGTCGTCTGGATCGACGATTGGCGCGCCGAATGCCGGCCGGACGACAAGGTCCGGCGGTTGAACGAACTCGCGGCCCAGGGGCGCAAGGTATTGATGGTCGGCGACGGTCTCAACGACGCGCCGGCGCTCGCCGCCGGGCATGTCTCCATGTCGCCGGCCGCCGCCGCCGACGTCAGCCAGGCCGCCGCCGATCTGGTGTTTCAGGGCCGCTCGCTGGCCCCCGTGGCGACGGCGCACACGGTCGCCAAGCAGGCGACGCGCCTCGTGCTGCAGAACTTCGCCCTGGCGGCGCTTTATAACGTCATCGCCGTGCCGATAGCGGCGGCCGGGCTGGCGACGCCGCTGGTCGCCGCCATCGCCATGTCGTTAAGCTCGCTGGTGGTGACGTTGAACGCGCTGCGGCTTCGTCTTATCCGCTAGGTGCGGCGATGGATGTCGTTGCCTATCTGATTCCCATCGCGCTGTTCCTGGGCCTCGTCGGGCTGGGCGCGTTCTTCTGGTCCATGCGGTCGGGTCAGTTCGACGACCTCGACGGCGCCGCCATGCGGGCACTCCGTGACGACGACGGCAGCCTGCCGGATCAGGAAGAGCGGGATCCCGAGAGACCGAATTCGTCGGCCAGCAATTCGTAGGACCGCCGCCGGTCCGTCTGGTCGTGCGTCCAGGTAAGGACCACCACCTCCTCGACACCGAGCGCGCCCGCGAGATCGCGGAGATAGCCGCCGACGGTCTTGGCCGAGCCGATCAGGGCGTTTCCGCGCAGTTCGTCGACGCGGGCCTGTTCCGCCGGGGAATAGGCATAGGCGAGGGCGGTTTCCGGCGTTTCCACCGCGCGCAGATCGCCCTGTTCCCGCCGCACTTTCCAGAATGCCCGGGAGGCGAACAGCCGCTCCGCCTCGGCGTCCGTCTCGGCGGCGAGCGCCCAGACGCAGACGGCGCCTTGCGGCGTCGGGTGGCGGGCGCTCGGCCGGTAGCTGCGGCGATAGAGCTCGAGCGCCTGTGCCGCGCCACGGCCGTCGGTGATGAAATGCGCGAAGCAATAGGGCATGCCGAAATGCGCCGCCACCTGCGCCCCGTAATCCGAGGTGCCGAGCATCCAAAGTTCGGGCACGGACTCGGTCATCGGCAGAGCGTGGATGTTGCGGAACGGATGCCCGTCGACCAGCGGCTCGCCCGACACCCAGGCCATCAGGTCGCGCACGTTGGCGGGAAAATTCTCGGCGTCCAGGTTGGCGTTCGGGTTGAGGGCATGCGCCGTCTTGCCGTCCGAGCCGGGGGCGCGGCCGAGGCCCAGGTCGATGCGCCCGGGCGCGATGGCGTCGAGGACGCGGAACTGCTCCGCCACCTTCAACGGCGCGTAATGCGGCAGCATGACGCCGGCGCTGCCGATGCGGATGCGCTTCGTCGACTGGGCGATGGCCGCCATGACGATTTCCGGCGCCGTGCCGACGATGGTCGGGTGATTGTGATGCTCCGACACCCAGAAGCGTTCGTAGCCGAGATCCTCGCAGAACCCGGCGAGGGCGATGGTGTCGCGGATGGATTGATCCTGTGGGACACCGGCGGCGGCAGTGGATTGGTCGAGAACGGACAGTTTGATCATGTTTTCTTTAATCACGTTTGCGGCGGCGACAACAGGTCGAAGGCGTCGAGAAGCGCGCTTTCCGATCCGAAGCCGCCGGCCTTGGTGACGACCGTGAAGTCGGCGCCGGCCCGAACCGCTTCCGAGAGCGGCAGTCCCGCCAGCAGATGACCGCGGCAGCGGAGCCTGGATACGCCGAGCCCTTCGAGGACGGCGCGCGCCGTCTCGCCGCCGGTCAGGATCGCCGGACGGCCGGGCGAAAGCAGGGCGACGGCCCGCGCCGCCAGTTCGGAAACGATGCCGGCGGCTTCGCCGTCCGTGCGTGGCGCCGCCAGGATTTCCGCCCCCGGCCGGGACGCCCGCAACCGGTCCAACTGGCGATGCGTCGTCGACGTCGCCGATCCGGCGACGACGAGGGGCCGCACCTCGGAAACGAATTCCGGACGCGGCGCCGGCGCGCCGCCGTACCGGCGGGCCAGGGCCGCCGCCAGACCGCCGCTGCCGACGAAAAGGGTTCCAGGCCGTGCTTCGGCGACGAACTGGTCGAGATCGTCGTTGCCGAGACAATCGGGCGCCGCCGCGTCCAACCCGGCCAATGCGGCAGCGACGTCGGGATGCTCAATGCCGTTGCCGTTCACCCGCACGCGACCGGCGGCGAAGGTGCGGCCCTGCGCCGGATTGGCGGGTGCGAACAGGACCGGCCGTCCGGCGGCCACGGCGGCGATTTCGGCGGCCCAGGAACCGCGCAGGGTCGAATCGATCTTCTTGAACGGGATGTCGACCGACCCGAGGGCACGCATCGCCCGGCGCGCCCGCTCGGCGGCGACTTCCGGCGCCGCGTCGCGGCTATCCGTGTCGATGACGGTGACGGTGGCCGAGGCAGCGGCGTCGACGTTCAACAGGACGTCGGCGATCAGCCCCCGGTCGGCGAAGGCCGCCGCGACGTCGAGCGCGCCCGTCAGGTCGTCGGCGACGGCACCGATCCTCAATGGCCGGCGATGCGCCGCGCGTAGGCGATGGCGGCCTGCATGTTAGTGTGATCGGCGACGCCCTTCCAGGCGATGTCGAAGGCGGTGCCGTGATCGACCGACGTGCGCTTGATCGGCAGGCCGAGGGTGACGTTCACGGTACTGTCGAAGGCGATCAGCTTGATCGGGATATGGCCCTGGTCGTGGTATTGCGCGACGACCAGATCGAACTCGCCGCAGCCGGCGCGATAGAACACCGTGTCGCCTGGGATCGGACCGAAAACGTTGTAGCCCTGCGCCCGCGCTTTTTCGACGCCGGGGGTCACGCGCTCGATCTCGTCGGTGCCGAAGATGCCGCCCTCGCCGCAATGCGGATTGAGCCCGGCGACGGCGATGCGCGGGTTCTCGACGCCGATCTCCTTCAGATGATCGTGGCCGGCCGCCACCGTGGCGACGATGCGCTCCGGCGTCGACCGCCCGATGGCCTCTGCCAGCGACACGTGCGTCGACACGTGGATGGTCGAGAAGCGCTCGCACGTCAGCAGCATGAAGCTCGACTTCCGTCCGGTCAGCGCCGCCAGCATGCCGGTGTGGCCGTCGTAGTGATGCCCCGCCGCGTGCAGCGCCCCCTTGTTCAAGGGCGCGGTGACGATGACGGAAATTCCGCCCGCCTGCGCCAACTTGACCGCCGTATCGACGGCCAGGAAGGACTGCTCCCCGGCGGCGGCGGAAATCTCGCCGTCCGGAATGCCGTCGGCGGGGCCGATGTCATGGACGCGGACGCCACCCCGGGCCGGATCGGCGACGGCGGGATCGGCGCCGATCAGCCGGACCGCCCGCTCGAAGGCGCCGGCGCTGCCGATGACGGCGGTGGCGGCGCGTTCCGCCGGCGTCATGGCGGCGACTGCCTTGGCGGCGATTTCCGGGCCGATGCCGGCGGGATCGCCGAGGGTGATGCCGATCGGCGCGGTCATATCTTGGGCCCGGTGTCAGGCATCTTGCAGATAGCGCGAGCCGGCCGGCACGCACGACCTCGGGACCTTGACCGTGAGTTCGCCCAGCAACAGGAACGACAGGGACTTGCCGTGCAGGTCCTGACAGAGCGAGCTGTTGACGCCGCCCTCGAGGGCGTCGTCGATGACGAAATTCATGGCGTTGAGGTTCGGCAGTTCGTACCGCGCCACCGCTGTCGCGCCCTTGTGACGGAAGAGGGCAAGCACGCGGTCCTCCGTCACCTGCTCCTTGAGGAACGGAAACGCCGCCGGCAGATAGGCGACGAGCGAGATGTTGGAGCGGTTGCCCTTGTCGCCGGCTCGGCCGTGCGCGACGGCATGCAGCGGAACGGTGATGTCGCTCATAATGCGGTCTCCGGCGTCACCTCGACGGCGCGGGCCCGCTCTTCCACGGGGCCGCGCGGCAGCAGGATCGAGGACGTGTTGATCTGTGCAGTGACGACGCCCCGGTAGCCGCCGCCGCCGGCGGGGCCGGCGCAGAACAGGCTTTGGACCTCATCGGTGACGTAGGTCGCCGCCGCCTTGTCGGGGGTGCGGATGGCGGCGCGAAGGCGATACTCGCCGTCGAGCGGCCGGTTGTCGCCGGACTGCCGCTGCGCCCGGTCGTTGTCGAACAGCGCGCCGGCGCCGATCACCTCGACGCGGATGTCGGCGTCGGTGATCTTGCGGCGGCAGCGGGTGCCGACGATCTCGGCGGCGAGCCGGGCCCGCGCCAACGCGTTCGGGCCGGCGTAGGTCATCTCCGCCTCGCCGAGCCAGCCGCCGTCGGCCGACACGGTCGCCTTGAGGGTGTTCGTCGGTGCCTTTCCCCGCGCGCCCGAAACGCGCACCCGATCCTTGCCGTCGTCGGCGAGCGTCACGCCGGTCACGTCGAGCACGACATCCGGCGTCAAGTAGTTGGCCGGGTCGTGCATCTCGTAGAGGATCTGTTCGGTGACGGTGGCCCGGGTAACGAGGCCGCCGGTGTTTTCCGCCTTGGTGATGACGATGCCGCCGGCCTCGTCGATCTCGGCGATGGGATAGCCGACGTCGGCCATGCCCGGCACGTCCTTGAAGCCCGGATCGCAGAAGTACCCGCCGGTGATCTGCGCCCCGCATTCCAGCAGATGCCCGGCGACGGTGCCGGCGGCGAGCCGCGCCCAGTCATCGGCGGCCCAGCCGAACTCATGGATCAGGGGGCCGAGCACCAGGGCGGCGTCGGTGGTGCGGCCGACCAGAACGATATCGACGCCGAGCGCCAAGGCCTCGGCCACCGGCCGGGCGCCGAGATAGGCGTTGGCGGCGACGATTTCCTTACCGTCGATGCTGACGCCTTCGATGGTCGGCAGATCGCCGACCTCGTCGGGGCTCATGAAAGAGAGCAGATCGTCGCCTTGGACGATGGCGACGCGGAGACCCTCGACGCCCAATTCCTTGGCGAGGGCGTGCACGCGCCGGGCGCCGCCCAGCGGGTTGGCGTTGCCGAGATTGGCGACGATCTTGACGCCGTGCTCGCGGCAGGACTTCAGGACGCCGCTTAGGTAGTGATCGAGATACGGTGAATAGCCGCGCTCGGGATCGTCGCGGCGGATACGCTGCGCGATGGCGAGGGTGCGCTCACCCATCACCTCGAAGATCAGATAGCGCGGTCCGTCGCGCCGGGCGAGCGTTTCGACCACCGGCGCACCGGCGTCGTATCTGTCGCCGGCGAAGCCGGCACCGCTGCCGATATAGACGGTCTTTCCCATGTCTCAGGACGCCTCGAGCAGTTGCGACATTTCGGCGCGGTCGAGGCCGACGCCGTCACCGGCCGCCAGAATGCTCTCGAAGGTCTCGCGGGACAACGGTAAACCCGACCGCAGGCGTTCGGCGCTCGCCTTCCGTTCCGGATCGCCCGGCACCATGACCGGCTTCGCCGGGTCGGCGGGCCGGCTCTGCCGGACGTACTCGATGTAGTCGGCGACGGCGGCGGCGTAGCCGTGTCCGTCGTCGAGGGCCTTGGCGAATATGTAGATGGACAGCATGCCGTTGTGGATGCCCTCGCCGGGGCCGGTGGCGCCCGATCCGGTGAGCGCGCCGCCGAGCAGTTCGCAGGCGAGCGCCAGTCCCGACCCCTTGTGATCGCCCATGGCCAGCAACGCGCCCTTGCCGGCGCGGGGATTGGGGACGGTGCCCGGCGGCACCTCGCCGTAGAGGGCGAGCGGGTCCTGCGTCGGCTGTCCGTCGGCGTCGACCAACGCACCGGCCGGCGGCAACTTGCCGCTCTTGAGAGCTACCAGCACCTTGCCCTCGGCGACTTTCGAGGTCGCGAAGTCGAGGATGAAATCGCCCTCGCCCGCCGGGTTCGGGACGCCGATGGTGATGGGGGCCGTCGACATGCGGCGCTCGGCGCCGCCGAACGGCGCGACCAGCATGCTGCGCGCCACGTTGACGAAGTGGACCGAGACGTATCCCGCCCGGCACGCCAGTTCGGCCCAGGCGCCGATGCGGCCGAGGTGGCCGGCGCGGCGCAATCCGATCACGGCGACGCCGTGCTTCGCGGCGCGTTCGAGACCGTGCTCGACCGCCTGACGGCCGAGCGTCTGGCCGAAGCCGAGGCCGCCGTCCAATAGCGCGAAAGCGCCGCCGTCGAGAACGGTCTCGACCGTCTTCGCGTAGTGCATCTGACCGCGTTTGACCGCCAGCAGATAGCGCGGCACGCGGACGATCCCATGGCTGTCGTGGCCGGCCAGATTGGCGCCGACGAGGTTTTCCGCGATCTCGCGGGACTCCCTGTCGTCCGCGCCGTCGGTGGCGAAGATGCGGGTAATGAGAGCCGTCATGCCGGCGGCGGACGTGATGACCTGATCGGCGGTCGGCGCCATGTCGTTCATGCGTTGTTACCGGTCCTTACGTGGAATACGTCGAGCGTCAGGTATTGGCCGCGGACTTCGGCGGTGCGCCGAAGTACTTGTTGCGGACCAGCGACTGGCTTTCGTAGATGGAGCCCGACTTGAGGGGGCCCGGATAGGGAAGCCGGATCGGCGCCGGCACGACCCGGGGCTCCAGCGTCGCCTCGCCGGCGATGATAGTGGCGAGGTAATCGTCCCAGGTTCCTTCGCGGTTGCCGCGGATATCCCAGGCGTCGGCCGCGGCGACTTGGTAGAGCAGTAGCCGGCGGTCGCGGCCCGACGTGTTCTGGCCCGATCCGTGAACGGCGCGGACATGGTGGAAGCTGCAGGCGCCGGCCTTGCCGGTCACCATCTCGGCGTTCGCGAAATCGAGGCCGCAGGCCGCCGGGTCCATGGCGCCGATGAAACGTCCGTCCTGATGGTGGTCGTAGGTCGGTCCCGTGTGCGAACCCGGGATCATCAGCATCGGACCGTTGTCCGGCGTCATGTCGTCGATCATCACGCCGACGGCGAGAACGTCGTCGTTCGTGTGCGGGTAGAAGGCCCAGTCCTGATGCCACTCGACCGGCGAGCCGAAAGTCGCCGACTTGAGATTAATCTTGCTGCCGTGCAGGCGGAGGTTCGGGCCGATCAGGCGCGTCAGCGCCGCGATCAGCCGCGGATGTCGGGCCATCTGATTGAAATAGGGGTGGTTCTTGAACGGTTCCTTGATGCGCCGGACGCGGGGCGCCTCGGGCGTGTGTGTCGGTTCCAGGTCGATGACGTTGCTGTGATCGGCGAGGCCGCGCGCCGACTGCTCGAACTCGGAAATGATTTCCCGCATGCGCTCGATTTCGGCGGGCGTGTAGATGTCGTCCACGACGATGAAGCCCCTGGCGCGATACGCCTCCACCAGCTCGTCCGAGACGATGGAGCGCCCTTCGTTGTCCAGCATTGCGTCTTGTCCTTACTTGGATGATTGGACGGGAATTCCCCGTTCCGGTGTTTCCTGGTAGTCGAAGTATTGCGGGAATTTCGAGCGGATGCCATCGATCTCGGCGACGGCGACCGTGTTGTTAAGATGCACGCGTACCGCCGCTTCGGCAGCGGCGGCGTCATGCCGTTCCAAGGCGTCGACGATCTTGGTGTGATCCTCCAGGATCGCTTCCACCTTGCCTTTGGTCGGCAGCTTCAGGAACCGCAGGCGGTCGATGTGGGCGCGCCGGGTCTGGATCAGCTCCCAAAGGCCGACGACACCGGCGAATTCGTAGGTGTGCTGATGCATGCGGTCGTCGAACTGGGTAAAGGCGACGAGATCGCCGGCGGCGAAGGCGGTGCGCTGGCGTAGCAGCAGCTCGCGCAACACCTCGACCTGCTGCGATGTGATGCTGCCGGATAGCCGGCGGGCGATTTCCACTTCGACGCAGAGCCTCAGGAAATGCGCTTCACGGGCGTCCTGGATGTCGATCAATGACACGACGGTGCGGGATTGCGGGAAGATGTCCACCAGGCCTTCTTCCTCCAGGCGGAGCAGGGCCTCGCGGACGGGAGTCTGGCTGACGCCGAATTCGGTCGCCAGATCGTGCTTGGAAATGACCGCGCCCGGCGGCAGCAGCAAACCGACGATGCGGGAATGCAAATCGTCGTAGATATGCTGCACGGTCGACGCCCGGCGGGCCCGCCGATGCCTGACGATCATTTCCGGGGATGCGGGCTGTGATTGCTTCATAAGTGGCGAAAACCGCTGGACGATCCGTCGAAACTGGGCTGCTATCGAGCGTCGACGTGAGAACCGACGCTTGACGAGACCAGTGATGTACTAATATTTTAGTTGTTCCCTGGTTAAATACAATAAGTTCCTTTGGGAGGTTACATCGATGATCAAGAAACTCACACTCGCGGTTGCCGCGGGTGCGCTGCTGGCGGTTGGTGCCGCCGGCGCCGCGCAGGCGCAGACGAAAACCCTCAAGTTGCAGGCCAGCCAGAACGCCGGCGACTTCACCTACAAGTACCTGACCGAAAAATGGGTGCCGATCCTGAAGACCATGACCGGTGGCACCCTGACGCTGGAGATTCTGCCGACCAAGGCGGTCGTGCCGCACAAGGAGACGCTGAAGGCGGTGCAGACCGGCATCCTCGACGGCGATCTCAACGCCATTTCCTATTTCGCCGGCATCGACCCGGCCTACGGCATGATCGGCGATCTGATCGCCGCCTTCAGTCACGCCGACCAGCCGCAGATGTTCTGCATGAACGGCGGCGGCAAGGAAATCCTGCAGAAGATTCACGACAAGCACTTCGGTGGTAAGGTTCACGTCATCGGCTGCAGCAACTACACCTTCGAGGCCCTGGTCGCGAAGAAGCCGATCCGCTCCGTCGACGATCTGAAGGGTTTGAAGATCCGCTCGCCGGAAGGTCTCGCAGCGGAAGTGTTCCGCCGCGCCGGCGCCGTGCCGGTCGCCATTCCGTTCTCGGAAGTCTACACCTCTCTCGAGAAGGGCATCGTCGACGCCGCCGACGCCAGCGCCTACATCAACAACCACGAAACCGGCCTCAACAAGGTCGCCCATTACCCGGTGTTCCCAGGCTTCCACTCGATGGCGATGCTGCAGTTCGTCCTCAACGTGGACGTCTGGAAGGGGCTGACGGACGCGCAGCGCGCGATTCTCGAAACCTGGTACATCGCTGCCTACGCGGATCTCCGCCGGCACGCCGACATCCAGGACCGCAAGCAGGCGGAAATCGACCGCGCCGGCAAGGGCGACGTGAAGGAAATCGTCGACTTCCCGGATTCGGAACGCGACAAGTTCCGTGCCCTGGCGGTCGCTGCGTGGGCCGACTACGCGAAGAAGTCGCCGCTCGCTCAGGAGACTTTCGACGCGCAGATGAAGTTCCTGCGCACCTACGGCCTCGTGAAATAACGAGCCGGAACGGCAGATATGCGGACCCGCCCGGCCGTGCGGCCGGGCGGGCTCCGTAATTCCGCCACGAGGAATATTTTATGTCCATGCATGATACGCCGTCGGCGTCGACCCACCATATCGGCGGGCCGGTCGGTCGCATTCTCGTCGCGATCGATCATTTCAGCCGTTTTTCTGGTCTGGCGGTCGGGCAGTTCTACCTGTTCTGCGCCGCCATCACCGGATACGAGGTGATCGCACGTTACGTCTTCCATTCGCCGACGCAATGGGCATTCGAGATGGTGATGACGCTCTGCGCCATCACATGGCTGGTCTCCGGCGGCTATGTCACGCTGAACAAGCGACACATCGCCATCACGGTATTAAAGCAGTATACGTCGCAACGCCTGCAGTGGTGGCTCGACCTGTTCGTCTACTGCCTCGGTTTCGTCGCGCTCTACATGCTGACGGAATCCTGCCTCGACGCGGCCATGGAGGCGATCATCCGGGTGGAGCGCGCCGGCAGCGCCTTCGACTCGCCGGAACCCACCATCGTCAAGACGATCCTCTGCTTTGGCGCATTCCTCTATGCGACGCAGTTGGTCGTTCATATCCTCCGTCATCTGGAATCCTTCTGGGCCCGTGCCGCCGTCGGCGCCATCGCCGTCGCCTGTCTGATCCGCCTGATCGGTCTAATCATGCAGACCGCGTTCGGCGACAATGTCGTTATGACGACGGTCGACGCCGTGTTCTCGGTGTTGCAGCCGATCGGTAGTTTCGGCCAGAGCATCAACATCCGATCCATTCCCATCGCCGACGTTACGATCGTTATCGTCATCGCGCTGTTCGTGCTGATGGCGACCGGCATGTCGCTCGGCATCGTCACCATGGCGGTGTCGCTCGCCGTCGCCCTTCTGTACTTCGGTCCGAAGGGCCTGTTCCTGGTTTCGTCGAACGTTTACGGCCTGTTGGAAGCCTATCCGCTCGTCGCCGTGCCGCTGTTCGTGCTGATGAGTTCGATCCTCGAGCGGTCGGGTCTCGCCAAGGATCTTTTCGACGCCATGTCGATCTTCGCCGGCAACCTGCGCGGCGGCGTCGCCGTGCAGACGACGGCGGTTGCCGTGGTGCTGGCTGCGATGACCGGCATCATGGGCGGCGAGATCGTCATGCTCGGCCTCGTCGCCCTGCCGCAGATGCTTCGGCTCGGCTACAACCGGAAACTCGCGCTCGGCCTGATCTGCGCCGCCGGTTCGCTGGCGACGCTGATCCCGCCGTCGATCATCATGATCGTCTACGGTCTGGCGGCGAAGGTCGCACTCGGTGATCTGTTCCTGGCCGGCTTCCTGCCGGGGCTGCTGCTGGCGTCGCTCTACGTCATCTATACCTTGATCCTCTGCCACCTGCGGCCGGACTACGCGCCGGTCGCCTCCGAGGTGTTCGGCGGCGAGGAAAAGCCGAAGATGTCGCGGGACCGGCTGGTCGCCGTGTTCGCGGCGCTGTCCGTCATCGGCGGTGTCATGGGCTCGATCTACGCCGGCATCGCGTCGGTGACGGAAGCGGCCGGCGTCGGTGTCGTCGGCGCGCTCGCCGTGTCGGCGCTGCGGCGCAAGTGCACTTGGGACATGATCCAAGGCGTCGTGCGCCAGACCATGGTGACGGTCGGGACCATCATCTGGCTGGTGATGGGCGCGGTCAGCCTGGTCGGTATCTACAACATCATCGGCGGCGCCAGCTTCCTCAAGGGCGTGTTCACCGGTCTCGACGTCTCGCCGTGGCTGATCATCCTCCTGATGATGGCGATCCTGGTCGTGCTCGGCACATTCATGGAGTGGATCGCCATCGTCTTCATCACCGTGCCGATCTTCGCGCCGGTGGTGGTCGATCTGGCGCCGGCCATGGGCATGGATCCGGACTACATCGCCATCTGGTTCGGCGTGCTGTTCGTGATGAACATGCAGATATACTTCCTGTCGCCACCGTTCGGGCCGGCGTGCTTCTGGCTGAAGAGCGTGACGCCGAAGGACGTGACCTTGCAGGAGATTTTCGGCGCGGTGCTGCCGTTCATCGCCTTGCAGATCACGGGCCTGATCCTGGTCATGGTCTTCCCGGAAATCGCGCTCTTCCTGCCGACGCTGCTGAAGTAACGAGGAAACGCCATGCACGACGACGATTCCCGCGCCCTGGACGAGCAGTACGGCAATTGGCCGTGGATTGTCGGCATCCTCGCCGCGCTGGTGGTGTTCGGCCTGATGTTCGGTCTCGCCACCGGTTTCGCCTGAGGGCCGGCGGCAACAAACCGCTCGCTTTCCCGGCCCGGATTTGATGGGATCGGCTTTCGCAAAATCGGAGGCCGCCCCATGCCCATTCATTTCACCGCCGAGGAATTCGCCGGGCGGGTCGGCAAGGCGCAGCGTGCACTCGCCGCCGCCGGCCTCGACGGAATCCTGCTGTTCGCGCCGGAGAGCCACTACTGGCTGACCGGCTACGACACCTTCGGCTTCGCCATGTTCCAATGCATGGTGCTGTCGGCGGACGGTGGGGTCGATCTTCTCACGCGCGCGCCGGATTTGCGTCAGGCGCGCCACACCTCGACGCTCACCGACGCGCACATTCATATCTGGGTCGACCGGGAGGGCATGAAGCCGGCCGACGACCTCAAGGCGCTGCTGGCGAAGATCGGCCTGCTCGGCAAGCGGCTCGGCATCGAGAAGGCGACCGTCGGCCTGACGGCGGCCAACTGGGACATGCTGCGCGGCGTGCTCGGCGACGGACTGATCGACGCGTCAACCCTGATCCGCGATCTCAGACGCGTCAAAAGTCCGGCCGAGATCGCCTGCCATCGCCGCGCCGCCGAGCTTGCCGACGACGCGCTGGACGCCGGCATCAATGAGACCCGCGCCGGCGCGTTCGAGGGCGATATCCTCGCCGCCATGCAGGGCGCTGTCTTCCGGGGCGGCGGCGACTATGCGGGCAACGAATTCATCCTCGGGTCGGGACCCGGCGCGCTGCTCTGCCGCTATTACTCGGGCCGTCGCCATTTGGAGGAACGGGATCAACTCACCATCGAGTGGGCCGGTGCCTATGCCCGCTATCATGCCGCCATGATGCGGACCCTGCTGGTCGGCAAGCCGACCGAGACGCAAAGCCGCATGCACGCCGCCGCCGTCGAGGCGCTGCAGGCCTGCGAGGATGCGATCCGGCCGGGCGATCCCATGGGGAACGTCTTCGACGCCCACGCGCGGGTATTCGACGCGCACGGGTTCGGACATGCGCGGTTGAATGCCTGCGGTTACGGCATGGGCGCCATCTACAACCCGATCTGGGTCGACTTCCCAATGTTCTATACCGGCAATCCGCTGCCGATGGAGCCGGGGCAGGTGTTCTTCCTGCACATGATCCTGATGGATTCGGAGACCGGTCTCGCCATGTGCTGGGGTCATTCCGTGCTCGTCACCGAAAGCGGCGTCGAGCGGCTGTCGCGCGCCTCCCTCGACCCGATTGTCTGCTGAGCGGCGCTTACGGAACCGGTATGGGCCGCGTGGCGGCATCCGGGTTGAGCATGGTCTGCAATTCGTAGCGGTCGGGCAGCGTCCCGAGCGATGTCAGCAGCGGTCCGAGGTGGCGTTCGTAAAGACGCCAACGTTCCTTGGCGTCGTTGTAGAGCGGGCGGCGGACCTGCGCCGAGCTGGCTGTCGTCACGGGACGGTCGAGCTTGTCGAAAGCGAGGACGCCGGCGTTCCATTCCAGGCCGATCCATTCGAGCAGGCGGCGCGACTGTCCCTCCTGGTCGGCGATTAGGTCCTCGTAGCGGACGTCGATGATCTTCCCGGGCAGTACCCGATGCCAATGCGCCATCAGGTCGTCGTAGAGCCGGTAGAAGTGACCGAGCTCCTCGAGGTCGTAGGAAAACCGCTGCTGGCCGGTGAACTGTTGCTGGAAGCATGAAAAGCACGTCGCGACCGGATGGCGGCGGCAGTGCACGATGACGGCGTTCGGCAGGATGGCGTGAATGAAACCGATCAAGCGGTGGTTCGCCGGCAGCTTGTCGACGGCGAAGAGGGAGGCGGGCGTCGTCGCCGCCAATTCGTCGACATAACGCCGGCCCCAGGCGGCGAAGGCCTCTGGCGGCTGGGCGCGAACGAATTCGGGGAACATCCGTCCGGTTTCATCGCCGATCCGCTGCACCAGGCGGGGCAGGACCGTCAACTCGCCGGCGCCGTGAACGTGCGGGTGCGCGGACAGTATCTGCTCGACGAGCGTTGTGCCGGAGCGCGGCATGCCGAGAACGAAGATCGGACGGCTCGACGGATCGCCGACGCCGCTGAGGCGCTCGATCGTATCCGCGTCGAACGCGCCGGCGATGGCGGCATAGAGTTGCCGGTGTTCCTCGATGTCGTAGCTCATGCCGTCGCGTACCCGCTTGTTCGCCTCCGACAGCACCTGGAACGCCCTGTCCGCGTCGCCGACATCGTCATAGGCCTTGGCGAGCGCGAAGCAGATGCTGGTACGGTTATCGCCGCGTAGCTTCGGATCGGCATGCAGGCGTTCGAGCGCCAGCAGGTCGGGATCGCCCGGCTTGAATTTCTTGATCCGCGCCAACGCCTGGTGGGCCGGGCCGTTCGCCGGATCGTGGACGATGGCGCCGCGGAACGATTGCTCCGCCGACGAGATGCGGCCAAGGCTTTCCTCGACGTTGCCGAGGTCGATGTAGGTGAAAGGATCCTTCGGCTCGATGGAAATGGCGCGCTGGAAGGTGTGTGCCGCGGTCTTGAGACGGCCCCTCTCGAAGAGCGCATTGCCGAGGTTGACGAGGACGTTGGCGCTGTTCGGCGCGTGCCGCAGGACGCGGGTGTAGTGCTCGATGGATTTGTCGAGCTCGCCGATTTCGGCATAGGCGTTGGCGAGTTTGAACAATGCCTCGGCGTGGTTCGGCGCCAGCGCGGTCGCTTGTTCAAGAACGGGCACCGCTTCCGTCGGACGGTGCGTGAACAAGAGCGCGACGCCTAGATAATAGAGGACGGCACCGTTCCGCCGGTTTTCATCGAGCGCGTGGCGGTACAAGGGGATGGCTTCGTCGTAACGACCCAACTCCGACAACAGATTGGCGAAATTCGTCAGGATATCGCTGTCGTCAGGAGCGGCTGTGAGCGCGAGCCGGAAACTGTCGATGGCGTCGTCGTGCCGGCCGAGCGCCATCTGAACCTTCGCCAGGTTGTTCAGCACCATGGCGCTTTCCGGCGATGCCTCCCGCGCCACCATCAGGTGTCCGAGGGCGGTCTCGCTCTTTCGTTCGGCATGCAGCGCCATGCCCATCAGATGATTGGCGTCGCGGTTCTTGGGGTCGATATCGAGCATCCGATGGCAGAACGCGACGACGACCGGCCACCGTTTCGCGTCGACGGCGTTCGTCGCATTCTCCAAAAGAGAGGGGAGATCGGACCCCTGCGGCGGAGCCGACGGCTTTCCGCCGCCTTTTTTTTCCTGACGTGACCGCTTGCGCTTCGCCACAAAATCTTTCGCCACGACAAACGCGTTCTACAGCAGACCGCTATGCAGGGAAATATAGATATGACCCTTCCCATTGTCACGATCCGGAGAGTCGTAAACGCGATAGGCGCCGGAATATGCACGGAAAAGTATATTTGGAAGGGTATTGTGCAGTGCAGCATAGCTGCCCTAGTCTTAAGCCATGACCGGTCACGATCTCAGGATACTCGTCATTTACCAGGACGCTCTGCGGGCGTCCGTCCTCGAAGACGGATTGCGTGAGGCGGGATACGCCGACGTCGCCGTCATCGGCGAGATGGACGGCCTGGTGCGGCGGATCGTCGAGATTGATCCGGACGTGGTCTTCATCGACCTGGAGAACCCGAACCGCGACATGCTTGAACATATGTTCAGCGTGTCCCGCTCGGTCGAGCGGCCCGTCGCCATGTTCGTCGACCGTTCCGATTCGTCGATGATCGAGGCCGCCATCGACGCCGGCGTCAGTACCTACATCGTCGACGGGCTGAAGAAGGAGCGGGTGAAGTCGATCCTCGACGTCACCATCAGCCGGTTCAACGCCGTCAACCGCTTGCGGCGGGAACTCGAAGAGACACGGACGGAACTTGCCGAACGGAAAGTCATCGACCGGGCGAAGGGGATACTCATGAAGATGCGTGGCATCGGCGAGGACGAAGCCTACAAAATGCTCCGCAAGACGGCCATGGACCAGAACCGCCGCGTCGCCCAGGTGGCGGAAAGCCTGGTGACCGCCGCCGGACTGTTGGGGGATCGCTGAAGATGAGCGCTTCCGGTCCGTCATCGCCCGTCCGGATCAACGCCGGGTTCATTCCGCTCCTCGATACGGCGTTGCTGGTCGCCGCCCGGGAAATGGGTTTCGCCGCCGACGAAGGGGTGGACCTGGTCCTCGCCAAGGAAACGTCCTGGGCGAACATCCGCGACCGCATCGCCATCGGACATTTCGACGTCGCGCATATGCTGGCGCCGCTGCCGATCGCGGCGGCGTTGGGCAAGGGGCCCATGGATACGGAAATCATCGCGCCGATGGCGATGGGACTCGGCGGTAACGCGGTCACGGTCTCGACCGCGCTATGGCGGGAAATGGCGGCTGAAGGGGCGCTCGAAACCGGCGACGCCACGGTCAACGGCACGGCGCTCCGGCGCGTTTCCGCCGCCCGCGCCAAGGCGGGCCGGCCGGTCCCCGTGTTCGGAATCGTGCACCGCTACTCGAGCCACAACTACGAGCTTCGCTATTGGCTGGCGGCGTCCGGCGTGCGGCCGGATGTCGACGCGGCCTTCGTGGTGGTGCCGCCGCCCTTCACGGCGGACGCGTTGGCGGCCGGCCAGATCGACGGTTTCTGCGTCGGCGAACCGTGGAATTCGCACGCCGTCGCCAAGGGCGTCGGCGTCATTGCCACCACCAAGTCGGCGATCTGGCGGTCCAGCCCGGAAAAGGTGCTGGGTGTCCGCGCCGCCTGGGCGGCGGAGAACGGCGCCGCCCTGCACGCGCGGATGAGTGCGTGAGGGGGAGGGGTGAAAAGGCGGATTTTAGGCCTAGAAAAATGAAAGCCCCCAGCAGGGGCTTTGGAGAATAGCGGTGCTGTCAGACGAATACGAACTCGTCTCAGCTCGCCCAAATGTCAGCGGAAAACTCTAACCAAAACGATCCAGTTTTCAGGGAGCAGAGCAATCACGGCTAGGCGGATGACCTCAGGTGACGTTTTGAAGTAGCGGACGGGATTGGGTTTTGTCATCCCGCGAGGGCAGGAAGGCAATTAGAGCCACTCAACAGATTTTTTCTGACGATGCCCGTAAAGTTACGTCAGTAATAGAGAAAATTCAGTGCGTGGTGAATGCGTTTGTCCAACCCCGGCTTTAAATCCCAATTTTCTATCTGAACATCCCCGGTACGGAACTGGCGGTAAACGCTGGACCGTTCTATATTTTTAAAAATGATGCCGAGGTTGCTCTCCGGTTTAAGGCCGCTGAGCAGCTTATTCAATTCATCGACATGTGGCTGTGCGATGGCCTTGTTCTTTCCCTGACCGTTGCCGGAGCTTGAAGACACTTTGTTGTCGTCCGGAATCTGGCCGACAAAGCTCGCCTGGCGTGGTGTCAGCAAAATAACTACCGACTTATTTGTAGTCAGGGCGTCTTCGCGAGAGAACAGGTATTGCAGCCCTGGCACGTCTTGCAGAAAGGGAACGCCGTCGTGCAGGTTCTCTGCTTCCTTCTCTGAAAGGCCGCTGATAATCACTGTTTCATCAAAATTCATGCGCACGTTGGCGGTGACGGTCGTCTTGCTGACCTGTCCGAAGTTACTAAAGCCGACCAGGGAGGATTTTGTTTCGACGAATGCCCGTGCGGCGGCCACATTCAGTTGTACGGTTCCGTCCGCATTGAACGATGGCGTAACATCGAGTTGAATCCCGACCGGAATTTGCGTCACGGTACCCTCTGAGCCCGAGGACCCGTTCAGTTCGACC
>JAYOFL010000002.1:43667-100339 GCA_038117205.1 Rhodospirillales bacterium | reverse complement strand
GCTTGAATCACATCTCGGCAGTGTTGTGAATCCCTTTTATGGGTACATGACCTAGATTTTCAGACAATCCATGACGACGCGCGGAAGGAACGCCATAGTGGCAAATGCTTTGCCCGACACTTACGACTACATCGTCATCGGCGCCGGTTCCGCCGGCGCGGCGATCGCCAACCGCCTGACCGAAAAGAGCGGTATCAGGGTCTTGCTGCTGGAAGCCGGCAAGGCACCGACGTCGATCTGGCTGCATATTCCGATCGGTGTCGGAAAGATGCTCGGCAACGGACAATTCGTCTGGCCGTCCGAAACGGAGCCGATGTTCGGCGGTCGCCGGTTGCGTTGGCATCACGGCAAGGTGCTCGGCGGCACGAGTTCGATCAACGGCATGTTGTTCGTGCGCGGCCAGCCGGAACGCTACGATCAGTGGGGCGCCGCCGGCTGCCCCGGCTGGGATTTCCAGAGTTTACTCCCGTATTTCAAGCGCCTGGAAACCGCGACTTTCGGCGACGCGGCGATCCGCGGCCAAGACGGGCCGATCAAGCTCACGCGGATGGAGCCGGACGACCCGATATCAAAGGCGTTCATGAAAGCCTGCGAACAGTCGGGCATCGCCTACAACGACGATTACAACGGCACCCGCACGGAAGGCGTGGCGCGGGTTCAATTGTCGACGTTCCGCGGGCTTCGCTGTGGCACCGCTCAAGGCTATCTCCGCCCGGCGCGCCACCGGCGGAATTTGACGATCATGACGCAAGCCCATGTGGTCCGGATCGTCGTCGAGAATGGACGGGCGACTGCGGTGGATTTCGAGCACGGCGGGGAAATGCTCAGGGCGAGCGCCGCCGGCGAGATCATCCTGTCGGCGGGCGCGGTGCATAGCCCGAAGATCCTGGAACTGTCGGGGATCGGGAACGGTCCGCACCTGAAGCAAATCGGTATCGACGTCACGCATCATCTGCCGGGCGTCGGGATGAACCTGATCGACCATCTGCAGTCGCGGATTTGCTATGAAACCAACCAGCACGTCACGGCGAACGATCTGATCCTGAATAGGTTCTTCGCGGCGAAGGAACTCATGAAATTCGCCGTCATGCGGCGCGGATTGTTCACGACGCCGAGCTTTCGCGCCCACGCGTTCGTTAGGAGTCCGGTTGAGCCGTTCTCCGATCTTCGAATTCAATGCGCCCTGTCGAGCAGTAAAAGCCGTGACGCCCTGGCGGGGATCGACCCGTTTTCCGGATTTCACATCGGCTCGTATTTCATCTTCCCGCGTTCGCGCGGCGAGGTGCATGCGCGCTCCACCGACCCGCACGAACCGCCGAAAATCATGCCGAACTATCTCGATCATGAAGACGATATCGCGGCGACGCTTTGGGCGCTTCGGAAGTGCCGGGAAATCGCCGAACGCGGTCCATTGCGCGATCTCATCGTGCGTGAGGTTCGTCCCGGACCGGAGAGCGTTACGGATCAGGATCTGCTCGATTTCGTCCACGCCACGGCGGAAACGTCCTGGCATCCCGTCGGCAGTTGCAAGATGGGGCCAGGGGCGGAATGTGTCGTCGATCCGGAATTGCGGGTTCATGGCATCGCCGGATTGCGGGTCGCCGATGCGTCGGTGATGCCCTTTCACACGACAAGCAACACCAACGCGCCGGCAATCATGATCGGCGAAAAGGCGTCGGATTTGATCTTGGGCTCAAGGGGCTGACCGGCGGGCGGTCATATGCCATCCCCAGTCGAAGCCCGAATGCATCTTAAAAATAGTATTTATATGTAAATACACTTATTGTATACGCCGGATGCGCGAGAATTCGATGCCGCCAGCCCGGCGCCACGCCAGCGATTGCGATCCGGTGGACGTGTACGTCGGACGCCGGTTGCGTGACCGGCGAGCCGCCCTCGGCCTGAGCCAGGCCAAGCTCGCCGCGAGCGTCGGCATATCCGTTCAGCAAATCCAGAAATACGAGCGGGGCGTCAACCGCATCGGCGCGAGCCGCCTATTCGAGGTCGCGCGTGTGCTCGGCGTCGGCGTCGACTATTTCTTTGACGGCATGGCGGCGGATGGGACGGCGCCACCGGCGAGCGGCGGCGCGAATTCGACGCGCGAGGCGCAGGCCCTGGCGCGCGCCTTCAACCGCATTCCGGACCGCCGGTTGCAGCAGGATTTCCTGGAACTGGTGTTGGCGATGGCGGAACTACCGGCGGACAGCTCAGGCGGCGCGGCGTAACCCGAGATCGCGCCACACGGCGGTCAACGCGTCGACCAGTTGCGCCATCAGGGCGTCGTCGTGCAGCGGTGTCGGCGTGATGCGCAACCGCTCCGTGCCCTTCGGCACCGTCGGGTAGTTGATCGGCTGGATGTAGACGCCATGCTGCTCCAACAGCATGTCGGTCGCTTCCTTGCAGAGCACCGGATCGCCGACGAAGACCGGGACGATGTGCGTGTCGGACGGCATCACCGGCAGACCGGCGTGTGTCAGCAGCATCTTGAGGCGCGCTGCCCGTTCCTGGTGCCACTCGCGGAGCTCGTTGTGGGCGCGGACGTAGCGCACGTTCTCGATGGCGGCGGCGACGACCGGCGGTGCCAGCGTCGTCGTGAAGATGAAGCCGGGCGCGACCGAGCGGATGGCGTCGACCAAGTCGCGTGAGCCGGTGATGTAACCGCCCATGGCGCCGAACGCCTTGGCGAGCGTGCCCTCGATGATGGTGACGCGCTTTGCGACGTTGTCCCGTTCGGAAATACCGCCGCCGCGCTTGCCGTAGAGGCCGACCGCGTGAACTTCGTCGAGATAGGTGATGGCGCCGTACTTGTCGGCGAGATCGCAATAGGCGGCGATCGGCGCGACGTCGCCGTCCATCGAATAGACGCTCTCGAAGACGATCAGTTTCGGCGCTTTCGGATCGGCTTCCCGCAGCAGCTGTTCGAGATGTTCCGGGTCGTTGTGGCGGAAGATGCGCTTTTCGCAGCCGGCGTGCCGCACCCCGGCGATCATCGACGCGTGGTTCATCGCGTCCGAGAAGATGATGCAGCCCGGCAGCAACTGCGCCACCGTCGAAATGGTCGCGTCGTTCGAGACGTAGCCGGACGTAAACAGCAGCGCCGCTTCCTTGCCGTGCAGGTCAGCCAGTTCGTTCTCCAGGATCACGTGCAGGTGCGTCGTGCCGGAAATGTTGCGGGTTCCGCCCGACCCGACGCCGTAGCTCCGCGCCGCGTCCGCCACGGCGTCGATGGCGCCCGGATGCTGCCCCATGCCGAGATAATCGTTGGAGCACCAGATGACGACCGGGAACTCACCGTCCGGACGCCGGTTGACGGCATGCGGGAAATCTCCGGCGCGACGCGCCAGATCGGCGAATACGCGATAGCGGCCCTCGTTCCGGACCGCGTCCACCGCCGATTTAAAGCGAGCTTCGTAATCCATTCTCAATTCCCCGGATTCAGCACTTTGCTTTGGTCGATTACCGCACGGGAAT
This sequence comes from Rhodospirillales bacterium, assembly GCA_038117205.1. Classification (GTDB taxonomy): domain Bacteria; phylum Pseudomonadota; class Alphaproteobacteria; order Rhodospirillales; family Casp-alpha2; genus JAQBZY01. The sequence goes on along the minus strand of JAYOFL010000002.1, from coordinate 96,868 downwards.
TGGGGCGCATGCCTTGACGTATGTCAACTTCCACGAATTTCGCCAGTCCTGCGGCATTGTCAGAGGGTGGCGGCGCTCTCTAATGTACGCGCCGCACCATTGGAGAATGTCATGGATTTCGACCTCAACGAAGAGCAAAAAATGTTCCGCGACGCCGTCGCCGGCTTCGCCGAGCGGCATCTCGCGAAAGACGCGCTGAAGCGCGCGCATACCCTCGGTTTTCCCCGCGACGTCGCCAAATTGATGGCCGAGCAGGGGCTTCTCGGCATCACCATTCCGGAAGCGGACAGCGGCCAGGGTGGGACCCTTATGGACGCCGTGATCGCCATCCAGACCGTCGCCGCCCATTGTCCGAGGAGCGCCGACGTGGTGCAGGCCTACAATTTCGGCGCCATCCGCGTGCTCGCCGAGTTCGGCACGCCGGACCAGAAGGAACGCTATCTGAAGCCGCTGCTCGCCGGCGACATGGTGCTGTCCCTCTGCATGAGCGAGCCGGAAGCCGGCTCCGCCGTCACCGAACTGAAGACGACGGCGACACCGGACGGCGACGGCGTGCGCCTCAACGGCACCAAGGTGTTCTCGACGCATAGTCCGGAAGCGGACCTTTTTCTCGTCTATTGCCGCTACGGTCCCGGCGTCGGCGGTATCGGCTCGGTGCTGGTCGATCCGATGTCCGACGGCGTGCAGCGCGGCCAGCCGGTGCATTACCTCGGCGGCGAGGAATGGTGTCAGGTCTATTTCGACAACGCCTACGTGCCGGCGGAGAACGTCCTGCTCCGCGAAGGCGGCTTCAAGCGCCAGATCTCCGGTTTCAACGTCGAACGCCTCGGCAATTCGTCCCGCGCCGTCGCGCTCGGCCGCTATGCCTTCGAGATGGCGCGGGAGCACGCCAAGGAGCGCAAGCAGTTCGGCCGGCACCTCTGCGAGTTCCAGGGTCTGCAATGGAAATTCGCCGACATGAAGCTGAAGCTCGAAGCGGCGCAACTGCTGCTCTACAAGGCCGCCGTCGCCGCCGATTCCGGGTTTCCGTCCGCCGACGACACGGCGATGGCGAAGCTGGCCTGCAACCGGGCCGGCTTTGAGGTGGCGAGCGAAGCGATGCAGGTTCTTGGCGCCGCCGGTTACAGCCAGGATTGCCTGATCGAATACTGCTTCCGCCGCACCCGCGGCTGGATGATCGCCGGCGGGTCGTCGGAAATCCTCATGAACCGGATCGCCGAGGGCATCTTCGACCGTCGCTTCTCGCAGCGTCCCCCCAAGGGCGGCGACGCGCATGAGTGACAACGACCGGCTCAGGCGGGCGCTGTTCGAGCCCGCCGGCGTCGCCCTCGTCGGCGCGTCCGCCGACCCGAAGAAGAACACCGGCCGGCCGCAGCGCTATCTCGCCGCGCACGGCTATGCCGGCCACGTCCATCCGATCAACCCGGGCCGCGCCGAGGTGCAGGGCCGCAAGGCCTACGTCAGCGCCGACGCCATCGACGCCGGCAAGGACGGGCCGGTCGACCACGCCTTCGTCATGGTGCCGGCGGATGCGGTGCCGGACGCCGTCCGCGCCTGCGGCAAGGCGGGCATTCCGCTCGCCACCATCTATTCGGACGGCTTCGCGGAAACCGGCGAGGCCGGCCGTGCGAAACAGGCCGAATTGCTCGAGATCGCCAAGGCGGCGGGGGTGCGCTTGCTCGGCCCCAATTCCATGGGCGTCATCTGTCCGGCGAGCCGGCTGACGCTCTCCGTCAACGCGGTCCTGGAAATGCCGGAAATGCCGACGGGCCGCTTCGGCTTGGTGTCGCAGAGCGGCACCATCCTCGGCACGCTGCTGTCCCGGGGCGCGGCGCGCGGCATCGGCTTCTCGCGGATGATTTCCGTCGGCAACGAGTCGGACCTCGGCGTCGGCGAATTGGTCGATCTCCTGGTGGACGATCCGGAGACGGACGCCATTCTGCTCTTCCTGGAAGCCATCCGCGACGCGCCGGCGCTCGCCGCCGCGGCGCGCCGGGCCTTCGAGGCGGGCAAGCCGGTGATTGCCTACAAGCTCGGCCGCTCCGCCGTCGGGCGTGCCGTGGCGCTGTCGCATTCCGGTGCGCTGGCTGGCGAGGACGCGGCGGTCGACGCCTTCTTCCGCGCCAACGGCATCGTCCGCGTCGAGACGTTGGAGGGTCTATTCGAAATGCCGCCGCTCCTGATCGGCAAGCGGCCCGCCAAGGGTCGTCGGGTCGCCGTGATGACGACGACCGGCGGTGGTGCTGCCACCGTCGTCGATAGGCTCGGCGCGGCGGGGTTGGAACTGGTGCCGGCGCCGGAGCGGCTGCATGCGCGGCTCAAGGATTTCGATCTCAAGATCGGGCGCGGCCCCATCGTCGATCTGACCATGGCCGGCACGCGGGACGGCATCTACGGCGCGGCGCTGGCCGAATTGTTGGCCGGCGACGACTGCGACGCCGTCGTCTGCGTCGTCGGCTCGTCGGCGCAGTTCCATCCCGACCTCGCCGTGAAGCCCATCGTCGAGAAGGCGACGGGCGCGGCGAAGCCGGTCGCCGGCTTCATGGTGCCGGAAGCGGGGGCGTCGCTACGGCTGCTCGCCGACGCCGGAATTGCCGCCTTCCGAACGCCGGAAGCCTGCGCCGACGCCATGCGGGCGTTCTTCGACTGGCGCGCGCCGGCCGACGCCGGCACGTCGGGGTTCGCGAATATCGAAGCCGCCGCGGGCGTTCTCGAACGTCACGTCGGCGAGAAGTTCGACGAGGCCATGTCGCTCGAACTGTTCGCGGCCCTCGGCGTTCCGGTTGCGGCGCATGCGGTGGTCGCCAGCGAGAGCAAATCGCCCGTGCCGTATCCGGTGGCGGTCAAGGCCCTGTCGGCGGCGTTGCCGCACAAGACGGAAGCAGGCGCCGTGCGGCTCAACATTGCCGACGAAAAGGCGCTCGCCGCCGCCGTTACGGAAATCGCGGCGAACGTGAAACGCTACAAGCCGGGGCTCGCCCTGGACCGCTTCCTGGTGCAGTCGATGGCGAAGGGTGTCGGCGAGGCGCTGGTCGGCTTCCGCGTCGATCCGCAGATCGGACCGGTCGTCGTGCTGGCGCCGGGCGGTATCCTCGCCGAGCTTTACGGCGACAGCGCCATCCGGTCGGCGCCGGTGGACAAGGCGACGGCGCTCGCCATGATCGACGAAGTGACGGGCCTCGCGCCGCTCCGCGGCTATCGCAATCTGCCGAAGGGCGATCTCGACGCGCTCGCCGACGCGATCCAACGGCTATCCGATCTGGCTCGGCTGGGACGGCCGCCGCTGGAAGCGGAAATCAATCCGATGATCGTGATGGGCGAGGGGAAGGGCGTCGTCGCCGTCGACGGCCTTGTGGTGACGGAGGAACGGGAATGAAACGCGCCGTCGTCGTCATCTGCGACGGTCTCCGCGACGATCTGGTGACGCCGGAGACGACGCCGAATCTTTGCCGCATCGCTGGGTACGGCACGCGCTTCGACAGCCATCGGAGCGTCTTTCCCTCGACGACGCGGACCACCTCCGCCGCCATCGCCACCGGCTGCCTGCCGGGGCGGAACGGTCTGGAGGGAAACGCCATGGCCCTCGATCTCGGCGACGGGTTGCAGGTGTTCAGCGTCGGCCCGCCGGCGTTCCGCGACAAGCTGGCGGCAGCGACGGGCCGGACCCTCAAGACGCCGGTGCTGGCGGAGCGTTTGGCCGATGCCGGCGGCGCCGTCGTCTATTCCAACGTGTCGCCGGGCGCGGCGATCTTTCAGGACCCGGACGGACACGGCCGCATGCTGCACCGCTCGCACGCGACCGGGCCGGGCCGCACGGCCCTCGATCCTCTCGGCGTTAGTCACGACACCGAGGGCGACGCCGCCATGACGCTGCGCTTCATCGACGAGGTGCTGCTGGCGAACCAGCCGGCGTTGGCGCTGCTGTGGCTCTGCGAGCCGGATCACACGCAGCACGCGGTGCCGCTCGGCTCGCCGGCGCACTTGGACGTCATCCGGGGCGCCGACGCGCAGGCCGGGCGCGTCTTCGACAACCTGCGCGCCGGCATCGACGCCGGCGAGGTGCTTCTGATCTGCGCTGCCGACCACGGACACGAGACCATCGGCGAGATCGTCGACCTCGAGGAAATCCTGGTCGCGGCGGGTCTCAAGGACGGCGCCGGATCCAGCGACGTCGCCATCGCGCCGCAGGGGTTGAGCGCCACCATCTATCTGTCGCCGGACGCCAAACCGCGCCGCGCCGCCATCGCGGAGTTGTTGCGCGCGGACGGCCGCATCGGCCGGGTGCTGGTGGGGGCGGAGATCGCGGAGTTCGGCCTCGATCCGGAAGGCGGCATCGACATCGTCGCCGTCGGACGCGCCTCTGACGACGCGAGCGAGTTCGGCGTGCCGGGGACGTCGGTGGCGTTCCAGGGCTCGATCAAGATTTCCAACAATGCCGGTTGCGGCCAGCACGGCGGCATGGGCGCCTACGAACAGCACCCGTTCTTGATCGCCTGCGGCGCCGGCTTCCAGGCCGGGCGCCGGGTCGCCGATCCGACGTCGGCCGTCGACCTGGCGCCGACGGTCCTGGCGCACCTCGGGCAACCGCTCTCCGGCATGGACGGACGGCCTTTGCAGGACGAGAGGCTTGCAAGGAAATAGCGCACGGCTTTGAATATCGGCAACGAAGAAAAGAATTTTTGCGGGGAGTCCGACAATGTCGAAGATCAGCATCCAGTTTTCGCGGTTCTCCGCGTTCTATAGCCCGCTCATCGCCACCATGGCCGGCGGCTTCCTGAAGAACGAAGGCCTCGATCACGAGTGGTCGCAGTCGCCGGTCGGCAAGTCCGCCGTCGACGCCTTGGTGGACGGCTCGGCGCACGTCGTGCAATCGGCGCCGTCGCAGGGGATCATGGCGTTGGAAAAGGGCAAGACGCCGCCGGAGATGCACTTCGCGCAGGTCAACGAGATGGACGGTTTCTTCATCGCGTCGCGCAAGCCCGACCCGAAATTCACGTGGGACAAGCTCTACCAGGGCTCGATCATCGTCGATCAGACCAGCGTGCAGCCGCTCGTCATGTTCAAGTACGCCTGCATGAAGAAGGGTCTCGATATCTCGAAGGTCAACGTGGTGAACGCCGGTTCCGGCGCGCCGATGATCCAGGCCTTCAAGGACGGCGGCGCGGACTATATCCATCTGCAGGGACCGGCGCCGCAACAGCTCGAATACGACGGCGCCGGCCACATCGTCGCCGCCGTCGGTCCGGCGATCGGCCCGTGCGCGTTCTCGTCGCTGGCGGCGACGCGCGAATGGCTCTCGACCGACATGGCGAAAGCGTTCACCCGCGCCTACAAGAACGCGCGGAGCTGGTTGATCGCGACACCGGCCGACGACGTCGCGCACACGTTGCACAGCTATTTCCCGAGCATCCACCGCTCGGTGCTCGGCTCGACCGTCGCCTACTACCAGAAACTCGGCAACTGGACGCCGCACATCGAGATCACCAAGGCGGCCTACGAAGTCACCGTCGACGTCTTCCTGCACGGCGGCCGGATCACCAAACGCCACGCCTACGAGGACGTGGTGGCGCCGCCACCCGCTGTCTGAGCGTCCATGAACGCTTCCGCTGAAGGCGGCAATCCCTGGCTGACGCGCCTGCCGGCGCTGGTGCTGTCGCATATCGTCGGCACCATGAACGTCGTCTCAGTGATGGCCATGGCGCCGGTCATCAGCGCCGACCTCGACCTGAGCGCGGCGCAATTCGGTGCCTTTGTCTCCGCCTATTACGGGGCGCAAGCGTTCTGGTCCTTGCCGGCGGGCGCCGTCACCGACCGCTACGGCGTCGGGCGGGCGCTGGTGGCGGCGCACGTGATCATGGCCGTCGCCGCCGTCATGCTGGCGATGGCGGACGGCTACTTCCCGTGTCTCGCCGCCATGTTCGCCATGGGCATCGGCTACTCGATGAACAATCCGTCGACTGCGCGCGGCGTGCTGGACTGGTTCCCGCGCGAGCGTCGCGGCACCGCCATGGGGTTGAAGCAGGTCGGCGTGCCGCTCGGCGGCGTCGTCGCGGCCGTGAACGGCGCGCTCGCCGCGCACGTGCATTGGCAACACATCATGTGGGGCGTCGCCGTCTGCATCGTTCTGAACGGCGTCTTCTGCGTCGGCCTGATCCGCTATCACGTGTCGGCGGAGGGCGGGCGCAAGAGCGTCGTCGCCAACATCGGAGAGGTCGCCCGGGACCGGAACTTCACCGTCTACGCCGTCGCCAACGGCTTCCTCAACATCGCGCAGACGAACTTCTTCGGCTTCCTGACGCTGTTTCTGACCGGCGCCGTCAAGGCCAGCCAGGAACTGGCCGGCTTCGCCATCGGCCTCGCCCAGACGACGAGCGCGGTCGCCCGGGTCGGCTGGGGCGTGCTCAGCGACCGCCGCTTCGCCGGCCGGCGCCGGACGCTCCTGATCTGGATCTGCGCCGCGGCGTCGCTGCTGCTGGCCATGATGGCGTTCGTCGGGCCGGGTTTCGGGCTTTGGATCGGGCTCGGCCTGACGGCGGCGCTCGGCATCACGGTGGCATCGTTCGCGCCGGTCGCTCAGGCCATTTCCGTCGAGGCCGTCGATCCGCGCCTCGCCGGCTCGGCCATGGGGATCAACATGGTCGGCGTGCACGTCGGCGGCATGACCGGGCCGATTCTGTTCGGCTGGGCCGTGGACACGCTCGGCGGTTTCGCCGCCGGCTGGTTTCTGACGGCGGCGATCTGCGCTTTCGGCACGTTCATGTTGGTCGCGTGGTTCCGCGAGCGCGGAACCCAGTGATCAGTGCAGCAGGTCGAGCTGGACGATGGAGCGCTCCAGCACCAGGTCCTTGATGCCTTCGGCGAACGTCTTGTAGTGCGGCTGCAGGCGGTGGCTGTCGAGGTCGGCCGCGCTGGAATAGACCTCGTAGAAGTGGAAGGTTTCCGGATCGTCCTTCGACGTCATGACGCGGAACTGATGGCAGTTGGGTTCGTTGCGGACCGACGCCGTGGCGTTCGGCAGGATGAAGGATTTGAACTCCTCGGCCTTGCCGGGCTTCACCTTGATGGTGACGAAGATGGCGAACTTGTTCATGGGTTTCTCCCTCGGTGATAAATCGTTGTGGCGCACTCTAACCGGCATGGACCGATCGCCCAAGACCTCCTAATCTCGCCCGCAACGTTTCTTGGGAGGAACCTCGAATGACCGACATCATCCGCGCCGCGGATATTTGCGACGACTATCCGGCGGCTCTCGTTTGCGAGCTCATGTTCACCGATTACGCCAAGCGTTCCTGCTTCCATGGCGAGGCGGTGACGTTCTCGACCTATGAAGACAACAAGGGCATCCGGGAAATCCTGGCTCGCGGCGGCAAGGGCAAGGTCCTGGTGGTCGACGGCCGCGGCTCGCAGCGCCGCGCGCTCTGCGGCGGCAACATCGCGCAGGAAGCCGTCGATTTCGGCTGGGCCGGCATGATCTTCAACGGCGCCATCCGTGACACGCACGAATTCGCCGAGCTCGACATTGGCGCCAAGGCGCTCAAGTGCACGCCGATGCGTCCGCGCACGGACGGCATCGGTCTCGCCGACGTGCAGCTTCGCTTCGGCGGCATCGTCGTCAATCCGGGCGACTACATCTATGCCGATCTCGATGGCGTCATCGTCACCCCGAAGCCGGTGCACAAGGGCTGATTGCGATCATGAGCACCGACGACATCATCAAGAAGTTCGCCTGCCTGCAGAAGTTCGTGGCGGCGGCGCGGGCCAACCTGGACGACGGCGCCTGGGACTATCTGGTCGGCGGCGCCGAGACGGAAACGACGCAGAAGCGGAACCGCATGGCCATCGACCGGCTGGCGTTCCGGCCGCGCGTCATGCGCGACGTTTCCGGCCTCGACACCTCGGCGGAATTCCTCGGGCGCAAGCTCCGGCTGCCGGTGATCCTGGCGCCGATCGGTTCCCTGCAGCAGCTCAATCCGGACGGCGGGTCAGGGGTTTCGAAGGCGGCCGGCGAGTTCGGCTGCATTCACATGCTGAGCTCGGTCTGCAAGCCGGGCCTGGAAGCCGTCGCCGACGCGGCGCCGGACGCGGCGCGATTCTTCCAGCTCTACGTCCGCGGCGACGCGGCCTGGGTCGACGATCACGTCCAGCGGGCCATCGACAAGGGTTACATGGGCTTCTGCTTCACAATCGATCTCGACCACTACAGCCGGCGTGAACGCGACATCTCGAAGGGGTTCGTTTCGGTGGCGCGTCAGACGCAGGCGGAAGGGGAGCGCTACCAGGCGCTCTTCAACTGGGACGACTTCAAGCGCATCCGTGACAAGTACGACATTCCGCTGGCGCTCAAGGGCATCGCCACCGCCGAGGACGCGGAAATCGCCGTCAAGGAAGGCTGCGACGTCATCTACGTCTCGAACCACGGCGGGCGGCAGCTCGACCACGGGCGTGGCGGCATGGACGTTTTGCCAGAATGCGTCTCGGCCGTCGGCGGCAAGGCCAAGGTCGTGCTCGACGGCGGCATCATGCGCGGCACCGACATCGTGAAGGCGATGATCCTCGGCGCCGACGCCGTCGGCATCGGCCGCCTGCAGGGCCTCGCCTACGCCGCCGCCGGCACGGAAGGCGTCGTCAGGATGCTGGAGATTCTCGAAGTCGAGGTCGAGACGGCGCTGGCACTTCTGGGCGTCACGACCTACGCCGGCCTGGAAGCGGCGCATCTCTACCGCGAGGACGCGGTGGTCAAGATGCCGCACATGCTGTCGGCGTTCCCGCTTCTCGACGAAGGCTATAACTGAAAAATGGAACCCTTCCCCGCGCCGGGCACGGGGAAGGGGTTTCCGAGGCCGCGCTCAGGTCTTGTCGCGGACGTACTTGTAGATGAGGGTGAAATCGCCCTCCGGATTTTCCTTCGTGATGCCCTGCCAGATCGAGGACAGCACGGTCGCCATCTTGGTCGGCGACTTGGCGGCGGTGGCGTTGTCGAGAAACAGCTTCACGTCCTTCGCCAGCAACTTGGTCTTGAAGCCGGCATCGAAGGTCTCGGTCAGAATCCGCTTCGGGAACTTGTCCAGGCTCGCCGTGTTCATGCCGGTCGACACGTTGACGACGTCGAGAATCGTCTTCATGTCGATGCCCTGAGAGAGACCGTACAACACCGCTTCCGACGTCGCCGTCATGGCGGTCGCCGACAGGTAGTTGTTGAGAATCTTCACCGACTGGCCCTGACCCGGCGCCTCGCCGACGTGGAAGATGTTCTTCGCGAAGGACTTCAGCACGTCCATGTTGGTGTCGAGCGCGTCCTTGGGACCCGAGAACATGATCGTGATGGTGCCGGCGACGGCGCCCGACTGGCCGCCGGAAACCGGCGCGTCGCAGTAGGCCATTGCCGCACCCGCGACGATGTCGCCCGCTTCCCGGGCCGCGTCCGGACCGATCGTCGACAGATCGACGACGACGGCGGCCCGGCGGTCGTTCATGGCCGCGATCTCGTTGGCGATGGCGATGGAGACGGGACCGTCCGGAACGGATAGGAACACCGTGTCGGCGCTGGCGATCACTTCCGCGAGCGAGCTCGCGATCTTGGCGCCGGCCGGGGCGCGCTCCTTGGTGCCGGCCTTATCGTAGACGATCATGGGCATGCCGGACTTGGCGATGTTGGCGGCCATCGGGCCGCCCATCTGGCCGAGGCCGACGAAGCCGACGACTTTCGGTGCGTCCATCCTCAGGCTCCCTTGTCCATCTTGGAGACGTCGATGCCCTCGGCGTCCAACACTTCGCGCGCCACGCGGAACGCTTCGACACCGGCAGGGATGCCGCAGTAGACGGCGATCTGGATGAGGATTTCGCGGAGATCCTGCATGGAGAGGCCGTTCGTGATGGCGCCCTTGAAATGCAGCTTGAATTCATGCTGGCGGTTGAGGGCGGCCAGCATGCCGAGGTTCAGGATCGAGCGGTCGCGCTTGCTGAGCTGGCCGCGGCCCCAGGTGCCGCCCCAACAGTACTCGGTGACGATTTCCTGGAAATCGCGGTTGAAGTCGTCGGCCTTCTTCAGCGACGCCTCGACGTAGGCTTCGCCAAGGACTTCCTTGCGGCACTTCAGGCCGCGTTCGAATTGATCGGATGCCATCTTTTTTCCTCCGTGGCTGGGTTCGGCGGCGACTATGCTAACCGCCGCCCTTGCAAGCAAGCAAAGCCGCACATACATGGCGGATTGCGAAATTTCGCCAATCGGACGAAGAACGTCACGATCTTAAATTTTGAGACGCATTGGCAGAATTTTCGGGATGTTGTATTAATTTGACACCGTTTTGGGCGGCCATTACGGTGACGAGATAACCAACAAGAAAAAGCAGACTAGCTTTTCGTCAGGGAGGTAACGTGGCTCTACTAGAACTGGATAACGTGAAGACTCAGTTCTTCACGAGCGCCGGCGTCGTAAAGGCCGTGGACGGCGTATCCTACTCCGTTGAAGAAGGCGAGACGGTGGCCGTGGTCGGGGAATCCGGCTCGGGCAAATCCGTCACCGCCATGACCATCATGCGGCTGATCCCTTGGCCGCCGGGCAAGATCGTCGACGGCAAGATCATCTTTAACGGTCAGAACCTGCTGGAACTGTCCGAGGAAGAAATCCGCGAGGTTCGCGGCCGCGACATCGGCATGATCTTTCAGGAGCCGATGACGTCGCTGAACCCGGTGCTCACCATCGGCATGCAGTTGACCGAGACCATGATCGCGCATATGGGCATTTCCGAAGAGGAGGCCATGGGCCGCGCCGAGAAGCTGCTCGGAAAGGTCGGCATCTCCGAACCGAAGCGGCGGCTCGCGCAATACCCGCACCATCTGTCGGGCGGCATGCGCCAGCGCGTCATGATCGCCATGGCGCTGGCGTGCGATCCGAAGCTGATCATCGCCGACGAGCCGACGACCGCGCTCGACGTGACGATCCAGGCGCAGATTCTCGAACTGATGAAGAATCTGACCCGCGAGCTCGGCGTTGCCATGATCGTCATCACGCACAACCTGGGTGTCGTGGCGCGCTACGCCGACCGGGTGAACGTGATGTACGCCGGCAAGATCATCGAGACCGGGACGGCCAAGGACATCTATCACAATCCGAAGCATCCCTACACGCTGGCGCTGCTGAAATCGGTGCCGCGCATGGACAAGACCCGGGCCGAAAAACTCGACCCGGTCGATGGGCAGCCGCCCGATCTGACGCTGCTCGACGACGGATGCTCGTTCCGGCCTCGGTGCCGGTGCGCTACCGAGCGGTGCGCCAAGAGTTTCCCGCCGCTCGAAAAAATAGGCGATCAACACTATTCGGCATGTTTTGAGATGGACAAATTGAAGAAGGAAGTGGCGGAGGTCGTGGGATGAACGAAGTGCTGGCCACCCAGAAGAAGGTCGGTACGTCGGGTAGTTCCGCCGGTTTCGACGAAGTGCTCGTCGATGTCCGCGGCCTCAAGATGTACTTCCCGATCACCGAAGGGATCATGATTCCCAAGATCGTCGCGCAGGTGAAGGCGGTCGACGGCCTGGACTTCAAGATATTCAAGGGCGAGACGCTCGGCCTCGTCGGCGAGTCCGGTTGCGGCAAGACGACGACCGGACGCTGCATCCTGCAGCTCGAAAAGCCGACTGCCGGCGAAATCGTTTACGACGGCACCGATATCATGAAGTGCAATCGCGAGCAGTTGATCGAGATGCGCAAGCGCATCCAGGTCATCTTCCAGGATCCCTACAGCTCGCTCAATCCGCGCATGAAGGTCGGCGAGATCATCGCCGAGCCGATGCACGTCCATAAGATCATCGAGAACGAGGCCGACCGTCAGGCGCGGGTCAAGGAACTCCTCAACGTCTGCGGTCTCGCCACGGCGTTCGCCGACCGTTACCCGCACGAGATGTCGGGCGGTCAGCGACAGCGCGTCGGCATCGCCCGGGCGTTGGCGATGAACCCTGAGTTCATCATCTGCGACGAAGCCGTCTCGGCGCTCGATGTGTCGATCCAGGCGCAGGTCATCAATCTGCTCGAGGATCTGCGCGACGAATTCAATCTGACGTATCTCTTCATCTCGCACGACCTCAGCGTGGTCCGGCATCTCTGCCACCGCGTCGCGGTCATGTATCTCGGCCACATGGTCGAACTCGCTGACTGCGACGAACTTTTCGACAATCCGCTGCATCCGTATACGCAGGCGCTGCTGAACGCCGTGCCGATCCCGGATCCGGAAATCGAGAAGGCGCGGGCGCATCAAGTCATCAAGGGCGAAATTCCGTCGCCGATCAATCCGCCGCCGGGTTGCGTTTTCCACCCGCGCTGCGAGATCATGGTCGATGGCTGCAAGGCCAAGGCGCCGGCGTTTCGCGAAGTAAAGCCGGGCCACTTCGTGGCCTGCACGGAGGTGTGAGCGTGCCGCGCCCTCGGCGCGCTGCATTACTGAGGAGAAACCCTCAACTTCATCAGGGAAGGAGACGTACAATGTTGAAACAAACTGGGAGACTGGCCCTCGCCGCCGTTGTCGGCGCTGGGTTGGCCGCGGGTGCGAACGTCGCCTCCGCGGAAACCGTCAAGCGGGGCGGTACGTTGAACTTCGTCGTCGCGGGCACCGCGCCGAGCTACGACGCCCACGTCGAAACCACCTACGCGATGATCCATCGCATTCGGCCGTTCTACAGCCTGCTGATCCGCGTCAATCCGGACAACCCGTCCTCGCCGACGGACTTCGTTTGCGACCTCTGCGAAGGGGCCGTTCCGAAGCCGACGGAAGGTGGCACCAAGTACACCTTCAAGATCCGCAAGGATGTGAAGTTCCACGACGGCACGCCGCTCACGGCGCATGACATCAAGGCGACCTACGAGAAGATCATCAATCCGCCGAAAGGCATCGCCAGCGCGCGCAAGAGCTACTATCTCGCGGTCGATTCGGTCACGGCGACCGACGACTACACGCTCGAGTTCAAGTTGAAGTTCCCGACGGGTTCCTTCATCCCGGCGCTCGCTTCGCCGTTCGACTTCCAGTACTCGAAGAAGGACCTCGATGCGCACGGTCTGACCTGGCACAAGACCAACGTCAACGGTACGGGTGCGTTCAAGTTCGTTCAGGACGTGCAGGGCGCCGTCCTCGAAGGCGTGAAGTACGATAAATATCACCACAAGGGTGTCGACGGTAAGCCGAAGCCGTATCTCGATGGCTTCAAGGCGATCAACTCCGCCAAGATGGCCGTTTCCATCCAGGCCATCCGCGGCGACCGCGCGGCGATCGAGTTCCGCGGTTTCCCGCCGAAGGCGCGTGACGACCTGGTGAAGGCCCTCGGCAAGGACATCACGGTCCAGGAAAGCGACTGGAACTGCGTCCTGCTGGCGACCCCGAACCACAAGCGTAAGGGCATGGACGATCCGCGGGTTCGCCGCGCGCTCAGCATGATGCTCGACCGCTGGAACGGCTCCAAGTACCTGTCGCAGATCGCCATCGTGAAGACGGTCGGTGGCGTGGTGTTCCCGGGCCATCCGCTTGCTGCGACCAAGGACGAGCTGACGAAGATCGCTGGTTTCGGAACCGACGTCGAGAAGTCCCGCGCCAATGCGAAGAAGCTCCTCGCCGAGGCCGGGATGCCGAACTTCAAGTTCACGCTCCACAACCGTGGTGTCGACCAGCCGTACAAGGTTGTCGGCACCTGGGCCATCGACCAGTGGACGAAGGCCGGTCTCCAGGTCGACCAGCAGGTCAACCCGACCCCGACCTTCTACGACACGCTGCGTAAGTCCAAGGAATTCGACATCTCCATGGACTTCAACTGCCAGGCGGTGATCAACCCGATCGCCGACATCACCAAGTTCCTCGGCTCGTCGGGTTCCAACCACGGCGCTTATGAGGACAAGGAACTGGACGCGCTCTACGACAAGATCCTGCGCTCCGGCGACGAAGGTGAACAGCGCAAGCTGATCCGCGACTACGAAAAGCTGGCGCTCGATACGCAGGCGCATGAGCTGGTCACGTTGTGGTGGTACAAAATCAATCCGCACCGGTCCTATGTTAAGGGCTGGAAGACGGCACCGAGCCACTACCTGAACGTCCACTACGACAACATCTGGCTCGACAAGTAAGTCGATCCGCTTGGATACCCGCCCGTCGTTCCTCCGGGAACGGCGGGCGGCTTCCGCCAGAAGAAATATTCGTCAGGGAGAAGCAGACGTCGAAAGACGCAAGAAAAAAATGTCGAAGTACATTATCAAAAGATTGATGCTGATGGTGCCGACGCTGATCGGCGCCGCCATTTTGGTGTTTTTCCTGTTGCGCCTCGTGCCCGGCGACATCTGCGAGGTTCGCCTTGCCGGCACCGGTCAGTACGCCGATCCGCGCGATGTGGCCATTTGCCAGGCGGAACTGGGCCTCGATAAGCCCATCTACATGCAGTTCGTCGATTTCATCGTTGGTTACGCGACGCTCGACCTCGGCAAGTCCATGTGGACCGGCAATCCGGTTACCGAGGAAATCGGCCTCCGGTTTGAGTTGTCCCTGCAGTTGGCGGTCATGGCGACGATCGTCGCGATCATCATCGCCATTCCGCTCGGCGTCATATCGGCGGTACGGCAAAACACATGGATCGACTACGTGGTCCGGGGCTTTTCCATCGCCGGCATCGCGATGCCGTCCTTCTGGCTCGGTATTCTGATCATCCTCGGCCTTCTCATAACGACGCAGGAGTTCCTCGGTGTCCCATGGATGCCGCCGATCCAGTTCAAATCCCTATTCGAGGATCCGGTGCACAATTTGTCGCAGTTGATCTGGCCGGCCGTCGCCACCGGATACCGCTATTCGGCGGTCGCGACGCGTATGACGCGCTCGGCGCTGCTGGAAGTGATGCGCGAGGACTATATCCGTACCGCCCGCGCCAAGGGTCTCGTCGAACGCGTGGTCATCAACCGGCACGCGCTCAAGAACTCGCTGCTGCCGGTCGTCACGATCATCGCGCTCGAATTCGCCTTCCTGATGGGCGGCCTTGTCGTCACCGAGCAGGTCTTCAACCTCAACGGTATCGGCAGGTTGTTCGTCGAATCCGTCGGCGCCCAGGACTTCATGCTGACGCAGCAGCTCGTCATGCTGGTCGTTCTGATTTTCGTGATCACGAACTTCGTCGTCGATCTGTTCTACGCGTGGCTCGATCCGCGCATCCGGTATAGCTGAGGTCTCGATCATGGTTACGGTTTCTGAAGCCCGCGTCGAAAGCGAAATCGAGGTCCTTGCGCCGAAAAAGAGCTGGTACAAGGTTCTCGGCGACCTCGCCCGCAAGCAACCGGTCGGCGTCGCCGGCGCGATCATCGTTCTGGCGATGATCTTCGCCGCGCTGTTCGCCGACTTCATCACGGCCTACAACCCGGTCGCCAACGACCTCGCCAACATGCTGACTCCGCCCGGCGCGGAATTCATCCTCGGCACGGATTCGTTCGGCCGCGATCTGTTCACCCGCATCATCTACGGTGCGCGGACGGCGCTCCTGGTCGGCTTCACGGCCGCCTTCATCGGCTCCACCGTGGGATTGGTGTTCGGCGTCGCCAGTGCCTATTTCGGCGGCCTGTTCGATCTGCTGTTCCAGCGCGTCATGGACGTCTTCATGGCGTTCCCGTTGATCATCCTGGCGCTCGCCGTCGTCGCGACCCTCGGGCCCGGCACGCAGAACGTCATCATCGCCATCACCATCACCTTCGCGCCGCAATGCGCGCGCGTCGTGCGCTCGTCGGCGCTGGCGATCCGGGAAATCCCCTATGTCGACGCGGCCCGCGCCCTCGGCTTCGGGCATGCCCGTATCATCCTCCGCCACATGGCGCCGAACGTCATGGCGCCGTACCTGATCATGCTGACGTCGTTCCTGGGTCAGGCGATCCTGCTCGAGGCGTCGCTCAGCTATCTCGGTCTCGGCGTGCAGGAGCCGACGCCGGCCTGGGGCCTGATGCTGCAGGGCGGTGCCGAGGAATACGCCGAAAGCGCGCCGTGGGTGGCCGTGTGGCCGGGCGTCGCGATTTCGCTCGCGGTTTTCGGCTTCAACCTGTTCGGCGACGCGTTGCGCGACACCTTGGATCCCAAGCTGCGCTCGCGCTGACGCAACGGAGACAACCTGACTTGCGGGGGCCGTTACGATGTAGCGGCCCCCGTTTGCCGTGAGGGGGTAGGGCATGGTCAAGAAAGTCGCGCTTCTCGGTTTTCATCTGGAGAGCAACGCCTTCTCGCCGACGACGACGGAGGCGGATTACCGGAAACGCTGTTACGTCGAGGGGGACGACATCCTCGCCGAACTGGCGAAGCCGAGCAGCCGTTTGCCGGCGGAGGTGAAGGGCTTCGTCGACGACATGAACGGCTCCGGCGCGGATTGGCGGCCGGTGCCGATCCTGATCGCCGACGCGGAACCCGGCGGGCCGGTCGATCAGGCGTTCTTCGATCGCACGCTGGTCGCCATGCGGAAGCGCCTGGAAGCCGCCGGCAAGCTGGACGGCGTCTACATCGACAGTCACGGCGCCATGCGCGCCACCGGCGACATCGACCCGGACGGCACGCTCTACGCCATGGTGCGCGAGGTGGTCGGACCGGACGTGCCGGTCATCGCGACCCTCGATCTGCACGCCAACGTCTCCGCCCGAATGGTCGAGTTGACGGACGTGCTGGTCGCCTATCTCACCAATCCGCACGTGGATCAGCGCGAGCGGGGGGCGGAATCGGCCGGGATCATGCGCCGGTTGTGGGCCGGCGAGAAAGCCCATGCGTCCTTCGTGAAGGTGCCGATCGCGGCGCCGACGGTGACGCTGCTGACCGCCGCGGGTCCCTACGCCGATCTCATCGACTACGGCCAGACCAAGATCGGCGGCGCCATCCTGAACGTCTCGATCACCGCCGGGTTCATCTATTCCGACAGCGCCAAGTGCGGCATGTCGGTGATCGTGACGTCGGTCGGCGACGCGAAGCCGGGCAAGGCGCTGGCCGACGATATCGCCAACCGGGCCTGGAAGGACCGGGGCCGGTTCCGCAAGGACCTGACCGCCATCGACGACGTCGTCGCCATGGCGGTGATGGCCGGCCGCGATCCGGCCCTGCCGCCGCGCATCGTCGCCGACGTCGCCGACAACCCGGGCGGGGGCGGCACCGGCAATACCACGTACCTCCTGCGCGCGCTCGTCGACGCCAAGGCGGACGGCGTGGTCCTCGGTTTGATGATCGACCCCGCCGTCGCCGCCAAGGCGCACGAGGTGGGCGTGGGGGGAACGTTCGAGGCCACATTCAACGCCACGTCGGAAGTCCAGTTCGACACGCCGTATACGGTTCCGGTCACGGTCGAGAAACTGACCGACGGCAAGTTCGTCGGCCGGCGCGGCCTGTTGGCCGGGCGCGCCATCGAATTGGGGCCGACGGCGCTGCTGCTCGCCGGCGGCGTGCGCGTCGGCGTCGCCAGCCACCGCAAGCAATGCGCCGATCCCATGATGCTCGAACAATTCGGCATCGACATCGCCAAGGTGCGTACCGTCGTCGTCAAGTCGCGTGGCCATTTCCGCGCCGGCTTCGACGAGTTCTTTCCACCGGAACGCGTCGTCGAGGCGGACTGCCCGGGCCTGACGTCGCCGGTCCTCAAGAATTTCCCCTGGGATGGGCTCTGCCGGCCGGTGTATCCTCTCGACGAGGACGCCGTCTGGAACGGCCCGTCCGCTTAAGTTCGAGGAAAAGACGTGTACCGCCCGCCGATTTCAGTTTTCGCCGCCGTGTTGGCGGGCATGATAGCCCTGCCGGCATTGGCCGCCGCCGACGCCGCCAAGAAGGCGCCGCTGTTCGAGACGAAAAAGGCCGCGCCGGAAATGAGCCTCCGCCCCGGCGAGGGCGACGGCGATCCGAACGCCTGGCCGCACACCTGCTACGGCGACCGGCACGAAAAGGACGAGGATCTCAACGCCTTCTATCCGATCACCGACGAGGAGCTGAGCCTGCTTCTCGGCCGTGGCCCCGGTTCCTGATCCGCCATGCCCGCCTATCGGTCCTGGCTGTTCGCGCCCGGTAATCACGCGCGCCGCGTCGAGAAGGTCTTCACCCTCGGCGCCGATGCGGTGATCCTCGATCTCGAGGACGCGGTCCCGATCGCCGAAAAGACCCGTACCCGGGCCGCCGTCGCCGCCGCCGTGCCGACGGAGCATGCGGGCCGCACCTATGTCCGCGTCAACGACTTCGCGACCGACTGGTGCGTCGGTGATCTGTCGGCGGCGGTCGTGCCGGGGCTTGCCGGCGTGGTGCTGCCGAAGGTCGAGGACCGGGTCCAGGCCGTCGCCGCGGATTGGCTGATCTCGCACCTGGAACGCGCGCACGGCATGCCTGTCGGCGGCATCGAACTGGTGCCGATCATCGAGACCGGGCGGGGGCTCGCCGCCGCCCGCGAGATCGCCGCCGCGACGCCGCGCGTGAAGCGCATCTGCTTCGGGGCCGGCGACTTCGCCAAGGACATGGGCATCCGCTGGACCCGGGACGAATGGGAATTCCATACGGCCCGCAGCGAGGTCGTGCTGGCGTCCCGTCTCGCCGGCATCGAGCCGCCCATCGACACGGTCTGGATCGAGATCGCCGACATGCCGGGATTGACGGCATCGACGGAACGGGTCCGCGACATGGGCTTCCAGGGGAAGCTCTGCATCCATCCCAATCAGGTGCCGGTCGTCAACGACGTGTTCACGCCGACGGCAGACGAGATCGCTTTCGCGGAGAAGGTCGTCGCCGCCTTTGCCGACGCCGAGGCCGCCGGCGCTGCCGCCATCCAGTTGGACGGCCGCATGATCGACTATCCCATCGTCGACGCGGCGAAGCGCACCCTCGCGCTCGTCGCCGCTATCCGCGGTTCGTAGGATATTCCGATTTTCAAGAGTGGACCCCGGGACAAGCCCGGGGTGACGAAATAAAGCTTGGGGGCGGCGCGAAACAATCGACTCCGGATGAGTAAGGCCGACGCTGCGTTTCAAAATCCGTCACCCCGGGCTTGTCCCGGGGTACACTAGTTCTTCGAGCAGACGACTTTCGCGAGAACGACCCGGTCCTCGGCGAGGTTCCGCGCCAGCGTCGCCAGCATGTTGCCGAAGACATCGCCCAGCAGCAGGTGCAGGCCGAGGGCCGGCGGCGCGGCGGCGGCGTAGCGGGTGACGGCCTTCTCCAAGAATTTGAGGCCGGCGGCGGTGGTGTCGCGCCAATGCGTGATCTCGAACCCCGCCGACGAGAGATCGGCCCGCATGTCGTCCGGCGTCACGATATGGCTTGCCGCCGCGTCCACGGCCCACGGCACGGGAAAGCCGATGCCGCCGGCCGGCCCGGCGAGGGCGTCGTAGATGGCGAGCGTACCGCCCGGCTTCAATACCCGCGCCGCCTCGCCGTAGTACACCTTCTTGTCGGCGACGGCCATGGCGACATGCTGCGTGACGATGGCGTCGAAGGCGGCGTCGGCGAAGGGGAGCGCGGTGGCGTCGGCGGTCCGGAATTCGGCCCTGTCGGAAAGCCCGACCCAACCCGTCAGCTCCCGGGCGGCCTCGACGTAGGCCGGCGAGATGTCAATGCCGACGCAGCGGCACCGGAACCGCTCGACGATCATGCGGACGGTGCCGCCGGTGCCGCAGCCGATGTCGAGGACGATTGCCGCCGGCCCCAGATGCAAATGCGCCAGCAGTTCCGCCGTCGCTTCGTTTCCCCTGACGTGAAAGGCGTCGACCGCCGCCAGATCGGACGTGCCGATGCTTTCCGGGGATTTCCCGGCGGCGGCGAGGCCGGTTCGGATGCGCTCAATGATCTCGTTGGTCAGCGTTCTAGACCCCGCCCATGTACATGCCGCCGTTGACGTGCATCACCTGGCCGGTGACGTAGGCGCCTTCCGGCCGGCACAGATAGCGCACCATGGCGGCGATCTCCGCCATCTCGCCGAGACGCTCGATGGGCCGTTGCAGGCCGCCGGTGGAGCGGTTGCCGGCGGATGTGCCGCGCACCGTGTCGATGTGGCCGGGCGCCACGCAGTTGGCGGTGATGCCTTTTTCGCCGAACTCGATGGCGATGGTGCGCGTCAGGCCGATCAGCCCCATCTTCGCCGCCGTCACGTGCGCCCGGTTCGGCGTCAGGATGTGCAGGGTGGAGCCGCCGATGGTGACGACCCGGCCGTAGCCCCGCGCCACCATGTGCGGCAGCGCCGCCTGCATGCAGAGGAACGGCGCGTCGAGATCGACCGCCAGCACTTCCTTCCATTCCTCGAATGGGATTTCCAGGAACGGCCGCTGCCGGCGGATCGCCGCGTTGCAGACCAGGATATCGATGCGGCCGAAGGCGTCCATCGCCGCCTGGGCGAGGGCCTTGGCCGCGTCCTCCCGCGTCACATCGGCCATGCAGACGACGGCCTTGCGGCCCTTGGCGGCGATTTCCGCCGCCACCGCTTCGGCGGCGGCCTTGTCGGACTTGCCGTTGACGACGATGTCGGCGCCGTCGTCGGCGAGCATCAACGCGATCTCGCGCCCGATGTTGCGGGCCGAGCCCGTGACGATGGCGGCCTGACCTGCCAGCGGCAGGGCGGTCATGTCAGGAGCCGCCGAGGTACATGCCGCCGTTGACGTGCATGATTTGGCCGGTGACGTAGGCCGCTTCCGGCAGGCAGAGATAACGGACCATGGAGGCGATCTCGTCCGACGTGCCCATGCGGTCGATCGGCGGATGGATTTTCAACGGCGGGCGCACGCCGGCGGAACCCGGCCGGACGGTGTCGATGAAGCCTGGCGAGACGCAATTGACGGTGATGCCGTCGCCCGCGAACTCGACCGCGAGACCGCGCGTGAAGCCGGCGAGACCGGCCTTGGAAACCAGGTTGTGCACGCGCGTGTTGGTGCCGACGTGCCAGGAAATCCCGCCGATGGTGACGATGCGGCCCCAACCCTTGGCCTTCATGTGCGGCAGGCACGCCTGCGAACAATAGAAAGCGCCGTCCAAGGAGATGTCGATGACGCGGCGCCACTGTTCGTGCGTCATTTCCAGGAACGGCACCTGGCCGCGCGAGGACGCATTCAGGACCAGAATGTCCATGCCGCCGAACGCCTTAACGCCGGCGTCCACCATCTTCTCGACGGCGGCCTTGTCGGTGACGTCGGCGAGACACGCGATGGCGTCGGAGCCGAGCGCCTTGATTTCCTTCACCACCTCGTCGGCGGCGGCCTGATCGCCGACGGCATTGACGACGATCCTGGCGCCCTGCTCGGCGAGTTGGTGCGCGATGGCGCGGCCGATGTTCCGGGCCGAGCCCGTGACGAGGGCAGCCTTGCCCTCGAGCGGTTTGCTGGTCATGCGGTTTCTCCCTTGTTTATTCGCCGGTGAAATCCGGCTTTCGCTTCTCGACGAAGGCGGTGACGCCTTCGCGGAAATCCTTGGTCATGGCGCAGGAAACGAAGCTCTCGGTCTCCGCGTCCAGTTGCGTCTCGATGTCGTTGGTCGTGGCGGCGTAGATGATCCGCTTGGTGCCGGCGAAGGCCCGACGCGGTCCCTTGGCGATCTTCGCCGCCATCGCCCGCACCTCCGTTTCCAGATCGGCGGCCGGGACGATCCTGTTGATCAGCCCGAACTCCAGCGCCTTCTCGGGGCCGAAGCGGTCGCCGAGCAGCGCGATCTCCATGGCGCGGCGCACGCCGACGACGCGCGGCAGGAACCACGACGAGCCGCCGTCCGGCGTCGTGCCGAGGTGGATGTAGGCGAGCGTGAACTTGCTCCCCTCGGCGGCGACGGCGAGATCGCAGCCGAGCATGAAGCTGAAGCCGACGCCGGCGCAGGCTCCCTTGACGGCGGCGATGACGGGCATCGGCAGCGCCTGCATGTTGCTGACGACCACGTGCACGCGTCCGAGGATGAAGTTGAACCATTCCCGGTTCTCGGCTTCGCCGGCGCCGCCGTCGAAGCGGTTCTTGAAGCGTTTGACGTCGCCGCCGGCCATGAAGTGGTCGCCTTCGCCCTTGAGGACGACGCAGCCGATGTCGTCCGCGGTCTTGAGGGCGGCGGTGATCTCCATCAGCGCCGTCACGACGTCGTCGTTGAGCGCGTTCAAGGATTCCGGGCGATTGATGGTGACGGTGCAGACGCCGTCCGTGACGTCGACGCGAACGGTATCGTTGGGCGAGGCGATCATGCCTGGCGATCCTCCCTGGATGACGTAACCGGTGCGGGCCCGGTGCGGGCTTTTCCGGCAGCTTAATGCCCGGATGCGGGGCGCAAAAGACCCCTTTGGAAGCTGGCGCGGCTATCGGGCGTAAGAAAGGGAGCTGGTTCGGCGGCGTGCCAGGGGGGGCGCATTTGCCCCATTTCGTCATTCCGGGCAGCGCATAGCGCTGTCCCGGAATCCACTGCCAACACGACGACGGATGTTGAAGTGTGGACCCGGACCCCGGATTTAATCCGGGGCGGGCCAGCCCGGGGTGACGGAAGGATGAGGGAAGGGTAGGCCGTCAGCTTCCCGGCTGGTTCTGCCAGTAATCCACGTTGAGGCCGCGGATCATGTCGTCGTGCCGGTATTCGAGGCAGCGCCGGAGCCCGCTATAGCCGTAAGAGGAGGCGCCGGACGCGCATTCCCTGTAGGCGTCGCGCGCCGCGTTGCCGACGGGGTTCAGGGGCGGCAGGTCGTCGCCGATGGCCTGCTTCCACATGCCGTCGAAATGGCCGGCGCCGACCGCGCCCTCGGCCGGCAGGGCGGCGTTCAGCTTGGCCAGCAGTTGCGCTGCCTGCGCCGCCGGACGTTCGTCGACGATTTCGCGTCCGACGTCGCGGAGTGACTTGGTCGCATAGGCGATTTCCTCCGCCGTCAGCGGGTTCGGGTCGTGCGGCGTGGCGACGGGAATGAGGGAAGCGTTCTTCCACACCACCAGCTTCGCCGTGCCGGCGCCCAGCGCGTTCAGCCGGCCATGCTCGATGGCGGCGGCGACGGACATGAAGCCCCGGTTCTCGACGAAGGTCATATGCGCGCTGGCCGGCAGCCGGACTTCGTTGCCGTTGTCCGCCGTCAGCACCAAAGTGAAGTGCTCGGGCGCCGCCGGGACGTAGGCTGTTCCCATGCCGGGGGCCGGGCGTTCCCGTTGCAGGCAGTAGGTCGACAACTCGGCGGCGCAGACGCCGTTGTTACAGGTGAGCGGGATGCCGCTTTCGACCGGCAGGGCGGCGAGGATTTGCGGCGCCGCCAACGCCGTGTTCACGCCGCCGAAACCGGCGGCAGCGACTGCCGCGAGAAAGAACGAACGGAACCGTTTCATGACGCCTGACCTCCACCGTCAAAAGCGGGAAGCCGGCGCCGGTCGGAAAGGCCGACTAGTAACCCGGCTGGCTGTCCCAGTAATCCGTATTCAAGCGCAGGATCGAGTCGTCGTGCTTGAATTCCAGGCAGCTCTTGATGCCGCTCATGGAATGATAGGAACTGCGACCCTGACACCAATCGTAAATCTTGCGCGCCCGGCCGATCGCGTCGGCGTTGGCGGGCACCGCCCGGCCGAGCCCGTCGATCACGTCGTGCCAGAGCTGCTTGAGATTCTCTTCCGTCGCCGGCATGCGCGGCACGATGGTGGCGGCGAGCCGGTTGACGACGCCCGCCGCGACGGCGTCGGGCTTGGCGTCGACGATTTCCGAACCGTGTTCGCGGAGCGAGCGGGTCGCGAAGGCGATTTCCGCCTCGCTGATCGGGTTAGGATCGCCGGCCACGGCTTCCGGAATGAGCGCCGCGTTGGCGGCGACCGTGATTTCCGCCGAGACGCCGCCCAATTCCTTGAGCTTGGCGATCGGCAGCACCGCGTTCACGGTGGTGAAGCCCCGCACGCTGCGGAAATCGACGTATTCGCCGGCGGGCAGGCGGGTTTCCTTGCCGGCGGCGTCGCGGACGACGAGTGCGAACTGCTCTTCCGCGCCGGGAACCGGCAGATAACGCTGGCCGGTCGTCGGCACGTCACGTTCCTGCTGCAGGCAATAGGTGGAAAACGTGGTGACGCAGATGCTACCTTCGCAACGGAGCGGCTGCGCGCTCAAGGAAGCCATGACCGCGAGGACTTGCGGCGCGGCTTGCGCTGGCGCGGCGCCCAGGGTCGTCCCGAGAGCCGCTGCCACAGCCAAGGCGCCAACGACGGCGGATAACTGCTTCATGGGATAATTCTCCTCCAACAGGGCCCTTGAACGCAAGGTGGAACCGTTCAAGATACCGTGACGAACTTAAACATACATAAGGTGTGAAATCGGCGCCACAAGTGCCGGCGAACCCACGCCCAGGAAGGAAACTCGAATGACCGTGACCATGGCCCGCCCGCTGGCGGCGGCGGAAGTACGTACCCTCATCGTCGGACGGGACGCGCGCGAAGTCGCCATCGTCGACGTCAGGCCCGGCGGCACCTTCGGCAATGCGCACCTGCTGTGGGCGGTTTCGGTCCCGCTCAGTATCCTGGAAACGCGGATTCGCGACCGGGTGCCGCGGCTCTCGACGCCGATCGTGCTGTGTGCCGCCGACGATAGCGAGGATCATCTGGTTTCCCGGGCCGCCGGCAAGCTGGCGGCGATGGGCTACACGGACCTCGCCTATTTGAAGGGCGGGGTCGCCGGATGGGGCGCCGCCGGGTTCGAGATATTCTCCGGCGTCAACGTGCCGTCCAAGGCGTTCGGCGAGTTCGTCGAGCACACCTACGACACGCCGCGCATTCCGGCCAAGGAATTGAAGCGGATGATGGACGCCGGCGAGGACCTGATCGTCCTCGACAGCCGGCCCATGCCGGAGTTCAAGGCCATGAACATCCCGACCGGCATCGACGTGCCGGGCGCGGAACTGGCGCTCCGCGTGCACGATCTGGCGCCCGATCCGAAGACCACGGTCGTCGTCAATTGCGCCGGCCGCACGCGCTCCATCATCGGCTGCCAGTCGCTCAGGAACGCCGGGATTCCCAACAAGGTGGTGGCGCTCGAGAACGGCACCATGGGCTGGCATCTGGCCGGCTTTCAGTTGGAGCGCGGCAACGAGCGCCGCTACGGCGAGTTGACGAAGGAAGGTCTCGCCAAGGCGCAGGCTTGCGCCAACAACGTCGCAAAGCGCTTCGGCGTAGAAACCGTCGACGCCGAGACGCTCGCCGGTTGGCAGGCGGAAACCGATCGCACGACGTATCTCTTCGACGTGCGCGATCCGGGGGAGTACACGGCCGGCCACATTCCCGGCGCGCGGCCGGCGCCGGGCGGCCAGTTGGTGCAGGCGACGGACGTCTATGTCGGCACGTTGGGCGCCAGGGTCGTCGTCGCCGACGACAACGGCGTGCGCGCGACCATGACGGCGTCGTGGCTGCGCCAGATCGGCTGGGCGGCCTATGTGCTAGAACCGGGTGCGCTGACGATGTTGGCGAAAGGGCCGCACGCGCCGGAAATTCCCGGTCTGGCGGCGACGCCGGACGGCGATCTGGACGCCAAGGAACTGGCGGCACGGATGATCCAGGTGCACGTGGTCGACCTCGCCGACAGCCTGACGCACCGTACCCGGCATATTCCGGGCAGCCGCTTCGCCATGCGTGCCAACCTGCCGGGCAATCTAGCGGCGCTTTCCGAAGACCGGCCCATCGTGCTGGTGTCGCCGGACGGGGCGCTGGCGCGGCTCGCCGCCAAGGATCTCCGCGACGCCGGCTTCGCCCGGCCGTTGCATGTGCTGAAAGGCGGCACCGATGCCTGGGCAGCGGCGGGTCTGCCGTTGAAGGACGGTTTCGAGAACAATCTCGATGCCGCCGTCGATGTCTGGTACCGGCCCTACGATCTCGACGACAACGTCGAGGGGGCGATGAAGCAGTACTTGAGTTGGGAAATCGACCTCGTGCAGCAGATCGAACGGGACGGCACGGCGGAGTTCCGCTCCTTTTCGTGATTTGGCCGTGCCGTTCATGCTGACGTAAGGTCGGCAACCGAGCCTACCGCCGACCGTAGGCTGGAGGTTCGAACGGCATGTTCACGCCGGACAAGAAGGGCTGGTCTTACAACGTCTACGCCGTCGACACGCCGGCGGCGGCGTTCGGCCCGTTTCGGGATCTGATCCAGCTATGGCGGGATAAGGCCGGTGACAGGCCCTTCCCGACGTGGCGGGATTTCGAGCTCGCCGACTTCAAGAACTGGTGGGGCCGCCTCTCGTTGGCGAACGTCCATCGCGACCCCGTCGACCTGGATTTCGCGCTCTGGGGCAGCAAGCTCACGGACTGGTGGGGCATCGACTTCACCAAGAAGGAAATGGACAAGGCATACAAGGACCGGGACGAGAATTGGACGGCCTACGAGGGGCCGTACTTCCAGGCGCTGCTCGATCACGGCGGCATCGGCGTCGTCGGCGGCGATCTCCGGCTTCTCGACAAGAACTATACCGTCGTGCAAGGGGTCGACCTCCTGCTCAACAAGAACGGCGAGGTCGCGCAGATCCTTTCCGGCTACGTCAATTGCACGCCCGATCCGCCGACGCCCGTCCGGGCGGAGCCGATCTGGACGCTCTGAACGGCGATTTCGTAGCTAAATTTCCATCGCGGTCTTGACGCGGGGCGCGCCGTCGGCGTTCCTTCATCCAACCGTTCTTGGGAGGATTCCAAACATGAAACTGATGGTTCTGCCGGGCGATGGCATCGGCCCGGAAATCATGCGCGCGACGGAAACCGCGCTCGCCGCCGCCGACGCGCGGTTCGGCCTCGGACTGAATTTGCAGCACCGCGAGATCGGCATGCCGGCGCTCGCCGCCAAGGGCTCGACCGTGCCCGACGACGTGCTGGCCGAATGCCGCGACGCCGACGGAACGATCCTGGGTCCCGTCGATTCCTACGCCTATCCACCGGCGGAGAAGGGCGGCCTCAACCCGTCCGGCACCTTCCGCAAGCGCTTCGATCTCTACGCCAACATCCGGCCGAGCCGCACCTTCGACGGCGTGCCGGCGCTGGCCAAGAAGATGGACCTGGTCGTGGTGCGCGAGAACACGGAAGGCTTCTACGCGGACCGCAACATGTTCATGGGCTCGGGCGAATTCATGCCGACGGAAGACGTCGCGTTGTCGGTGCGCAAGATCACGCGCCAGGGCTGCCGCCGCATCGCCAAGTCGGCGTTCGAGCTCGCCAAGCTGCGCCGCAAAAAAGTGACGGCGGTGCACAAGGCGAACGTGCTGAAGGTCACGGACGGGCTGTTCCTGCATGAGGTCCGCGCCGTCGCCGCCGACTATCCGGACATCCAGTTGGAAGAGCTCATCATCGACGCCATGACGGCGCACCTGATCCGCCGGCCCGCCGAGTTCGACGTCATCGTGACGACCAATATGTACGGCGACATCCTGTCCGACGAGGCGGCGGAGCTTTCCGGCGGTCTCGGCCTCGGCGGTTCGATCAACGCCGGCGACGATTTCGCTTTCGCGCAGGCGGCGCACGGCTGCGCGCCGGATATCGCCGGCAAGGGCATCGCCAATCCGACAGCGCTCATGGTCTCGGTCGCCATGCTGCTGGAATGGCTCGGCAACCGGGATTCCAAGAACAGCATCATCGAGGCGGGGGCGGCCATGTCGTCGGCCATCGCGGCGACGCTCGCTGACGCGGCGGTGCGCACGCCCGATCTCGGCGGCAAGGGCTCGACGCAGAGCTACGGCGAGGCGGTCGCGGCGCGCATCGCGAAGGGGTAGGGCGGCCTCACCGCATCATCAACCGTCACCCCGGGCTTGTCCCGGGGTCCACTCTTCGAACAGTGGATTCCGGGACGCTCTTCGAGCGCCTGGAATGACGGAGATAGAAGAACGGTGTGGCTTCAATTCTTCTCGTCGATCGCCTTCAGAACGTCGCGGTAGTGCGCCGGCGGCGTGTCGCCGAAGACGGCCTTGAGGCCGTAGGGTTCGAGCGCGCGGATGCGCTTGCCGGACGCTTCCGCCATGGTCGGTTCCATGCCGAGCGCGCGGAGCGTCGCCGCAACCTCGTCCATCTCGGCGGCGCGGCGGTTGCCGTGAATGGCCGTGCGGCTGATCAGGAACGAGGCCAGCTCGTTCCAGTCGATGTTGCCGTAGGTGTCGTTGAGGCTGTTCAAGACCCGGTCGGCGGCGCCGAAACGCTCGGCGCCCAGCACGCACTCCTGCACCAGCGCTTCCAGCCCCTTGATGATGAGGGAGCGGAACATCTTCACCGCCGACGCCTTGCCGAGTTCGGGGCCGATGTCCTCGACCTCCATGCCGAAGCGGGCGAGGAAGTCGCGGGCCGCCGGCGCGTGTTCGCCGCTGAGCAAGATCGGCGCCTTCATGCGGAATTTCGGCACGGCGGCCATGATGGTGCCCTCGACGCAACGGGCACCGGAGGACTGGATGATTTCGGCGATGCCGACCTTGGTGTCGGGCGAGACCGAGTTGAGGTCGACATAGAAGTGCTTCGCCGTGAGATGCGGCTGGATCGCCTTCGCTGCGTCGACGGCGGTGATCGGCGTGACCAGCGACAGGATGATGTCGGCGTTGCCGGTGAAATCCTTGAGGTCCGTCGTCTGCCGGACGCCGTCAACCTGCGGCTTCGGGCTCCGCACGCAGGCGACGATGTCGCCACTGCCGGCTTTGATGAACTCTTCCGCGAAGACGCACGCGACCTCGCCGAAACCGTAGAGACCTATTCTTTCGCTCACGTGTTGCTTACTCCGCCGCGTTCCGCATGCCGGGCCAGAGATCGGCGACGGAGCCGAGGCCGTCCAGCGCCCAGACCCGCTCTTCAAGATCGAGCGCGGTGGGCTTGCCGATGATGGCGCTCGCCAGATCGCGGTACTTGTCGGAAAGATCAGCGTCGGTCAGCGGCGCGTCCGGATCGCCCTTGCGGGTCGGCGCGTGCCGCTCCAGCGTGCGGCCGTCCTTGAGCTTGATGGCGACCGTCGCCGAGCGCTTCTTCGGGAACGCCTTGTCGCAGGCGTCGTCCTTGGAGACGAACACGCGCTTCGCCAGCGCCAGGATCGTCGGATCGACGATCTTGTCCGGCGTGAAGGCGGCGGTGCGCACAGTGCCGAGGATGAGCCCGGCGGAAACGCAGTAGGGCAGGCTGAATTTCGCTTCGAAGATGGTGGTCGGCGTCTGCGAGCCGACGATCTCGACGGCCGGGCCGTAGGTGCCGGCGTCGATCCGCTCGACGTCCGTGGGCGCGAAGCCGTGTTCCGTCCGTAGCTCCATGGCGGCGTCGATGACGGCGTGCGCGTGGCCGCAGGCGGAATGGTTCTTCACGGTCATGCGCGTGATGGTCCAGTCGGTGCCGAGACCGACGGGGGCCTGCGACCAGTCCGGATCCTTGCACATGGCGTTCCCGAAGCCGCGTTCGCCGTCCAGGATGTCGGCGGCGCCGGTGACGCCGGCCTTGGCGGCGAGAGCCGTCATGACGCCGGTTTCCGCCGCGTGGCCGCCGTGCAGCGGTTTCGCCATCGCTTCGGCGCGGAACGCCTGTTGCAGGCCGGCCGCCAGCGTGCCGGCGTTGGCCATGGCGTGCAGCGCCTGCTCGGCGGTGCAGCCGAGGATGGCGGCGGCCGCCGCCGCAGCACCGAAGGTGCCGACGGTGCCGGTCGTATGCCAGAAGGCGTAGTGCGCCGGATTGATGGTCTGCGCGATGCGGTTCGAGACCTCGTAGCCGGCGATGACGCCCCTGAGCAGCACGTCGCCGGAAACGCCCTTGGCCTCGGCCATGGCGAGCGCCGCCGAAATCACCGGCACACCCGGATGGTAGATGCCATCGCGCCAGATGTCGTCGAACTCGATGGTGTGAGAGGCCGAGCCGTTGATCAGCGCCGCCGTGCGCGCGTCGGTGACGCGCCCGGACGGATAGATACGCGCCGAGCCCCGCCCGATGACGTCGGCGTAGGCGTCGAGCATCAATGTCGCCGGCGGCTCCGCGCCGCCTGGCAGCGTCGCTCCGAACCAGTCGAGCACGCAGCGCTTCGCCGCGTGCCGGACGTTGTCCGGTAGCGGCATTTTCTGAACGGCGGCGACGAAGTCGGCGAACGGCGTCAGCGCGGTCGGCATGGCGGACCTCAGCGTCCCTTGAAGTCGGGCTTGCGCTTTTCCATGAAGGCGCGGCGGCCCTCGACGTAGTCCTCGCTCTTGAAGCAGTCGTCGACGACCTGGGCGCAGAGATCGTGGTCGCGATCCGAGTCGTCCTTCAGGCATTCCTGCACGACGACCTTCACGGCCTTCACGGTCAGCGGCGCGTTGCCGGCGATGGTGGTGAGGTACTTCTCGACGTACTCGTCCAATTCCGCCTTCGGCACGGCGCGGTTGACCAGGCCCATGCCCATGCATTCCTGGGCGGTGAACTTGCGGGCCGTGTAGAAGAATTCCATGGCGTAGCTCGGGCCGACGATGTCGACGAACGGCTTCAGACCGTCGACGCGGTAGCCGAGACCGAGCTTGGCGGCCGGAATGGCGAAGATGGCGTCGTCCGCCGCGATGCGGATGTCGCAGCAGACGGCGATGCCGACGCCGCCGCCGACGCAGGGGCCTTCGATCTTGGCGATGGTCGGCTTGTTGACGGTCCTAAACAGCAGCGTCGAGTGCTCAACGGACTCGTTGTACAGCTTCACGGCGTCCTCGCTGGAGCGGTTCTTCTCGAATTCCGAGATGTCCGCGCCGGCGCAGAAGGCGCCGCCACCCTCGCCGGAGATGACGATGATGCGGATATTGTCGTCAGCCGCGAAATCCTCGATCGCCTTGCCGAGGTCCTGCCACATGCCGAGCGTCATGGCGTTCTTGCGCGTCTGATTGTCCATGCGGATGCGGCCGATGGCGCCGTCCTTTTCGGCGATCAGGCGTTTCACGGGGGCGTCGTTTCCGGCGTCGGGCATTGGGTCTCTCCTCGGTGGATGGCGCGTTTTCGCGTTTTTTGGCCGCGCATTCTCGCGCGCGATGACCCGCCCGGCAAGGGCGCTTTCCGGGCGCGCGAAGCCCCTTGTGAAGGTCTTGTGACGGAAGGATAATCCGCCGCGTTTCGACGTCTCGGGGAGGATCGGGCGGTGGCGACCAGGGTGGAAAGACTGACCGGCCTCGGCTGGCGCCAGCAGATGCCGGCGCTGGTGGTCGCCTTCGGACACGGCGGCACGCATTGGGTGCTGGCGACGTTCTACCTCCTTTTGCCGTATCTCACCCAGGAACTGGGCCTCAGCTACACGGAAGCGGGCCTGTTGGTTTCCGCCATCCACGTCAGCTCCTTCGCCGCCAATTTCGCGAGCGGCATGGTCGTCGACGTGTTCGGCCGGCGCGTCATCGTGCAGGGGATTTCGCTGGTGCTCGGCGCCGCCGCCCTGATGGCGTGCGGCATGGCGAACGGGCTCACGCTGCTGATGCTGATGGTCGCAGTCATCGGCGCCACCAACAATCTCTGGCATCCGGCGGCGATCAGTTTTCTCTCCGGCTACTATCCGTCCAACAAGGGTTACGCGCTGTCGCTGCACACACTCGGTGCGACGCTCGGCGACTCCCTGGCACCGGTCTGCGTCGGCGCGCTTCTGGTCGGCATGACATGGCAGCAGACGGCGACGTGGGGCGCGGTTCCGGTCCTTCTGATCGCGGCCGGCATCGTCATGGTCCTCAACCGGGTCGAGCGGGCGCACGCGGCGGCGAACGGCCACGTCGACCGCATGTCGATGGGAGATTACTTCCGCGGCCTCGGCGAGATGTTCCGCAACAAGGCGGCCATGGGCCTCTGCCTGATGGCCGGTTTCCGCAGCATGGCGCAGAACGGGCTCTTGATGTTCATCCCGCTCTATCTCGCCAACGAGCTCAAGGTCGGCCCGTTCATGGTCGGCGTCGGCATGCTGGCGCTGCAAGTCGGCGGCTTCGTCGCCGGGCCGGCGGCGGGCGCCGTCTCCGACAAGATCGGCCGCCGCCCGGTGGTGCTCGCCGGCGCCACGGCGACGACGCTGGTGATCGTCTTCCTGTCGCTCGCCGGCAGCACGTATCTGTTCATCGCCGGCGTTTCCATGCTCGGCTTCGTGCTGTTCGCCATGCGACCGGTGATCCATAGCTGGATGATGGACCTGACGCCGAAACGCATGGCCGGCAGCGCCACGAGCGCGCTGTTCGGCACGCAGTCCGGCTTGTCGCTGATCATTCCGATCCTCGGCGGCTGGGTCGCCGACCAGTGGAGCATCGGCGCCGTCTTCTACGTGCTGGCCGGCGTGATGCTGATCGCCAACATCCTGGTGGTGATGCTGCCCGAATCGGAAAAGCGGGACTAACCGAGCCCCATCATCTTCAGCACGCGGCCGTAAAACGCGCGGCCGGGGGTCGTGAACTCCTCCAGCACCGTGAAGTGATTGAGGCCGGGGCCGACCATCTCCTCGCACGGCACGCCCGCCTTCGCCCACAGCGGCGCCAGCATGGCGTTGTGGCGAAGAAACTCCGGCGTCTCGGCGCCGCCGACCGCGAACACGAGCGGCGCCTTGACGGTCGGCTTCAGATAGATCGGCGAGTAGTCCCGGACGATCCCGGGCGTGAAGCCGAGGGTCGGGTTCATGTAGTTGAGACGGATCGGCTCCAGATCGTAGAGGCCCGAGATGGCGAAACCGCCCTTGATGGCGGACGCGGGCACGCCCCATTCCGACCAGTCGGTCGCGAACATCATGGCGGTCAGATGACCACCGGCAGAGTGGCCGGTGATGTAGATGCGGTCCGGATCGCCGCCGTGCGCGGCGGCGTTCTTGTAGGTCCAGGCGACGGCGGCGCGGCACTGGCGCACCAGTTCCGGCAGGTCGACATCCGGGACCAGCGCGTAGTTGACGACGACCGTCACCGCGCCCGCCGGCTGGTAGCCGGCGCCGACGAAGCGGAAATCGTCCTTGTGCCGGCTGAACCAGTAGCCGCCGTGCAGATAAACGATCACCGGCGCCTTGCCGGATGCGTTCCCTGCCGGATAGACGTCCAGCACTTCCGCGGCGCTAGGTCCGAAGGATATGTCGGCTGCCTTCTTGGCGCCGGCGAAGAAGTCTTCGCCTCGCTTCTGGTAGGCCGCCATCAGATCGGTATGACCGGGCACCCGCTCGCGGTTGTTGTACTGCCAGTCGAGTTGTTCCTGCGTGAAGTCCGCGTAGACCTTCGCGTCCGCCATCGTCGTTCTCCCTCGATTTTTTTGATCAGGTCAGCGGCATCATGACGTGCTGCTGGAAGGCCTTCCGCGACGCCAGGGCGTCGTACCAGCGCTTCAGGTTTTGGAGAGCCGGCCGTTCGATGGCCATGGCGTGCCAGCGGTACGCCGCGCAACCGAGCGGCACGTCACCCATGCAGGGCGCGTTGCCGGTCATGAAGGCGTTGTCGGCGAGGAACGCATCGACGATGCGCCAGGCCTTGCCCGCTTCCTCGACCGCCTTGGCGATGGCGACGTTGTCGCGCTTCTCCGGCGCGGTGCGGATCAGACCCCAGAAGATGGTCGTCATGTGCGCGTGCAGCGTGGTGGCGTAGAAGTCCATCCACTGGTTGGCGTGCGCCCGGTCGTGCAGACGTTCCGGCCACCAGGGCGAGACGCCGGCGAACTCGCAGAGATAGCGCACGATGGCCTGCGATTCCCACAGCACGAAATCGCCGTCCACCAGGGTCGGCACGCGGCCGTTCGGATTCATCGTCAGATACGCCGGCGTGTCGTTGCCGCCGAAAGCACCGCCCACGTCTTCGCGGTTCACGTCGACGCCGACTTCGGCGGCGGTCCACATGACCTTCTGCACGTTGATGGAATTGGCTCGTCCGAGGATACGGATCATGATTGTCGTTCTCCCGAAATTTGCGGCCCTCGTTCGGGGCCGTTTGGAACGCACCTTAGCACCGGCCCCCATGGAGGGCGAGGGGGAAGGCGAGGGGGAGGGGCGCGGGCGGCGGAAACATTGCGACGGGAACCCGCCGCTGGCACACTCCCCGGCGTCGATGGAACCGGTGGTGGGTGGATGGATCAGGAACT
Organism: Rhodospirillales bacterium; assembly: GCA_038117205.1. Lineage (GTDB taxonomy): Bacteria > Pseudomonadota > Alphaproteobacteria > Rhodospirillales > Casp-alpha2 > JAQBZY01. The sequence goes on along the minus strand of JAYOFL010000002.1, from coordinate 62,940 downwards.
GACACGGCGGATCGAGGCGGTCAGGGGCAAGCGGATTTTCTTTATCGCCGCCACCGAGAAATCCGGCACCACCTGGCTGCAGATCATGCTGGATGCGCACCCGGAGGCGGCGTGCCGCGGCGAGGGGCAGTTCGCGACCATGCTCGAGCCGACGCTCGGCAAGGCGTTCCGCGAGTATTACGACTTCATCGAGGGCCTGAACAAGAAGGTCTTCGGCGAGACCAAGGGCTTTCCGACCTTCGGTCAGCCTGCGCTCACCCATCTCGTGCGAACGGCGGCGCTGTCGCTGCTCGCCGAGTACGGCGCCGATCCGGCGATCAAGGCGAGACGTCCTCGTCCTCGACCACCCTCTCGGTGGAAGTCACGGGCGACGCCGATGCGCCGACACTCAGCGTCGAAGTGGGCGAAGGGGTTGAGGCCGGTGTCACTCCGGTCGCTTACTGGAACATGGACGAGACCAGTGGCCGTACCTTGAATGACCAGATCGGCAATCACGACGGCACGTCTTATGGCAAGGATAGCGGCAAGAACTATCTCGATCTGGACGACAGTTCCGCTTCTGGTGACTATAACACCAGTGCCGAAATGAAGGACGACGACAAGCAGTACATCGAAGTATCGCACAGCGCCGATCTCAAGCCGGCCAGCGGAACGCTGACGCTGTGGTTCAATACCGACGACTCCAACAACGGCACGCTCGCTTCGTCCGACTCGTCCGGCTACGACCAGGGCGGTCATTTCGATCTCTCGATCAACGGCGGCCATCTCGAACTCCGGATGCAGGACACTGGCAGCAGCCACACGATTTCTGGTGGCAACGTTAGCTCCGGCGACTGGAATCAGGTGACCGTTACCTGGGGCGAGGGCGGCATGAAGATGTACATGAACGGCGAGCTCGTCGCCTCCGACCCAAGTTACACGGGCGGCCTGCAAGGCAACCAGAATCCATGGACATTCGGCGCGTCGCAGATGTACAGCGGCGACAATGTCGCCAACAACCTCACCGATTTCTTCGACGGCCATATGGACGATGTCGCCATCTACGATAAGCCGCTGACGTTGGAGCAGATCGCGGACCTGTACGAGCAGGGCGTCCAGGAGTTGATGGACAACGGCGGCGACACGCTGACCTATCCGGTCGACATCGATGCCGGCCTGACGGATACGGACGGCTCGGAAACCTTGACCGTCGTTATCGCGGATCTGCCTGACGGCGCTGTGCTGTCCGCCGGCACCGACAACGGCGACGGCACCTGGACGCTCGACGCCGACGATCTGGGCGGTTTGCAGATCACGGTTCCGGCGAATGCCGGCCATTTCGACATGTCGGTGACGGCGACCGCGACGGAAGCCGACGGCGACGTCCGGTCGGTTAGCGCCATCGCCGGTGTCGGCGACGTTGTCTCGGATCCGGGGACTTACGGTTACACGGGCACGAGCAACGCGGACTCGCTGACCGGTGGTTCGGGCGCCGACGTCATGCAGGGTAACGCCGGCAACGACGTCATGTACGGCGATAACTCGTACTATTCCTCGACGGACGGCGCCGACACCATGTTCGGCGGTTCCGGCAATGACACCATGTACGGTGGCGGCGGCGAGGATTCCATCGACGGCGGTACCGGCGACGACAAGATTTATGGCGATCTGTCGTATCAGGACTCGCAAGGCGGCGATGACCTGATCGCCGGCGGCGCCGGTAACGATACGATCCAAGGCGGCGTCGGCTCCGATACGATCTACGGCGGCGATGGTTCGGGCGATGTCGACGGCAGCGACAACGACGTCATCTACGGCGACAACGCCACGTACTACGATAGCAGCGACGGTGGCGACACCATCTATGCCGAAAGCGGCAACGACACCGTCTATGGTGGCGGTGGCGACGATACAATCTACGGCGGCGAGGGCGACGACGTTCTCAGCGGCAGCATCAACGCCAACTGGGACGATGCCAACAGCGGCGACGACTACATCGACGGCGGCGCCGGCAACGATACGCTGACCGGTGGCTACGGGGATGACACCCTGATCGGTGGGGAAGGCGACGATGTCGCCTATGGCGGCCAGGGCGACGACCTGTTCATCTTCGGGGCCGGCGACGGCAGCGACTACTTCGACGGCGGCAACGGCTGGACTGACACCATCCACCTGGATGACGTCTCCGGCGGTCCCGGCGGTGACAGCGGCTGGACCCTGCAACTCGACAACGGCGCCACCTACACCGAAACCGACGACGGTCTCGTCTTCGACGGCGAGGCGTCGGGCCGCATCGAACTCGCGGACGGCAGCGAGCTTACATTCGACGGTGTCGAGAAGCTCGAATGGTGACGCCCGTCTGAACCTAACCCAACCACCCCCCCCTCTGGGGCTGCGGTTCGCCGCAGCCCCTTTTTCTGTCCCAGGTGGGGCTGCGGTTCGCCGCCGCCCCTTTTTTTTGTCCCGGTGGGGCTGCGGTTCGCCGCAGCCCCTTTTTCTTTTCGGAAGGAGGGGGCTCTGGCATTCTCGTGGCGTCTGGATTGAGGGTGGCGACGGCGATGCAGGAAATCGGCGAGGAAGTCGGCAAATACCGGATCGTCGAAAAACTGATGTCGACGGGCTTTTCGGATATCTATATCGCCGATGATCCGGACCTCCGCGTCACCGTCGCGGTCAAGATTTTCCATCCGAAGGGCGACAACGTCGGCGAAAAGGCGCAATACGGCATCGATTTCTGGCGCGCCCGCTTCATCGAGGAGGCCAGGGTCCTGGCGCGGCTCGATCATCCGAACATCGTGAAAGCCTTCTTCATGGACCACACGGCGGCGGGCCAACCGTATTTCGTCATGCCGTTCCAGCCGGCCAATCTTCTCTACGAGATCGGTGAAGACGCCAAGAGCGCCGCCGAAGCGGAGAAGATCGACGCGAAATGGAAACCGCGCGCCGTTTCGCCCAGACGTGCCGTCGAGGTATGGCAGCAGATGCTGTCGGCCCTGGCGGCGATGCACGCCGAGGGGTTGGTGCATCGCGACATCAAGCCGCAGAACGTGCTGCTGACGTCGAAGCGGCGGGGCAGGGTTAAGCTCTGCGATTTCGGAATGGTGAAGGTGCCGGGCGGCAAGGGTTCCAGGAGCGGTATCTGGGTCGGCACCCTCGACTACATCAGTCCCGAGCAGCGGAAGAGCGCTGCCCACGTCGACGCCCGCTCCGACGTCTATTCGGCCGGCGTCGTCATGTACCGGATGTTGACCGGGCGGTTGCCGGCGGACGTCAGGCCGAAATTGCAGGGAGAGCGGTTCGGCATACCGCAAGGGCTCGCAACCCTCGTCGAGGCTTGCATCGAACGGCCGATCAAGCGGCGGCCGGCAGATGCCGGCGAGGTGTTGGAGCGCCTAGCCGCCGCGGTCTCCAACCTCGGCACCCTGCCGGACAAGGTCGTCGCGGCCGCCCAGGCCGGCGGAAAGCGGCTCGGAAGACTCCAGAAGCGCTAAAAAGAACATATTAACAAGTCTTATATGTATAATAAATTAATTTAACAAAATACTTTGACATATAATACAAGTAATCTCATATTCTTTCGTGAAATAAGAACGCGCGATCCGGCGCGTTCGGCACGAAAGCGCAAACCCATGAGCACTCAGATCGCCACCGCCAACAAATTGGACGACGGCTACGTGGTCTACCTGACCCGGGACGGCCACTGGTCGCGGGACATCGACGACGCCCGCGTCGGTGAACACGCCGACGACATCGCCGAGATGGAAGCGGAGGCGAAGGCCGCCGAGCGCGGCTGTCTGGTGGTCGGCGCCTATCTGACCGACGTCGAGGTGGTTCACGGCGAGGCGGTTCCGATCCGCTACCGCGAGCGCATCCGCGCCTTCGGCCCGTCGACGCATCCGGCCTTCGCCAAAAAACAGGTGGCGGCGCATTTCGAACCCCAGGCCGACGTGTCGGCCGTGTTCCTGAACGGACTCTGAATCATGTACCGCTATGACGATTTCGACCGCACCTTCGTCGCCGAACGCGTCCGGCAGTTCCGCGACCAGGTCTCGCGCCGCCTTTCCGGCGACCTTTCGGAGGACGAGTTCCGGCCGCTCCGGCTGATGAACGGCCTCTATCTGCAACTGCACGCCTACATGCTGCGTGTCGCCATCCCGTATGGGCTGCTGTCGTCGGCGCAGATGCGGAAGCTCGCCCACATCTCACGCAAGTACGACCGCGGTTACGGCCACTTTACGACGCGCCAGAACATCCAGTTCAACTGGCCGGAGCTCGAGGACGTGCCGGATATCCTGGACGAGCTGGCAGAGGTCGAGATGCACGCCATCCAGACGTCGGGAAACTGCATCCGGAACGTCACCGCCGATCCGCTGGCCGGCGTCGATGTGGCCGAAGTCGACGACTCGCGGGTCTGGGCGGAATTGATCCGCCAGTGGTCATCGCTGCATCCGGAATTCTCGTTCCTGCCGCGCAAGTTCAAGATCGCCGTCACCGGCTCGCCGAACGACCGCACGGCGGTCAAGTTTCACGACATCGGCCTGGTGCTGAAGCGCGACGCCGCCGGCGAGCCCGGTTTCGAGGTGCTGGTCGGCGGCGGCATGGGCCGCACGCCGATGATCGCCAAGACGATCCGGGAATTCCTGCCGAGCCGGCACCTATTGTCGTACCTGGAAGCCGTTCTCCGCGTCTACAATCTGCAGGGCCGGCGCAACAATAAGTACAAGGCGCGGATCAAGATCCTGGTGCACGAGACCGGCATCGACGAGCTGCGCGCCCTGGTCGAGGCGGAATGGGCTGAGGTCGTCAGGACCGCCGTCGATCTGCCGGCAGCCGAGATCGAGCGCGTGCGCGGCTTCTTCACGGAACCCGCCTACGAACGGTTGGACGGACCGGATCGCCGCTTCGAGGCGCTCCGCTTCGAGAACCGGGCCTTCGCCCATTGGGTCAAGGCCAACGTGCAGGCGCACAAGCGGCCCGGTTACGCCGTCGTCAATGTGTCCCTGAAGCCCATCGGCGGCGCGCCCGGCGACGTGACGACGAGCCAGATGAACGTTCTCGCCGACCTCGCCGACCGGTACAGCTTCGGCGAGATCCGCGCCACGCACGAACAGAGCCTGGTGCTGGCGCACGTCCGCCAGCGCGACGTGTTCGATCTTTGGAAGGCCTTGGACGAGGTCGCGCTGGCGACGCCCAACATCGCGCTCATCAGCGACATCATCGCCTGCCCGGGGCTCGATTACTGCTCGCTCGCCAACGCCCGCTCGATCCCGGTGGCGCAGCGCATCCAGCGCCGCTTCGCCGATCTCAAGCGGCAGTTCGACATCGGCGAGCTGAAGCTGAAGATTTCCGGCTGCATCAACGCATGCGGCCATCACCACGCCGGTCACATCGGCATCCTCGGCGTCGACCGCAAGGGGGAGGAATACTACCAGATCACCCTCGGCGGCTCCGGCGACGAGACGGCGTCCATCGGTGGCATCGTCGGTCCGGCGTTTTCGTCGGAAGAGGTGGTCGACGCGGTCGAGACCGTCGTCGAGACCTATCTGAAGCTCCGCGCCAATCCGTGCGAGCGGTTCCTCGACACCTATCGCCGTCTCGGCGAGGCGCCGTTCAAGGCGGCGCTCTATGGGAGCAAAGCCCATGCCGCTGCTTAAGGACGGAGAACTGACGCCCGACCCGTGGCGGGACGTCGCCGACGACGAGCCCTTGCCGGCGGAGCAGGGCGTCATCGTCAGCGCCGAACGCTGGCTGTCGACGCGGGAAACGCTGCGCGGCCGCAACGCCCCGTTCGGGATCAGGCTGACCAACGCGCAGTCCGTGGCGGACATCGCCGACGCGCTCGATTCCGTCGGTGTCGTCGTGCTGGATTTTCCGGCGTTCGCCGACGGGCGCGCCTTCTCGCAGGTGAGGCTTCTCCGGGAACGCTATGATTTCAAAGGAGAAATCCGCTCGCGCGGCACGGTGCGCCGGGACCTCTATCCGTTCATGCGCCGTTGCGGTTTCGACGCCTTCGAGGTCGAGGAGGGCGCCGATATTGCCGGATGGGCGGCGTCGGACGCGGCCATGTCGCACGCCTACCAACCCGCCGCCGACGGTGTCCAGGCCGTCTGGGCCAAGCGGCATGGGGGCGCGAGCTAGCTCAGCGCCGTCACCCCGGGCTTGTCCAGGGGTCCACACTCAAACATCGGTCGTGACGTAGCCAGTGGACCCCGGAATAAATCCGGGGTGACGGGATTTGAGTGACGCAGCCGTTTCAACACACTGCCGTCACCCCGGGCTCGTCCCGGGGTCCACACTCAAACGCCTGCCGTGGCGTGGCCAGTGGACCCCGGAACCCCTGTTCAAGCCAGGGGCAGGTATATCCGGGGTGACGGATTGTTGTGCGTTTTGCTCCGAGTTCGTTCACTCGATCGTCGAAAGATAATGCCGCCCCTCGGTGCGGCAGCGGCTGACGCGCCGCTCGACGGCGCGGCCGTCCGGCGCCTGGGCGACGCGCTCGATTTCCAATAGAGGCGATCCGGCGGAAATGCCGAGCCGGGCCGCGTCCTCCGCCGACGCCGCGACGGCGCGGAGCCGCTCGACGGCGCGGTGCACGGTGACGCCGTAGCGTTCCTCGTAATGCTGATAGAGCTCGTTCGGCACGTCTTCCAGTGATCGCTTGTCGAGGTCGGGGAAGAGGGCGGCCGGCACCGCGATCCATTCGTGGATGGCGGGCGCGCCCTGCATTTCGCGCACGCGGACGATTTCGAGAATGCGTTCGCCGCGCGGCAGGTCGAGCGCGTCGGCTTCTTCCTGCGTTGCGCGGCGGCGCCTGACGCTGACGACGCGGCTCTTCGTCGGCAGTTGCCTGGACCCGTCGTCGGCGGCGATGTGGAAGAAGTGGAAGAGGGCGCGTTCCGGCGTGTGCGCGGCGACGAAGGTGCCCTTGCCCTGGCGGCGCACGACGAGATTCCGCGCCGCCAGATCGTCGAGCGCTTTCCTGACCGTTCCCTGGCTGACGCCGTATTCCTGGCCGAGCGCCGTTTCCGCCGGCAGCAGGGCGCCGGGCGCGAAGCCGCCGTCGGCGATCCGCTTCAGGATCGCGTCTCTCACCTCGACGTACAGCGGCGCCCGGACCGGGCGGACGAAAGGATCGTTCATTTTTTGCCTCAACTCTTATATAAGAGTTATAGGAATGACTTGACTCCGGCAAGAGAAATAGCCAAGGTCTTGCCGTCAAACGCGCCCGCAAGGGGGCAACGCGGCGCTATGCCGCTCGTATCCATTGGAGGAAAAAGTGCCGAAAGCACCGGATTTTCTGGTCCACGAGACCACCGACATCGTCGGCGTCGTCGTCGTCGAGACCGTCGCCAAGGGCAAGCCGCTCACGGGATGGTTGATGGCGACCGACAGCGACATCAAGATCAAGAGCAAGGACGCCATCCCGCTCGGTCACAAGATCGCCCTCAAGAACATCAAGAAGGGCGATACCATCGTGAAGTACGGCCACGACATCGGAAAGGCGATCGCCGACATTCCGAAAGGCGGGCACGTGCACGTTCACAACGTCAAGACCAAGAGGTGGTAATCATGGCTAAGAAGGCGAAGAAGGCCGTCAAGGCGGCCAGCAAGTCGAAGAGCCCGATCGTCCCGAAACTGGTCGAGGACGCGCCGCTCTATATCCCGGCTCCCAACCATCTGGCGGTTCGCGCCAAGGGCAAGCCGACTTTCACCGGCTACCGCCGCGAAAACGGCCGCGTCGGCGTGCGCAACCACGTCGTCATCCTGCCGCTCGACGATCTGTCGAACGCGGCGTGCGAAGCGGTCGCCAACAACGTGAAGGGCTGCCTGGCGTTGCCGCATCCCTACGGCCGTCTGCAGTTCGGCGAAGACCTCGAGCTGCACTTCCGCACCCTGATCGGCTCCGGCGCCAACCCGAACGTCGCCGCCGTCATCGTCATCGGCATCGAGACGCAGTGGACGCAGCGCGTCGTCGACGGCATCGCCAAGACCGGCAAGCCGGTCGCCGGCTACGCCATCGAACAGAACGGCGACCACAAGGTGATCTGGGCCGCGTCGCGCCAGGCGAAGGAATTCCTGCACTGGGCTTCCGAGCTGCAGCGCGAGGTCTGCCCGATCGAAGACCTCTGGGTCTCCGTGAAGTGCGGCGAGTCCGACACCACGTCGGGCTTGGCGTCTAACCCGACGGTCGGCAACTTCATCGACAAGATGGACGCCTGGGGCGCCACCACCTGCTTTGGCGAGACGTCGGAAATCACCGGCGCCGAGATGGTCTGCTCGACCCGCGGCAAGACCAAGGCGGCCGGCGAGAAGTTCATGAAGACCTGGCAGGCCTACATGGACGAGGTCATCGAGCCGTTCAAGACGTCGGACCTTTCCGACAGCCAGCCGACCAAGGGCAACATCGAGGGTGGCCTCACCACCATCGAGGAAAAGGCCTTCGGCAACCTGGAGAAGATCGGCAAGAAGGCGAAGTACGTGGACGTGCTCGGCCCGGCGGAAGAGCCGTCCAAGGGCGCCGGCCTCTACTTCATGGACACCTCCTCGGCGGCGGCGGAATGCGTCACGCTGCAGGCGGCGGCCGGCTTCGTCGTGCACCTGTTCCCGACCGGTCAGGGCAACGTCATCGGCAACCCGATCGAGCCGGTGATCAAGCTGACGGCCAACCCGCGCACCGTGCGGACCATGCGCGAGCACGTCGACTTCGACTGCTCGGGCATCCTGCGCCGCGAGATGAACTTCGACGAAGCCGGTGACGGCCTCATCGACATCACGATGCGCACCTGCAACGGCCGTCTGACGGCCGCCGAAGCGCTCGGTCACCGCGAGTTCGTGCTGACCAAGCTCTATCGCAGCGCCTAAGATCGACCGGCGAAGTTAAGCGGTCCCCGTGCCATGCCGGCGCGGGGACCGTTTCGCTCCATAAGAAGAAACCGACAGGGACGACATGACCGACATCCTCGTGACCGAATATCTCGATCCGAAAGTGCTGGACCGCCTGAAGGCGGAGTTCGAGATCGACTACGATAAGGACCTTTGGCAGAAGCCGGACGAGTTGATCGAGCGGGCGCGCGGCGCCGCCGCTCTCATCGTCCGCAACCAGACGCAGGTGCGCGGCAAGCTGCTCGACGAGGTCAACCGGCTGCTCTGCGTCGGGCGGCTCGGCGTCGGTCTCGACAATATCGACGTCGATGGCTGTAACCAACGGAATATAAAGGTTTTTCCGGCAACCGGCGCGAATTCCGACTCGGTCGGCGAGCTGGCCATCGGCGGCATGTTCGTGATGCTGCGCAAGGCCTATCACGCGACGGACGCCGTCATCGCCGGCACGTGGCCGCGCATGAACATGATGGGCGCGGAAGTCATGGGCAAGCGTCTCGGCATCGTCGGCTTCGGTAACTGCGGCAAGGCGCTGGCATGGCGGGCGAAGGGGCTCCGCATGTCCGTCACCGCTTACGACCCCTACATCCCGGCGACGTCGCCCTTCTGGGCCGAGTACGGCGTCGAGAAGGCCGAGACGCTGGCGGACGCCATTTCCGGCGCCGACGTCGTTTCCATCCACGTGCCGCTCAGCGACGAGACCCGCGACATGTTCGACAGCGCCGTCATCGGCAAGATGAAGAAGACGGCGTTGCTGTTCAATCTGGCGCGCGGCGGCATCGTCAACGAGAAGGACCTCGTCACGGCCCTCAAGGCGGGAACCATCGCCGGCGCCTTCGTCGACGTCTTCGACAAGGAACCGCTTCCCGCCGACAACATCTTCAAGGACGTGCCGAACCTGATGCTGACGCCGCACGTCGGCGCCCGCACCCAGGAAGCGGACGACCGGGTCTGCAACATGATCGCCGACGCGGTCACGAAGGAACTCAGGGCGGCGGGCGGCAAGTGAGCGTCATCGGCCTCGACAATCTGCGTTCGCTGGCGACGACCGTCCTCGTCAACTCGAAGACGTCGCCGGAAAACGCCGCCGCCGTCGCACGAGCCTTCGTCAAGGCCGACGCCGACGGCATCGCGTCGCACGGCGTGGCGCGGTTGCCGGCCTACGCCGATCAGGCTAAGGCGGGCAAGGTCGACGGCCTCGCGGCGCCGCAAGTGACGCGGACGGCGGCGGCGACGCTGAGCGTCGATGCCAAGTCCGGCTTCGCCAGCCCGGCCATCGAGGCCGGCATCCGGGCGGCACTCGACCTTGTGCCGGAAACCGGCATCGTCGGGCTCGGCATCGCCAAGTCGCATCACGCAGGCGTGCTCGGCCACCATGTCGAGCCGTTCGCCGACGCCGGGTTGATCGCCATCGGCTTCACCAATTCGCCGGCCGCCATCGCGCCCTGGGGCGGCAACCGGGCGCTCTACGGCACCAACCCCATCGCCTTCGCGTGTCCGCGCAATGGCGAGCCGTCCATCGTCGCGGACTTGTCGACCAGCGTGGTGGCGCGCGGCAAGATCAAGCTTGCCGCCGACAAGGGCGAGCAGATCCCGCTCGGCTGGGCGACGGATGCGGACGGCAAACCGACGACGGACGCCAAGGCGGCCATGTCCGGCTCTCTGGTGGCCATCGGCGACGCCAAGGGCGCGGCGCTGGCGATGATGGTGGAAATCCTGTCCGCGACACTGAACGCTTCCAACCACGGCTTCGAGGCGTCGAGCTTTTTCGACGACAAGGGGCCGCCGCCGCATATCGGTCAGTTCTTCATCGTCATCGACCCGGCCCGGTTCGCCGGCGGCGGTTTCGCCGACCGGCTGGCGGTCCTGATGCAGGCGATCCTGGAGCAGCCCGGCACGCGTCTTCCCGGCGTGCGCCGCTTCGACATCCGCGCCCGCACCGCCAACGAAGGCGTCGACATCCCGGACGCCTTGCTCGCCGATCTCAGAAAGCGCGCCGGCTGAGGCGAAAATTTCACCTGCCGAGGTTTTGCGCCGGGAACCGCTTACGCTATGATGCTTCCGCTCGGAGGAGAAGAAGCATGGTTCGACGTATTCCGCTCGTCGCCGGTATCGTGTTGCTATTGGGCGTCATGTCGGCGGCCCCGGCCGTCTCTACGGAATTGACCGACGGCGCCAAGGGTTTCATTTCCAAGCTCGCCGACGAGGCCATCGACAAGCTGACCAAGACAGACCTGACGCCGGCCCAGCGCGAGGACCGGTTTCGCGAGATCATCAACGAGTACGCCGATTTCAAGACTGTCGCCCGCTGGGTTCTCGGACGTCAGTATTGGTCAAAGGCAAGCGAGAGCCAGCAAAAGGAATATCTGTCGTTGTTCGAAGACCTGATGGTCGTCACCTACGCCGGCCGGTTCCGCGACTACGGCGGCGAAACGCTCGACATCAAGACGGTGAAGCCGATTTCCGACGAGGAGGCGCTGGTGATGTCCAGTCTGCAGCGTCCGAACGCCGACAAGCCGGTGAACATTGACTGGCGGGTCCGGGGCGGCGGCGAGAAATTCAGGATCATCGACATCATGATCGAGGGGTTGAGCATGGCGCAGACGCAACGCGCCGAGTTTTCCTCGTTCCTGCGCAACAATTCCGGCGACATCGGCGCGCTCCTGAAGAACCTCCGTGGCCGCATCGATGCCGCGCGGGCGCAACCGGCGCGCTCGTGAGCGAGACCGGGGTCGAGACACCCTCCGGCAAGGACGCCGCCTACGAGAACTTTCCCGTCGGCTCCTGGTTGCTGCCGGCGCCGCTTCGGCCGCACATCGCGACGTACTATCGGTTCGCCCGCGCCATCGACGACATCGCCGACAGTCCCACGCTCTCGCCGGACGAGAAGGTGTGGCGTCTAGAAGGGTTCGCCGCGGCGGTCCGGGGAGAGAACGACGATCCGGCCTACGGAGCCGGCGCCCGCATGCATCGCAGCCTCACGGAGACAAATATAGACCCGCGCCATTGCCTCGATCTGGTGGACGCCTTCAAACAGGACGCGGTGAAGGGCCGATACGACGACTGGGACGATCTGATGCACTACTGCATCCGTTCCGCCGCGCCGGTAGGCCGCTATCTGGTCGATCTGCACGGCGGCTCCGCCGATGGGCATGGGCCGTCGGACGCGCTCTGCAACGCCTTGCAGGTCATCAATCATTTGCAGGACTGCAAGGACGACTACCTGACGCTCGACCGGGTCTATCTGCCGGGCGGCTGGATGACGGCGGAAGGGGCGAGCGTCGACATGCTGGCCGCCGACCGCACGTCGCCGGAACTCCGCCGCGTCATCGACCGATGTCTCGATGCGACGCGCGACCTGATGGTCGAGGCGCGGAAGTTGCCCAGTGGCCTGAAAAGCCGGCGCCTCGCCATGGAATCGGCGGCCATCGTGCGGATCGCCGACGCGCTGATCGGCAAGCTCGCCAAGGGCGATCCGCTCGCCGGCCGCATCAAGCTTTCCAAGGCGGGATACGTTTGCTGCATGTGCCGGGGCGCGGCCGCCGGCCTCCTCGTTTGATATGACTTGGGCCTGACATGGACTGGACGGACGGTCTGACCTGGGCGGCCGGGTTCGCGTTGGCGGCGTGGCTCTATCTCTATTTCTTGCACGGCGGTTTCTGGCGTTGCCATCAACGCCTGACGGCAAGCCGGTATCCGGGTCCCTGGCCCGCCGTCCTCGCCGTCGTGCCGGCGCGGAACGAGGCCGAGGGCATCGGCGAGACCGTGCGCTCCATCCTCGCCCAGGACTATCCGGGCGATCTGCGTCTGATCGTCGTCGACGACGCCAGCACGGACGGGACGGCGGACGTCGCCCGCGCCGCCGCCACTAAATTCGATGCCGACCGACTGAGCGTCGTCCCGGGCGCGCCGCTGGCGGCGGGGTGGAGCGGTAAGCTCTGGGCCGTCGAGCAGGGCTGGCGGCAATCGGAAGACGGCACGTTCGTTTGGCTCACCGACGGCGACATCCGGCACGGTCCGGAGACGCTTCGCCGCCTCGTCGCCAAGGCGGAAGGTGACGGGCGGGACCTCGTGTCGCTGATGGTGCGGCTCCGCTGCGTGGCCGCGTGGGAACGGTTCCTGGTCCCGGCCTTCGTCTATTTCTTCCAGAAGCTCTATCCGTTTCCGCGCGTCAACGATCTCGCTGCCCGGGAAGCGGCGGCGGCCGGCGGCTGCATTCTTGTTCGACGTGAAACACTGGCGGCGGCGGGCGGCATCGCCGCGATCCGGGGCGAGCTCATCGACGATTGCGCGCTGGCGCGGCTGATCAAGAATCGCGCGGCGATCTGGCTCGGTCTCGGCGATGCGTCGGAAAGCCTCCGTCCCTACGACAGACTCGCCGACGTCTGGGACATGGTGGCGCGGACGGCATACGTGCAACTCAAGCATTCGCCGTTTCTGTTGGCCGGCACCGTCGTCGGCATGCTGATTCTCTACGTGGCCCCGCCGGCGGCGGTCGCCGCCGGGCTCGGTTCCGGTGATTCCTCGCTCCTGGCGGTCGGCGCCGCCGGCTGGTTCGTCATGGCGGTGACCTACCTGCCGACGGTGCGCTACTACCGGCTTCCGGCCTGGCGGGCGCTGACGCTACCGGCGGCGGGGGCGCTCTACACCTTGATGACGCTCGATTCCGCCCGTCGGCACTATCTCGGGCGCGGTGGGGCCTGGAAGGGCCGGACCTACGGGGCGGACATCGGCGGGTGACGCCAAGCCGCCGCTGGTGTATCCATGCGCCCCATGTCGAACCAGCACTTGCCCGCCACGCCACAGCCCATGCCGGGACTGCCGGCCGAGAACCCCGACGCCTATGTGACGGCGGTGGTCCGGCGCGCCGGCACGTCGTTTTATTGGGGCATGCGGCGGCTGCCGGCGGACCGGCGCCGGGCTCTCTACGCCATTTACGCCTTCTGCCGGGAAGTGGACGACGTGGCGGACGGGCCGTTGCCGCTCCCCGAAAAAGCCGCTGCCCTCGCCGGGTGGCGCGCCGAGGTGGAGAACGTCTACACCGGCGCCCCGGCGCATCCGATCGGCCGCGCCCTCAAGTCCGCCATCGCCGCATTCGATCTGAAGCGGGAGGATTTCCTGGCCGTCGTCGACGGCATGGAGATGGACGCCGCGCCCGCCGTGCGTATCCGCGATCTGGACGAGCTTTATCTCTACTGCGACCAGGTTGCCTCGGCGGTGGGGCGGCTCTGCGTCCGCGCCTTCGGTCTCGGCGAGAGGGAGGGGATCGCGCTCGCCAAATCGCTCGGCTTGGCGTTGCAGCTCACCAACATTCTCCGTGACGTTGCCGAGGACGCGGAAAGGGACCGCGTCTACCTGCCGGCCGATCTTCTCGATGGAGCGGGGGTTCCCACCGGGGACGTCCGGGCCATGCTGGTTTCGCCGGGACTGGCCGGCGTCTGCGAGGGGCTGGCGGCGCGGGCGGCCGGACACTTCGCCGAAGCAGACGCCCTGATCGCCAAGGCCGACCCGGCCGCTGTCCGGCCCGCCGTGATGATGGGCGAGGTCTACCGGGACATCCTGACGCGGCTCTGCGCCCGCGGCTGGCGGGACCTGCACCGCGACGTCGGTCCGTCCAAGCTGGCCAAGCTCTGGATCGCCATCCGCTTGGGACTGGCCGGATGACACCGGCTGGTCCGAAGCGGAGAGCGCACGTGATCGGCGCCGGCATGGCCGGTCTGTCGGCGGCGACGATGCTGGCCGAGCGGGGCGTGCCGGTCACGCTGCACGAGGCGGCGCCACAGGCGGGTGGCCGATGCCGCTCCTACGACGACGCGGCTCTCGGTCTCAGGATCGACAACGGCAACCATCTGGTGTTGAGCGGCAATCACGGTGTTCGGGCCTATCTGGCGCGGATCGGCGCCGAAGGCACGGTGCGCATGCCGCCGGCCGAGTATCCGTTCCGGGACCTGCGGACGGGCCGGGCATGGGCGCTGAAGATCGGCGCCGGGCGCGTGCCGTGGTGGTTGCTCGCCTCGGACCGCCGCGTCCCCGATACGGGCGTGCTCGACTATCTCAGTCTGTTTCGGCTCAGGAGCGCAACGGGGCGGACGGTCGCCGAGACCCTAGGCGATACCGGGATGCTCTATCACCGGTTCTGGTCGCCGTTCGTGCGCGCCGTCCTCAACACGGAGCCGGAATCGGCGGACGCCGGTCTGCTGTGGCCGGTCGTCGAGGAGACGCTGCTCAGGGGCGGCGATGCATGCCGGCCGCTCATGCCAACGGATGGGCTCGGCGGCAGTTTCGTCGATCCGGCGCTCGACTATTTGCGCGCCCACGGCGCGGAGTTGCGGATCGGATCGCGCGTTCGTGGGCTGGCGTTGCAAGGCGGCCGCGTCGCCGCCCTGGCGCGGGACCAGGAGCGGATCGCGCTCGGCGACGGCGACGCCGTCGTCCTGGCCGTGCCGCCGGGCGTGGCGGCGGACATGTTGCCGGGCCTCGACGTGCCGACGGATTTCCGAGCCATCCTGAACGGGCATTTCCGGCTGCCCGCGGCGTCCGATACCGCCGCCGTCACCGGCTTCGTGGACGGGCTTTCGGAATGGTTGTTCGTGCGCGGCGAACTCGCCTCCGTCACGGTCAGCGCCGCCGATCCGGTCATCGACCGTGACGCGGTGCACCTCGCGGCCGACATATGGGGCGAGATCGCGCCGGTCCTCGGCCTGTCCGCTGCACCGTTGCCGCCCTACCGCATCGTCAAGGAGAAGCGGGCAACTTTCGCGCAGACGCCGGCGCAGACCGCGCGGCGGCCTGGGCCGGGTGCGTCCGGTCTTAAAAACCTTGCATTGGCGGGGGATTGGACTGATACGGGCCTCCCCGCGACAATCGAGGGCGCCATCCGCTCGGGCACCGCCGCAGCCGGGCTTGTTCTTGATCAAATGCGGAAATTTTGACACAAAGGCGCGTTCAAATTCCGCCGGAATTGGGGTGAAACGCACCGGCCGATAGGGCTCGGTGTGCTGAAAACGGGATTCCCTGACTTGGACGAAACCAAAGCCGTGACGAAGGGCAACAGCAAGGAAAGTTCGCTGGCGCGGGTCGAGGACGTTGTCCGCTCCGCGCGCGACTGGCTGGTCGGGCAACGCCGCCCGGACGGCCATCTTGCCTTCGAACTGGAAGCCGACGCGACGATCCCGGCCGAATACATCCTGCTCAACCATTATCTCGGTGAGCCGAACGACGAGATCGAGCAAAAGCTCGCCGCCTATCTCCGGAACATCCGCGAGGAAAAGCACGGCGGCTGGCCGCTCTATCACGACGGCGACTTCAACATCAGCGCGTCCGTGAAGGCCTACTATGCCCTGAAGCTGGTCGGCGACGATCCTGAGGCGCCGCACATGCGGGCCGCCCGCGACGCGATCCTGGCGCACGGCGGCGCCGCGCGCGCCAACGTCTTCACGCGGATCGCCCTGGCGTTGTTCCGCCAGGTGCCGTGGGACGCGGTGCCGGTCATGCGCGTCGAGGCGTTGCTGCTGCCGAAGTGGTCGCCGTTCCACATGGACAAGGTCAGTTATTGGTCGCGCACCGTCATGGTGCCGCTCCTGGTGCTGGCCGTGCTGAAACCGAAGGCGCGCAATCCGCGCGGCGTCGGCATTCCCGAACTCTTCGTGCGGCCCGCCGACCAGGAAACGGGCTATCTGGTCAATCCGACCGGGCATTGGATCGGCACGCTCTGCCTCGGCATCGACAAGATCGCCCGAGTTCTCGAACCGCTGTTTCCGGTGGCCCTCGAGAAGAAGGGCATCGAGCGGGCGCTGGAATTCATCCTGCCGCGCTTGAACGGCGAGGACGGGCTCGGCGCCATCTTCCCGGCGATGGCGAACGCCGTCATGGCGTTCGACGCGCTTGGATATCCGCGCGATCATCCGGATTACGTGACGGCCAGGGACTCCATCGAGAAGCTGCTGAGCATCGACGAGGAGTCCGGCTACTGTCAGCCGTGCCTGTCGCCGATCTGGGATACGGCGCTTGGCGGTCACGCCTTGATGGAGGCCGGTCTCGGCATCGAAGACGAGGAAATTCAGGCCGCCGCCGATTGGCTGACGGAACGCCAGATTCTCGACGTCGTCGGCGACTGGGCCGTCAACCGGCCGGGCCTGCGTCCGGGCGGCTGGGCGTTCCAGTACTACAACGACTACTACCCGGACGTGGACGACACCGCCGTCGTCGCCATGCTGCTGCACCGCGCCGACCCGGTCCGCTACGCCGAGGCGATCGCCCGCGCCGAGGAATGGGTCATCGGCATGCAGAGCGCCAACGGCGGCTGGGGCGCCTTCGACGTCGATAACGAGTACTTCCTGCTGCAGCACATTCCGTTCGCCGATCACGGCGCGCTCCTCGATCCGCCGACGGCGGACGTCAGCGCGCGCTGCATTTCCATGTTGGCGCAGCTCGGACACGGGCCTGAACATCCGGCGGTGAAGCGTGGCCTCGATTATCTCCGCGCCGAGCAGGAACCGGACGGCTCCTGGTTCGGCCGCTGGGGCAACAACTACGTCTACGGCACCTGGTCGGTTCTATGCGCCTTCAACGCCGTCGGCGAGGACATGTCGGCGCCGCACGTGCGCAAGGCGGTGGAATGGCTGAAGGCGCGCCAATGCGCCGACGGCGGCTGGGGCGAGGATTGCGCCAGCTACTGGCAGCATCGCCGCGACGAGGTGAAGACCTCGACGCCGTCACAGACGTCCTGGGCTGTGTTGGCCTTGATGGCCGGCGGCGAGACCGACAGCGACGAGGTTCGGCGCGGCGTTCGCTATCTCCTGGAAGCGCCCAGGGACGGCGGCAAGTGGTTCGAGCAGTATTTCAACGCCGTCGGGTTCCCGCGCGTGTTCTATCTCCGCTATCACGGCTACAGCGCCTATTTCCCGCTGTGGACGTTGGCGCGCTACGCCAACATGACGCGGAGCAACGAAGCCCGCCCGCGTTACGGCATGTGACCCCGGCGGATGGCCCGGGTCGGAATCCTCTGCGGACTGAAATCGGAGTCCGAACTCCTTGCGCCCCTCTCGGGCGGCGACGACGCGCCTTACGTGCGTCTGTCGGGCGCGCGGGCCGCGATCGCGCGAGACGCGGCGCGCGAGCTGGCTAACCTTCCCGTCGACGGCTTGGTCTCCTTCGGGATCGCCGGCGGTCTGGATCCGGCGCTCGGGCCCGGTGATCTCGTCGTCGGCACCGATGTGGTGGCGCCGGACGGCCGGCATTTCCCGACCGACCGCTTCTGGTACGAGCACCTGGCGAGTTTGATCGGCAAGGTCGCGGGTGTCCGTGAGGCTCGGATCGCCGGCGTCGACGGGGTCGCCGGCAAGGGCGCCAAGGCGCGGTTGTTCGCGGTCACCGGCGCCGGCTGCGTCGACATGGAAAGCCATGCCATCGCCCGGGCCGCGGCGGAAGCGGGCAAGCCGTTCGCGGTGCTACGCGCCGTGGCCGATCCGGCCGGCGCCGATCTGCCGGCTTGGCTCGGCGACAGCGTCCGTCCGGACGGCAGCATCAGCCTGCTGCCGATCCTTGCCGGCGCGGCGGTTCAGCCGTGGGAGTGGGGATCGCTTTGGATGCTCGGCGCCTATTCGTCGAAGGCGCGGCAGGGGCTAGGCGGCGCGGTCGGAACCCTCGGTCCCGGCTTCGGCCTTCTCTCGCGCTAGCCGTTCCGACATGTGCTCCACCAGCCCCTCGAAGACGAATTCGGCGGGGCGCTGCTTGTCGAGGGCGATTTCCGGGGCCATCGGCTTCTCGGTGTCGATCCCCTTGAGGAAGACCTTGAGCGCCTTCAGCGGGTGAAGGACGGTATCCTGCACGGCCGTCGGCTCGTAGCCGCAATGCACCATGCAGTTGGCGCACTTCTCGTAATTCCCCGTGCCGTACTGGTCCCAGGGCGTTTCGTCCATCAACTCGCGGAAACTCGTCGCATAACCTTCCGACAACAGGTAGCAGGGCTTCTGCCAGCCGAAGATGTTGCGGGTCGGGTTGCCCCAGGGCGTGCAGTGGTACTGCTGATTGCCGGCCAGGAAGTCCATGAACAGGGTCGACTGGCTGAACCGCCAGTCGCTCTTGCCCTTGAGGCGGAAGATGTTGCGGAACAGTTCCTTGGTCTTCTCGCGCCGCAGGAAGTGCTCCTGATCGGGCGCGCGCTCGTAGGCGTATCCCGGCGATACGGTGATGCCCTCGACCTGCAATTCGTCGGTGCAGAAATCGAAGAACTTCGCCGCTTCCTCCGCCGACATCTTGTCGAACAGCGTGCAGTTGACGTTGACGCGGAAACCGCGCCGCTTCGCTTCCTTGATCGCCGAGACGGCGCGCTTGAAGGTGCCCTTCTGCGCCACCGCATGGTCGTGCTGCTCTTCCAGGCCGTCCAGATGCACCGAGAACGTCAGGTACGGCG
>JAYOFL010000002.1:0-43657 GCA_038117205.1 Rhodospirillales bacterium | reverse complement strand
TACGGCGTCGGCGTGAAGTCGCCGAGGCGCTTTTCCAGCAACAACGCGTTGGTGCACAGATAGACGAACTTCTTCCGCGCCACGATGCCGTCGACGATTTCCTTGATCTCCTTGTGGATCAGGGGCTCGCCGCCGGGGATCGAGACGATCGGCGCGCCGCATTCGTCGACCGCGTCCAGGCATTCCTTCACGCTCAGGCGCTTGTTGAGAATCTGGTCGTCGTAGTCGATCTTGCCGCAGCCGGGGCAGGCGAGATTGCAGCGGAACAGCGGTTCCAGCATCAGCACCAACGGATAGCGCTGCTCGCCCTTCATGCGCTTACCCATGATGTAAGCGCCGACGCGGAGTTGTTGGATCAGCGGAACGGCCATCGGATCAGTCCGCCACCGCGGCCGTGTCGGTCAATTCGCGCGGCAGTTTGAAGACGACGTTTTCCTCGACGCCGGTCAAACTGCGGACGGTCGCCTTGCGGCCATGGCCGAGCGCCGTGACGACGCCCTGCACCAATTCCTCGGGCGCGGACGCGCCGGCGGTGATGCCGACGGCGTTGACGCTGACCAACCACTCCGGCTTCAGCATCGACGCATCGTCGATGAGATAGCTGGGGATGCCGATTTCCTTGCCGATCTCGCACAGCCGGTTCGAGTTGGAGCTGTTCTTGGCGCCGACGACGAGTAGGAGGTCGACCTGTTGTGCCAGTTCGCGCACGGCCTGCTGGCGGTTCTGCGTCGCGTAGCAGATGTCCTTCACGTCCGGGCCGACGATCTTCGGGAACCGGCGCTTGAGGGCGGCGATGGTGTCCCTGGTTTCGTCGACGGAAAGCGTCGTCTGCGTGACGTAGGAAAGCTGGTCGGGATCCTTGACGACGAGGGTGTCGACGTCGGCCGGCGTGTTCACGAGCAGCACGCCGCCCGGAATGCGGCCGCGCGTGCCTTCGACTTCCGGATGGCCGTCGTGGCCGATCAGCACCACCTCACGGCCCTTGTGGGCGTGATTCTGGCCTTCCTTGTGCACCTTGGAAACCAGCGGACAGGTGGCGTCGATGACCGGAAGATCGCGGCGCTTGGCGTCGACCTCGACCTTTTCGGCGACGCCATGCGCGCTGAAGATGGTGACGGCGCCGTCGGGAATCTGGTCGATTTCGTCGACGAAGACGGCGCCCTTGGCGCGGAGCGCCTCGACCACGTGCTTGTTGTGCACAATCTCGTGCCGGACGTAGACGGGCGCGCCGAACCGTTCGAGGGCGCGCTCGACGATTTCGATGGCGCGTTCGACGCCGGCGCAGAAGCCGCGCGGGTTGGCGAGGATGATTTCGATTTTCTCGGGCATACCGGACCGTTTTCCGCGTTTCTACCGGTCCCGCCGGCCGATCTTCGAAAGGCCCGGGACGACCCCCTTCACATAGGAGGTGGGGACGGCGTCTGAAAGGGCTCTTTAGACGCTTTTCCTGGGAATTTCCATGGAAAACTAGGCGTTTCGATGCTTCTCTGTCGCCGACCGCGGGTTCGGAGGCATGCGTGACGTTCAAGGACGGCAAGTTTCTCGTGACGGGAGCGACGGGCTTCGTCGGCGCCGCCGTCGCCCGCCGGCTCCTCGACGCCGGCGCCCGCGTCAGGGTCACGGCGCGGGCCGGCAGCGACCGGCGGAATCTCGCCGGTCTCGACGTCGAGGTCGTCGCCGCCGATCTGCTGTCCCCTGAGACGCTGACCGCCGCCATCGCCGGCATGGACGGCCTGTTCCACGTCGCCGCCGATTACCGGCTCTGGACCCGCGACCCGGCCGCCATGTTCCGTGCCAACGTCGACGGCACGGCGGCGATTCTCCGCGCCGCCGCCGCCGCCGGTGTCGGACGCGCCGTCTACACCAGTTCCGTTGCCACGCTGGGCATCCTGCCGGACGGCCGTCCGGCGGACGAGGAAACGCCCGTGAGCTACGCCGACATGATCGGCGTCTACAAGCAGTCGAAGTACAAGGGCGAGGAGGCGGCGCGCGCCGTCATCGCCGAGACGGGGCTCGATTGCGTCATCGTCAATCCGTCGACGCCGATCGGCCCCCGCGACGTGAAGCCGACGCCGACCGGCCAGATGATCGTCGAGGCGGCGAGCGGACGCATGCCGGCCTACGTCGATACGGGCTTGAATATCGTCCACGTCGACGACGTCGCCGCCGGGCATCTGGCGGCGTTCGAGAAGGGGCGCCGGGGCGAGCGCTACGTGTTGGGCGGCACGGACATGACGCTCCGCGAGATCCTCGTTGCCGTCGCGGACATCGCCGGTGTCCGTCCGCCCGTCTGCCGGATTCCCCGCGCCGCCATTTATCCGTTGGCGGTCGCCGCCGAGGCCTGGTGCCGGGTGAGCGGCAAGGGCACGCCGTTCGTGACGGTCGACGGGCTCAGGATGTCCAGGAAGCGGATGTATTTCTCGAGTACCAAGGCGTCGCGAGAGCTCGGCTACCGTGCGCGGCCGGCCGTCGAGGCGCTCGCCGACGCCGTACAATGGTTTCGCGCCAACGGCTATCTCGGCTGAGGGCGCCGCTTGACAGTCGGCGGCGCGCCGCCGATACATCCGGCAAATCCAACTGGAGAGTTATCCATGCGCGCCATCATTCTCGCCGCCGGCGTCGGCAGCCGTCTATTCGGCGACGACCGGTCCCAGCCGCCGAAGTGCCTGATCGAATTCGACGGCAAGACGCTGTTGCAGCGGCATATCGAGTTGTTGCAGGAACTCGGCATCGACGGCCTGACGCTGGTCGTCGGCTACCGCAAGGACCGCGTGGTCGGCGAGGCTCTTCGGCATGCGCCGGAAGGTTTCCTAGAGACCGTGCACAACCCCATGTACCGGGGCGGCGCTGTCATATCGCTGTGGACGGCCAGGCACGTGCTCAGGCGCGGCGAGGACGTGTTGTTCATGGACGCGGACGTGCTCTACGACCCGGAGGTGCTGCGCCGGCTGATTTCCGACGCGAGCCCGAACGTCTTCACCTACGATGCCGATCTCGACGAAGGCGAGGATCCGGTGCGCATCTGCCTTCGCGGCGGCGTGCCGGCGGATTTCGGCAAGCGCATCGTCGGTCAGTTCGACGCCGTCGGCGAATGGCCCGGTTTCATGAAGCTGTCGCCGGACGTCGGCAGTCTCCTGGCGGATGCGCTGGAGCGCTACATCGATGGCGGCAAGCTGATGTCCACCTACGAGGAAGCGATCCGCGACGTCGTCGTCGGCGAGCCGGCGGGAACGTTCCAGATCGCCGACATCTCCGATCTGGAATGGATCGAGATCGATTTTCCCGAGGATTTGGAACGGGCCCGGGAAGTGATCCTGCCGAGCCTCATGAAGTAATCCGTCAGCCGGTGACGACGCCCGTCGTGATCCAGGCCGTGTAGGCGATGTAAGCCGCGAGCAGGGCCGCGCCTTCGAAGCGGTTGATGATGCCCGGCCCCTTGAAGCCGTAGCAGACGACGACCAGTGCCACGGTCATGGCGCCGACCACGAACAGATCGCGCGACATGATCTCGGGCGGCGCGGCGAAGGGGCTGATGCTGCCGGCGATGCCGACGACCGCCAGCGTGTTGAACAGGTTCGAACCGACGATGTTGCCGAGCGCGATATCGGGCTCGTTCTTGCGCGCCGCCGTGATTGACGACGCCAGTTCCGGCAGTGACGTGCCGACGGCGACGATGGTCAGGCCGATGATCAAGTCGCTGACGCCGAACGACGTTGCGATCTCGACGGCGCCCCACACCAACAGGCGCGAACTGGCGATCAGCAGCGCGAGGCCGATGCCGATCCACATCAGGGCGCGGCCAAGCGGCATGGCGTGCTCGATCAATTCCTGTTCGGTCTCCTCGCCGAGTGCATCGGTACTTTCCTTCATGCCTTCGCGGACCGACCAAGCCATCAGTCCGGCGAAGACGGCGATCAGGATCGCCGCGTCGACCCGTGACAGGTTCAAATCCCAGAGAAGCGCCGACGACAACAGGGTAATGCCGATAAGGATCGGCAATTCCTTGCGAATGACCTGCGAATGCACGGCGATCGGGCAGATCAGGGCCGTGATGCCGAGGATCAAACCGATGTTGGCGATGTTGGAGCCATAGGCGTTACCGAGCGCAATGCCCGGGTTGCCTTGCGAGGCGGACATGGCGGAAACGACCATTTCCGGGGCCGATGTACCGAAGCCGACGATGACCATGCCGATCAGAAGTGGCGGCACGTCGAAGTGCCGGGCGGTCGCCGCCGATCCTTCCACGAATTTGTCGGCGCTCCAGACCAGAAGGGCGAGACCGGCGAGAACGCCGAGAAATGGTAGGGCCAACGACTGCATGGGAGCTCCTGGGAATTGAAGCGAAGCGGAGGAATGGGCGGACTATGCGCCGAAGAAAGGTGAACTCTACCTGACACTATAGGGCCATTCCGTGCCCCGCTTTCAAGACGGGTGAGAAAAATTAGACCCTGAAGACGTAATCCTTGCCGGCCAGCCGGTCGATGTCCGGCGGGTAATTCCGATGCTTGTCGGCATAGTATCGCGCCATGTGATCGCCGGCGGACGCCCGGTTGTAGGTCGCATAATAGATACGGCGAATTCGGTCGCTGAGATTCGCTTCCGACGCGTGCGGCGCGTAGCAATCGAAGAACACCACGTCGCCGGGTTTGGTCGGAACGGGAATGAACGACATGCCGACCATGTCCTTCTCCGTCAGCGGTTCCCAGGACCGCTTGAGGCCGTCCTTGTGATGGCCGGCGCACATCTGCAAACAGCCGTTTTCCAGCGTCGCTTCGTCGATGCTGACCAGCGCGCTGATGAAGAAATCCGCGTAGGCGTCCCAGCCGGCCTGGCTATCCTGGTGCGGTTTGAAGCCGTCGCCGCCCGGCATCTTGAAGTTGATCTTCTCCTTGAAGAGCACTGCTTCCTCGCCGAGAAGCTGCCCGACCGGGGCGCGCAACGCCTCCGTCAGTTCGTGGAAACCCTCGTGGAAGGGGGTGATCTTTTCGATGCGGGACACCAGATCGGTGGCGCCATCCTTCTTGCTCTTCTCGTGATACACCCAGTGCCGGCCGGAGACTTCGGGCGCGGTCAGAATTTCAGACGTCCAAGTCTCGATGCTCTTCATATCGGCGGCCGAGAAAGCGCCGCGCTTCACCAGGAAGCCGTCGCGTTCGAAGGCGTCGAGGTCGCTTTGATCGAGTTTGGGAACCGTCAACATGATCGTCTCCTGGAGCATTTCGCCGGCGGTCGTCGGCGGGCGGGCGCATCCTATTTGGGGCGGGCCTCGGAATCAATGCGGCGGTGCACAATTTACCCCGTCCGGACTGACGATTTTTGCCCGAAGTTGTTGAAATCCGGGCCCTTGTACGCCCCGGTCGTTAGGCGTTATATGCCGGACCCTCGGTGTCGACGGCATATTCTCGAAAGGCGGTGCGTCATGCAGAACACCACTCGAAAGATCATGGATTCCCACCCGGCTCCCCGGACGCGCCCGGGGCGGCTCCGCGACATGCTGATGTCGCCGGAGCTCGAATTCATCATGGAGGCGCACAACGGCCTTTCCGCCAAGATCGTCGAGGAAACCGGTTTCAAGGGTATCTGGGCGTCCGGTCTTTCCATGTCGGCGGCGCTCGGCGTGCGCGACAGCAACGAGGCGTCCTGGACGCAGGTGGCGGAGGTGCTGGAATTCATGGCCGACGCCACCAGCTTGCCGATCCTGGTGGACGGCGACACCGGCTGGGGCAACTTCAACAACATGCGCCGCGCCGTCGTGAAGTTGGAACAGCGCGGCATCGCCGGCATCTGCATCGAGGACAAGTTGTTCCCGAAGACCAACTCCTTCATCGGCGAGGCGCAACCGCTGGCCGACATCGACGAGTTCTGCGGCAAGATCAAAGCCGGCAAGGACAGCCAGACGGATCCGGATTTCTGCATCGTGGCGCGGCTCGAATCCTTCATCGCCGGGCGCGGCCTCGACGACGCGCTCAGGCGCGCCGAGGCCTACCACGCGGCGGGCGCCGACGCCGTTCTGGTGCATTCCAAGCTCGCCGTCGCCGACGAGATCGTCGCCTTCGCCAAGGAATGGGCCGGCCGCTCGCCGATCGTCATCGTGCCGACCAAGTACTACGCGACGCCGACGGACGTGTTCCGCGACGCCGGTATCTCGATGGCGATCTGGGCCAACCACAACATGCGCGCCGCCATCACGGCCATGCGCGAGGTGTCGCGCCGCATCTTCCGCGACCAGAACCTGGCGGGCATCGAAAATACCGTCGCCAGCGTCAAGGACGTATTCGAACTCGCCGGCAACGACGAGCTGGCGGCGGCCGAGAAGCGGTATCTGCCGACGCCCCACGACAAGACCCGGACCATCATCCTGGCGGCGTCGCGCGGCGCCGCGCTCGGCCCGCTCACCGAGGACAAGCCGAAGTGCATGATCGACGTGCGCGGCCAGCCGATCCTCCGGCGCCTCGTCAACACCTTCAAGGGCGCGGGCGTGCACGACGTCGTCGTGGTACGCGGCTACATGAAGGATAAGATCAACCTGCCGTCGATTTCGACCGTCGACAACGACCTCTACGGCAACACCGGCGAGGCGGCGTCGCTCGCCTGCGCCTTCGACCACATCGAGGGCGAGTGCTTCGTCAGCTACGGCGATATCCTGTTCCGTCAGCACTATCTTGATCAGATGCTGGCGTGCGGCGACGACGTGGTGATCGCCGTCGACGCCATGTGGCGGGACCGGAAATCGGACAGCAAGGGTTGGGTGCGCGATCTGGTGCGCTGCTCGCAGCCGTTTTCCGGCGATTTCCTGGAAGACGCGCCGGTTTATGCGGAGCATATCGGCAACGAGCTCGTGACCGCCGACACGCACGGCGAATGGATCGGCGTCGCGAAGCTGAGCGCGGCGGGCAGCGATCTGGTGCGCGCCGAGATCGAGAAGATGCGGGGCGACGGCACTTTGGCGAAGGCGAGCACGCTGCAACTGTTGCAGCGCCTGATCGACAATGGTGTTAAGGTGCGGGTCGTTTACGTGCCGGGCCAGTGGCTCGACGTCGACGATGCGGCGGATGTGACGACGGCGGGCAGATTTCTGTGATCGAAGCGAACGACTTTCTCGGCGCCGCGCGGGCGCGCGGCCTCGGTTTTTTCACGGGCGTGCCGTGTTCCTTCCTGACACCGCTCATCAACGGCGTCCTCAACGACACCGCCACCGATTATGTGGCGGCGGCGAGCGAGGGCGAGGCCGTCGCCATCGCGTCGGGCGCCTGGCTGGCCGGGCGGAAGACCGCCGTCATGTTCCAGAACTCGGGCTTCGGCAACGCTGTCAACCCGCTGGTGTCGCTCAACTATCCGTTCCGCATTCCGACGTTGGTGGTCTGCACCTGGCGGGCCGGACCGGGCCTCAAGGACGAGCCGCAGCACGAACTGATGGGAGAGATCACGCCCGGAATGTTCGACCTGATCCGCGTGCCGTGGGCGGCGTTTCCGCGCGACAAGGATGATATCGCCGGCGCGCTCGACACCGCCGACGCGGCCATGGACGGCAGCGGTCTGCCGTATGGCTTCATCATGCAAAAGGGCGACGTCGCCGATCAGGACCTTTCCGGCGACGGCGGTCCGGTCGCCAAGGGCGGCGGAGAATTGCGCCGCGACTTAGCCGGCGGCATGCCGCCGAGCCGCTATGCGACGATGGAACGCATGCTTGCGGTACTGCCCGACGATGCCGGTATCGTCGCGACCACCGGCAAGTGCGGCCGCGAGCTCTTCACCATCGCCGACCGGGAACAACACCTCTATCAGGTCGGCTCCATGGGATGCGCCGCCGCCATGGGCCTGGGCGTCGCGCTGAACTCGAAGAAGCCGATGATCGTCCTCGACGGCGACGGGGCGCTGCTGATGAAGATGGGCACGCTGGCGACCGTCGGCGCCTACGCGCCGGAGAACCTCGTACATCTCGTGCTCGACAACGGCACCTACGATTCCACGGGCGGACAGCCGACCGTTTCCGGCGGCGTCGATTTCGCCGCCGCGGCCGTGGCTTGCGGCTATCGCCTCGCCGTTTCCTGCGACGGCCTCGCCGGGTTCGAGGCCGCGCTCAAGGCCGCGCTGGCGACGAAGGGACCGTCCCTGGTGCACATGAAGATCGCGCCGGGTTCGCTGGAAAAGCTCGGCCGTCCGACGGTGACGCCGCCCGAGGTGGCGCGCCGGTTCCGCGCCTTCGTGACTGGATCGGCGGCGTGAGTCACAACACCTGGATCCACAAGATCGCCCGGGCGACCATCGTCCGGCCGCTGGCGAAGACGCCGGTAACGCCGAACCATGTGACGACGGTGCGCCTCATCGCCGGCATTTCCGCCGCCGGCGCGCTGGCGGTGGGTGAAGGCAACTGGCCCGCCATCGGTGCCGGTCTGTTCGTGCTGTCTATGCTGCTGGACCGGGCCGACGGCGATCTGGCGCGGCTCACCGGCAAGACCAGCCCCGGCGGTCACAAGTACGATTTGTTCGCCGATGCCTTCTGCAACGCCATCATCTTCGTGGGGCTCGGCGTCGGGCTCCGGGGCGTTGAGCAGGGCATGACGGCGATCCTGCTCGGCGTGCTCGCCGGCGCCGCCGTCGCGACGATCCTGCTGCTGGTGATCCGTATCGAGCGGTTGCAGGGCGCACGGGCCGCCGAGATCGGCAGCTTCATGGGCTTCGATCCGGACGACGCCATGCTGGCAATCCCGATCGCCATCTGGCTCGGCTGGTCGGAAGGATTGCTACTGGCCGCCGCCATCGGCGCGCCGGCGTTCGCGATCTTCTTCATCTTCCTGTTCCGCCGCGCGCTCCGCGACGCGAAGAAGGCTAGCGGCGGTTCTTGAGCCGCAGCAGCGTGACGCAGGTCCAGGCGCAGTAGATCGTGGCGCCGATGCCGGCGGCGGCGAAGAACGGATACAGGAAGCCGAGCCACGTCACCGGTGCCAACAGATAAATCCCGTCCTCCAACTCGAAGCCGGCGAAGCCCGGATAACCGACGGCGTCACCGGTCTCGTCGCCGCCGCCCGCCTTGTCGATGCCGAGGTTGGTGAACATGGACACGATGGCGGCACCCGCGCCGCCCGCGCCGAGCGCCACCGCCCACATGCCGAGGTCGCTGTCGCGGAAACCGACGCCGAGACAGAAGAAGAGCGCGGCATAGCTGATCGCGCCGACGACGTAATCCAGGTAATAGCCGAGCTTCGATTTCATCTGCTTCTGGCGGGCGAGCTCGCCGTCGAAGTGATCCAGGAATCGGGCCAGCACGAACAGGCCGGCGCCCCAGTTGGCATGCACCGGATTTCCCGTCGCCAGCAGTCCGGCACCCACCAACGCGACGATCAGCGTGAAGATCGACACGTGGTTTGGCGTCACCGGCGACTTGATCAGCGGCCGCACCATGACGCGGGCGATGCGCTGGTCCCAGGGCGGGTTCTTCATGGCCATTCTCGGTCCTCCGGTGTGGGCCTCCGGTGTCGGGCGGAACGTGCGGCAGGCGGGTTCCGCTGTCAACGGCCAGACTCCGCCCAGCCGGCTCCCTTCAGGATGAGGATTGTTCCGCCGTTCGGGCACACCCTATAGTCGCCGCAACAGTGAGGAGGAAACGTCATGCCCGCCATCGTCGTGAAGTCGGAAATCTTCGGTGAAATGTTCGGCACCGACGCCATGCGGGATTTGTTCTCCGACCGGGCGTTGCTGCAACGCTACCTGGACGTGGAAGCGGCGCTCGCCCGCGCCCAGGCCCGCCTCGGCATCATTCCGGAAAAGGCGGCGACGGCGATCAGCGCGGTCGCCAACTTGGACCGCATCGACATGGCGCGGCTGTCGGCGCGCACACAGATCGTCGGCTATCCGATCCTGCCGCTGGTCGAGCAGTTGTCGGACTGGGTGGCGGACGGCCTCGGCCAGTACAGCCACTGGGGCGCCACCACGCAGGACATCATGGATACCGCCGACGTGCTGCAGATCAGGGACGCGCTCGATCTGGTCGAGGACGCGCTGAAGCGCATTGCCGGATCGCTGGCTGGTCTGGCGGAAACGCATGCGGAAACGCCCATGCCCGGGCGCACGCACCTCCAGCACGCACTGCCGATCAGCTTCGGCTACAAGTGCGCGACGTGGCTTTCCGCCGTCGACAGGCACCTGGTCCGCTTGGCCGAGTTGCGCGGCCGCGTCGAGGTGGTGGAATTCGCCGGCGCCGCCGGCACGCTGGCGTCGCTCGGCAAGGACGGTCTGGCGACGCAGCGGGAGTTGGCGAAGGAGCTTGGGCTCGGCGTGCCGGACATCACGTGGCACACCATCCGTGACGGTTTTGCCGAGACGACGGGGTTCCTGGCGCTGGTCACGGGGACGCTCGGCAAGATCGGCTACGACATCATGCTGATGATGCAGACGGAAGCGGGCGAGGTGCTCGAGCCCTTCGTGCAGGGCCGGGGCGCCAGTTCGACCATGCCGCAGAAGCGCAATCCGATTTCTTCGGAAATGATGCTAGCGGCGAGCAAGATCGTCCGCGAACAGCACGCCGCCATGCTCGACGCCATGGTGCAGGACCACGAACGCGCCACCGGGCAATGGCATGTGGAATGGCAGGCGCTGCCGACGGCTTTCATCGTCGCGTCGGGCGGTTTGCAGGCCGCGGTCGACGCCTTGGGCGGCCTCGACGTCCGCCCCGACGCCATGCGCCGCACGCTCGACGCCACCAAGGGTCTGATCGTCGCGGAAGCCGTGATGATGGGCCTGGCGCCGCACATCGGCCGGCAGGTGGCGCACGACGTCGTCTACGAATGCTGCCGGGAAGCGCTGCAAGAGGGCGCGGACTTCACCGAGGCGCTGCTTGCCCGAAAGGAGATTTCCGCCGTTCTCGATCGGGCCGCCGTCGAGCGGTTGACGGACCCCGCCAACTATCTCGGCGCCGCGCCGGACATGGTCCGGAATCTGCTCGCCGCCCGGCGGAAATGACGGCACTGGATTCCGTCGCCAAGCGCCCGGAGTTGACGTAATCTCGTGGGCAACCACGGCGGGAAATTCCTCCCGCCGCTACTCACATCGAAGGTTCGAGAAATGCATATCAGGGCTTTCCTGCTGGCCGCCGCCGCCCTCGTGACGGCCGCGCCGGCGTTGGCCGTCGATCTGACCGTCTACAGCGGCGGCGCCGTGAAGACCGGTCTCTCCGAGGCCGTGGACCGCTTCACCAAGACGCAGCACGTGACCGTCAACCTCGTGTTCCTGCCCATGGGACCAATGATGAAGAAGCTGGAAGGCGGCCTCGCCACCGACGTCGTCGTTCTGGCCAAGGAGCGCATGGACGAGGCGGTGCGCGCCAACTACGTGCCGAGGGAAACCGTGACGCCGGTCGGCACCGTCGCCATGGGCGTCGCCGTGCACACGGACGCAAAGGCGCCCGACATCTCGACGCCGGAGAAGTTCAAGGCGGCGCTCTTGGCGGCGAAATCCATCGTCTACATCGACCCCAAGACGGGGACGAGCGGCAAGCATTTCGCGAAGGTGCTCGACACCCTCGGCATCCGCGCCGAGATCGACGCCAAGGCGACGCTCGGCACCGGCGGCTACGTGGTGGCGCCGGTCGGCAAGGGCGAGATCGAGATGGGCGTGCACCAGATCACCGAAATCCTGCCGGTGCCGGGCGTGAAGGTGGTCGGCGTGTTGCCGCCGCCGCTCGGCCTCGAGACGACGTATCTGGGCGGCGTCACCACCGGAGCGAAGAAGCCGGCATTGGCGAAGGCGCTGCTCGCCTATCTGCGCTCGGACGAAGTCCGGGCGCTGTTCAAGGAGCGGGGCTTCATCGAGAAGTGATCCCGCCCGACAACGAAAAACGAAGGGGAGAAACATGAAGATACTGTATTTCGACGATTTCCGGCTGGGCGTGCTTTCAGGCGACACCGTGGTCGACGTCATGGATGTGGTCCGCGACATTCCGCACACGGGGCCGCACGACCTGATCGGCGGCCTGATCGCGCGGTTCGACGCCTACCGGCCGAAGCTCGAAAAGGCCGCCGCGTCGGGGAAGGGCGTGCCGGTCGCGGGCGTCCGTATCCGGCCGCCGCTGCCGCGCCCCGGCATGATCGACTGCATGGCCGTCAACTACATGGAAAGCGGCACGCTGACCGAAAAGCCCACCATCAACGGCTTCCACAAGGCGCCCACGGCGGTCATCGGCGACGGCGACACGATGGTGCTGCCGGACGTACCGGCGGACATCTTCGAAGGCGAGGCGGAACTCGGCGTCGTCATCGGCAAGCGCGCGCACATGGTCGCCGAGAAGGACGCCATGGATCACGTCTTCGGCTACGTGAACTTCATCGACGGCTCGGCGCGCGGCCTGCCGCCGGACGGCAACACGTTCTTCCAGGTGAAGTCGCGCGACACCTTCGCGCCGATCGGACCGTACCTCGTCACCAAGGACGAAATCCCCGACGTGCAGAAACTGCACATCCGGCTCTGGGTGAACGGCAAGGTCTTCCAGGACTTCAACACCGACGACATGGCGCACAAGGTGCCGCGCTGCATCGAATGGCTGAGTTCCATCCATGCGCTGGAACCGGGCGATCTGGTGGCGACGGGCACCAATCACCGGGGCCTCAGCGGCTATCAGGACGGCGACAGGATCGAAATGGAGGTGGAAGGCCTCGGCCGGTTGCACTTCGGCGTCCGCGACGATCTGAAGCGCACATGGTCCCGCGACACTCGCCTGCAACACAAGGAGAAGGGGCTGCCCGGGCGCTACACGCCGCAGCTCACCGGCAAATATGCGAAGTAGGACGGGGAGCCAGGGTACGCCTACAAAGTCATTCCGGGACGCTCTACGAGCGCCCGGAATGACGTAAAGAGAAAACCCGCGACGGCGGAAATCCTACTGTCACGCCTTATCCAACGCCTGCGAGATGTCGGCGAGGATGTCGTCGATGTGCTCGAGCCCGACCGAAAGCCGCACGTAGCCCGGCGTGACGCCGGCCTTCGCCTGATCCGCCGCCGACAGCTGCGAGTGCGTCGTCGACGCCGGATGGATGGCGAGGCTCCTGGCGTCGCCGATGTTGGCGACGTGATAGAGCAGCTCCAAACCGTCGATGAACTTGCGGCCGGCGTCCATGCCGCCCTTGAGCTCGAAGCCGCAGAGCGCGCCCATGCCGCCCTTCAGGTACGCGTCGCGCCGGCGCGCGTCCTCGCCCGACTGCATGGACGGGTGAATGACGTTCGACACCTTGGCGTGCCCCTTTAGGAACGCCGCCACCTTGGTCGCGTTGTCGCAATGCCGCTGAATGCGGAGCGGCAGGGTCTCGATCCCCTGGATGAACTGGAAGGCGTTGAATGGGCTCATGGCCGCGCCGATGTCGCGGAGCAGGATCACCCGCGCCCGGATGATGTAGGCGATGGGACCGAGCGGCTTCACTGCCTGCGTCCAGACGGCGCCGTGGTAGCTCGGGTCCGGGTGGTTGAGGGTCGGGAAGCGGTCGCCGCCGGCTTCCCAATCGAAGTTGCCGCCGTCGATCAGCATGCCGCCGATGGAGGTGCCATGCCCACCGACGTACTTGGTGGTGGAATAGAGCACCACCGCCGCGCCGTGCTCGAGCGGCTTGCAGAGGATCGGCGCCGCCGTGTTGTCCATGATCAGCGGCACGCCGAGCTTGCGGCCGACGTCCGCCACTTCCTTGATTGGGAAGACGCGGAGCTTCGGGTTCGGCAGTGTTTCCGCGTAGTAGCAGCGGGTCTTGGCGTCGGTCGCCTTGGCGAAATTCTGCGGATCGGCGGGATCGACGAAGCGGCACTCGACGCCCAAGTCCTTCAGCGTGTTCGCGAACAAATTCCAGGTGCCGCCGTAGATGTCGGTCGAGCAGGCGAAGTTGTCGCCGGCCTTGCAGAGGTTGAGGACGGCGAAGGTCGACGCGGCTTGGCCCGACGCCAGCGCGAGGGCGGCGACGCCGCCTTCGAGCGCGGTCATCCGCTGCTCCATCACGTCGCAGGTCGGGTTCATGATGCGGGAATAGATGTTGCCGAGTTCCTTCAGCGCGAACAGGTTCTCCGCGTGCTGCGTGTTGTCGAACTGATAGGACGTGGTCTGATGGATCGGCACCGCGACGGCGTTCGTGCTGTCCTTGCGGTAGCCCGCGTGCAGCGCCAGCGTCTCCGGATGCAGTTTATTCCCGGCCATGATGTCCTCCTTTTGTTTGCTCCCCCAAAGAGCGGGGCAACGTCCCGCCCTCGGCCGCGTTTGTCAATCCGTGGCGGCGGAACGTGTTCACGCAGTGGACCCCGGGACAAGCCCGGGGTGACGAGTGTGGGATGTCGCAACGCCGATTCAATTCATTGCCGTCACCCCGGGCTTGTCCCGGGGTCCACTCTCTCGGCAACTCCGTCCATAACTTTCGGATGACAAAGCGGCTGCCTTCCATTAAGTTGACGTTTACGTAAACGGAAAGCGAAGCCCCGCCCGACGCCGCGTCGTCAACGGACGCGGGAGCGGCTATACTCGGGGCAAAAGCACTCGGGAGGATCGCCATGCCGGACGACGGAGCGCGCGGCCGCAAGACCGCCAAGCAAAGCCACGCCGCCAAACCCGCCGCCTACACGCCGAAGAACCACGTCCGGTTCGTGACGGCGGCGAGCCTGTTCGACGGGCACGACGCCTCCATCAACATCATGCGGCGCATCCTGCAAGGCTCCGGCGCCGAGGTGATCCACCTTGGCCACAACCGCGCCGTCGGCGAGGTGGTGGATGCCGCCATCCAGGAAGACGCGCAGGGCATCGCCGTCAGCTCCTATCAGGGCGGGCACGTCGAATACTTCAAGTACATGGTCGATCTTCTGAAGGAGAAGGGCCGCACCGACATCAAAGTGTTCGGCGGCGGCGGCGGCGTCATAGTCGCGCCGGAGATCAAGGAGCTTCAGGCCTACGGCGTGACGCGCATCTATTCGCCGCACGACGGCCATCAGCTCGGCCTGCAGGGCATGATCTTCGACATGATCGAGCGGGCGGACTTCGATCCCTCCGGCGATCTGCCGAAATCCACCAAGGGCCTGTTCGCTGGCGAGCACAAGGATCTCGCCCGCATCATCACCGCCATCGAACTCGGCAAGCTGCCGAAGAAGATGCTGACCGACATCCGCGCGCGCGCCAAGAAGGCGACGGTGACGCCGGTTCTCGGCATCACCGGCACCGGCGGCGCCGGCAAGTCGTCGCTGACGGACGAATTGATCCGCCGCTTCCGGCTTTATTCCGACGAGCCGAAGATCGCCGTCATCGCCATCGACCCGACGCGGCGGAAGACGCACGGCGCGCTGCTCGGCGACCGCATCCGCATGAACGCGATCAACACGCCGAACGTCTATTTCCGCTCGCTCGCCACGCGCGGCGCGACGACGGAAGTGCCGGAACACGTCGGGGACTGCGTCGCCGCGGCCAAGGCCTCCGGCTTCGACATGGTGATCGTCGAGACGCCGGGAATCGGCCAGGGCGACGCCGCCATCGTCGATCTCGTCGACGTGTCGCT
This sequence comes from Rhodospirillales bacterium, assembly GCA_038117205.1. Classification (GTDB taxonomy): domain Bacteria; phylum Pseudomonadota; class Alphaproteobacteria; order Rhodospirillales; family Casp-alpha2; genus JAQBZY01. Next base: position 28,151 of record JAYOFL010000002.1, on the reverse strand, counting down.
CTACGTCATGACGCCGGAATTCGGCGCGCAGAGCCAGTTGGAGAAGATCGACATGCTCGACTTCGCCGACTGCGTCGCCATCAACAAGATGGACCGCAAGGGCGCCGAGGACGCGGTGCGCGACGTCAGGAAACAGGTGCAGCGGAACCGCCAGGCGTTCGGCACCTCGCCGGACGAAATGCCGGTGTTCGGCTGCATGGCCTCCAAATTCGCCGATCCGGGCATCACCGCGCTCTATCAGGAACTGGTGCAGGTGTTCGTCGCCAAGGGCTTCCGCGATCTCGGCTGTTCCATCGACCCGGTGACGACGCGCGTCTCGGCGCCCGGCCAGACCATCGTGCCGCCGGACCGCGCGCGTTATCTCGCGGAAATTTCCGGCACTGTCCGCGACTATCACAAGATCATCGCGGAGCAATCGAAGCTCGCCCGCGAGTGCCAACAACTCCGCGAAACCAAGCGCATGCTCGCCGCCTGCGGCAAGGACGCCGCCGGCATCGACGATCTGCTGGCCGAGCGCGAGGAAACCATGGACCCGCGCGCCCGGAAGCTGATCGACATCTGGCCCCGCGTCGTCGAGAGCTATTCCGGCGACGAGTACGTGGTGAAGATCCGCGACAAGGATATCCGCTACGGCCTCAAGCGCAAGACGCTGTCCGGCAACGTCATTCCGCGGGTCGCGCTGCCGAAGTACGAGGACGAGGGCGAAATCCTCAAGTTCCTCCTCAAGGAAAACCTGCCCGGCAGCTTCCCGTATACGGCGGGCGTCTTCGCCTTCAAGCGCGAAGGGGAAGACCCGACCCGCATGTTCGCGGGCGAGGGCGATCCGTTCCGCACCAACAAGCGATTCAAGTACCTGTCGCAGGACTCGGATGCCAAGCGTCTCTCGACCGCGTTCGACAGCGTGACGCTCTACGGCTTCGACCCGGCCGAACGGCCCGACATCTACGGCAAGGTCGGCAACTCCGGCGTCTCCATCGCGACGCTCGAAGACATGAAGGTGCTGTACGGCGGCTTCGATCTCTGCAGCCCGTCGACGTCCGTCTCCATGACCATCAACGGCCCGGCGCCGACCATCCTGGCGATGTTCCTGAACACCGCCATCGACCAGCAGATGGAGAAGTTCGAGAAGGACAACGGCCGCGCGCCGACCGACGAGGAGATCGAGAAGATCAGGGAATGGGTGCTGGAGAACGTGCGCGGCACCGTGCAGGCCGACATCCTGAAGGAAGACCAGGGCCAGAACACCTGCATCTTCTCGACGGAATTCGCCCTCAAGATGATGGCCGACATCCAGTCCTATTTCGTCGAACACCGGGTGCGGAACTTCTATTCCGTGTCGATCTCCGGCTACCACATCGCGGAAGCCGGCGCGAACCCGATCAGCCAGCTCGCCTTCACGCTCGCCAACGGCTTCACGTTCGTCGAAGCGTATCTGGCGCGCGGCATGAAGATCGACGACTTCGCGCCGAACCTGTCGTTCTTCTTCTCGAACGGCATGGACCCGGAATATTCCGTCATGGGCCGGGTCGCCAGGCGCATCTGGTCGACGGCCATGCGCTTCAAGTACGGCGCCAACGAGCGTTCGCAGAAGCTCAAGTACCACATCCAGACGTCCGGCCGCTCCTTGCACGCGCAGGAGATGGACTTCAACGACATCCGCACCACGCTGCAGGCGCTGATCGCCGTCTACGACAACTGCAACTCGCTGCACACCAACGCCTTCGACGAGGCGTTCACGACGCCGACGGAGGAAAGTCTGCGCCGCGCCATCGCCATCCAGTTGATCATCAACCGGGAATGGGGCCTCTCGAAGAACGAGAACCCGAACCAGGGCGCCTTCATCATCGAGGAGCTGACCGACTTGGTTGAAGAGGCGGTGCTGATGGAATTCGAGCGCATCGCCGAACGCGGCGGCGTGCTCGGCGCCATGGAGACCGGTTATCAGCGCGGCAAGATTCAAGAGGAGAGCCTCTATTACGAGACCCTCAAGCACACCGGCGAACTGCCGATCGTCGGCGTGAACACGTATCTCAACCCGCATCCGGCCGCCGACGTCGTGCCGGAACTCCGCCGCTCGACGGAGGAAGAGAAGCAGGGCCAGATCAAGCGGCTCCGCGACTTCCAGAAGCGCAACAAGAAGGACGCGCCGGCGGTGCTCAAGCGCCTGCAGCACGCCGCCACCAACGACGAGAACGTGTTCGCGGTGCTGATGGACGCGGTCCGCGTCTGCTCGCTTGGTCAGATCACCGATGCCCTCTTCGACGCCGGCGGCCAGTACCGGCGGAATATGTAATCGTCGCGGCCACTCTCGCTCCGCACATTCGCGGCTGATGAGTGGACCCCGGATCAAGTCCGGGGTGACGAGGGAGTGTGTACTAGACGCCGGCACGAACTCAGCCGTCACCCCGGACTTGATCCGGGGTCCATCTTTCTCTCCTTGCCTGACCTTTCCGTGCAAAAATTGGGAGAGGGGTATTGCACAATCCGTTCTTGCAAAATCCATCACCGCTTCGCAAACTCGACCTCTCTCAGGGGTGAGAACCGACGACATTCGACAGCTTGAAGTCACGCTTGGATTGATGCGCGGAGAGCGCCGCGGCGTTTCCGCCGCCGTGCTGCTCGCGTTCCTGTTCCAATTGCTGCTGCCGCTGGCGGCGCACGCGGTCACGCTGTCACCGGAAGACGACCTCGATAGGGCGCTCCGCGCCAGCATCTGCGGCAGCTTACCCGCGAAATCGCACGAAGCGCCGGCCGACGAAGGCCAGGCCGACTGCGCCGACTGGTGCGTGCTCTGCGCGCTGCCGGCGACCGCCGCCCCGCAGGTCCTCAAGGCGGCGCTGTTCGTCGCCGCCCGGGCCGCCGAAACCCGCATCGAATGGCCGAGCGCGGTCTACATCCCCGCCGGCATCGACGACCAGAACGTCATACCGCCCCGCGCGCCTCCTTTCTCCTGATCCATCGAAACGTTCCGCCCGAACGGGCGGCCGACCCGACGCGACGTTTTGTCGCAGCGGGCCGCGTTCGCATGCATTCAGAGAGAATTCGAGGAGAAGAAGATGCAATCGATGCTTCGATTGACCGCCCTTGTCGGCGGCGCCGCGCTCGGCGCGGCGGGGCTGGCCGCTGATGGTCAAGCCGCCGACGCCAAGACGCTTCCTGAAATCAAGGTCTACGGCTCGACGCTCGACCCGGCGATCACCGCCGTCGAAAGGGACGAGTTGATCTTTCCCGCCGCCGACGGCGGCGATCTGCTGCGCTCGGTGCCCGGCGTCAGCGTCAGCCGCATGGGCGGGCACGGGCTCGAACCCTACATCCGGGGCCAGAAGCAGGGCCAGCTCAACCTGATCGACGACGGCGCCTTCGTGCACGGCGGCTGTCCGAACAGGATGGACCCGCCGGCGTCGTTCCTACAGGTCGACGCCATCGACGAGTTGATCGTCGAGAAGGGCTACGCCTCGGTGCAGAACGGCGCCGGCGGTAGCGGCGGCACGCTCCGCACCGTCCGCAAGTCGCCCGTGTTCACGGATGGCAAGTGGTGGGAGCTGTCGTTGTCCGGCGGATACGACAGCAGTTCCAACACTCGCGACGCCGCCGCCAAGGGCGCGATGGGGACGGACACGGCTTGGATTCGAGGTAACACGGAGATCAAGGACGCCGGCAACTACGAGGACGGCACCGGCAAGGACGTGCGCTCGTCCTACATGCAGAAGGGTGCGCGCGTCGACGTCGGCTACGCGCCGAAACCCGGCGATGAGTTGAAGCTCGGCTTCCAGTTCGACCGCACCGACGATGCGCTGTTCGCGGGTGCCGGCATGGACTCGCCCTTGACCGAAAACTCGCTGATCCGTGCGTCCTTCAAGCACGGCATCGACATCGGCGGTTTCAAGTCGGTCGAGGCGTCGGCGTTCGCGAGCTACGTCCGCCACACCATGGACAACTACACGCTCCGCACCGCGACCGGCATGGGCATGCTGGTGGATTCCGATTCCGACACCTTCGGCGTGAATTTGAACACGAAGGGCGAGCGTTGGGGAACCGCGCTCACGTTCGGCATGGACGCCAAGTGGAACCTGCAGGACGCGACCCGCTACATGGGTGCGCAAAGCCAGGTTCAGAATGTGCGCAACGAACAGGCCTTCATGTGGCCGGACGCGCTGATCCAGCAGGTCGGCCTCTTCGGCGAAGGCGTGCGCAAACTATCGGAGGAATCGCGGCTCAAGGCGGGCCTCCGCTACGACAACGTCTATGTGACGGCGAGGCGTGCCGACCGGGTGGCGGCGCGGACAAGCCAATCCGCCAATCAGCTCTACAACACGTACTACGGCGTCGTCGCCGACGACGTGGTGGAGCATAACGTCGGCGGTCTGGTCCGCTTGGAATACGATCTCAACCCGGCGCACACGCTGTTCGCCGGCGTGTCCAGGAGCGTGCGCACCGCCGACGTCACCGAGCGTCTGATGGCCGGCAGCCACGCGACGGCGAGCAGCCGCTGGGTCGGTCGCCCGGACATCGATCCGGAAAAGCACTACCAGATCGACGCGGGCGTCGCCGGCAAGACCGGCTTCGGCACGTGGACGGGGACGGTCTTCTACGACAAGGTCCAGGACTACATCCTCCGCGACAAGGCGCGCGCCCAGGACGGCGTGCTCCTCGCCGACGATGCCGCGATCTACCGCAACGTCGGCGCGACCCTGGCGGGCGTGGAACTCGGCGGCGACTTCACGTTCGACCGGAACTGGAAGGTCGGGGCCCGGCTCGCCTATACCTACGGAGAAAACGACGAGGACAACCGGCCGCTGGCGCAAATCCCGCCATTGCAGCTCACGACTAGCGTCGAATACGGCACAGGTGAGTGGCTCGTCGGCACGCGTCTCCGCGTCGCCGCGAAACAGGATCGCGCCGATGTCGAAGCGAACAACAACAGCGGCCTCGACGCGCAGAAGACGAGTGGCTACGCCGTCTTCAACCTGTATGGCCGGGTTTTTGCTTTGGCGCCGTTCGACGTCGCTTTCGGCGTTACCAACCTGTTCGACAAGGGTTATGCCGAACATCTGAACAGGGCGACCGGCTTCAACGCCGACGCCGTGCAGGTGAACGAGTCGGGCCGGTCGTTCTTCCTCCGGGTGAATGCCGAGTTCTGACCCCCTGCGCTCGGACGCTCCGTTGCCGTTCTTGGCGGCGGAGCGTCCGGTGCTGCCGGCACTCCTGCTTGCGGTCGCGCTGCATGCGGGCGTGGGGGTGGCGCTGCTCGGCCATGCGGGATCGCGGGAGGATGCGCTCGCGCCCGCACCGGGCGAGACGGTTATTATCGTCGAACTCGTCGAACAGACGGCCGCGCCGGTCCCCGAGACGCTGCCGCAATCGTCGACCGAAACACCTTCTGAAACGGTTGAGGACGATCCGGTCGTGGAAGCGGCGCCGACCGACCCCGAGCCGATCATCGCCGACGACGACATGGTGCCCGCCGAGGAACCCATCCCGGACCCGCCGCAGCCAAAACTGGCGTCCATCGACGTTCCGTCGAAGCCCAAACCACCCGCCAAGGCGCTGCAACCGCCGCCGCAGTCCGAGCCTAACGCCGCGCCGGAAACCGCGCCGGAAGCCGCCTCCGTCGCGGCGGCGGCCGCTCCAGCTCCACCGAAACAGACAAGACCGCACGCGTCGGCCGGTATCGGCCTCCAGCCACCGGCGCATCCCGACTATCTCGACAACCCGCCGCCGGCCTACCCGACGGTGGCGCGCCGCCGCCGCTTCGAGGGCATCGTCGTCCTTCTGGTCAGCGTCGATCCGCTCGGTCGTCCGGCGCGGATATCCGTCGCGGACACTTCCGGACATGCGGTCCTGGACGAAGCCGCCGTCCGCGCCGTCGGCGCCTGGCGCTTCGTTCCGGCGCGCATCGGCAACACGCCCGTCGCCGCCGATGTCCGCGTGCCGGTCCGCTTCACGCTCCGGACGAAATAAGCCGCACGCTTCTCACAGCGAGAGGCCGGGCGCGGACACGCCTGCGTGGTATACTTCCGCGATTCGCCGCCGCCCGCGCCGCCCGGAGCCCTCTTGCCGAAAATCGATGCCACCAAGAATTTGGAGCTGCTGACGCGTATCGCGCCGGACGTGCGGCCGTACCTCAAGCCGGCGGCGGCATCCGTTGAGCCGCCACAGGCGCCGGCCGATCCGAAGGGGCCGGTGCCGCGGGTTTCCTTGGGCCTGCCGCCGACGCGGGAAGACGGCGAGTCCCCCAGCAACTATTTCTACGAGGACGTGCTGGCCACGGCGGACAAGGCCGGCATCGGCTTGGCGGAGACGCGCCTCGACGCCAGCGCCTATTTCCTCGTGCTGCTCGGTATTCCCGGGCAGGCCGACATCGATGCATTGCTGGCGACGACCGATCCGCGTTGGCTGATCGTCATTGCCGTCGATCCCGCCGAGGTTTCCGCGTCTCTGACATATGTCGACTGGGTCGGCCTGCACGAGCGGCTGCGCGGCGCCGGCGGCGGTCTGGCGCTCGGCTGCCAGCCGGAACCGAAGCTGGCGGCGATCCTGCTTCGTCATACGGTCCGCGCCCTCAACCCGGTCGGCATCGACGGCCTCGCCTGCTGGCCGGCCCGGAACGACGCGCCGACGCTGTCGGTGCTCGATGAAATCCGGAAAGAGCTGATGCTCGGCAGTCTCTATTTCGACTATCTCGGCGACTTCTTCGACGAGTCCGTGATGCTCCGCGCCGCCCACGAGAACATCGTCCGGCACGGCGGCCGCCTGTACGCCCGGAAGGACATTCCGGAAATCAAGGGCGTGCCGGTCATCGTCATTGCCACCGGGCCGTCGCTCGACCCGGAATTCGGGAACCTGCGGCGGTTGCAGGACCGGGTGATCCTGGTCAGCAGCGGTTCCTCCGTGCAGCCGCTGATCGCCCAGGGCGTATACCCGGACATCCATGTCGAATGCGAGAACATCAACATCGACGCCATCTTCCAGCACATCCACGACAAGGATGCGCTGAAGCGCGCGCTCGCCGTCACGTCCGCCACCGGCGACCCGACGATCCGGCACGAACTGGGCGACGTGGTCCTGTTCTTCCGCCACAACCACAGCGCCTATCCGCTGTTCGCCGACGTGCCGGAGAACGCGCTGCTGACGCCGGAGCCGTCGGTGCTCAACGCGTCGGTCAGCTTCGTGCAGGAAATCGGCGCCACGGATATCCGTTTCGTCGGCACCGACTTCGGCAAGAAGGCCGACATCGATCATCATCACTCGCTGCATTCCTACTATTACATCGACGGCACCCTGCAGGACGAAGACCTGGACTTCTCGGTGCCGGCCAAGGGCGTCGACGGCGATACGATCCTGGCGACGCGGTTCCTGTATCTGGTGCGCGAACATCTCGAGGAAGCGGTGCGCCTGCATTCGGAAGGCCGGACGTACACCAACCATTCGCACGGCGCGCGCATCCGTGGGACGGCGGAAGCGCTGCTCGCGGATTTCGATCCGCCGCCGCTCGCCAAACCGAAGGCGGAGATCATGGCCGCCGTCCGCGCCGCCTTCGCGCCCGTCGACGACGCCCGCAAGAGCCGGTGGCGGGAAAAGGAGATGACCGACGCCATCGACGCCTTCGTCGCCAAGCTTAAGGACGCGATCCAACAGAGCGTCGACGCGCCCGCCAATGTCCGCATGGACCGGCTGCTCGCTGTCCTTGGCCGCAGTCTGGATCTCCGGCAACTGGCCGGGAAGGGGGCCGCCGACGCCGTCCGCGTCCTGTTCCGCGGCACGTCGTACCTGTTGCTGATCCTGCTGGAAACCATGGCCGCCCGCGTGACGCGGCCCGAAGAGTTTCGCCGCATGGCCTACGATCTATTCTGCCGGCAATTGGACGACCTCGCCGTCTATGCCCGGACCGCCATTGCCGACCCGTACCCGCCTTACGTAGCGCCCAAGCGCCGGGACGACGCGCTCCGCGCCGACATGCGGACCGTGCGTCGTCTGCGAGCGCGGATATCCCGGCTTTCGCCCTGTCCGTGCGGTTCCGGCCAGCCCTACAAACGCTGTCACGGTCGCCCGGCATGACCTATAATCCCGGGATGGCAAGCGACGACGTTCGGCTGTCGGAAGTGCTGTTCGAATTCCATCGGATCGGCAATTACGTCCGCGTCTCCGCCATCGACACCCGCACCAACACCGAAGTGCAGATCGTCGGCGCGACCGGCTACAATCAGGAGATGCTGAAGCGCGTCGCGCTCCGCAAACTCAAGTACGTGCTGGCCAAAAAGCGCGGCGCTGGCCAAGATGGCGGTCGCGGGCCGGACGGCTCGATCCTGGCCTAACCTAAATCGCAACGAAGGAAAATTCGGCATGAAGATGCGCGCGAGCGTGCTCTATGAGGCGGGGCGTCCGCAGCCCTACGCCCAGACCCGTCCCCTGGTCATCGAGGAGTTGGATATCGAAGGCCCGCGCGAGAACGAAGTACTGGTGGAAATCCGCGCCGCCGGCCTCTGCCACAGCGATCTCTCGACCATCCAAGGCATCCGCACGCGGCCGCTGCCGACCGTTCTCGGCCACGAGGCCGCCGGCATCGTCCGCGAGGTCGGGCCGGGCGTCACCGATCTCAAGCCGGACGACCACGTGGTCCTGGTGTTCGTCATGAGTTGCGGCAAGTGCACCGAATGCACGACCGGGCGGCCGCACCTTTGCGGCACCAGCTTCGCCTCGAAGATGAAGGGCGAGCTGATCGGCGGCGGACGCCGGCTGTCGCTCAAGGGGAAGCCCATCAATCACGCTGGCGGCGTGTCGTGCTTCGCCGAGTACGCGGTGCTGGACCGGGGCTCGGTCGTGCCGCTGCCCAAAGACATCACCTTCGAGGACGCGGCGCTGTTCGGTTGCGCCGTCGTCACCGGCGTCGGCGCCGTCGTCAATACGGCCAAGGTGAAGCCGGGCGAGTCGGTGGCCGTGTTCGGCCTCGGCGGCGTCGGCCTCAACGCGGTCATGGGCGCGGCCTTGGCCGGCGCGCATCCGATCATCGCCGTCGATCCATTCGCCGAGAAGCGGGCGCTGGCGGAGACCCTCGGCGCGCATCACACCATCGACCCCATGCAGGGCGTCGAGGCGACGGCGACGGCCATCAAGGACCTGACCGGCGGCGGCGTGCTGCATGCGTTCGAGGTATCGGGCACCGTCAAGGCGATGGAGGCGGCCTATGCCGCGCTCCGGCCCGGCGGCACCGTTACCGTCGCCGGCCTGACGCCGGCCGACGCCAAATTCGAGATCGCGCCATATCTGATGGCGTCCAAGGAGTTCCGCCTGCAGGGCTGCTACATGGGAAGCTGCGCGCCGGCGAAGGACATCCCGCGCTTCGTCGAGCATTATCGGGAAGGGCGGCTGCCGCTCGACAAGCTGCGCACCGGTGAACTGCCGCTCGATCTCATCAACGAGGGGTTCGACAACCTCGCCGACGGAAACGCCATCCGCCAGATCCTCAAGCCGCACGGCTGAGCCGGGGCGTCAGATCACCCGGTCGAGGGCCTTGATCAGCCGGGCGACGTCTTCCGCCGTGGTGTAGTGCGCCATCGAGCAGCGCACCACGCCGTCGTCCGCGTTCTCGACGCCGACGGCTTCGACGAGACGCCGGGCATAGAAATCGCCGTGCCGGATCGCCACCTGGTCCACGCCGACGGCCCTGGCGATTTCTTCGGACGAACGGCCCGGAACGTGGAACGAGAACGTCGGTGCGCGGCGGCCCGCCGCCCATTCCGGCCGGCCGACCAGCCGGGCATCCGGTTTCGCCGCCATGAACTCGACGAACGGCTTGGCGAGCATTTCCTCGTGCTGGGCGAACAGATCGAACACGGCGCGCGTGCGCGCGGTCAGGTTGTTCGGTGCGTCCTTCAGGTGATGCTCGGCGACGGCGTCGATGTAGTCCGCGATGCCGGCCAAGGACGCGATCATTTCGTGCTGCGGTCCGGCCGGGTTCATCTTGTAGGTCGTCGCTTCCTCGCCGATGAAGTAGTGGTACTGGTTCCGGGCCTCCAATAGCCGCGCCTTCTTGCCGTACAGGCAGCCGATGTGCGGCCCGTACACCTTGTAGAAACTGAAGGCGTAGAAATCGACGTCCAGCGCCTTCACGTCGACGGCCCGGTGCGGCGCGAAGGCGACGCCGTCGACACAGGTCATGGCGCCCGCCGCGTGCACCTTCTTCGTGATGGCGGCGGCGTCGTTGATGTCGCCGGTGATGTTGGAGACGTGCGGGAACGCGATGAGGCGCGTGCGTTCCGTGAGCAGTTGATCCAGGAGCGAAATATCGAGCTGGGCCGTTTCCGGGTTCACCGGCCATTCGACGATACGGATGCCGCTCGCCGCCAGCCGCCGCCAGGGACCGGAATTGGCCTCGTGATTGAGGTTGGTGACGATCACCTCGTCGCCGTCCTCCCAGGTCGGGCGGAGCGAGCGGGCGAGTACGTCGATGTTCGCCGACGTGGAGGGGCCGATCACCACTTCGCCCGGGTCGGCGCCGATCATTTCCGTCATGCGGTCGTGGCCGTCCTTCATGCGCTGCGCCGCCAGTTCCGAGGCCGGGAAGGGCGCACCGGGCTGCACCTGGCATTCCGACATGTAGGCGACCAACCGGTCGATAACGCTTTTCGGGACGAAGCTGCCGCCGGCGTTCTCGAAGAACGCCCAGTCCCAGCATTTCGGCGGGAACAGGCCGCGACAGAACGCGGCATCGAGCGTCGGCGTTTCCTTGTTGTTTCCGAACACGGTGTCCTCCCTCGGTCGGTCGAGGGGATTATGCGGGCTGAGCGGCGGGTGGCAATGCCGATAGGCAAAGCCTGTCGGGACGGTTTGTTGCGCCCGGTCCGGGGTCCGGGAAACGGTTCTGGCGGATCGGCCCGGTCATCGGAAACATTCCGTCGGCCGGGCCGAAAGACCCCACGGAAGTCATTGATATTTCAATGGATAGTTGTGCCGAAGCGGCAACGGACTTGTTACGGTTCGGCCCCCGTCGACGCTGGCAACGGCGGCGGGCCTGGGGTAATCTCCGACCTCGTTCTGGGAACGACGGGAGGAACGGACGATGCCGCAACTGAGATCGAGAACCACCACGCACGGCCGCAACATGGCCGGCGCCCGCGGCCTTTGGCGCGCGACGGGCATGAAGGACGAGGATTTCGGCAAGCCGATCATCGCCATCGCCAACTCCTTCACGCAGTTCGTGCCCGGCCACGTGCACCTCAAGGATCTCGGTCAGATGGTCGCCCGCGAGATCGAAGCGGCCGGCGCCGTCGCCAAGGAATTCAACACCATCGCCGTCGACGACGGCATCGCCATGGGGCACGGCGGCATGCTGTATTCGCTGCCGAGCCGCGAGCTGATCGCCGACGCCGTCGAGTACATGGTCAACGCGCACTGCGCCGACGCGCTGGTCTGCATCTCCAACTGCGACAAGATCACGCCCGGCATGCTGATGGCGGCCATGCGGCTCAACATTCCGACCGTGTTCGTGTCCGGCGGTCCGATGGAAGCCGGCAAGATGGTCGTCGACGGCAAGGAACAGAAGGCCGACCTGATCGACGCCATGATCGTCGCCGCCGCGCCGACCACGTCGGACGCCGACGCGCTCAAGTACGAACGTTCCGCCTGTCCGACCTGCGGGTCGTGCTCCGGCATGTTCACGGCCAATTCGATGAACTGCCTGGCGGAAGCCATCGGTCTGGCGCTGCCCGGCAACGGTTCCATCCTGGCGACGCACGCGGACCGCAAGGAACTGTTCCTGAAGGCTGGCCGCACCATCGTCGATCTCTGCAAGCGCTACTACGAGCAGGACGACGAAAGCGTGCTGCCGCGCGCCATCGGGTCGCGCAAGGGCTTCGAGAACGCCATGACGGTGGACATCGCCATGGGCGGTTCGTCCAACACCATCCTGCATCTGCTCGCGATGGCGCAGGAAGGCGAGGTCGGTTTCGGCATCCAGGACATCGACGCGCTCAGCCGCAAGGTGCCGCACCTTTCCAAGCTGTCGCCGTCGACCAACGTCTATCACATGGAAGACTTCCACCGCGCCGGCGGCATCATGGGCATCATGGGCGAGCTGGAGCGGGCGGGGCTTCTGCACCGCGACAACCCGACCGTGCACCTGAAGACCATCGGCGACGCCATCGACACCTTCGACGTGCGCCGCACCAAGGACGAGAGCATCCTCAAGTTCTACATGGCCGCGCCCGGCAACGTCATCACGACGGAGGCGTTCAGCCAGTCGAAGCGCTACAACAGCCTCGATCTCGACCGCGAGGGCGGCTGCATCCGCGACGTCGAGCATCCGTACAGCCCGGACGGCGGCTTGGGCGTCCTCTACGGCAACATCGCCGAGGACGGCTGCGTCGTGAAGACGGCGGGCGTGCCGAAGGAATGTCTGGTGTTCAAGGGACCGGCCGTGATCTGCGAAAGCCAGGAGGAGGCGATCGCCAAGATCCTCGGCGGCAAGGTCAAGAAGGGCGACGTGGTGGTGGTCCGCTACGAAGGCCCGAAGGGCGGCCCCGGCATGCAGGAAATGCTGTATCCGACCAGCTACATCAAGTCGATGGGGCTCGGTAAGGATTGCGCGCTGATCACCGACGGCCGGTTCTCCGGCGGCTCCAGCGGCCTTTCCGTCGGCCACGTCAGCCCGGAAGCGGCGGAAGGCGGCGCCATCGGCCTGATCCAGGAAGGCGACATCGTCGAATTCGATATCCCGAAGCGGAAGGTGCATCTGGCCGTCGAGCCGGCCGAGTTGCAGCGCCGCCGCGACGCCATGAACGCCAAGGGCGCGCAAGGCTGGCAGCCAAATCGAGAGCGTGTGGTTTCGCAGGCGCTGAAGGCGTATGGTCTGTTGGCGACTTCAGCGTCCCGAGGCGCGGTGCGCGACATCACGCAGATCACGGGGCGCAAGCTCGCCGCGGAATAGAGGCATCGACATAAGGAGTTGGGAGGCTCTTCGATGATCGACGTGAAACCACTGGATGGTCCCTTCGGCGCGGTCGTCGAGGGCCTGTCCACCGACCGGCCGCTGACCGACGCGGATATCGCGGACTTCCGGACCGCACTCGCAGCGCACACGGCGGTCGTGGTCAACGATCTCGACGAGAATCCGGAATGGCTGCTGCGATTGGGCCGCGGTTTCGGGCCGTTGCAGCCGCATATCCTGGATCAGTACCACCACCCGATCTCGTCCGACATGTCGATCATCACGGCGAACATGGGGAACGAGGAATCGCGCAAGACCAAGAAGCCGGCCGGTGCCTTCTGGCATTCCGATCTGTCCTACACGGCGACGCCGTCGGATGCGATCTTCCTCTACGCCACGCACGTGCCGTCGGACGGCGGCGACACCATGGTCGCCAGCACGCAGTTGGCCTACGACGCGCTTTCGGACGCCATGAAGCGCCAGATCGAGGGGCTCGTCGGCATTCACCGCTACGGCTGGAACGGCGGCGGCGCCATCACGGATTTGAGCGAGGCGCAGCGCGCCCGCACGCCGGACGTCATGCATCCGGTGGTGCGCACGCATCCGCTGACGGGAAAGAAAATTCTGTTCGTCAATCCGGGCTTCACCATGTGCATCAAGGGCATGGACCGGGCGGACAGCGACGCGCTGCTGGCGGAACTGTTCGAGCACCAGCTCAATCCCGCCTTTCAGTACCGCCACAAGTGGTCGACGCGGCAACTCGTCGTCCTCGACAATCGGGCCTCCATGCATTGCGCCGTCGCCGGCTACAAGGAGCCGATGCGGAAGCTCCGCATGATTGTCGGCTGCACCGACCGGGCGCTGTTGGCGGCATAGGTGAGGGCGAGGACATGGTCGGGGTGCAATCGGGTGGGGAGCAGCGGCGAAGCGAGGTCCGTTACGACCTCAGGAGCATCACCGCCGATTTCCGGCATCGCGCCTGCGACGTGATGGACATTTCGGAACACGGGCTCCGGCTCGCCATCGCCGGCGACGTGCCGCCGACCGGGGCCGAGATCGAGGTATCGTTGAACGTCCAGTTGATGGGGCGTACCGCGCGCATGGTCGTGCACGGCAATGTCGTCCGCGCCGGCGGCGATCAGTTCGCGCTCCATTACAACGCGCCGTCGAGCACGTGGCCGAAGATACTGAAATTCCTTGATCGCAAGGAAAGGGGCGCCGGGGGCGCGCCCAATTAGACGCGTTCGCGCTTCGCTTCCAACCAATCGCGACGACGCGCCAAATCCTCGATTTCGCGGTCGAGCCATTCGATCAGATGACCGCCGTCGGCGGCGTGATGCGTGCGGAGGTCTTCCAACCGCGCCATTTCCGCGTCCACCGCATGCGCCAGCATGTCAATCTGCTGCACCCGCGCGTCGCGGTCCAACAGGTCGAGATGGCGGAACTTGAGGGCGACGATCAACTTGTTGAGGTCGTTCTCCGACGCCCGCAGGTTGGCGCTCAGAAGCTCGATCAGTTCGGCCCGGCCCTTGTCGGTGATTTCCAGGCGCGCCTTGTCGCCGGACCCTTCGACGGAGCGCACCAGACCTTCGTACTTAAGCAACTCGACCGAGGTGCCGAGCACATCCAGGGACGGCCCCATGACATGGCTGACGAAGTGTCGCACCGACTGCACGAGCTCCGCATAGGACAACGCGCCGCCGCTCAGAACTCCGAGCGCGCAGAGCCGGGTGGCTTCCTTCGGCGTCAGTGTGTTGTCGGCATACATGGTTCGAATCTCACCTTTAGAAGATGATAACCGTTCGCAACTTAAAAGTCCAGCCCCGTCACCCCGCGCGTGCCTGCCCCGAATTTCGTCCGGGTCCGGTTCCCCTCGTCGACAGTGGATTCCGGGACTTCGCTACGCTCAGCCCGGAATGACGGGGATGAAGCTAAGCGCCACGTCCCCACTCATTCGTCACCCCGGGCTCGTCCCGGGGTCCACACTCCGACGGAAGGCTTACGCCGCCCGGAGCGACTTCTCGCTGACCCAGGCCTCCGCCTCATCGAGGGATTTCTCGGCGATGTCGAATATCTGGTCGATGTCGGCCGAGGTTGCAACCAGCGGCGGGCAAAAAGCCAGATTGTCGCCGATGGCCCTGACGATCAGGCCGTTTTCCAGACAGCGCGCTTCCGCCGCCGGACCGACCTTCTGCGACGGATCGAAGGCGGCCTTGCTCTTCTTGTCCTTCACCAGTTCCAACGCGCCCATCAGGCCGCAGCCGCGAGCTTCGCCGACCAGCGGATGGTCCGCCAACGCCCGGAGGCGCTTCTGGAACTGGTCGACGTTCGAGCGCACGTGGCCGAGGATATCGCGCTCCTCGTAGATCTTGAGGGTTTCCAGCGCCACGGCGGCGGCGACCGGATGTCCGGCGTAGGTCGAGCCGTGCCCGAAGATGCCGAGCTTCTCGCTTTCCGCGACCATCGCGTCATACACCTTGTCGGAAATCATCAAGGCCGAGATCGGCACGTAGGCCGACGACAACTGCTTGGCGCAGGACAGGAAGTCCGGATCGAGGTCGCAGGTTTCCGAGCCCCACATGTTGCCGGTGCGGCCGAAGCCGTTGATGACCTCGTCGGCGACCAGCAGGACGTCGTACTTCTTCAGGACCTTCTGAATCTTCTCATAGTAGGTCTTCGGCGGCACGATGACGCCGCCGGCGCCCATGACCGGCTCGCAGAACATGGCGGCGACCGTGTCCGGGCCTTCGTCGAGGATCAGCTTTTCCAGCTCGTCGGCGCAGCGGGTCGCGAATTGCTCTTCCGTCTCGCCCTCGTTGCCGAAGCGGTAGTAGTGCGGGCAGGACGTGTGCAGGATGCGCTGGATCGGCAGGTCGAAGTCCTTGTGCAGATGCGGGAGGCCGGTGAGGCTCGCCGACGCCACCGTGACGCCGTGATAGCCGCGGATGCGCGAGATGATCTTCTTCTTCTCGGGCTTACCGATGGCGTTGTGGTAGTACCAGATCAGCTTGACGGCGAGGTCGGTCGCTTCCGAACCGGAGTTCGCATACAACACGTGCTTGAGCCGCCCCGGCGCCATGCCGACGAGGCGTTCCGACAGGTCGATCACCACTTCCGTCGAACGGTGGTTGAAGCCGTGGTAGTAGGCGAGCCGCCGCATGGCGTCCGTCGCCGCGTCGATCAGGCGCTGTTCGCCGTAACCCAGGCCGACGCACCAGAGCCCGGCCAGGCCCTCGATGTAGGTCTTGCCGGCGTCGTCCATGACGCGGATGCCATACCCGTCGGTGATGATCAGCGGACCCTTGTCCTGGTGCGCCTTCAAATTCGTGTAACCGTGCACGTGGTAGGCGATGTCGCGGCTGGCGGCCGAATTACCGAGGGCGGTCATGGCGGGCTCCCGTTCAGAATTATGCGTGGTGGAAGGCCCGAATCCTCACGTATGACCGGACAAATGTCCAGGACTTTGCCGGCCCGGTTCCGGACCCGTCCGTAACCCAGGCTAGGCGGTCCGCATGACCGATCAGGCATTGACCTGGATCATGGAAAACGGGAAGCAACAGGCTTCTCCTATGGGTAACAACCCAATGAAAGGAGATATCCATGGCTTACAAGGAAATCGTCATTCACCTGGATGGCTCGAAGGGCCAGGAAGCGTTCGTCAAGACGGTGGCCGGTTTCGCCCGCAAGCACAACGCGCGGCTGGTCGGCGTCTACGCCGGGACGGCATTCGAGTTGCCGGCCTACATCGAGGCGCAGTTGCCGCCGGAAGTTCTCGATACGCACCTCAAGCAGGTGGAAGAGACGGCCGAGGACTCCATGAACGCCTTCCGCAAGATGGCCGAGGCCGAGGGCGTGCCGTTCGATGTCCGCCGCGGCGATTCGCAGATCGCGGAATCCATCTGCCTGCATTCCCGCTATGCCGACATCGCGGCCATCATGCAGCCGAACAAGGAAGACGACGGCGCCGGGGCGCGCCGCGACGTCGCCGACCATGTGGTGCTCGGCGCCGGTGCGCCGGTGCTGATGGTGCCGCACCGCTGGACCAGCGACACCATCGGCAAGAAGATTGTCGTCGCCTGGGACGGCAGCATGCAGGCCGCCCGCGCCGGGCGCGACGCCATGCCGCTGTTGCACGACGCCGACGAGGTGCACGTCCTCACCGTCGGCCCGAAGCCGGGCGCGCGGGGCATCGGCGACGTGCCGGGCGCCGACTACACGCAGTATCTGGCGTCGCACAACGTCGAGGTCGAGTTGAAGAACATCAAGCCGGCCGGCCAGTCGGTCGGTGACGCGATCCTCGAATACTGCCGCGACATCAAGGCCGACCTGCTGGTGTCCGGCGGCTACGGGCATGCGCGGATCGGCGAGTTGATCCTGGGCGGCGTCACCGACACGCTCATCGAACGGGCGACGATACCGCTCCTGATGTCGCACTGATCCGGCGCGGCATCCACGTGACGGGCGCGGGGGAAACCCCGCGCCCTTCGCGTTTCCGGATGGCGTGTTTAAGAACCGGACCTCAGGAACGCCGGTCGGTGGCCCGGGGGTCGAGCGCGTCCTGCAGACCGTCGCCGACGAAGTTGAAGGCGATCACGGTGACGAAGATGGCGAGGCCGGGATAGAAGGCGAGGCCGGGCGCCTGCCAGATGGTCTCCTGCGCGCCGGTCAGCAGATTGCCCCAGCTCGGCAGCGGCGGCTGGATGCCGAGGCCTAAAAAGCTCAGCACGGATTCCAACAGGATCACGTTGCCGATGCTGAGCGTCGTCGCGACGATGATCGGCGTCGCCAGGTTCGGCAGGATATGCCGGAGCATGATCCTGGCCGCGCCGGCGCCCTGGGCGCGCGCCGCCAGCACGAACGGGCGCGCCTTGATGGAGAGCGCCGTGCCGCGCACGAGGCGCGCCACCGTCGTCCAGCCGACCAGCGCGACGATGGCGACGATGCGATAAAGGCTCACGCTCTCGGCGTCGGTGATCGCGGCGGGCAGGCCGAGCTTGCCGAGATCGACGGCGGCGAGAACGATCAGCAGCGGCAGCAGCGGCAGCGCGATGACGCCGTCGGTGATCCGCATCAGGAGCGCGTCGAACCGGCCGCCGAAATATCCGGCGACGAGGCCGACGGCGGTGCCGATAACGGCCGCCGCCGCCGCCGCCGTCAGGCCGACGATCAGCGACACGCGCCCGCCGTAGAGCAGCCGCAGCAGCACGTCGCGCCCCAGTTCGTCCGTGCCGAGCGGGTGCGCCGCGCTTGCCGGCCGGTAGCGGGCGAACAGATCGACCGCCTCGGCGTCGAGGCCGAGTGCCGCCTCGATCAACGGCGCGGAAAAACAAACAAACGCCAGGACGGAGAGCACGCAAAGGCTGGCGATCGCCATGCGATGGCGCATGAAACGTTGCAGCACGAGGCCGCGGCCCGGCTGGGTGATGGCGGCGGCGCCGCTCACGGCTCCAGGCTTTCGAACGAAATGCGGGGATCGAGGGCCGCGTAGGCCACGTCCGCCAGCAGATTGCCGGCCAGCGTCAGCGCCGTTGCCATCAGGAGCCCGACCAGTGCGAGGTTGTAGTCGTTCCCCATGACGGCGTCGAAGATCAGCTTGCCCATGCCGGGATAGGAAAAGACCGTCTCGGTGATCAGCGCGCCCGAGAACAGCACGCCGAGATCGAGGGCGATGACGGTGACGACCGGGATCATGGCGTTGCGGAGCGCGTGGCCGAGCACGACGTCGCGCTCGCCGAGACCCTTGGCGCGGGCGGTGCGGATGTAATCCTGGCGCAGCGTCTCGATCATGGCGGCACGCATGTAGCGGGTATGGCCGCCGATGCCGGCGATGGTGAGGCTGGCGACCGGCAGCACCAGGTACTTGGCGCCGGCCCAGAAGCCGACGGCGCCGGCCGCTTCCGCCGTGCCGCCCGCCGGCAGCCATCCGAGCACGACGGCGAACAGCAGGATCAACAGGATGCCGAGCCAGAAGGGCGGCATGGAGATGCCGGCGAAGGCGGCGAGGTTGATGCCGTAGTCGGCGAGGGAGTACTGCCGCGTCGCGGCGAAGATGCCGGCCGGCAGCGCGACGACGAGGGCCAGGCAGAACGCCGTGACCAGCAGCGTCAGCGTGTTGGCGAGGGCCGGCAGGATGGCGGCGAACACCGGCTGCGCATAGAGCCGGGAATAGCCGAAGTCGCCGGCGAGCGCCGCCGTGAGCCAGTTCAGATAACGGCTCCAGATCGGCTGGTCGAGACCGTAGAGGGCCCTGAGCCGTTCCGCGTCGGCGGACGTGATCTTCGGGTCGGCGCTGATCATCAGATCGACCGGATCGCCCGGCATCAGACCGATCAGGGCGTAGATCACGAAGGACATGACGCCGAGGACGATGGCGGCGTGCAGCAGGCGCTCGGCGAGGAATCGCGACATGCCGTCAGACTAGCAGCTTGCGGGTATTCGAGCGACGGGTGTTGCAAGCATCGTTGGCGGGGAATTCCTAACGCCGGGTAAGGAAGATGGACCCCGGATCAAGTCCGGGGTGACGATCGGGAGTTTGAGAGGCGTTGCGGTTTAACCCATCCGTCACCCCGGACTTGATCCGGGGTCCACCGTTCTCCGCCGGCAATCGAAATGGCTATTCCGCCCGCCAGTCCTCGACCCAGAGCGTCGTCGGAAACTGGTGCCCGGTCGGGCGGATGCCCTTCAGCCATTTCGGCAGGACATACGGATTGGCGCGGAAGTAGAGCGGCAGGACCGGCAGGTCGGTCGCATAGACGGTCTGGAACGTCTTCCAGAGCACCATGCGCTTGTCGCGGTCCAACTCGACCTCGATGCTTTCCAAGAGCTTGTCCATCTCCGGGTTCCTGTACCCGGTGTAGTTCTGGCCGCCCCAGTTGTTGTCGGCGGTCGGGATGTGCGCCGAATGCAGCGTCGAGCGCGGCACGCTTTCCGGCGCCGAGATCCAGGCGAACATGGCCATGGCGGTGAACTTGCGCTGCGTCACCGTCTGACCGAAGAAGACCCTTGCCGGCTCGTTGCGGATGCGGACGTCGACGCCGGCCGCCTTCCATTGGCTTTGCAAAACCTGCTGCACCAACTCGCGCGACCGGTTGCCGGCCGTCGTCATGAACTCGAAGCGGAGCGGCTCGCCCTTGGCGTTGACGCGCACGCCCTTGACCATTTTCGACCAGCCCGCCGCCTTGAACAGCGCATCCGCCTTCTTCGGATCGAACGGATACTTCGGCACGTCGGCGGTATAGGCCCAGTCGAGCGGATTGACGCTGGTGTCGGCGACCGGCTGCTTGCCGCCGAACAGTTTCTGGCTGATCGAGTTGCGGTCCAGGGAATAGAGAAGGGCCTGGCGCAAACGCCGGTCGGCCAGCACCGGATTGTCCAGGTTCAAGTCGATATGCTCGTAGATCAGGCCCTGCTTGTAGGTGACGTCGAAACGGTTGCCGTGCCGCTGCTCGAAGGCGAGGGCCTGGTCGAGGCTGAGGCCGAGCTCTCCCGAGATCATGTCGACGCCGCCGGACAGCAGGTTCGCTTCCAGCGCCGCCGTGTTCTCGATGACGCGGACGGTGATCTTGTCGAACGTCGGCGCCTTGCCCCACCACTTCGGATTGCGGGTCAGCACGACGTGCGAGCCCGTGACCGCGTCGGCGATGACGTAGGGACCCATGTAGAGCCCCGGGTTGGCGGTGTCGGTGTCGAAGGCGGTGCGGGTCTTGTACTGCGCCGGGTCGTCGAAGTTCTTCCGGTCCACGTGCGCTGGCACTAGATCGAAGCCGGAGATGTCGTTGTAGTCGAAGGTCCGCTTGTCGAAGTGGAACGTGAACGTGCGGGCGTCGGCGATGTCGAGCTTGTAGGCGCTGCGGTAGAACTCCTGCGCCGAGACGCCGGACTTCGCGTGCCGGCCGACTTCCCAGGTGAACTTGACGTCCTCGGTCGATACCGGCGTGCCGTCGCCCCATTGGGCTTCCGGGATCAGGGTATAGGTGACCGCCATGCCGTCCTTGCCGTCCGGCGTCTTTTCGGGCATCGCCATGCCGTTCTCGATGGTCGGCAGCTTGACGCAGAGCATGCAGACAAGGTTCCAGTCCGCGTCGTTGACGGTGATCGGCCGCCGCGTCATGCCGAGCACGTAGGATTTCGCCAGCATGGCGTCGATGTTGGGGTGGAACGTCGACGGATACTGCGTGATGCCGATGACCAGCTCCTTGCGGTCCGCCGCGCCGGCCCCGGTGGCGGCGGCGATCGACAGGAAGAGGGCGGCGATCAGGCATGTCAGGCGGCGGGTCATCCGGTACTCCATCTTGCGCGGCGGACGGGCCGAGACTATCACGATGGGGAGCGGAGACCACAGGGATCGGAGCGCGAAAGATGCTGAACGGGATAACCGTATTCGCCGAGCGGGCGTGGCTGCCCACGGGCTGGGCTTCCGACGTCGCCATCGGCATCGACGCCGCCGGCGACGTGGTGCGGGCCGATCCGGGCAGCCGCTATGAGCCGGCGATGATGACGCGCCTGCCGGGGCCGCTGGTTCCCGGCATGCCGAACCTGCATTCGCACGCGCACCAGCGCGCCATGGCCGGCATGAGCGAGTTCCGCGCCAGCGGTCCCGGCGCCGACGACAGTTTCTGGACCTGGCGCACCGTCATGCACCGCTTCGCCGAGCAGGTGACGCCGGACATCCTGGAGGCCGTGGCGACGCAGCTTTACGTCGAGATGGTCAAGGCCGGCTACACGGCGGTCTGCGAATTCCACTATATGCACCACGACGTCGGCGGCCGTCCCTATGCCGACCGGGCCGAAATGGCGATGCGGCTGGTCCGCGCCGCCAAGCGCGCCGGCACCGGCATCACCATGCTGCCGGTGCTGTATGCGTCCGGCGGCTACGGCGGCAAGCAACCGAACGCCGGTCAGCTCCGCTTCATGAACGACGCCGACGGCCTCTTGAAGATCATCGAGGGCGTGCGCGCCGTGCATGCCGGCGATCCGCAGGTCCGCGTGGGTATCGCGCCGCACAGCCCGCGTCAGGCGCCCGAGGAGGCGATGACGCCGGCGCTCGCCGGTCTCGACGCCATGGACCCGACGGCGCCGATCCACATCCATGTCGCCGAGCAGGAAGCGGACGTCGAGGAATCCGTCGCCTATACGGGCCGGCGGCCTGTCGAGTGGCTGCTGGAGCACGCCGCCGTCGACGAGCGCTGGTGCCTGGTGCACGCGACGCACGTCAACGACGACGAGGTGAAGGGTATGGCGCGCCGGGGCTGCGTCGCCGGCATCTGTCCGACGACGGAGGCCAATCTCGGCGACGGACTGTTCCCGCTCCGCGACTACCTCGAAGCCGGCGGGCGGATCGGCGTCGGTTCCGACAGCCACATCTCGGTGAGCCCGGTCGAGGATCTGCGTTGGTTGGAATACGGCCAGCGTCTGGTCAAGCGCCGGCGCAACATCGCGGCGCCGGAGCCCGGCGCCTCGACGGCGGTGCGGCTGTATCGGGATTCGCTGGCCGGCGGCGCGCAGGCGGCGGGCCGGCCCATCGGCGGCATCGCGGTCGGCAACCGCGCCGACTTCCTGGTGCTCGACGCCGACCACCCGGTCCTGGTCGGGCGCGCCGACGACCGGCTGATCGACTCGTTCGTCTTCGCCGGCAATGCGTCGCCGATATCCGAGGTCTGGATCGGCGGGCGGCGCCTCGTCGCCGGCGGCCGACACGTCCGCGAGCAGGAAGCCGCCGATACCTTTGCCCGCGTCATGCGGCGGCTGGATATCTGACAATCGCCCCCTCACCCTGCCTCTCCCCCGCAAGCGGGGGAGAGGAGAAGAGTTCCTCTCCCCCATTCAGGGGGGAGAGGGTAGGTGAGGGGGTGCGCCGATCTCGTGGCCCGCACCGATCCGACGTAGTGGCCCTTTCGAAACCGCGCGTCGGGGCGTAAGAAGGACGCGGGGTAAATCGACCTAGGGCACGACATGACCGCCGACGTTCGTTCCGCCCGGCTGTCGCTCGGATTCGCCAGCGTCGGGCATACCTATTCGCACCTGTTCCAGCCGCTCTACTTCGTGGCGGTGCTGTCGCTCGAGAAGCAGATGGGCATCACGCACGGCGAGGCGATCTCGCTCGCCGTCGTCGGCGCGGCGCTGTTCGGCTTCGCGGCGCCCGTCGCCGGCTGGCTCGGCGACCGCTGGGGCGCGGTGCCGCTGATGGCGGTCTATTACCTCGGCACCGGGGCCTCAATGATCCTGACCGGTCTCGCCGACGAGCCGTGGCAGATCATGACCGGCATGGGGCTCACCGGCCTGTTCGCGTCGATCTATCACCCGGTCGGCATCGCCTGGCTGATCCGGAACGCCGCCAACCGGGGCACGGCGCTCGGCATCAACGGCATCTTCGGCGGCCTCGGTCCGGCCATCGCCGCGCTGACGGCGGGGGCCATCATCGAATTCTACGGCTGGCGCGCCGTCTTCTTCATTCCGGGAACCCTCGTCGTGGCGACGGGCATCGCCTTCCTGGCGCTGGTCGCCAAGGGCTTGATCGTCGAGAGCCGGGAGGACCGGACGCCGATCCCGCGCGCCGAGAACGGCGGCGCCTTGCGCGTCTTTTCCGTCCTCGCCTTCACCATGCTCTGCAGCGGCATCATCTATCAGGCGACGCAGGCGGGCCTGCCGAAGATGTTCTCGATCCGCCTCGCCGACGTATTCAACGGTGGCATCTTCGGCATTTCCACGGTCGTCGCGGCGGTCCTGTTCGTTTCCAGTTTCATGCAGCTCGCCGGCGGCTGGCTCGCCGACCGGGTGCCGCCGAAGATCGTCTACATCTCCGCCTTCGTGCTGCAGGTGCCGCTTCTGATCGTCGCCGCCAGCGTGTCGGGTCCGCTGATGATCCTGGTCGCGATCCTGATGGTCTCGGCCAACAACGCCGGCCTGCCGTCGGAAAACGTGATCCTGGTGAAGTACATTCCGCCGGCGCGCCGCGCGCTCGCCTTCGGGCTCAAGTTCGTCATGGCGATCGGCTTCAGCGCGCTCGGCGTCAAGCTCGAGGGCGTGCTGTTCGACGCCACCGGCGATTTCTACTGGCTGTTCACGGTGCTCGCCGCCGTCGCCGCCGCCGCCGCCGTGGCGGCTGTGCTGCTGCCCTCCGAACGTCCGGCCGCGGCCGCCGCGCAGCCGGCGGAGTGATCGTCAGACCACGTTCTTGGCGCGTTTCAACTGCTCCACCCGTTCCTTGGATTTGGAATGGATGTCCCTGTGCAGTTGCGGATAGGTCGTCTCCAGGCCTTCCAGGTCCTTGGCGCCCAATACCAGTAGCTGGCATTCCGTGATCGCGGTGACGGTCGCGGTGCGCTTGGTTTTCTGCATCAAGGCGATTTCGCCGAAGAAATCGCCCGGTCCCAGGATCAACGGCGTCGGGTGCAGTTCCACCTCTACCTCGCCCGACACGATCAGGTACATGGCGTCGGCATCCTCGCCGAGCCGGACGATGACGTAGCGCGGCGGCACGCGCCGCGGATGCAGGATGCGGGCGATGTCGGCGATCTCGACGGCGTTGAGCTGCGAGAACAGCGGCACGCTGGCCACCAGCCGCCAGGTGACCGTGAACTCCCGGCGGCGGAATTCCTGCGCGAAGCCGAGCGCCAGAATGCCGGTCGGCAAGGCGTACATGCCGATGCCGAGGATCATGACGAAGGCGCCGAAGATCTTGCCGCCGATGGTGACAGGCGTGACGTCGCCGTATCCGACCGTGGTCAGTGTCGCGATGGCCCACCACATGGCGCTCGGGATGGAGTCGAAATGTTCCGGCTGCGCCTTGTGCTCGAAGAGGTAGGCGACGCTGGCCGAGAAGACCAGCAGCGTCAGCATGATCACCAGCGACGCCATCAACTGGTGCCACTGTTGCCCCAGCACCACGCCGACGGTCTGCAACGCCGGCGAATAGCGCGTGAGTTTCAGGAGCCGCAGCAGCCGGAACACCCGAAGGAAGCGGAGGTCGAGTTCCAGGAAGAAGCCCATGTAGAAGGGCAGGATGGCGATCAGGTCGATCAGCGCCATCGGCGAGAGCATGTAGCGGATCCGACCGTGGATCGGCCCGTGCGCGTAGTGGTCCGGATCCTCGGTGCTGACCCAGACCCTGACGATGTACTCGACGGTGAAGATGGTGATGGAGAAAACGTCGAACCAGTAGAACAGGTCGTAGTATTTTTCGGCCAGCGACGGAATCGATTCCAGCGTCACCGCCACGACGTTCGTCAGGATCAACGCGATCATCGCGAAGTCGAAGGCGCGGCCGAGCGGATGCGACTGATCCCCCGCTTCGAAGATGCGATGCACGCGGGCGCGGAGCGGGAGGCTGATGCGGGATGCCATGGTGCGCCGCGCTCCGCTTCAGATCCTGGAAAGCGCGGCGTCGAGATCGCGGATCAGATCGTCCGCGTCCTCGAGGCCGATGGAAAGCCGGATCACTTCCGGTCCGGCGCCGGCGGCGGTGCGCTGTTCGTCGCTCAGCTGCCGGTGCGTTGTGGACGCCGGATGCAGGATCAGCGAACGGGTGTCGCCGATGTTGGCGAGGTGCGAGAAGAGGTTCACGCCCTCGACCAGTTTCACGCCGGCGTCGAAGCCGCCCTTGAGACCGAAGGTGTAGACGGAACCCGCGCCCTTCGGCAGGTACTTCTTGGCGAGCGCGTGATAGGGGCTCGATTTGAGCCCGGCGTAGGACACCCACGCGACCGCTGGATGCTTTTCCAGGAACGCGGCGACAACCTGCGCGTTCTCGACGTGGCGCTGCATGCGGACGTGCAGGGTCTCCAACCCGGTGATCGTGTTGAAGGCGTTGGTCGGCGACATGGCCGGGCCGAAATCGCGAAGCGCCACGGCGCGCGCCCGCATGGTGAAGCCGAAGTCACCGAAGGTTTCGTAGAAGGTGAGGCCGTGATAGGCCGGGTCCGGTTCGGTCATGGTCGGGAACCCGGCACCTTTCGACCAGTCGAAGCGGCCGGATTCCACGATGGCGCCGCCCAAGGACGTGCCGTGCCCCTGCATGAACTTGGTGGTGGAGTGGACGATCAGGTCGGCGCCCCACTCGAACGGCCGGCAGAGATACGGCGTCGCCATGGTGTTGTCGACGATCAGCGGAATGCCGGCTTCCCTGGCGACGGCGGCGATGGCTTCGACGTCGAGCACGATGCCGCCCGGATTGGCCAGCACCTCGATGAAGATCGCCTTGGTCTTCGGCGTGATGGCGGCGCGGAAATTTTCCGGGTCCGTCGGGTCGACGAAATGGCAGGTCCAGCCGAGCCGCTTGAAGCTGACGCCGAATTGCGTGATCGAGCCGCCGTAGAGATTGCGCGAGGCGACGAATTCGTCGCCCGGCGACAGCAGCGTGAAGAAGGTCAGGAACTGCGCGGCGTGTCCCGACGCGGCGCAGAGCGCGGCGCGGCCGCCTTCCAGCGCGGCGATCCGTTCCTCAAGAACGGAGACGGTCGGGTTGGTCAGGCGCGAATAGATGAAGCCGAAGGTCTGCAGGTTGAACAGATCGGAGGCGTGCTCGACGTCGTCGAAGACGTAGGACGTGGTCTGATAGATCGGCGTCGCCCGCGCGCCCGTCACGGGGTCGGGCTGTGCGCCGGCGTGGATGGTCTTGGTGGCGAAGCCGTACTCGGGCGGGCCGTTGTCGGTTTTCTTGGTCATCGCGTTCCCTCGGGACCGCAATATACCGCCATCCCCACGCAATGCAGCCGGTAAATCCGGTATAGGCGGTGTTCGGTCTCGCGTGACCGTCAGGGGAAGACGCCGTGCAGGTACCAGGCGGGCGGCGCGTCGGCGCGGTACATGCCGGCCCGGAACAGCCAGAAGCGGCCGCCGGCTTCGTCCTCTACCCGGTAGTAGTCGCGGATGCGGTCCTGCCCCGACGCCAGCAGCGCCGGGTCTTCCAGCCACCATTCCGGCGCGATCCGCTCCGGTCCCTCGGCGCGGACGATCCGGTGCGTGCGCCGGCGCCAGCGGAACATGACCGGCGGCCCGTCCGGCACCGGCGCCATGGCCTCGACGGCTTCCGGCTGCACCAGGAGATGCAGCGGCCGGGGCTGGGTGGGGGCGTTGTTTTCACCGTCATTCCGGGCGGCGCGAAGCGGCGTCCCGGAATCCACTGCCAACAGCCTCGTGCCGCCAGTGGACCCGGACCCCGGATTTAATCCGGGGCGGGCAAGCCCGGGGTGACGCTTTACGTCATACGCCGACGCCTTCTCCGGCCGGTGCCGTTCCGGGCAGGCGAGGGCGCCGACGCGTCCCGCGCCCAGGCGGTTGCCGATGCGGTCCAGCAGCCGCGCCAGGTCGTCGCCGCGTGCGCCGGCGCCGTCCAGGTCGCTCTGCGCCGGCGCCATCGGCGCCGTCGACGTGGCGGCGAGGATCATGGTCTCGAAGCCGAAACCGGGCTCGAAGCGGACGAGCTTTTCACGGAACAGCCGGAAGAGGTGCGCCGGATCGCGCTCGGCCCGGCCGGTGCCGACGGCGGCCTCAGTGAGCGTGCCGTCGGTGCGGTAGCCGGTGAGGCAGAGCCGTCTCGCCCCTTCGCCGGCCCGCGCCAGCCGTTCCGCCAGCGCCACCAGCAGCCGCTTGAGCGCCGCCTCGATATCCTCGGCGGTACCGATCGGCTCCGGGAAGTTGAGCCGCACCCGGCGCGACGGCGCGGGGCGGATCGGCGATACCGGCTCGGCGAGCCGGCCGAGCAGCCGGTCGAGCGCGTCCAGCAATCCGGTCCCGAAGCGTCCGGCCAATGGCGCCCGGGCGAGGCCGTAGAGATCGCCGATGCGCCGGAGCCCGAGCCGCCGGAGCGCCTCGGCGTCCTCGGGGAGAATGCGGAGCGCGACCACCGGCAGGGGCGACATCAGTTCCCGCGTCGCGCCCGGCGGCACCACCGTCCAGGCCCGCTCCGGCAATCCCTCGCCGTAACGGGCGGCGGCCCAGGCGGCACCCGGCGTGTCGGCGGCGGCGGCGCGGACGTCCAGATGGAAGCTCGCAGAGCGGGCGGTCAGATCGTCGAGCAGCGCTTCCTCGCCGCCGAAGAGATGCGCCGAGCCGGTGATGTCCAACCAAAGCCCGCCGGTTTCCTCGACCGCCGTCCAGGGTGTGTAGCGGGTCGCCCACTCGGCGAGCGCGGTCCGCGCCTTGTCGTCGCTGGCCTCATCGGCGTCGCCGGTGACGAGCGCCGGCAGCAGCGCCCGGGCGTCGGCGAGCGGCAGTCCCGGCGCCAGTC
>JAYOFL010000001.1:0-134680 GCA_038117205.1 Rhodospirillales bacterium | reverse complement strand
GCCGGTTTGCCCGACTTGATAGTCGTTCGGAACGAACCCGGCGTCGACGGCGGCGCGGCTGGCGCCGACGGCGGCTCCGAGTTTATCGGCGACCGCTTCCAACATCGGGAAGTTGTCGCCGGATTGCATGCCGCGGCCGCCGGAGATGACGATCCGGGCACTAGTCAGTTCCGGCCGTTCCGACTTCGTCAGCTGCTGGCCGACGAAGCGGGTCTTGCCGGCGTCGCCGGTGCCGGCGACGGTTTCGATGGCGGCGCTGCCGCCTTCCGCTGCCGCCGCCTCGAAGGCGGTGCCGCGGACGGTGATGACCTTGATGGCGTCCGTCGATTGCACGGTCGCGAGCGCGTTGCCGGCATAGATCGGCCGGACGAAGGTGTCGGCGCTCTCGATCGCCTGGATTTCCGAAATCTGCTGCACGTCCAGGAGCGCGGCCACGCGCGGCAGCAGGTTCTTGCCGTGCGTCGTCGCCGTCATCAGGACGTGGCTGAAGCCGGAAGCCAGGTTCTTGACCAGCGGCGCGAGATTCTCCGCCACGCCGTCCTTGTAGGCGGCGTCGTCGGCATGCAGCACCTTGGCGACGCCGGCGATCTTGGCGGCTTCCGCGGCGACGGCGCCGGCGCCGGACCCGGCGACCAGAACGGTGATGTCGCCCAGCTGGGCGGCGGCGGTGACGGCGTTCAGCGTCGCCGGACGCAGCGCCGCGTTGTCGTGTTCGGCGATGACCAGGACGCTCATCAGATCACCTTCGCTTCGTTACGCAGTTTCGAGACCAACTCGGCGACGTCGGCGACCTTGACGCCGGCCTGACGCTTCGCCGGCTCGGAAACTTTGAGGACCTTGAGACGCGGCGTCGTGTCGACGCCGAGATCGGCCGGCTTCAGGGTGTCGATGGGCTTCTTCTTCGCCTTCATGATGTTCGGCAGCGACGCGTAGCGCGGCTCGTTGAGGCGCAAGTCCGTCGACAGCACGAACGGAACGCCGACGTTCAGCGTTTCCAGGCCGCCGTCGACTTCCCGCGTCACATCGGCCTTGCCGTCGCCGATCTCGAGCTTCGAAGCGAACGTCGCCTGCGGCCAGTCCAGCAGCGCGGCCAGCATCTGGCCGGTCTGATTACAGTCGTCGTCGATCGCCTGCTTGCCGACGATGACGATGCCCGGGCTTTCCTTGTCGACCACGGCCTTCAACAGCTTGGCGACGGCGAGCGGCTGAACCTCGCCCTCGGCCTCGATCAGGATGCCCCGGTCGGCGCCCATGGCGAGCGCGGTGCGAATCGATTCCTGCGCCTGCGCCGGGCCGATGGAAACGGCGATCAATTCCTCGATCTTGCCGGCTTCCTTCAGGCGAACCCCTTCCTCGACGGCGATTTCGTCGAATGGATTCATCGACATTTTGACGTTTGCGAGTTCGACGCCGGTCTGGTCCGGCTTGACCCGGATCTTGACGTTATAGTCGACCACTCGCTTGACAGCGACGAGTGCCTTCATTGTTTCTCCCACCCTCTGGATCACGGTCTCCCCATCGACCGAGGCAAAAAAGCGGCGCGAAACGACCGCGCCACCCTTATTGCACTGCAACATTAGGCGCTGCCCCAAAGGGGGTCAAGGGTCGTTTACGACGAATTAATGAACCCGGAGGACGGGTGGAAACGGCGGACTTCTGGGACTTTTCCGCGCCGCCAGCGTCAGCGATTGGCGCCCGGCACCCAAAGCACGTCGGCCTTGCCGTCGTCGTTGAGCTTCCGCGCCAGAACGAACAGATGATCAGACAATCTGTTAATATACTTGATGGCGGCCGGGTTGACCGGCTCGCTCTCGGACAATTCGGTCATCAGCCGCTCGCAGCGGCGCGTCACCGTGCGGGCCAGGTGCAGCGCGGCGGCGGCCGGCGTGCCGCCCGGAAGCACGAAGGATTTCAGCGGTTCCAGGTCGGCGTTCATGGCGTCGATCTCGTTTTCAAGCCGCGTCACCTGTTCGTCGACGACGCGGAGCGCGCCGTTCGCGCGCTTGCCGTCTTCGGGCGTGCAGAGATCGGCGCCGAGGTCGAACAGGTCGTTCTGGATGCGCGCCAGCATGGCGTCGGCGTCGCCTTCCGTGTGCAGCCGGGCAAGCCCAATGCACGCATTGGCCTCGTCCGACGTGCCGTATGCCGCGACCCGAAGCGCGTGCTTCTTGACCCGGTCGCCCGAGCCCAGCGAAGTCTCGCCCTTGTCACCGCCGCGGGTATAGATTTTCGAGAGCGTGACCATGCCGTCAGCTGTGCGAGGCGAGCCAGATGATCAGGCCGAAAATGACAAGTGCCACGCCCTGGCCGATGACGCGGGCGCGCATCAGGTTGTTGGCGTGCTTTTTGTAGAACTTGCCGTTGAAGGCGAAGCCGATGATCCCGACGACGAGAATCGCCAGGGTCGCGAACATGGCAAAGCCAAGCAGGAAGGGCAGTATCGACATGGCGGTATTCTAAGGCCGGCGGGATAACGCGTCACGGTCTTTCGGTCCCGCTTTCGGTCCGGGATCGGCAAAGTCTTGTGACGGCGGGCGTCTCGATTTCCGCCCGATTTGCGACTAAATTTCACCCGTGCCGCGTTGCCGTGCGTGGTGAAAGGGAGTTTTCCATGTCGACGACCCCCCCGACATTGCAAACCAAGCCGCCGCTCGTGGCGCCGCTTAATTTTCTCGTTTCGGCGCCGGGCAAGCCGCAGGTGCTGATGTCGGTCACGAAGGCCGACACGAACGTGCGCACCGGCGAGTTCCGCCACTATCAGGTGCCGATGAACGACGCGCGCGCCGTCCAGCCGCCGGCGAGTCTCGACCGGGAAGGCTTTCAGCTCGTGCGCCGGCCGACCGCCATGACGGATTTTTTCGATCCGGCCGCCATCGAACGCATCTACTATCCGGAAGTGATCCAGCTTCTGAAGGACGTGACCGGCGCCGCCGACGTCCGAATCTTCGATCACACCATCCGCGTCCAGGACGACGGCAAGCGCCGCGAAAAGGCGGTCAGGCCGCCGGTGCCGATTATCCACAACGACTACACGGACAAATCCGCGCCGGTCAGGATCGGCGTCGAGTTGGAAAAGGACGCGGCGGAACGCTATCTCGCCGGCCGTTACGCCATGGTCAACGTCTGGCGCTCCATCGGCCTTTCGGCGGAACGCGCGCCGCTCGCCATGGCGGACGCGTCGAGCGTAGACAAGGCGGATTTCGTCGCCACCGATCTCGTCTACGAAGACCGGACCGGCGAGATCTACCAGAACCGCTACCGCGAGACGCAGCGCTGGTACTACTACCCCGATCTGCAGCGGGACGAGGCGGTGCTGCTGAAATGCTTCGATTCCGCGACCGACGGCCGCGCCCGGTATTCGGCGCACGGCGCCTTCATCAACCCGGAGGCCCCCGCCGACGCGCCGGCGCGCGAAAGCATCGAAGTCCGCGCCGTACTCTCGTTCGACTGAAGCTCAGCCGCCGGCGACGGTCATGCTCGCCGGCGTCCAGACCCGCCGCCGCCGTTCGCGTTTCGCGTCCTCGTCCTCGTCGTGATAGACGATGGCCTGGGCCGCGGCGCCGAATTCCGCCTGGTCGTCCAGCGCCGCCACCATGACGTTGGCGTAGGCGCCGTCCCCGTCCCGCATGTAGGCGGCGACGTAAACGCCGCAGTCCCGGCAGACCAGGAATTCCGTGATGCCGGTGCCGAACCTGTAGCGGCTCAACTTATCCGGATCGAAGACGGTGATTTCCAAATGCCCGGCCGGGTCGGACAGCGCCCGCGTCGAATGCTTGCGGCAGAAGCTGCACTGGCAGGCGCGCGGGGTGGCGTCCGCCGGCTCGATGGCGGTTTCGTAGCGGACGTCGATGTTGCCGCAATGGCAGCCGCCCGAGAATGTGCGCATGGTGGATTCCCCTCCCGACCGAAGGCGGCTACAATAGCGTCGAAACGGCGGCCGTGACAGAGCCGCCGAACAGCTTGGAGTGTGCCGGCATGAGGGGTGGTGGCGGGCGCGACCGCATAACCGAATCCCTGTCCGCGTTCGCGGCGGGGCTTTCTTTTTCCGATCTTCCGGCGGCGGTCGTGGCGCACGTCCGGCTCGCCGTTCTCGACGCCCTCGGGTGCTGTCTCGTCGGCGCGACGCTGCCGTGGACGCGCATGGTCGCGGCGCAGGTCCTGGACGAGGGCGGGCGCGATGAGGCGCGGTTGATCGGCATGAACGGCAAGGTGCCGCAGGCCGCCGCCGTGCTCGTCAACTCGACCGCCGGCCACGCCTTCGAACTGGACGACATCCACCGCGATTCCATCATTCATCCGAATTCCATCGCCACGCCGGTGGCGCTCGCCTGCGCCGATGCGCTGGGCGGCATCGACGGGCGTGAGATGATCACGGCCATCGTCGCCGGTTACGAAGTCGCCAACCGCGTCGGCATGGCCGGCGGGACCGATCTATTGCTGAGAGGCTTCCATCCGCAGGGGACCGGCGGCGCGCTCTGCGCGGCTGCGGTCGCCGGTCGGCTCTACCGGCTCGACGCCGAGACCATGCGGAACGCCATCGGCATCGCCGGTTCGCTGGGCGCCGGGCTGATGGCGGCGCAGGAAGGCGCGATGGTGAAGCGGCTGCATTCCGGCAACGCGGCGGCGGCCGGCGTACGCGGCGTATTGCTGGCCAGGCGCGGCTTCACCGGCATTTCCAATCTGGTCGAGGCCGACTACGGCGGGTTCCTCTCGTCGTTTGCCGGCGACGTCGACATGAGCCGCATCGCCGAAGGTCTCGGCGAACGATGGGAAACGCTGGCGACCGGCATCAAACCCTACGCGACCGTGACCTCCATCCACGCGGCCCTCGATTCCCTGAAGAAGCTGATGGCCGACAACGGTCTCGGCGCGGCGGACATCAAGCGCATTCGCGTCGGTGTCAGCACGCCGACCTTCGTGCACTGCTGCTGGCCCTACAAGGCGCAGAGCGTCACGGCGGCGCAGATGAACATGTACTACGGCCTTTCCATGATCGCCCTCGACGGCGAGGCCTTCGTCCGGCAGTTCGTCGACGCCCGGATCGCCGACCCGGCGGTGCTCGCCTTCATCGAGCGGATCGAGGCCGCCGTCGATCCGGAGATCGACGCGCTCGGCCGCGAATACCGGCACATGGCGCGGATGACCGTCGAGACGTCGGACGGCCGGACGTTCTCGCACGAGGAGCGGCATCGCCGCGGCAGCCCGGAAAATCCGGTCTCCGAGGCCGATCTGATCGCCAAGTTCCGCGCCCTCGCCGCCAACTCCCTTTCCGCGGCGGACATCGACGCCGTCGTCGACGCGTGCGCGGCGCTGGACCGGTCGGCGGACGTCAGGGGGCTCACCGATCTGGTCGCGCATGCGGCGCGTTCGGGTTAGCCGGCGGGGATAGTTTCGGCATCTGGGAGGTGTCGCGGGGTGGGTGAGTTGGCGGCGAACGAGAAAGCCGACCGGAAAGCGTGGAAGGCGCGCCCCTTTCAAGGGGACGTGTCGGCGCTGATCACGATCCTATTCATATGCATTTTCGTCTTCGATGTCGCCGTTCCCGCCAACGTCGCCGGCGGCGTTCCCTACGTCTTGCCGGTGCTGCTCGGCAGTTTCTATTCCAAGCGCCGCACCATCTTCGCCCTGGCGGCGATTTCCTCGGTCCTGACCGTCGCCGGATATCTCCTTTCCGAACCCACGTCCCAGGCGTGGGTCGGCGTCGTCAACCGGGGACTGTCGCTGTTCGCGATCTGGGCGACGGCACTGATGGTGATCTGGCGCAAGAAGGCCGAGAAGGAACTGATCGCCAGCGAACAGCGCTTCCGCGCCGTCGTCGACAGCTCGCCGTCGGCCATCCTGATCAAGGACCGGGACGGCCGATACGTGCTGGCGAACAAATCCTGGCACGAATGGTTCAATCCCGAGGGCCAGAGCATCGCCGGCAAGACGGTGTTCGATTTCTTTCCCGCCGACCATGCGCGGAAGATCGGCATCCAGGACCGCGAGGTCGTCGATAGGGGACGTGTCGTCGAATACGAATACGAGACGCCGCTGGCCGACGGCAGCGTCATTTCGACGATGATGCAGAAGTTTCCGATTCTCGACACCGACGGCACGGTGGTCGGCGTCGCCGGCGTGAACACCGACATCTCCAAGCGCATCGCCGTCGAGCGGGCATTGATGGACGCCAAGGCGGAAGCGGAAAGGGCGAACCGGGCCAAGTCCGAATTCCTCGCCACCATGAGCCACGACCTGCGCACGCCGCTGAATGCCATCATCGGATTTTCCGAAGCCATGGACATGAAGACCTTCGGGCCGGTCGGCAATCCGAACTACGAGGAGTATGTCCGCCATATCCTGAAGAGCGGCCGGACCCTGGTCAGCCTGATCAACGGACTGCTCGATCTGTCGAAGATCGAGGCCGGCAAGTACCGTCTCGACGAGGAGCCGTTTCCGCTGGCGCCGCTGTTGGAGGAATCGATCAGGCATCTGTCGCATCAGGCGGCGGAGAAGAACGTCCGGATCGAACGGACGTTGGCGCCCGACTTGCCGCTGCTGCACGCCGACGACCGCGCCGTGGCGCAGATCGTCAACAACATGCTGTCGAACGCCCTCAAGTTCAGCCATGCCGACGGCGTCATCGCCGTCGATGCCGGCGCCGGCGAGGACCACGCCGTCTACATCCGCGTGACGGACAACGGCATCGGCATGGACGAGAAGGACAAGGCGAAGGCGTTGCAGCCGTTCGAACGCGCCGACAGCAAGCCGGCGCGAAAATACGAAGGGACCGGGCTCGGACTTTACATCTGCGCCAACCTGATGCGGTTGCACGGCGGCGCGCTGGAAATCGACAGCGAACTCGGCGAGGGCACGACCGTCACCGTCCGGTTCCCGCCGGAGCGCTCGATCAGGAGTTCCGCCAAGCCGGATTAATGCGGGGCGCTTGCGGTGGCCGTTCCCTCGGCCGGTGCCTTGCGGCCGTGCGTGCGCAGCAACGCCGCGCCCTTCGGCGTCAGGCGGATGTATTGCGTGCGCTCCATCGCCTTCCGCTCGACCAACCCACGGTCGATGGCGTCTTCCCAGACGGTCAGACGCGGGCAAGACGTCCGCCAGACGTCCATGACGTCGGCGTGCGGGCGCGGCTCGCGCGCGACCCATTCGAGAAAGTCGAGAATCAGGGGTTCGAGGATTTCCGACATCGCATGTCCTCCGTCGATTGCGGGGAGGATAGCGTAGAAGGCCGGCGGCCGCCACAGCCGCCGGCTCTACGATGGACACCCGTCACGCGGCGGCGATGGCCCGGTTGGCGGCGCTGACGACGGCCTTCAGACAGGCCTTGGTGATGTTCTTGTCGCGGCCGACGCCGAACAGCGAGGTGTCGTCGGCGCGCTTGATCTCGACGAAGGCCACCGCGTCCGCGCCGGCGCCGCCGCCGACCGCGTGCTCGTGGTAGTCGACGACCTTGAAGTCCTCCAACGCATGCGCGCTGAGCGAGCGGACGAACGCCTCGATGGGACCGGAGCCCTTGCCGTGCAGGACGACGTCCTTGCCGTTGTCCTTGAGGGTCGCGGTCAGGTCGCGGACTTCGCTGGCGTGCGTGTCCGGGACACTCCGGTGCTCGACGAACCGGAAGCGGCCGGCCGGCTGCGTCAGGTATTCCTTCTCGAAGATGTCCCAGATCGTCTTCGGCGACAGTTCCTTGCCGGTGGTGTCGGCTTCGCGCTGCACGACCTGGCTGAACTCGATCTGCAGGCGGCGCGGCAATTCCATGCCGAAGTCGTTCTGCATGACGTAGGCGACACCGCCCTTGCCGGACTGCGAGTTGATGCGGATGACGGCTTCGTAAGACCGGCCGACGTCCTTCGGGTCGATCGGCAGGTACGGCACTTCCCAGAGCGGGCTGTTCGCCGTCGACATGGCGGTGAAGCCCTTCTTGATGGCGTCCTGGTGCGAGCCGGAGAAGGCGGTGAACACCAATTCGCCGACGTAGGGATGGCGCGGATGCACGGGCAACTGGTTGCAGTACTCGGCGACCCGGCGGACCCGGTCGATGTCGGAGAAATCCAGGTTCGGCTCGACGCCCTGGGTGAACATGTTGAGCGCCAGCGTCACCACGTCGACGTTGCCGGTGCGCTCGCCGTTGCCGAACAGCGTGCCCTCGATGCGGTCGGCGCCGGCCATGACGCCGAGTTCCGCCGCCGCCACGCCGGTACCGCGGTCGTTGTGCGGGTGCAGGCCGAGGACGATGGCGTCGCGCCGGGCCAGATTGCGGTGCATCCACTCGATCTGGTCGGCGTAGATGTTCGGCGACGACATTTCCACCGTCGCCGGCAGGTTGATGATGGCGGGCTTCTTCGCCGTCGGCTCCCAGACGGCGGTCACCGCGTCGCAGACGTCCTTGGCGTAGTCGATCTCGGTGCCGGTGAAGCTTTCCGGGGAGTACTGATAGAAGACCTCGCCGTCCGTCACCTTCTCGGCCAGCTCGCGGACGATCTTCGCGCCGTCGACGGCGATCTGGCGGATGCCGTCGCGGTCCTGGGCGAAGACGACCCGGCGCTGCAGCGTCGACGTCGAGTTGTAGAGATGCACGATGGCGCGCGGCGCGCCCTTGATCGCCTCGAAGGTGCGTTCGATCAGGTGTTGGCGCGACTGCGTCAGGACCTGGATGGTGACGTCTTCCGGGATCAGGCCGTCGTCGATGATCTCGCGGACGAAATCGAAATCGGTCTGCGAGGCGGCCGGGAAGCCGACCTCGATCTCCTTGAAGCCGATCTCGACCAGGGTCTCGAACATGCGGCGCTTGCGTTCCGGCCCCATCGGCTCGATCAGCGCCTGATTACCGTCGCGCAGATCGACGGAGCACCAGATCGGCGCCTTATCGATGACGCGGCCCGGCCACTGCCGGTCCGGCAGGTCGATGGGTTTGAAGGCGGCGTATTTCTCGCCCGGATTCATGCGTGCGGTCTTGGGTTCCATGGCTCTTCTCCTGTGTGCCCGGCCGAGTCACCGGGAATGTCATGCTGTTCGCGGATGGTCGGTGAAGCCCCGTCGGGGGCGGCCCGGATTACGACCGCCGGCGGGCAAGCGAATGCCGGCGGCCGCCGATAAGTCGACGCGAAAGCACGAGAGAAGATGAGACGGTGCGGTTGAACATGACGACCTCGAATGACGTAGGGACGGAAACGGCTTCGGCCCGGCGTCCCTCAGGACACCGGGTTGATAAGGGCGAGGCCCAGCTCCGTCTGCATCAACGTCGTCATGCGGAGAAAGTAGGTAGAACGTCCGCGCCCGTCAAGCATCCCCGGCGTTCGGGAGCCGTTTACGGATTTCCGGCACGTTTGGAAGAGAAGCGGCTTGCTTCGGATTTATGCACCCTATACTTAAATATGTATATTAATACACTTAATACGATAGTTCACTTTCGGCTCGTTCCGGCGTTGGTGTTGGCGCTCGTGTCGGTCTTGGCCGGGCCGGCGGCCGCGGCGGATACTTGCGGCTGCGACATCCCGTCGGGCCGCGTCGCCGCTTACGATGCGTTGCTGCCGGCGATGGATAGCGGTGTCTCGGACCGCCACATTCCCTATGGACCGCCCCGGTCGCTCCGCGCCGTCGACGATGCCTTCCGCGCGGACCAGAGCGACTTCGCCGTCCTCTACGATCCCGGTCTCGGCATGCCAGTCTGGGTTTCCTACACGTTGACGGCAAGTGCGGCCTCGGCGCGGCGGCCGCGCACGCAATGCTTCCGGCCCGACCCGCGCTTCCGGGCGGTGGGCATTCCCGGCTGCGCCGACTATCGCCGCTCCGGCTTCGACCGGGGCCACATGACGCCGAGCGCCGACATGGCGGTAAGCGAGGCGGCGATGGTGAATTCGTATCTCTTCACGAACATCGCGCCGCAGTATCCGGGCTTCAACCGAACGATCTGGGCGGCGCTGGAGCGTATTGTCCGGGTGCGCGCGATGCGGTCCGGCGCCGTCCACGTGACGACCGGCGCGATCTTCGACCGCGACGGCGACGGACGGCCGGACCCGGACGAAGCCGCCCTGACGGCCGGACCGCCGGGGGCGGAACCGCGCCTTCGCGTCGCCACGCACTTTTTCAAGATCGTGGCATGGCGTGCCGCGGACGGCGGCGTCGCCGTCGATGCCTGGTTGCTGGCGCACCGGCCGGACTTCGTGCCGGACGCGGCGCGGGCGCGTGCCCTCGACGCCGCCCGCGTCGGGATCGAAAGGGTCGAGGCCATGGCCGGCTTCGATTTCCTGCCCGCCCTCAACGCGCCGCCGGAACAGGCGGCGGCGCCGACGACGCGTTAGACCCGCACCGCCTCTCTCGTCTTCACGAAAGTTTGCTGGATGATCGCCGCGTCGTTGGACGCGCGATGCCGGCGCAGATCCATCTCGCGGATCACGTCGTCCTTGGTGTCGTGCCAGATTTCCATCTGCTTCTCGCTCAGGATCATCTCCAGCGCGCGGATGGAAAAACTCGGCGCCATACCGGCCTCGGCGAACAGCTTGACCAGCCAGGGGCTGTCGACGACCCAGCCGTCCGTATAGACGTTGCGACCGTCGAGGAGCCGGTTGAGTTCGCCGGCCACCTCGCGCATCGGCTTGCCGAATTTTTCGAGGACGGGGCGCGGCACGCCGTGCACCTTTTCGGCCTCGGCGTCCCAATGCGTCCAACTCGGCGCCGGGCGGACGAGCGCGCAATACTTGCCGCCGTCGTCCAACGCCGCGCCGATCTCGATGGGATAACCGTGCGGCCCGAAGCCGGAGGCCTCCACGTCGATGATCAGCGGCGGACGCATGGAACGGTCTTCGAGCTTCACCGGCCCGGTCAGCTCCGTCGGGCGAGCGCGAGGCCGATGCCGGTGCCGAGCAGTAGCGTTCCCGTGATGCCGTGCCGGATCTTCGCCTTCGCTTCGCCGGCGAGCCAGACCCGCGCGCGCCCCGCAATCACCGCGTACATGCCGTCCAGCAGGAACGCGAGCACGGTGAAGGTGACGCACAGGATGGCGATCTGCGGCGCCGCCGGCAGGTTCGGGTCGACGAACTGCGGGAAGAACGCGACGAAGAAGAACGCCGTCTTCGGATTGGTGATGGCGACGATGAAGCCGTGCCAGAAGACGCCCTTCGGCTTGGCGTCGGGCGGCAGGGCGCCGTTCGCGCCGCTGCGCCGGAAGACCTGACGCCATTCCCTGATCCCGAGATAGGCGAGATAGAGGACGCCGGCCCAGCGGATCCACTCGAAGAGATCGGAGACGAGGGTCAGCACCGTCGTCAGGCCGATGGCGGCGAAGGTGATCAGAACGGTCGAGCCCAGGTTGGCGCCGACGACCGTCATGACGCCGGTCCTGGCGCCGTGCTTCAGGGAATTGGCGATGACCAGGGTGACGATGGGCCCCGGCATCAGGATCAGGGCGGCGGTCGCGAGGACGTAGGTGGCGTAAAGCTGCGGGTCGATGGGCATGTCGGGCGCTCCAAAATAGCCTTTCCACGAGCAATCCACCGAACCCGCGCCCTGTCAACATGTGCCGCTCCGCAATCCGTGATTTGCCGACGCGACGGAGCTGCCCGACAATCGCCGCTCGCTTCTCCGGCGGGAGGTTTAGAGAATGGCGACGTTGCGTCGCGTGTTGTTTTCACTGGTCGTCGGCACATTGGGGATGGCGGCGGCGGTCCGCGCTGATCCCGGGCATATCGGCGAGGCCGTCAAGGACCTGCCGATCTTCGACGCGCACATGCACTACAAGCAGGACGCCTGGGCGCAATTCCCGCCGGGCACGGTAATCGAGCTGATGGACAAGGCCGGCGTCGCCATGGCCCTGGTCTCGTCGACGCCGGACGACGGCACCATCAAGCTCTACGAATTCGCGCCGAACCGCATCGTGCCTGAGGTGCGGCCCTATCGCGGCGGTTACGGCTCATCCAACTGGACGCACTTCGCCGGCATGCTCGACTACATCCGCGGCCGGATGGACAAGTATCCGCACGCCGGCATCGGCGAGTTTCATCTGCACGGCATCGACAACGCCGACAAGGGGCTGCTCGCCGGCATCGCCAAGCTGGCGGCGGAGCGGAAGGCGGTGCTGCACATCCATTCCGGCGCCGAGCCGGTGAAGTTCTTCTACGGTCTCGACCCGAAACTCACGATCATCTGGGCGCACGCCGGCATGTCGGAGCCGCCGGCCGTGATCGGCCCGATGATGGACAGGCACGCGAACCTCTACGCCGATCTGTCGTACCGGGAACAGGAAATCCTCGGGCGCGGCAAGGGGCTCGATACGGAATGGCGGGCGCTGCTCGAGCGGCACGCCGA
This sequence comes from Rhodospirillales bacterium, assembly GCA_038117205.1. Classification (GTDB taxonomy): domain Bacteria; phylum Pseudomonadota; class Alphaproteobacteria; order Rhodospirillales; family Casp-alpha2; genus JAQBZY01. Next base: position 122,383 of record JAYOFL010000001.1, on the reverse strand, counting down.
CCGCTTCATGGTCGGTTCGGATACCTGGGTGAACGAGCAGTGGGAAAGTTACGGCGGGTTGATCGCCATGAACCGCTCATGGCTGGCGCAGTTCCCGAAGGATTTGGCGGAAGGCTTCGCGTTCCGGAACGCGGAGAAACTGTTCGGACGCAAGGTCGAGCGGAAGCTGATCGGAACGCGCTAGTTCAGAGCTTCTTCGTGTAGACGTGCTCGATGGAGCGCGACGCGTCGGCCCGGTGCACGGTGCCGCGCTGGCGGGCGTAGCCGAGGTTCTCGTAAAGCCGGTGCGCGTCGAGGAAGCGGGAGTCCGTATACAGCATCATCATGTCGGCCCGCATCTCGTCCCTGGCCGTGCGCTCGACCAGATCGCAGAGCGTGCGGCCGACGCCCCGTCCGCGGGCGGCGGCGGCGACATAGAGCTTGTGCAGCCTGGCCACGCCCGGCGCGTCGGTCGGCGTCAGCGCCACCGTGCCGCAGACCTGGCCGCTGCATTCGGCGACCCAGAAGCGGCCGCCCATGCGGGCATAGGCCGATTTCGGCTGGCGCAGCTCCGGCTCTTCCTCGTCTACCAGCAGCACACAACCGGCATACTCGCCGTAAACCTCGTCGGTCAACTGGATCACGGCGTCGGCGTAGGCGTCCTCAGCCGGGCGGACCACGACGTCGGCGATCCGGGCGGCGATCTCGTCGGTGGAACGCTTGTAGCCGTCAGGGCTCACGTTCAGTTCCTTTGCGCCAGCAGGCCGCGGCCGATGACCTGCGCCTGGATTTCCGCCGCGCCCTCGAAGATGTTGAGGATGCGGGCGTCGCACAGCACCCGCGAAATCGGGTATTCGAGGGCGTAGCCGTTGCCGCCGTGGATCTGCAGCGCCGCGTCGGCGTTCGACCACGCCACGCGGGCGGCGAGCAGCTTCGCCATGCCGGCCTCGATGTCGCAGCGGCGGTCCGAGTCCTTCTCGCGGCCGGAGAAATACGTGAGCTGGCGGGCGATCATGGTTTCGACCGCCATCCACGCCAGCTTCCCGTGCACGCGCGGGAAGGCGAAGATGGCCTTGCCGAACTGCTTGCGCTCGACGGCGTAGCGGAGCCCGAGCTCGAGCGCGTTCTGGGCGACGCCGACGGCGCGCGCCGCGGTCTGGATGCGGGCCGATTCGAACGTCGCCATCAGCTGCTTGAAGCCCTGACCTTCCTCGCCGCCGAGAAGCTGCGAGGCCGGCACCTCCATGTTGTCGAAGCCGAGCTCGTATTCCTTCATACCGCGATAGCCGAGCACCTTGATCTCGCCGCCGGTCATGCCCGGCTTCGGGAACGGGGTCTCGTCGGTGCCGCGCGGCTTCTCGACCAGCAGCATGGACAGGCCCTTGTAGCCGGGCTCGTTCTGATCGGTGCGGGTCAGCAACGTCATCATGTCGGTGCGCGCCGCGTGCGTGATCCAGGTCTTGTTGCCGGTGACGCGATAGACGTCGCCGTCCTTGACGGCGCGGGTCTTCAGCGACGCCAGATCGGAACCGGTATTCGGCTCCGTGAAGACGGCGGTCGGCAGCAGTTCGCCGGACGCGATCTTCGGCAGGTAATGTTCCTTCTGCGCTTCGGTGCCGCCGAGCCGGATCAGTTCGGCGGCGATTTCCGAGCGGGTGCCGAGCGAGCCGACGCCGATGTAGGCGCGGCTCAATTCCTCGGTGACGACGCACATGGCCATCTTGCCGAGCCCGAGGCCGCCCCATTCCTCCGGCACCGTCAGGCCGAAGACGCCGAGTTCCGACATCTGCTCAACGATCCCGATCGGGATCAGCTCGTCCTTGAGGTGCCATTCGTGCGCGTGCGGCACGACCTGCTCCTCGGCGAAGCGGCGGAACTGGCCGCGGATCATCTGCAACGTTTCGTCGGCGAGGCCCGGCTGGCCGAAGTCGCCGTGCTCGATCAGCGTGGCGATTTCGCTCCGCACCGCTTCCGTGTTGCCGCCGGCCATCAGGCGGCGGACCGGCTCGGTCAGAAAGGTGTCGATTTCCGCCTGGCCGAGACCCAAGTCGGCGGGCCGGACGATTTCGACCTGGCTCAAGGCGATGCCGCCGGCGAGCTGGTTGAGGTACTCGCCGTAGGCCGCCTGCAGCATCAGCCGTTCGAGGGTGCCGAGACGGCTTTCGCCTTCCAGCCGCCGCGTCCAGTCGAGCATCTGGCGCAGTCCCTCGACGTAGGTGGCGAACCAGGACAGGCCGTGCACGGCCGTCTGGTGCGCCTCGACCTTCTCTGCCGACGTCTTGCCGCCGACCACGACCATGCCGCCGACGGCGCGCCGCGCCTCGGCGAGCAGGGTTTCAGCCGCCGGCAGGGCGGCCGCCGCGGCGTCGATGACGTCGCTCATGAGGGCGGAATTGCCGTTCTTGTCGCCGTTCTTGTCACCACTGGCGTCCATGCGCTCGCTCTCCCGGTTACACGAAGGTTACGGCGGCGTGTCAGCAAATACGACAGCCGCCGTCCGTTCAACCCTCGATGCAATCCTCGATCGTGCGCCGGCCCGGCAGCTTGGCCTGGACCAGGACCGCCATGTTGCCCGGCTTGTGCTGGTTGCGGAGCATCTTCATGTGCGCTTCCGGGATATCGTCCCAGGAGAACACCTCCGACATGCACGGGTCGATGCGGCGTTCGATGACCAACTGGTTGGCCTGGCTCGCCTGCATCAGGTTGGCGAAGTGGCTGCCCTGGATACGCTTCTGGCGCATCCACACGAAACGCGCGTCCATGGTCAGGTTGAAGCCGGTGGTGCCGGCGCAGAACACGACCATGCCGCCGCGCTTCACGACGTTGCAGCTGACCGGGAAGGTGGCCTCGCCCGGATGCTCGAACACGAAGTCGACGTCGTTGCCCTTGCCGGTGATGTCCCAGATCGCCTTACCGAACTTGCGGGTCTCCTTCATGTACTCGGCGAACCCCTCGCCGTTGACCGGCGGAAGCTGGCCCCAGCAGTTGAAGTCCTTGCGGTTGATGACGCCCTTGGCGCCGAGGCCGAGAACGAAGTCGCGCTTGTCCTCTTCCGAGATGACGCCGATGGCATGCGCGCCGGCGACGGCGATCAGCTGCACGGCCATGGAACCGAGACCGCCCGAGGCACCCCACACGAGCACGTTATGGCCCGGGCGCAGAATATGCGGTCGATGGCCGAACAGCATGCGGTACGCCGTCGCCAGCGTCAGCATGTAGCAGGCACTTTCTTCCCAGGTCAGATGCTTCGGACGCATCATGCACTGGCGGTCCTGCACGCGGCAGAACTGGGCGAAGGAACCGTCCGGCGTCTCGTAGCCCCAGATGCGCTGGCTGGTCGAGAACATCGGATCGCCGCCGTTGCACTCCTCGTCGTCGCCGTCGTCCTGGTTGCAATGCACGACGACCTCGTCGCCGACCTTGAATCGCTTCACCTTGGCGCCGACCGCCCAGACGATGCCCGACGCGTCGGAGCCAGCGATGTGGTATTCGGCCTTGTGATAGTCGAACGGCGAGATCGGCTTGCCGAGCGCGGCCCAGACGCCGTTGTAGTTGACGCCCGCCGCCATCACCATGATCAGCACGTCGTGGCTGTCGAGCTCCGGTGTTTCGACGACCTCGATCTGCATGGCGGAATTGGGTTCGCCGTGCCGCTCCTTGCGGATGGCCCAGGCGTACATGTTTTTCGGCACGTGGCCGAGCGGCGGAATCTCGCCCACCTCGTAAAGGTCTTTCTTCGGCAGTTCCCGATTGAAGTCGATGATTTCCGCGGTCTCCGACATAAGGCCCCCTGTCGTTGTTTGACGGTGATACGACCGGACGCCTCCCGTCGTCCCGCCCTCCCCACGTTGCATTTTTGCTGCAACGCAATACCAGCCATAAACGTTTCCGCTTTCCTTCGCAACGCACAATTTGTTACGCTGACGCGGAAAAATCACCGTTGACGCAATTTAGTTTCGCCTAGAATGTAAAGGGCGATTTTTTCGAATAAAGGGGAGTCAGGGAATGGCAGAAAATTACGAGGCGGGCGCCGGCGCCCGTTCTGCGGCTGCGAAGGGCAATGCCCGGCCGGAACGCGACCGCCCCTGGCTGTTCCGGACCTATTCCGGCCATTCCTCCGCCGCCGCCTCGAACGCGCTCTACCGCGCCAACCTCGGCAAGGGTCAGACGGGGCTTTCCGTCGCCTTCGATCTGCCGACGCAGACCGGCTACGACAGCGATTACCCGCTGGCGCGCGGCGAGGTCGGCAAGGTCGGCGTGCCGATCTCGCATCTCGGCGACATGCAGACGCTGTTCGACGGCATTCCGCTCGAAAAGATGAACACGTCCATGACCATCAACGCGCCGGCGGCGTGGCTGCTGGCGCTCTATGTGGCGACGGCGGAGCGTCAGGGCGCGGCGCGCGCCCAGCTCTCCGGCACCGTGCAGAACGACATTCTGAAAGAGTACCTGTCGCGCGGCACCTACATCTTCCCGCCGGCGCCGAGCCTCCGGCTCATCTCCGACACCGTGGCGTTCACGGTGAAGGAGATCCCGAAATGGAACCCCATCAACGTCTGCTCGTACCATCTGCAGGAAGCGGGCGCGACGCCGGTGCAGGAACTGGCCTTCGCGTTGGCCATCGCCATCGAGGTGCTGGACGGCGTCAAGGCGGCGGGCAAGGTGCCGGACGCGGAATTCGCCGACGTGGTCGGCCGCATCAGTTTCTTCGTCAACGCCGGTGTCCGCTTCGTCACCGAGATGTGCAAGATGCGCGCCTTCACGGAACTCTGGGACGAGATCACGCGGGACCGCTACGGCGTCACCGACGAGAAGATGCGCCGCTTCCGCTACGGCGTGCAGGTGAACTCGCTCGGTCTCACCGAGCAGCAGCCGGAAAACAACGTCTATCGCATTCTCCTCGAAATGCTGGCGGTGACGCTTTCCAAAAACGCCCGTGCGCGGGCCGTGCAGTTGCCGGCCTGGAACGAGGCGCTCGGCCTGCCGCGCCCGTGGGACCAGCAATGGTCGCTGCGTCTGCAGCAGATCGTCGCCTACGAAACGGATCTGCTGGAATACGGCGATCTCTTCGACGGCTCACCCGTCGTCGACGCCAAGGTGCGGGCGCTCAAGGAAGAGGCCCTGGCCGAGCTAGCCACCATCGCCGGCATGGGCGGCGCCGTCGCCGCGGTCGAGAACAGCTACATGAAGCGGCGCCTCGTCGAATCGAACGCCGAGCGGCTCGCCGCCATCGAGAGCGGCGCCATGACCGTCGTCGGCGTCAACAAGTTCACCGAGGCCGAGCCGTCGCCGCTGGCGACCAATGGGGCGACTGGCGAGGGCGCCTTCCTCGCCGTCGACGCGTCGGCGGAGAAGGAGCAGGTCGAGCGGCTCCGCGCCTGGCGGGCCGGCCGGGATTCAGCTGCCGCCGACGCGGCGCTGGCGGAACTCCGCGCCGCCGCGGCGGAAGACAGGAACGTCATGCCGGCGTCCATCGCCTGCGCGCACGCCGGCGTTACGACCGGCGAATGGGCCGGTGTGCTGCGCGAGGTGTTCGGCGAATACCGCGCGCCAACCGGCGTCGGCGGCGCCGCCGCGCGCTCGCCGGACGGCATGGCGGCGATCCGCGCCCGCGTCGAGGACCTGGAAAGAGTGCTCGGCACGCGCCTCAAGATGCTGGTCGGCAAGCCGGGCCTGGACGGTCACTCGAACGGCGCCGAACAGATCGCCATGCGGGCGCGCGACGCCGGGGTCGAGGTGGTCTACGAGGGCATCCGCCTGACGCCGGACGAAATCGTCTCGGCGGCATTGCAGGAAGGGGTGCACGTGGTCGGGCTGTCGATCCTGTCCGGATCGCACACGACCCTCGTCGCCGACGTGATCCAGAAGATGGCGGCGGCCGGCATCGGCGAAGTGCCGGTGGTGGTCGGCGGCATCATTCCGCCGGACGACGAGAAGGCATTGTTGGAAAGCGGCGTCGCCGCCGTCTACACGCCGAAGGATTTCGATCTCAACGCCATTCTCGACGGCATCGTCGGCATCGTCGAGAACAGGGCCAGGGAAGCGGCCTGATCGCGATCAGGTCGTCGAAGACGGCTCGATCGTCTTCGTATCGGTCGAAGGCGGCTTGTCGCGGCGCTTCGGCTCCAGGACCTTGATCGGGTCGTCCTTCAAATTCTTGGCGTCCGGGTTCGGGACTTCCGGGTCCATGTTGTCGTGCAGGTAGCGCAGCACGCCGCCCCGGAATTCCGGTTTGATCGGCGACCAGGTGACGAACAGGCCGCCGTGCTTTTCGTAGTCCATGATCTCGTTGTTATCGAGCGCGGCGTCGATGGCGCCAGCCAGGTCCGCCGCCTTGTCGATGTAGACCCACTTCGGCTTCACGCCGGAATGCCAGATGACGTAGACGCCGCCGATCCCGGAAAGGCCCTCGACCAGGGTGTCCAGGTGGATCAGGCGGTGGAACTTGCCGTTGCGGTTGCGGACCCATTCGACGTCGATGGGCGGCCCGTCGTATTTCGCGGCGGCTGTCTTCTTCTTTTTGCCGAACAGGGCCATGTTTCCTCCGACGGTCGAACGGTTTTATGACCATTACCGTTACGTGACGCCTGCTTACAATTTAGTTAACGACTTGAGAAACATAAAGTTTCTTCCGGCAAGGCCTTAGGTGTCTCTAAATCAGAAAGTTATCTATATAATTTCGCAAAACGCGAAATAAGGTTTCTGCAACGACGTTTTGTTGCCGCCGTCCGCGTTGGATATGGTGTCGCCATTGGGGAGAAACGACGTGCTCATCGACCGTATCGACCACTTCGTGCTGACCGTGCGCGACATCGACGCTACCTGCGATTTCTACGAACGCGCCCTCGGCATGACGCGGGAAACCTTCGGCGCGGGCCGGACCGCCCTCAAGTTCGGCCGCCAGAAGATCAACCTGCACCCTGCCGGGCGGGAACTGGAGCCCAAGGCGGCGCACCCGACGCCGGGTGGCGGCGATTTCTGCCTGATCACCCGCACCCCCATCGCCGACGTGGTCGCGCATCTCAAGGCCGCCGGGGTCGAGATCGAACTGATGCCGAGCCCGCGCACCGGCGCCACCGGCCCGATCACATCCGTCTATTTCCGCGACCCCGACCGCAATCTTGTCGAGGTCTCCAAATACGATTCCGAGGTTACGAATGACTGATGCCGCCGTCACCGGTCCGCTGAACGGACTTCGCGTTCTCGAACTGGGTCACTTCATCGCCGCGCCCTTCGCCACCCGCGTCCTCGCCGATCTCGGCGCCGAGATCATCAAGGTCGAGCCGCCGAAGACCGGCGATCCCGTGCGCGGCTGGGGCGAGATGGTGCTGGGCGAGCAGACCTCGATCTGGTGGTCGGTGCACGGCCGCAACAAGAAGAGCGTCACCGTCGATCTCCGCAAACCGGCCGGCATTGCGTTGGTGAAGAAGCTGATCGCCGAGGTCGACGCCGTGGTGGAGAACTTCAAGCCGGGCCAACTCGCCAAGTGGGGCCTCGACGCGGCGGGCATCGGCGCCGTCAATCCGGACGCCATCCTGGTGCACGTCTCGGGCTACGGTCAGTCGGGGCCGAATTACAAACGCGCCGCCTTCGGCGTCATCGGCGAAGCGGTCGGCGGCATCCGGCATCTGACCGGATATCCGAAGGAAGAATCGGACCTGCCGCCGGTGCGCACGGGCGTCAGCCTGGGCGACAGCGTCGCCGGCCTCTATGCCGCGATAGGATTGCTCGCCGCATTGTTCGAGCGTCAGGCCGGACGCAAGCCGCAAGGGGCGCGCGTCGTCGACGTGGCGTTGACGGAGAGCGTGCTAAGCCTCCTGGAGGGTATCCTTCCGGAATACAGTTATCTCGGAAAAATTCGTCAGCCGCAGGGCTCGACCATCCGCACGACGGCGCCGTCGAACGCCTATCCGACCAAGGACAATCGCTGGTTCCTGATCGGCGCCAACTCGCAGGCGCTGTTCGAACGGCTGACGGAAAAGATGGGCATGCCGGAACTCGCCAAGGATCCGCGCTTCTGCGACAACCCGTCGCGCACGATCAATGCCGTCGCCCTCGATGCGGTGATCGCCGAGTGGTCGCGGACCAAGACCCTCGACGAGTTGGACCGGATGATGATCGAGGCCGACGTGCCGGCGACACGCATCTACGACATCTCCGACATCGCCGCCGATCCGCAATTCCGCGCCCGCGGCATGGTGCGCGAGGTCGAGGACCCGCGCTTCGGCAAGATCATGCATCCGGGCGTCGTGCCGCATTTCGAGGGCCATGCATCGGGCGGCGTCGCCTGGGCCGGGCCGGCCGTCGGCGAACACAACGACGAGGTGTTCAAGGGCCTGCTCGGCATGTCGGACGCCGACTTGCGGGCGTTGAAGGAGGAGGGCGTCATATGACCGCCAAGGGAACTGTCGAAATCTGCGACGTGGCGCCGCGCGACGGCTTTCAGGTCGTCGGCCCCTGGATCGAGACCGCCGACAAGATCGCCGTCGTCGAGGGGCTGGTCGGCGCCGGCTTCCAACGCATCGAGACGGGCGCCTTCGTGAGCCCGAAGGCTGTGCCGCAGATGAAGGACACCGCCGACGTCCATAAGGGCGTGCAGCGACCAGCCGGCGTCCGGCTGTCGACGCTGATCCCGAACGTGAAGGGCGCGGAGTTGGCGCTCGCCGCCGGCATCGCCGATCTGGTCTATGTCTTCTCGGCCTCGGAAAGCCATAACCAGAGCAACGTGCGCCGCTCGACGGAAGACTCCATCGAGGAACTCGGCCGGGTCATCGACATCGGCAAGGAGAGGGACGACTTCCGGCTCCGCGTCAACGTCGCCACCGTCTTCGATTGTCCGTTCGAGGGCCGCGTGCCGGAGGACCGGGTCTATCGCTGTATCGAGGCGTCGCTCGCCTACGGCCTCGCCTGCGAATTCGGTCTCTGCGACACCACGGGCCGGGCGTTTCCCGATCATGTGGCAAGCGTCGTCGACGGCTGCCGCACGCGCTTCGGCGACCGCGCGAACGCAACATGGGCGTTTCACGGTCACGACACCTTCGGGCTCGGTGTCGCCAACGCGCTCTACGCCTACGAAGCCGGGGTGCGGGTGTTCGACGCCGCCTGCGCCGGTCTCGGCGGTTGTCCGTTCGCGCCGGGCGCCACCGGCAACACGGCGAGCGAGGACCTTGTCTTCACCTTCGAGAACATGGGCATCGCGACGGGGATAGACCTCGCCAAGTTGCTCGACGTCGCCGAACGGGTCGCCCGACTGCCGGGCGTCGCCACCGGCGGGCACATCCGCGCCGTGCCGAGGAAGCGCGCCCTGGCGGCGGCGTGACGGACGGGTGATGGACTTCGACCTGATCACGCTGCGTCTCTTCGAAGCGGTGGTACGGCTCGGGTCCATCTCTGCGGCGGCGGAGGAACAGAACATCGCCGTTTCCGCCGTCAGTCGCCGCTTCTCCGACCTCGAACACCGGCTTGGCACCGCCGTCTTATATAGAAAGGTGCGCGGCGTCGCGCCGACCCCTGCCGGCGAGGTGCTGTTAAGGCACGCCGGCAATATACTGCGTCTCGCCGAACGCGCATCCGCGGAACTCGCCGACTACGCGGAAGGGGACCGGGGCCAGGTGCGGGTCGCCGCCAATCCGTCCGCCATCGCCGAATTCCTGCCCGCCGTTTTCGCGTCGTTCCGCGACAAGCACCCGGCGGTGAAGTTGGCGCTCGCCGAGCAGATGTCGGACGACATCGTCCACGACATCGCCGACGGTCAGGTCGACGTCGGCATCTTCTCCGCCGTCGTCCGGCACGACGGCATCGAGGCGTTTCCCTTCGTCGCCGACAGGCTCTGCGTCATCGCGCCGGCCGGTCACCCGATCGCGGCCAGGGACGGCGTCCGTTTCGTCGATATCCTCGACTATCCGCACGTCGGACTGGAGGACGGCAGCTCGCTGTTTCGCCAATTCGCGAAGCTGGCGGAAGACGCCGGCCGCGTGCTCGAACTGGCGGTCCGCGTGCGCAGCTTCGACGGCGTCAGGCGCATGGTGGTGATGAACCTCGGCCTCGGCATCCTGCCCCGCGCCGTGGTCGAACCCTACGCGGTGAGCGACGGCCTCGCCGTCGTCGAATTGCGCGAAGATTGGTCTGAACGCGGGTTCATGGTCGGCGTTCGGGAACGGGCGGCGCTGTCCGGCGCGGCGGCGCGGTTCCTCGAACATCTGTTGTCGTCGAAGATGGCGGGCTGATCACTCGGCGCCGAACAGCCGGTGCCGCTCGAAATAGAGAAACACCTGCTCCCATTGCTCCCGGTTCTGCGTGAAGTCGAAATGCGTCGCGACCTGCGTCACGCGAACGCCGTCGTTCGAGATCGGCACGCGCAGGCTCGGCACCACCAGCGGGTCGGCGTCGGCGCGGGTCGAATGGGCGTCCCAGAGGAACGGCAGCGGCCGCCGCTCCTCGATCACGGCGCGATAGTCGGCGATCACCTGTTGGCGCCGCGTCTCCTCGAGATAGCCCATGTTCGTCGTCAATTGTGACGAACCGGTGCGGTCGAAATGCAGGACCTCCGTCAGGCCCGTCCCCCAGAACCGATAAACGATGTCGAAGGGGTCGTCGCGGACGTCGACCACGTGCATGAACCGGACGCAGGCGTTCGGCAATTCGACCAGCTCGAACTCGCGCCACGTCGGCGCGATCCGGTCGCCGCGCTTCACCTGCCAGAATTCGTAAAGATCGCGGCAGTGGCTTTGCCACACCTTGTCGAGCGGAACCCTGATGGAACTGACGCTAACTGTACCGAGCATCCTAACCTTATAGCACATATGAGAAAATTCGTCCCCTTGACTCGAATAGCCGGCGCCGATAGATTTTGTGAATTCTGAATTCAGAAATAGCGGACCATGCCGTGAAGCCCGTCGCGCAGGAACCTGCCCTAACAGAACGTGTCCGTGACGCCATCGTCGGCGCCATCGTCGACGGCACGTACCGGACCGGCGACCGGCTGGCGCAAGAGGAATTGGCGCAGCGCCTCGGCGTTTCCCGCCAGCCCGTCAGTCACGCCCTCAACGTCCTCAAGGAACAGGGCATCCTGGTGGAACTGGGCCGCAAGGGACTGACCGTGGCGCCGGTCGAATCGGAACGGCTGCTGCGTCTTTATCAGGTGCGCGGTCGATTGGACGCGCTCGCCGCCGGCCTCGCCGCGGAACGGGTGCGGAAGGGCGAAGCGGAAGCCGCCTTGCTGGCCGAGATGGACGCCCTGATCGCCGGGCAGACGGACCCGGCCCGGGCCGGCGACTTCCAACGCCGCGTCGAGGCGGACGTCGCCTTTCACATCGCCGTCTACCGTCTGTCCGGCAATCCGCTCATCGAGGAAATGGCCCGGCCGCAGTGGGTGCATTTCCGCCGTTCCATGCAGGCGGTGCTCGCCGAGCCGGGCGCGCACCCGCCGGTCTGGCGCCAGCACCGGCAGATTTTCGACGCCATCCGCGCCGGCGATGCGGCGGCCGCCGAACGTCTGTCCCTCGAACACGCCGCGACCGCCGCCGAACGCACGGCGGCGCGCCTCAAACTCCAAGAAATGAAGATGCAGGAGACATCCCAATGAAACTTACCCAGGCCGAACTCGAACGCTTCGACACGGACGGCTATCTGTTCTTCCCAGGCCGCTTCTCGCCGGAAGAGGCCGCCGTGCTGCACGACGCGGCCGACGATGTCTACGCCATGCACAGGGACGAGGTCTGGCGTGAAAAGAGCGGCGCGCCGCGCACCGCCTTCGCCGCGCATCTTTATAACGAGGCGTTCCGCCGCCTGGGCGCGCACCCGCGCCTGATCGAGCCGGTGATTCAGATCCTGGACGGATCCGTCTACATGCATCAGTACAAGGTCAACGCGAAGGCCGCCTTCGACGGCGAGGTCTGGCAGTGGCACCAGGACTACGGCACCTGGAAGCGCGATGACGACATGCCGGAACCGCGCGCCATGAACATCGCCGTCTTCCTCGACGACGTGACGGCGGCGAACGGTCCGCTGCTGTTCATTCCGGGCAGCCACAAGAAGGGCGTCGTCGCGGCCGGTCACGATCTGGAAACGACCAGCTATCCGCTCTGGACGCTGGACCGCGACACCGTGAAGCAGTTGGCGGAAGAGGGCGGCTGCGTCGCGCCGACGGGACCGGCGGGATCGGTGCTGATGTTCTCGTCGCTGCTCGTGCACGCGAGCCCGCCGAACATCTCGCCGTTCGGTCGCACCATCGTCTATCTGTCGCTCTGCCACGTCGACAATCACATCCGCAAGTTCCAGCGCAAGGAGTGGATCGCGCATCGCGACTTCACGCCGATCGAGCCGCTCGACGACGATTGTCTCACGGACCTCGCCGAAGCATCCAAGACCGCCGCGGAATAGGAAGCGAACAATGTATCTGCATGCTGATCTGATGGCGCGGGCCGCCCAGTCGAAACCCGTCCGCGCGCTGCTCATCGGCGCCGGCAAGTTCGGCTCCATGTTCCTGAGCCAGGCGCCGACGACGCCGGGCCTTGTCGTCACCGCCATTGCGGACCTGCGACCCGACGCGGCGAAGGCCGCCTGTCGCACCGTCGGCTGGACGGAGGAGCTGATCCAGAAGACTCGCTTCACCGACGATGCCGCCGCCGCCATCGCCGCCGACGACGTCGACGTGGTGATCGAGGCGACCGGCCATCCGCCGGCCGGCGTCAAGCACGCGCGCCTCGCCTTCAAGCACGGCAAGCATATCGTCATGGTCAACGTCGAGGCCGACGTGTTGGCCGGGCCGCTGTTGGCTTTGGAAGCGCGGTCGGCGGGCGTCGTCTTCTCGATGGCCTACGGCGATCAGCCGGCGCTCACCTGCGAGTTGGTCGAATGGGCGCGCTGCTGCGGCTTCGACGTGGTCGCGGCGGGCAAGGGTACGAAGTACCTGCCGGCCTATCACGCATCGACGCCCGATACGGTCTGGGACCATTACGGTCTCACCGCCGACCAGGCGAAGGCCGCCGGCATGAACTCGAAGATGTTCAACTCGTTCCTGGACGGCACCAAGTCGGCGCTCGAGATGGCGGCCATCGCCAACGCCTGCGAACTGACGCCGCCCGCCGACGGTCTCGCCTTTCCGCCCTGCGGCATGGACGATCTGGCGCACGTGCTGCGTCCGAAAAGCGTCGGCGGTCAGTTGGAACACAAGGGCCAGGTCGAGGTCGTCTCGTCGCTGGAACGCGACGGCCGTCCGGTCTTCAAGGATCTCCGCTGGGGCGTCTACGTCGTCATGGAGGCGCCGAACGACTACGCGGCGCAGTGCTTCCGCCAATACGGCATGAACACCGACAAGTCGGGCCGCTATTCCGCCATGTTCAAGCCGTTCCACCTGATCGGGTTGGAGCTCAACGTTTCCGTGCTGTCGGCGGGCCTGATCGGCAAGCCGACCGGCGCCACCAAGGACTTCCGGGGCGACGTCGTGGCGACCGCCAAGCGTGACCTCCAACCGGGCGCCGTGCTGGATGGCGAGGGTGGCGCGACGGTTTGGGGCAAGCTGATGCCGGCCGCGCGGTCTCTCGACATGGGCGGGCTGCCGATCGGCCTCGCGCACGGCGTCAAACTGAAGAACGCCGTGCCGGCGGGCCGCTCCGTCACCTGGGCGGATGTCGAATTCGACGCCGCCGACGAGACGGTGAAGGCGCGCCTCGACATGGAAGCGCATTTCAAGAAGGCGATGCGCGCCGCGGCGGAGTGATCGGAATAGGGGCTTAGCGTTTCGGCAACGGCTTGGCGGCCTTGTCGAGCCAGTTCTTGGTCGCCTTGTCGAGGTGCTTGGCGAGGGTCTTCGCGACCGTCGCGTGGTAGGCGTTGACCCAGTCGACCTCGACCGGGCTCAAAAGCTTCACGTCGATCAGGCGCCGGTCGAACGGCGCCAGCGTCAGCGTGTCGAAGCCGAGCAGGCCCCGCTCCGCGCCCTTCGGCGGCTTCACGGTCTGCACCATGACCAGGTTCTCGATGCGGATGCCGTAGGCGCCGGTCTTGTAGTAACCGGGCTCGTTCGACACCACCATGCCCGGCTGCAGCGCGGTCGTGCCGGGGTGCTTGGAAATGCGCTGCGGTCCCTCGTGCACGCCGAGATAGCTGCCGACGCCGTGACCGGTGCCGTGGTCGTAGTCGAGGCCGGCTTCCCAGAGCGGCTTCCGCGCCAGCGCGTCCAGTTGCGAGCCGGTGGTCCCTTCCGGGAACACGGCGCGGGCCAACGCGATATGGCCCTTGAGGACGCGCGTGAAGCGGTCACGCATGTCGGCGGTCGGCTGGCCGACGGCGACGGTGCGCGTCACGTCGGTGGTGCCGTCCAGGTACTGGCCTCCGGAATCGAGCAGGAATAACGAGCCCTTCTTGAGCTTGGCGTTGCTCTTCTTGTCGGCGTGATAGTGCACGATGGCGCCGTGCGCGCCGGCGCCGGCGATGGTGGCGAAGCTCGGTCCCCGGTAGAGCGGCACCTCGGCGCGGAACGCGGCCAGTTGCTCGGCGGCCTGGATTTCCGTCAGCTTGCCCTTCGGCGCTTCCTTGTCGAGCCAGGCGAGGAACCTCACCAGCGCCGCGCCGTCGCGGACATGCGCCGCACGCATGCCGTCCCGCTCCGCCTTGCCCTTGCAGGCCTTGGAGAGCGCGCATGGATCGGGCGCGTTGACCACCTCGGCGCCGGCGGCCTTGAGGGTGCGAACGATGATGGCGGGTGCCGAGGACTGCTCGACCAGCACCTTGAGGGAACGCGAGCCCAGGTGGTTGAGGGACGTCATCAGCGCGTCGGGTTCCAGCACGATCACCGACTCGCCCAGATGCTTGTCGACGTCCGGCGCCAGTTTGCGCGGGTCCATGAACAATTCGACGCCGCCGTTGTTGTGCAGGATGGCGAAACCGAGCGCCAGCGGCGTGTAGCCGACGTCGCCGCCCCGGATGTTCAAAAGCCAGGCGATGGAATCCGGCGCCGTGATGACCGCGGCGTCCAGACCCTGCGCCTTGATCGCCTGTCCGATCTGCCGGCGTTTCTGCGCCGCCGTATCGGTGCAATATTTCGCCGGATGCGCCACGACGGGCGCCATCGGTGCGGACGGGCGTCCGACCCAGACGGCGTCCAGGGGATTGTCGGCGAGTTGGATGGTGATGGCGCCGGCCTGCCGGGCCGCCCGCTCGAACCGCTTGATCTGGTCGTCCGTGTGCAGCCAGGGGTCGAAACCGACCTTGGCGCCGGCCGTCAGGTTCTTGGCGAGCCAGCGATGCGGCGGCGTTTCGGTGATGTGGTGAATTTCGAACTGATCGCCGTCGACCTCGGTCCCGGCCTGCAAGGTATAGCGGCCGTCGACGAAGAGCGCCGCCTTGCCCTTGCGCATGACGACGGCCATGCCGGCGGACCCGCTGAAGCCGGTCAGCCACATCAACCGTTCGGAACGGCGGGCGATGAATTCGCCCTGGTGCTCGTCGGCTTTCGGGATCAGGAAGGCGTCCACGTCGCGCCGCTTCAACTCGTTCCTGAGATCGGTGAGCCGCTTCGGGTCGCGCGTTGCCAGACCGTCGTTGCCGGCGCTCTCGATAATGCGGGCGCGCAACGCACGCAGGCTTTCCAGTAATTTACCGTCGGCGTCCGGCGCGATCAGGTCGAGCCAGGCATTTTCGTCGTCGGCGGAAGGGGTTGCGAGAACGCCGCGGATGACCTCCCTGGCGCCGACCAAATCGACGCGGGCCCCGCTCTCGCGCAAGAGCTGGTCCAGTTCACGATCGAGGGTCCGCCGATCCGTCATCGCGAGCAAAAAGCTATTGGCCGCACGGCTTTCGCGCAAGAGCAAACTCGACGCATAGCTCAGGGCCGAATCGTTTCATAAGTCATGCGTATGATGCATGTCTGAAGTGTTAATATTGCGCTTTCGCAAGTGCGAAGACGGGCATATTTACGGTTCAACAGACGAACGTTACCGAAGCAACCCGTGCAGATTTAAGGAGCCCGAGAAATGGCTGCTCATCACCCGATCCAACTGCGCTTCAACCTCGGCATCACGACCGATGCGCCGACGGAAGCCCAGATCGCCGAAGCCATCGCCGCCGCGAAGGCGCTTCGTGCCGTTTTCTACCATGACCTGTTCGCCGGCCTTGTCCGGAACATCCGCACCCGTCTCGGCATCGCCCGGACCGTCCGCGCGCTCGAAGCGCTCGACGAGCGGACCCTCGCCGACATCGGCGTTGAACGCGCCTACATCCGTGATTATGCGGAAGCGCTGTTCCAGCCCAAGCCGGTCGCGACCAACGTCGTCGCGCTGCCGAAGGCGGAAAGCCGCGACGCTCAGCCGGAACTGCCGATCGCCGCTTAAGACCGGCTGCGTCAGCAAACGAGAGAGGCGGCGGCCCAGGGCCGCCGCTTTTCGTTTCAGCCGGGTGCGCCCGTATTGCGCTTCATCGGCCGGTAGCCGCGCTGGCGCATGCAATCCTCGAACAACTGGGTTTGCCGACGGTTGGCGTCGTAGCGCGTCACGGAACGGTCATAGGTCTGCGCGCCGGGCAGGTTGTCGGGCGCGCGGTCCAGTTCGCTGCCGCCGAACTCCTGTTCGATCTTGCGCCGGGCGGCGCGCCGGCACTCCGAATTGTCGAGCGGCCAATCCTCCCTCGCTACGCTGGGGTTTTCCCAGATGGTGCTCGGCTTGGCGGCGCAGCCGCCGAGAATCGCCGCCAGGGGGGCGGTCAGGGCGAAGGCGCCGCCGAGCTTCAGGAACCGCCGCCGGCCGGATATGTCGGAAGGTTTTCGCATGCGAATCAAACTAACCGATCGCGGCCGGTCCGTCACGGCGCGGGCGGCGGGTCATTGGTTGAGGCAATCACGCACGAAAGCGACCATTTCCGGGATATCGTAATGCTGGATGCCCTCGATGCGGCCGACCTCCAGCCCCCGCTTGTCGATGAACACCGTCGTCGGCAGGCCGCGGACGCCGAGGGCGCGACCGGCGGCATTCATCGGATCGTGCAGCGGCCGCAAGTTCTTCAGATCATTGGTGGCGAAGAACTTGGCGATGACCGGGTGGCCTTCGCGGTCCATGGAAACGGCGAGCACCTCGGCGCCCATATCCGCGACCTTGGCATGCAGCGCGTCCAGCTCCGGCATTTCCCGGACGCAGGGCGCGCACCAGGTGGCCCAGAAATTCAGCACCACACCCCGGCCCTTGAAGGCGGAAATCGGGATCGCGTCGCCGTCGGCCGGCCGGAACGAGATCTGCGGCACCGGCTTCGGCGGCTCGGTCGGTTTGAACGCCTTGATGACGGCGGCGTCGGGCCGGCAGGCGGCTTGAACATCGCTTGCAAGGTGCGAGGATATGAGGAAAATCGCAGCCGCCAGCGCCAAGAGGGCGGTGCCGGCGAGCGAGACCTTCGTCATCGGTCGCAATCTTGATCTTTCCAAGGGGCCGGGCCGGGCCTCGTTCCTCGGGGCAGTATCTTCGGGGGACATGCCGTGCTCGCTCCGGTCGCCGGCGCCGAACGAAACCCGTGTCGGCCGGCCGACGCACCCTAACCGATCGGAATTACCATGAGCGACAACAAACCGAAAACCGGCGACAAGACAAGCGCCATGTGGGGCGGCCGCTTCGAAGCCGGCACGTCGGCGATCATGGACGCCATTAACGCTTCCATCGACTTCGACAAGCGCATGTACGCCCAGGACATCCGGGGCTCCAAGGCGCACGCCCGCATGCTGGCGGCACAGGGGATCGTCTCCGCCGCCGATGTCGAGAAGATCTGCGACGGTCTCGACGCCATCGAGAAGGAAATCGCCGCCGGAAATTTCGATTTCAAGCGCGAGCTCGAAGATATTCACATGAATGTGGAAGCCCGGCTCCGCGATCTGATCGGCGCGCCGGCGGGCCGGCTGCACACGGCCAGGTCCCGGAACGACCAGGTGGCGACCGACTTCAAGCTCTGGGTGCGCGATGCCCTCGACGGCCTCGACGGCGACGTGCGCGCGCTGCAGGACGTGCTGATCGACAAGGCGGAAGCGCATGCCGACTGGGTGATGCCCGGCTTTACGCATCTGCAGACGGCGCAGCCCGTCACCCTCGGCCACCATCTGCTCGCCTACGTCGAGATGCTCGGGCGCGACCGCGACCGCATCAAGGACGCGCGCCGGCGCATGAACGAAAGCCCGCTCGGTTCAGCGGCCCTCGCCGGAACCTCGTTTCCCATCGACCGGCACGCCACGGCCAAGGCGCTCGGTTTCGACCGGCCGACGGCGAATTCGCTCGACGCCGTGGCGGACCGGGACTTCGCCATGGAATTCATGGCGCTGGCGTCGATCCTGGCGGTGCATCTGTCACGCCTCGCCGAGGAATTGGTGATGTGGTGCTCGGACCAGTTCCGTTACGTGCGCCTCGCCGACGAATTCTCGAGCGGCAGTTCCATCATGCCGCAGAAGCGCAACCCGGACGCGGCGGAACTGGTGCGCGCCAAGGCCGGCCGCGTCATCGGCGGGCTTGCCGGGTTCATGATCGTGATGAAGGGTCTGCCGCTCACCTACAGCAAGGACATGCAGGAGGACAAGGTTCCGGCCTTCGAGGTGGCGGATACGTTGGCGCTGTCTCTCGCCGCCATGACCGGCATGATCTCGGGCGCCAGCTTCAACCGCGACCGCATGCGCGCCGACGCCGGCAAGGGATTCTCGACGGCGACGGATCTGGCCGACTGGCTGGTCCGCGAGCTCGGCATGCCGTTCCGCGACGCGCATCACATCACCGGCGCCCTGGTCAAGAAAGCGGAACAGGCCGGCGTCGGGCTCGAGGACCTTTCCCTCGACGACATGCGGGCGGTAGAGGCCGGCATTCACGACGGCGTGTTCGGCGTTCTCGGCGTCGACAACTCGGTCGCCAGCCGCGTCAGTTACGGCGGAACGGCGCCCGATAACGTCCGCGCCCAGGTGGCGGAGGCCCGCAGACGCTTCCTCGACGGCTGATGCCGAACCCGGCCGAAGGCCGCATGGAAGCGATGGCCGGGGCCGGGGAATTCCGCTAGGATGCGCGTATGATGGGAAATTTCGGACGTTTCTGCATTTTGGCCGGATTGCTCGCCGCCACCTTTGCCGTGGCGGCGTGCGGCGTTCGCTCGTCGCCGCGTCATCCGGAGGAATCGGTGTATCCGTACCTCATGCCGTTGCCGACCAAGGGCGACGGCACCATCGCGTCCGAGGCCGCGCGCAGACAACGTCTTGGCGAAACGCAATCGGATACCCAAGTACCCCTGATCGGCACCGGCGGCTACGCGCCGCCGGCGTCGGCGATCGACGGCAGAACGCGCTAGGCGAGCGAGGACGACGTGGACCACTTTCATTACCGGAATGGCATCCTGCACGCAGAAGACGTGCCGCTGCCGCTGCTCGCCGAGACCTACGGCACGCCGTTCTATTGCTATTCGACGGCGACGCTCCGGCGTCACGTCAGCGTCCTGCAGGACGCCTTGACGGGCCTGGACGCCGGCATCTATTTCGCGGTCAAGGCGAACGGCAATCTCGGCGTGCTGGCGACGTTGGCCGCCGCCGGCGTCGGCGCCGACGTGGTGTCCTTCGGGGAAATGAAGCGCGCCCTCGCCGCCGGCATTCCGGCGTCCAGGATCGTCTTTTCGGGCGTCGGCAAGACCAGGGACGAATTGCGCCAGGCCCTTCAGGGCGGCGTGCATCAGATCAACGTCGAATCCTTGCCGGAATTGGCGGAACTGTCGTCTGTGGCGGTCGAACTCGGCGTGACGGCCCGGATCGCCATCCGCGTCAATCCGAACGTCGACGCCAAGACGCACAAGAAGATCACCACCGGTTTGAGCGAGAACAAGTTCGGCATCGCCTGGGAAAGCGTCCACGACGTCTTCAACCGGGCGCGGGCGCTGCCCGGCATCGACGTCGCCGGCGTCGCCACGCACATCGGCTCGCAGTTGACGGACCTCGCGCCCTATCGGGCCGCCTACGGCCGCATCGTCGAGTTGGCACGGGCGTTGATGGCGGACGGCTTCGATATCCGCGTCCTCGATCTCGGCGGCGGCCTCGGCATCCCCTACAACGCGGAAAATCCGCCGAGCCCGGCCGACTACGGCGCGATGGTCAAGGAGGTTACGAAGGGCATGCCGTGCCGGCTCGCCTTCGAACCGGGCCGCATGATCTGCGGCAACGCCGGCATCCTGGTCAGCCGCGTCGTCTATGTGAAGCAGGGCCTCGACAGGACCTTCCTGATCCTCGACGCCGCCATGAACGATCTGATCCGCCCGGCGCTTTACGAGGCGCATCATGCCGTCGTGCCGGTCGTCGAGTCGGCGTCGGGTGCGCCGCTCGCGCCCGTCGACATCGTCGGGCCGATCTGCGAAAGCGGCGATACCTTCGCCACGCAGCGGCCAATGCCGCCGCTGGCCGCCGGCGATCTCGTCGCTTTCCGTAGCGCCGGCGCCTATGGCGCGGTCATGTCGTCGACCTACAACGGCCGCGACCTAGTGCCCGAGGTGCTGGTGAACGGCGGCAATTACACCGCCGTCGCCCGGCGCTTCACCGTCGACGACATGATGGCGCGCGAAAGCATCCCCGATTGGCTGGCGGACCGTCCGAAACGCCGCGAGGCGGTGGGATGAGCGACCGCCGGCAGGATACGGACACTCTCGCCGGGTTCGTCCGTGCCTACCGGCTTTGCTCGCTCGCCCTCCGATGGGAGGCGCTGTGGCGTGCCTTCTGGGCGCCGCTCGCGGTGCTCGGTGCCTTCGTCGGGTTGGCGCTGACCGGCGTCTTCGACGCCTTGCCGTCCTACTTACATGCATTGGCGCTGGCCTTGTTCGCCGGCGCCTTCGGTGTGTCGTTGGGCGGCATCGGCCTCGCCTTTCGTCCGATCTCCACCGCCGACGTGGAGCGCCGCCTGGAGCGGGAAGCCGGCCTCCGGCACCGGCCCATCACCGCGCTCTACGACCGGCCGGTCGGTGGCGACGGCACCGCCTTCGCCGATGCGCTCTGGCGCGAGCATGTCAGGCGGGCACTCCTCGCGGCAGGCCGCCTGCAGGCGCCGCTGCCGGCGCCCGGCCTCGCCGCCACCGACCGCTATGGGTTCCGTTTCATTGCCGCCATCGTCTTCGTCGTCGGCGTCGCCGCCGGCGCCGGCAATCCGTTCGAGCGCCTGAGCGCTGCATTGTCGCCGTTCGGCGGCGGCCGGACGCTCGCCGGCGCGACCCTCGATCTCTGGATCACACCGCCGGCCTATACCGGGCTGGCGCCGATCGTCTTCAACAACCTGGGCGCGGAGCCGGCGGAAGGCGCCGCGGCCGGCGAGACGCCGCCGGCGCCGGCGTTGCTGCTGCCGGTCGGCTCGACCGTGCTGGCGCAAGTGTCGGGTGCGTCGGCGACGCCCAAGTTCCGGATCGGCGCCGACGACCGGCAGATGGAACGGCTCGGCGACGCCGGCACCCGGTCCTTCAAGCTCGAAACGGAAATCAAGGCCGGCGACGTCGGCGCGCCGGACCTCGCCGTCGAGCTCGGCGGCAAGACGCTCGCCCGCTGGCCGGTCAAGGTCGCGCCCGACTCGGTGCCGACGGTCGAATTCGCCCGCGCGCCGCAGAAGAAGCGTGGCGAGCGCCTGGAAACCGAATACCTCGCCGGCGACGACTACGGCATCAAGACCATCGACATGGTGATCCGCCTGCCGGGCGGCGAACGGGTGCCGAACGGCGCCGACGAGATTCGCGTCGAGTTGCCGGTGACGGGCGACCGCCGCAAGGTCGAGGCGCGGACGACGCGGGATTTCTCGTCGCATCCCTGGGCCGGTATGCCGGTCCGCATTCAACTGATCGCGACGGACACCGCCGGACAGACGGGAACGTCGGACGCCGTCGAGGTGGCGCTGCCGGAACGCATCTTTAATCATCCGGTCGCCCGCGCCCTGGTCGACGTGCGCAAACGCCTGAACGATCCGACGCCGGAAGCCATCGAGGCGGGCGGCGCGGAACTGGACGCGCTCTCCGAATACCCAGCCCGGTTCTTCGACGATCTGGTCACGTTCCTCGCCATCCGCGTCGCCCGGGGCCGGCTCGCGCACGGTGAGGGCGAGGCGGCAATCGCCGGCGTGCAGAAGCTGCTGTGGGAGACCGCGCTCCGCATCGAGGACGGCGAATACGCGCTCGCCGAGGCGGATCTGATGCGGATGCAGGAAGAGGCCATGAAGGCGCTCAAGGACGGCGCCCTCGGCAAGGAACTCGACCGCGTCATGCGCGAGTTGCAGCAGGCCATGGACCGCTTCATGCAGGCGCTGATGGACCGGATGCAGGAAATGGGTCTCGACAATCTGCCGATGATGCCGGATCAGCAGATGGGCGAAGTCTCGGACATGCAGCAGATGATGGACCGCATCAAGGAACTGGCGGAGACCGGCAACCGCGCCGCCGCCGAGAAGATGCTGGCCGACATGCAGCGCATGCTGGAACAGCTTCGCGACGGCTTGCGCCAGAGCCAGTCCAATCCGGCGATGGCGGAAGCGAAGAAGCTGATGGACCGGCTGCGCTCCCTGACCGAGGATCAGAAGAAGCTCCTCGACCGCACCTTCCAGGAAAGCCAGCGTGCCAAGGGGAGCTTGCGCCATCCGCCGGGCGAGCCACGCCGCGAAGGCGAACAATTCGGCGCGCAGCCGAACCAGCGCCAGCAGCAGGGACAAAGGCAAGGTCAACAGCCGGGCCAACAACAGGGCCAGCAACAGGGCCAGCAACAAGGTCACGGGCAGCAGCCGGGCGATGGCAATCAGCCCACGGCCGAAGAGCAGGATGCGCTCAGGAAGCGCCTTGGCGAGTTGATGCTGAAAATGGACGAGATGCTCGGCAAGATTCCCGACAACCTCGGCCGCGCCGAGACGGAAATGGACCGGGCCGGCCGCAATTTGGAAGGCGGCCAGATGCGCGACGCCGCCGGCAATCAGGCCAAGGCCCTCGAGGAGTTGCGCTCGGCGACGGAGCAGATGGCGACGCAGATGGCGCAGCGGTTCGGTGCGCAGGTCGGCGTTTCCGGCACGCAGCGCATTCCCGGCGGTCAGCCCGGCACCGATCCGTTCGGCCGGCGCGGCAGCGACGGCCAGGGAACGACGACGGAGGATTCCGACGTCGAGGTGCCGTCGCAGATGGAAACCCAGAAAGCGCGGGAAATCCTCGACGAGTTGCGCAAGCGCGCCGGTCAGCGGGAACGGCCGCGCATGGAATTGGAATACATCAACCGGCTTCTCGACAGCTTCTGATCCGGCTAAGTGATCTGGCCTAGAGTGGCACGCCCGCGCCCTTGCCGGCGCGCGGCCAGACGCTGCCAGTGTCGTTGTCGAAGATCAGCGCCGCGTCGGCGGTTGCGCTGGTCCAATCGCCGCGCGAGATTTCTGCCTCCAACTGGCCGGGCGCCCAGCCGGCGTAGCCCATCACCACCTTGAGGCGCTTGGGCCCCTTGCCGCGGGCGACGTCGCCGAGGGTTTCCGGATCGCGCGACATGGCGATGCCGCCGCCCAACAGCTTGGTGCCGTCGCGGCGATAGTCGTCGCTATGCAGGATCGCGCCGGCGCCAAGTTCCACGGGACCGCCGTAGTAGAGCGTCACCCGCGCCTCTGTCTCGACCGGCTTGGCGCCGATGCCGTCCAGCAGTTTCGAGAGCGGGCCTTCGCCGATCGGCTTGTTGACGATGACGCCGTAGGCGCCCGACGCGTCGTGCTCGACCATCAGGATCACGCTTTCCGCGAAGCGGGGATCGCGCATGGCGTCGGTCGCGACCAGAAGCTTTCCCTTCAGGAAATTATCGCCGGCCCAGGCCGGCGCCGCCGCGACGATGGCGCAAAGAACCGCCAGTCCCCTTGAGAGTCCCCGAAGGGCGGGGATCACCAGCGCGCCTCCGGCAACCGCATCAACTGGAACGGCCCGGCCGACAGCCAGCGGTCCTGCAGCGTCAACGGCACCTCCAACTGCGGCGGGCCGCCGCCGGCCGGTGCCTTAGCCATGATGCCGAGGGCCAGCTTGGCGATGGCGCCGTCGCGTCTGGCGACCAGACCGGCCTCGATCAGCCGGTCGACGGCGGCAGCGAAGCCGGTGATGCGCGCGGTGAAGGCGCCTTCCGGCTGCATGCCGCGGTCGAGCGCCAGCGTGCCTTCGCCGGCGAGGCCGAGATCGCCGTGCGCGACGTCGAGCCGGCGGATTTCAAGAGTGCCGCCGCCGCGCCGCCAGAGATCGAGGCGCTCGGCGCGGGAACCCGAGCCCGCCAGTTCGCCGGTCACGTGGGCATTGATACGGACGCGCTCGATATCGCGGCCGAACGGCGATGGGGCGGATTTCGGCAGCATGGACTTGTGCGCCTCGAAGACGACATGCAGCGGCGGTTTCGAGGCCGTGCCGCGCGCGCCGGCGAGCCGGAACTTTCCGATCTGCAGCGCTTCGTTGTCGGCGACGCGCCTGAGCTCGACGCCGTCCATTTGCGCTTCCATGCGGCCGGCGGCGCCGACGAAGCGGTTCCGCTGCACGGCCAGCCGGTATTCGCCGGCATACCGCCCGCTATCCAAGACCAGATTCGGCTCGCCGTCGAAGCGGCCGGTCACTTCCGTCGGGTTCCATGGCACCGTATTGGCGCGGGCGCTCTGGATGTCGATCCGCCAGCCGGCCGTCGGATCGGCGAAGACGATGTCGTCCAGCAGTATGAAGATGCGGAACGGGAAGCCGCCGACGGAAAGATTGCGGAACCGGGCCTCGCAGCCGTCGGCGCGGATGCCGGCGAACCAAGCGTCGACCTCGCTGCCGATGCGGCTGGCGAGCACCGACCACCAGGCGCCGTAGACGAGCGTGCCGACGAGGAGGAACATCGTCGCCAGCAGCAGAAGCCGGCGCCGGCGGGATCGCATCGCCGCCCGGGCGGCGTCGCTGGAAGGGAGAGTGTCGGTCATGTCCCTACAATCTAGGGCGTTGTCCCGCCGCCTGGAAGGGCCTAGGGTCCGCCGCAACGGCTAAGCGGAAAAAGCCATGGACGACAAGGAAACCTCCAAGGGCGAAGCCAACGCGCTCCTGATCGCCGCCATGCCCGGCGTGTTCGTGCTGTTGTGGTCGACCGGCTTCCTCGGCGCCAAGATGGGCATGCCGCATGCCGAGCCCTTCACGTTCCTCGCCTACCGATTTTCCCTGACCGCGCTCGGCTTCGCGCTCATTGCCGTGGTCACCGGCGCCACGTGGCCGAAGGAGCCCATGGCCTATGTGCACGCCGCCGTCATCGGCGTGCTGTTGCAGGCGGTCTATCTGGGCGGCGTGTTCTTCGCCGTCGCCAACGGCACGTCGGCCGGCATTTCGGCGCTGATTGTCGGCGTGCAGCCGATCCTGACGGCGATCCTCGCCGGACTCGTTCTCGGCGAGCGTCTGCGCGCGCGGGCCTGGGTCGGATTGGCGCTCGGCTTCGTCGGCGTCGGCCTGGTGGTCGGCGACCGGGTCGAGGCGGGCGGCGGCTGGATCGGAATTTCCGCCTGCGTTGCCGGTCTCATCGGCATCACGGTCGCGACCATCTATCAGAAACGCTATGCCGCCGGGTTCGATCTCCGCGTCGGCTCGGCGGTGCAGTTCGCGGCGGCGGGACTGACCATGGCGGTCTGCGCCGTCCTTTGGGAACAGGGCCGGATCGACTGGACCGGCGAACTGATCTTCGCGCTGGTCTGGCTGATCGTTGTGCTGTCCTTCGGCGCCATCACGCTCTTCAATTTGATGATCCGGCGCGGCGCGGCGTCGAAGGTGGCGAGCGTCTTCTATCTGGTGCCGCCGGTGGTCGCCGTCGAGGCCTACTTCCTGTTCGGCGAGACCATCGGCTGGATGGCCATCGCCGGCATGGCCCTCGCCGTGATTGGCGTCGCCATGGTGACGCGCCCGTGACGGCGCGGCGACCGGTTGGCGCCTTCTGGCTGTTCGCCTACGGCTCCCTGATGTGGAACCCGGACTTTCCGGTCGCGGCGGCGCGGCCGGCCCGGCTCTACGGCTATCACCGCGCGCTCTGCATCAAGTCCTGGACCTATCGCGGCACCAAGGCCAAGCCCGGCATCGTCTTCGGGCTGGATCGGGGCGGGGCGTGCACCGGCATGGCGCTCCAAGTCGACGCCGGCAACGCCGACGCGGTGTTCGACAAGGTGATGGCCAGGGAAATGGTCAGCGACGTCTATCGGCCGGTCTGGACCGGCTGCCGGCTCGGCGGCGGCCGGGCGGAGACGGTCGAGGCGCTCGCCTTCGTCGCCGACCGGACAAATCCGCAATACGCCGGCCGGCCCGACGACGCGACGATCCTGAAACTGATTCGCCAGGGCCGGGGCGCGGGCGGACCGTGCGTCGATTACGTGCTGAACACGCACGCGCATCTCGCCGAACTCGGCATCCGCGACCGGCGGTTGGAGCGCATTGTCCGACTGCTCGACAGCTGAAAATTCATTCCCGTGAAGGCGGAGCCCGGGAAACGCCTCCAAGCCTTTCATGTCCCTACGCATGGAGAAGGGTGGATATGTCTACATTCTCGCGAGCCGGCGAAACGGCACCCTTTACGTCGGGGTGACGGTGGACCTCTCCGTCCGCGTATGGCAACACCGGCAGGGGCGGGCATCTTTGTTCACGCGTAAGTATGGCGTGACCCGGCTCGTCTATTGGGAAAGCCATGCGGAGATCGAGACGGCGATTCGCTGGGAAAAGGCGATGAAGCAATGGTGCCGGAAATGGAAACTGGAATTGATCGAGTCCGCCAACCCGGACTGGGACGATCTTTGGCTACCGATGTCTGGGTCCCCGCTTTCGCGGGGATGACGAGAGTGTAGGATTTTTAGATATCCAATTCAGAAGCGGCTGGGCAGCTAGAACGGAAAAAATCATCATCCCCGCGAAAGCGGGGACCCAGGACTTGCTTGCCTCAGCCGCACTTGGAATGGCCGCAGGATGTGCAGGTGTCGCAGCCTTCCTGGCGGATCAGCGACGCCTGACCGCATTTCGGGCACTGCCGCATCAGCGTCGTCGGCGTGTTCTCGGCGCCGACGGCGATCGGTTGCGCCTTCATATTGTGCTCGTTCGCCGCGCCCGGCTTCGGCAGGAAGCCGATGTCGATCATGTGGTTCTCGATGACGCCGCCGATGGCCGCCAACAGCGACGGCACGTACTTGCCGCCGATCCAGTAGCCGCCGCGCGGATCGAACACGGCCTTCAATTCCTCGACGACGAACGAGAGATCGCCGCCGCGCCGGAACACCGCCGAGATCATCCGCGTCAGCGCCACGGTCCAGGCGTAGTGCTCGGTGTTCTTCGAGTTGATGAAGATTTCGAACGGTCGGCGCCGGCCCTGGTCGTCGATGATGTCGTTGATGGTGATATAGAGCGCATGGTCGCTTTCCGGCCAGCGCACCTTGTAGGTTTTGCCCGGCAGTTCGCCCGGCCGGTCCAAGGGCTGGAACATGCGCACCACGGCGCCGGCATCGCCGGCGTCCACCGGACGGGCCTTCTTCGACGGCGCCTCCAACGGCAGTTCCGGTTCTGCCTCCGACTTCTTCGCCTTCTTGGACGTGGTTTCCAGCACCGCGCCGGTGACGTCGTTCGGTCGGTACGTGGTGCAACCCTTGCAGCCCAACTCGTAGGCGCGGGTGTAGATGTCCTTGAAGTCGGCGAAGGAGATTTCCTCCGGCACGTTGATGGTCTTGGAGATCGAGCTGTCGATAAACTTTTGGACCGCCGCCTGCATCACCAGATGATCTTCCGGCGTCAGGCCCTGCGCGTCGACGAAGGCCGGCGTCAGTTGCGCGCCCTCGCCCTTGACCCGGCGATAGAGTCGGTAGGCGTAGTCCGACACCTCTTCCTCGCGGCGATTACCGTCCGGCATCAGGACGTGGCGGCGATAGGTAAAGCTGAACACCGGCTCCAGCCCCGACGAGACGTTGTCGGCGAAGAGCGAGATGGTGCCGGTCGGCGCCACGGAGGTGAGCAGCGCGTTGCGGATGCCGTGCTCGGCGATGGCGGCGCGCACATCCTCGTCCAGTTCGCGGATGGTCTCGCCGTCGAGATAGGCGTCCTTGTCGAACAGCGCGAACGCGCCCTTCTCGCGGGCGAGGTCGGCGGAGGCGAGATAGGCGGCGCGCTGCAGCGCCCGCATCCAGATTTCCGTCAGCCGCACCGCTTCCGGTGAACCGTAGCGCGCGCCGCACATGATCAGCGCGTCGGCGAGCCCGGTGATGCCGAGGCCGATGCGCCGCTTCGCCTTCGCTTCGTGCGTCTGTTGTTCGAGCGGGAAGCCTGATACGTCGACGACGTTGTCCATCATGCGGACGGCGGTCCGCGTCAGGCTGTCGAGGGCGGCCATGTCGATGCCGGCGTCGGCCTCGAACGGGCGTTCGACCAGGCGCGACAGATTGATCGAGCCCAACAGGCAGGCGCCGTAGGGCGGCAGCGGCTGCTCGCCGCAGGGGTTGGTCGCGTGAATGGTCTCGCAGTAGTGCAGGTTGTTACGGTTGTTGATGCGGTCGATGAAGATCACGCCGGGCTCCGCGTAGGCGTAGGTCGCGTGCATGATCTTGTCCCAGAGCTCGCGTGCCGAGACGGTGCGGTAGACCGTGTCCTCGAACTTCAGATCCCACGACGCGTCGTCCTTGACGGCGCGCATGAACGGATCGGTGACGAGGACGGAAAGATTGAACATGCGGAGCCGGCCCGGCTCGCGCTTGGCGTCGATGAAGGCTTCCACGTCCGGATGATCGCAGCGCAGTGTCGCCATCATGGCGCCGCGGCGCGAGCCGGCGCTCATGATGGTGCGGCACATGGCGTCCCAGACGTCCATGAACGACAGCGGGCCGGACGCGTCGGCGCCGACGCCCCGCACGGGCGCGCCCTTCGGCCGCAGGGTCGAGAAGTCGTAACCGATGCCGCCCCCTTGCTGCATGGTAAGGGCCGCTTCCTTCAGGTGCTCGAAGATGCCGGCCATGTCGTCCGGCACGTCGCCCATGACGAAGCAGTT
Source organism: Rhodospirillales bacterium (assembly GCA_038117205.1). Taxonomy (GTDB): domain Bacteria; phylum Pseudomonadota; class Alphaproteobacteria; order Rhodospirillales; family Casp-alpha2; genus JAQBZY01. The sequence continues at coordinate 93,429 of JAYOFL010000001.1, read as the reverse complement.
GAACAGCGTGACGCGGCGGCTGGCGCCGGCGCCCGACAGGATGCGTCCGGCCGGCAGGAACTTGAAGCCGTCCATGGCGTCGAAGAACGTGTCCTCCCACGCCGCCGGGTCCGTTTCGACCGAGGCCAGCGCCTTGGCGACGCGGCGCCACGTGTCGGTGATCGCCTTGTCGACCGGCCGGCCCTCGGCGTCCTTCAGACGGTATTTCATGTCCCAGATCTGCTGGGAGAGGGGGGCGACCTCGGTCATCGGCGTCCTTCCGGTATATTTTGACGGCTGATCGCGGATACACCTGTCCGGCGCCAAAGCGGGCGCGGACCGGTACCCGATCCTGGCACTTTATGGACCGGATGTCGTCATTTCAAGGAAAATGTTCTTGATATGTTTCCATAACGCTCCCGCCTTCGATCCCCAGGCGAGGCTCGAAATAACGTCATGTTCGTAGAGACTTGCCGAGTTATCCCCAGGTTTCCCCGGCCGCCGGGACGGCCTGTCCACAGGCGTGTCCGCCCGGTGGGATCAGGGGTTCCGGATGAGCTCGGCGGACGCCGTCTCGATGGTGTCCTCGATGGTCCGCATGAAGGTTTCCCGGTCGAGCCCGGTCGGTACCGGCGGCAGGAACTGGATGGTGATGGTGCCCGGCTTCTTGAGGAAGCTGCGCCGTCCCCAAAAGACGCCGGAATTGAGCGCCACCGGCACGATCTGCGTATCCGCCGGCAGCGCCTTGTAGACGGCGGCGACACCCGGCTGATAGGGGTGCCGCTCGCCCGGCGGCGTGCGCGTGCCTTCCGGGAAGATGATGACCTGGCGGCCCTTGGAGATACGGTCCTTGCAGTCGGCGACGAGCTTCTTGAGCGCCTTGGCGCCGGCGGCGCGGTCGATGGCGATGGCCTCGCACTTCCTCGCATACATGCCCCAGACCGGTATCTTCACCAGCTCCTTCTTCAACACGTACTGCACGTCTTCGAGAAGCGCATAGAAGATGAAGGTGTCCCATGCCGACTGGTGTTTCGAGACGACCAGCGCGCCGCCTTTCGGCATGTGTTCGCGCCCGAGCACACGGCAGTCGATGCCGACCGTGTAGCGCAGGATCGGAAAGACGCTCCTGGCCCAGCGGCCGACGGCGCGCTGCAAGTGCATGCGCTCGAACGGCATGTACCACCACAGATGAAACAGCAGCAGGAACGTCAGCCAGCCGAAGAAGGCGAAATTGAACAACAGCGAACGAACGGCGGTCACGAGGTCGGCTCCTTCCCGGCGGTGGGCCCGGCGGTGAGCCCGGCGGCGGGCGCGAACCGTCGCACCTGATGGCGCAGCCACGCCAGCAGAAACTTGCTGTACTCGCTGACCGTCAGCGCGGCGGTACCGGGCCAGGCCCACCAGTCGTCGCTTTTCACGTGAACGGGAAACACCGGGTGCGGCACGATCCGGACGTCCGGCATGGCGTGGGCGAATTCGAGCATGCTGCGCGGCATATGATAGGCGGCGGTGACGAGACGCAAGGATTTGAGTCCCCGGGCCTTAGCCCAGACCGCGGTCTCCTCGGCGTTCTCGATGGTGTTGACGGCGTTGCCGATGCCGATCCGGCCTTCGACTTCCTCCGGCCGCTGCTTCATCACCGCCAGCAACTGATCGACGTCGACGCCCCGGTAGACCCCCGACACGAACAGCCGGTCGGCGGTGTTGGCGAGCAGCAGGTCGAGCCCGGTGCGCACCCGGCCGCTACCACCGGTCAGAACGACGATGGCGTCGGTGTGTTCGGTCACGTCCGGCGGCATCTTCGGCACGCTACCGGCGAACAGGAACAGGCCGACGCACCACATCAGCGCCAGCGTCGCCAGCGCGCCCAGCACCGGCGCCAGGATGCCGGCCGTTCGGCGCCGCGATCTCATGACTTGTCGCTCACAACATCCGCGCCAGCGAGCGCAGCACGGTGATTCGCGCCGTCGTCATCGCCAGCGCGGCGACGGCGAGGGGAATCAGGACCAGCACGGCCCACTCGACGATGCCGAAGGAAACGTCCGGCATCGCCCCGCCCTCCAGGCTCTCCGCCAGATAGCCGATTCCCAGGAGCGCCGGCAATCCGAGCGCCAGGCCGATCAGGCCGCCGCGCAGACCGAGCAGCATGGCCCGGCCGGCGAACTGCGCCGCGATGTAGGAATCGCGGGCGCCGATCAGATGCAATATCTCGATGGCCTCCCGGTGCACGGAAAGCCCCGTGCGGGTCGTGAAGATGACCGTGCCGACGGTCGCCACGCAAATGAAGACGAGGATCAGCATGGCCACCAATTCGACGGTCTCGATCAGCCGCACCAGCCGGTCGAGCCAGACCCGGTGATCGTCGACGGCGGCCTCCGGCACGCGTTCGCCGAGCCGGGCGCGCAACGTGTCGATCTTGAATTTCGAACCGGCGGAAATGCTGACGTCGATCAGGCGCGGCAGCGGCAGGTCGCCGGCCTTGGCGCCGGCGCCGAGCCACGGTTCCAGAAGCCGCAGCATGCGCGCCTCGTCGATCACCTCGTAGCGCTCGATGTCCGACGTTGCCGCCAGCACGTTCAACACTTCCTGCAAATTACGCTGATCGCGGGTCGGGTCGTCGGTCATGGCGATCTGCACCGTCAGCGTGCCGCCGACGCCCTGGTCCCATTTCGCCGCCGTCTCGCGCAGCACCAAAATGCCGGCGAAGGCGAGCACGGCCAGGAACACCATGAAGGCGATCAGCCACGGCAGGAAGCGGCTGTGCGCATCCTTGTCGAGGGGAAGGTCGGATCGCTTGTAGGTGAACATGCGCCGGCCCGTTACAGAAACTGCTCGATGCCGGGCGGCACGTCGTCGTCGCCGGCGGACGGACGCGGCGACGGCGCCTGGGAAGGCACCCGCGACGGTGACGCCGATTCGCGCGATTCGCGTTTCGCTTCGGCATTTCGGGTTCCGGGAATGACGTTGAGCCGTCCGTCGGCGATCCGCATCGCCGGCCGTCCGAGCCGTTCGACGAGCGCCATGTTATGCGTCGCGATGACGATGGTGGTGCCGAGTCGATTGAGTTCCTCGAAGAGATGCATGAGACGAAGCGCCATCCTGTCGTCGACGTTGCCGGTCGGCTCGTCGGCGAGCAAAAGCTTCGGCCGGGCGATGACGGCGCGCGCGATCGAGACCCGTTGCTGCTGACCGCCCGACAGGGTCGGCGGCCGCGCCTTCAGATGATCCTTGAGACCGACCCATTCCAGTAGCTCGACCACGTGCCGCGTGACGTCGGCTTCCTTGACGCCGGCGACCCGCAGGGGCAGCGCCACGTTGTCGAAGGCGCTGAGGTGGTTTAGCAACTTAAACTCTTGAAAAACAACGCCGATTTGACGACGCAACGGCGGCAGCTCGCGCCTCGGCGTGGTCGCGATGTCGCGGCCGAAGAGCGAGATCAAACCGCGCGACGGCTTCAACGCCAGATACAAAAGACGTAACAGCGAGGACTTGCCGGCGCCGCTTTCGCCGACCAGGAAGTGAAAGGACGACGGCGCCAGCGTGAAGGTCACGTCCTGCAGCACTTCCGGGCCGAGTCCGTAACGGAGGCCGACGTTCTCGAACCGGGCGATGCTGGTGTCGCCTTGGAATTGCACTCGGATCGCCTCCCGTTTCGGGGGCCGTGCCTAAATCGGCCCGCCGCTTGCGCGTGACAATGCCATGCGATTGCCGCCGCCGTCCAGGGCGGGACCGCCGCCCGGAGCATGCGCGGGGTCCGCCTCGCTTGCCTCGTGAATCGCGAAAGCCTATAAACGACCAGGACTTACCTGGCCGGTTGCACATGCTTATTTCCTGCCCGAACTGCGCCACACGGTATAATTTGGACGCGTCTTATCTGGGCGAGCAGGGCCGGTCGGTTCGCTGCGCCAACTGCGGCAATACGTGGCACCAGCATCCCGTCCGCACGCCGCCGCCGCCGCCCATGGTGCCGGCCGGCGGTCGCGGCCGCGGTCACACGCCGCAACCGATGCCGCAGGCGCAGCCGCAGCAGCAATACGCCTATCCGCAGGGCTACCCGCCGCCGCCGCCGGGCTATCCGCCGTACCCGCCGCCGGGTTATCCGCCCTATCCGCCGTATCCGCCGCCCGGCTATCCGCCGATGCCGGGCGCCGCCGCCGAAGCCGCGCCCGCGCCCATGCCGGCGCCGCCGCCCCCGCCGCCGCCCGCCCCGATGATGGAGGACGACGACGAGGAGGAAGAGGACGAACCCGCCCTCCCCGAGATGGAGGACGACTTCGCCGCCGCCATGGACGACGAAGAGGACGAGGACGACTCCGAAGCCGACGGCGAGGAAAGCCTGTCGCAGGCCGATCTCGACGCCATGTTCGCCGACGCCGAGGAACCGGAACCCATGCAGTCGATGGTCGACAGCGGCGGCGGCGCCAAGGACGACGACGACGGGGACGAGTTGGAAGACCTCGACGATCTCGACGATCCGGAACCCATTCCCCAGGTCTTCACCGCCGACGAGGAAGAGGACGACGAGGAGGAGGAAACCGGCGGCCGCCGATTCTCCATCGGCAAGATCGTCATGGTCGTCGTCGCGGTTCTTCTGTTGAGCTTGGTCGGTGTCGGCGTCTTCATGCGCGGCATGGTGTCCGAATACGTACCGGGCGCCGCCGCCCTCTACGAGATGATCGGTCTCGGCGGCGAAGCGCTCGGCGACGGTCTCGCCATCCGCGATCCGAAGGGGAACCGCGAATCCATCGGCGGCAAGGACGTGCTGGTGGTGCGCGGCGTCATCGCCAACGTTTCCGAAAAGGCGCGGCCGGTGCCGATGATCAAGCTGATGCTGCTCGATCTCGACGGCAAGGCGGTGCAGTCGACGGAAACCGCGCCCTTGAAGACGGAACTCAACGCCGGCGAGCAGATCGGCTTTAGGATCGAGCTCAAGGATCCCTCCGCCCTGGCGCGCAGCCTGAAGGTGACGTTCGCGGAACGGCCGAAGGCGGACGGCAAGGCCGACGAGAAAAAGCCGAAGGCGCACTAGGCTCCGTTCAGGAACCGACCTGGCAGAGCACCCGCGACACCCGGAGCGACGTGATCAGTTCGCGCGCTGTCACCGGGTATCCCTCGTTCGAGAACGACGACCGCACCGGGGCCGCCGACAGCGTGGCGCCGGCCTTGCCGATCAACCCCCGCATGGTCTCCGGAACGGCGGTGATGATGCGCCCGCGCCGCGTGTTCTCGGCCAGCACCACGCCGATGGCGCTGCCGTCGGCGGAAAAGACCGGTCCGCCGCTGAGGCCGGCCAGGGAGCCGAAGCGGTCGGGCACCCGGTCGCGCTCGCTCCAGACCATGACGGGTTCGAACGTCTTGTAACGGCCCCGCTCGCGGAGCGTCGACGGGCCGATCAACGTGGCGCTGACGGCGCCGGGCTTGCTGGCCGGAAATCCCACCATGTACGCGGTGTCCGTCTTCGAACCCGGCGCGGCGACCGGAAAGCCCGCGCGGCTGTTCTTGGTCCGGATCAGGGCCACGTCGGCGTTCGGATGCATGACGACGTCGCTCGCCCGGACGCCCCGCTTCGGCGCCGTCTGCAGGCCGACGTCGTCGCAGCCGTCGACGACGTGACGCGCCGTCAGCCAGACCCCGTCGCCGACGGAAAACGCCGTGCCGGCGCTGGAGCGGCGCTTGTCGTCGATCTGTACCTCGTTGGTCGACGGCAGCCGGAAATTCTCCGCGACCACCGGGTTCTGCGCCGCTGGGCGCTCCGTCAGCCAGTCGCGGGTCTCGGCGTCCCATGGGACGCCGGAATACTTCTGCGGCGGCGGGCGCCGCTGGTCCTCCTGCGGCGGTGGACTAGATGGCGGTGCGGGCGGCTCGGCGTCGCGGCCGAAGTAGCTGGAGAACGCGATCGCGAGCAGCAGCAGGAACGCGATGATGTCGCGCGCCCGCATGACCTACCCGGCGACGGCGGCGGAGTTGATGGCGGCGACGGCGATCTTGATGGAGACCAGCAGGACCGCCGCCCCCATCTCGCCGGCCTCGATGCGCTTGGGCAGATCGCGCAGCACCCGGTCGGCGATCCGGTAGGCGACGATCTGCAGGAGCAGCGTCACCGGCCCCCACAGCAGAATTTCATAAACGCTGACGCTGGCCGACATGGCGAAGGCGAGCGGCAGGGCGAGGCCGATGATGGCGCCGCCGAGCGATACCGCCGCCGCCGTATTGCCGGCGCGGATCAGCGACAACTCGTCCCAGGGCGTGATCCAGACGTAGGCGGCGGCGCCGGCGACCAGCATCGCCAGCGTCACCGACGAATGCAGCATCAGGACGGGGAAACCGGCAATGAAGGATTGCAGGACCGCGTCCATGACCGGGCCTCAGGCCTGATCGGCGTCGATGACGCCGCGCCGGATGGCGCGGGTGCGGGTGAAGTGGTCTTCCAGGATGTCGCCCTCGCCCCGGCGGATGGCGCGTTGCAGCGCCGTCAGGTCCTCGTTGAAGCGGCCGAGCACGGCCAGCACCGCTTCCCGGTTGGCGAGGAAGATGTCGCGCCACATGACCGGATCGGAGGCGGCGATGCGTGTGAAGTCGCGGAAACCGCTGGCCGAGAACTGGATCACTTCCTTTTGCAGGTCCTCGCCCAACTCCGTCGCCGTGCCGACGATGGTGTAGGCGATGAGGTGCGGCAGATGCGAGGTAATGGCCAGCACCTGATCGTGGTGCCCGGCGTCCATTACTTCGACACGGGCGCCGCAGCGCCGCCATAGCTCGACGACGCGCGCGACGGCGTCGGCATCGGTGCCTTCGGCGGGAGTCAAAATCGTCCAGCGCTTCTCGAACAGCGTCGGGAAACCGGCGTCGGGGCCGGAATGCTCGGTGCCGGCGACCGGATGGCCCGGCACCAGATGCGCGTGCGCCGGCATCAGGGGCGCCAGTTCGCGGAGCACCGGTCCCTTGACCGAGCCGACGTCGGTGACGATGGCGCCCGGCTTGAGCGCTGGCGCGATCTGCCGGCCGACCTCGGCGATGGAACCCATCGGCGTGCAGATGACGACCAGGTCGGCGTCCGCCGCCGCTTCCGCCGCATCCAGGGTGCCGACGTCGAAAAGCCCAAGCTCGCGGGCGCGGTCCAGGGTTTCGGTGCGCCGTGTTGCGACGGCAATTTCGCGGCAGAGACCGTCCTGGCGCATGCGCCTGGCCAGCGAGGAGCCGATCAGGCCGATGCCGATCAGCGCGACGCGGCCGAACAGCGGCGTGCTCATGCACCCTCTCCGGGATCGTTGCGGCCGAGGAACTGCGCCAGCGCGGCGACGACGGCGCGCATCTCATCCTCGAGGCCGATGGAGATGCGGAGGCAGTTCGGGAAGCCGTAGCCGCCCATCTTGCGGACGATGATGCCCTTCGACTTCAGGAACGTATCGGCGGCGTCGGCGTTGCGGCTGGCATCGTCGCCGAAGCAGACCAGCAGGAAGTTGCCGATGCTGGGCGTCACGTCGAGGCCGAGTTCCTGCAGGCGGTCGCGCGTCCAGTCGCGCCAGCGGATGTTGTGCTGGCGGCTTATGTCCTCGAACGCCTCGTCGCCGATGGCGGCGAGGCCGGCGGCGAGGGACGGCGCCGCGACGTTGAACGGACCGCGCAAGCGGTTCAGCACGTCGGCGACGTTGGCCGGGCAATAGGCCCAGCCGAGGCGGAGCCCGCCGAGCCCGTAAATCTTCGAGAACGTCCGCGTCATCACCGTGTTCGATCCGGCGTCGACCAGCTCGACGCCCGGTTCGTAGTCGGCGACGTCGACGAACTCAGCATAGGCGGCGTCGATGACGAGCAGGATGTCGTCCCTAAGCCCGGCGCGCAGCCGCGCCACTTCGGCGGCCGGCAGATAGGTGCCGGTCGGATTGTTCGGGTTGGCCAGGAACAGGATGCGCGTCTTCGCCGTCACGGCGTCGAGCAGCGCGTCGACGTCGGCGGTGCGGTCGGTTTCCGGCGCCGTGACCGGCGTCGCGCCGACGCTTTTCGCCGTGATCGGGTACATCAGGAAGCCGTGCCGGGAATACAGCACCTCGTCGCCGGGGCCCGCATAGGCCTTGCACAGCAGCGAGATCAGCTCGTCGGAGCCGGCGCCGCAGACGATGCGCGCCGGATCGAGGCCGAAGCGCCCGCCGATGGCGTCGCGGAGCGCCGTCGCGCCGCCGTCGGGATAGCGGTGCATGTTGTCCGCCAGTTCCCGATAGGCGGCGACGGCCTTCGGGCTCGGCCCGAACGCGCCCTCGTTGGACGACAGTTTGATGATGCGCTCGACACCCTTGATGTCGGACTCGCCGCCGACGTAAGGCGCGATGTCCATGATGCCGGGACGCGGCGTCGGCATGCCGGTCATGACTTGTCGTCTCCCGCTGACGCGGGTGGGGCGACGTCCCGCTCGCCGAGCGGCGTCGCGTAGCCGCCGAGATGAATGATGCGCTTGCCGGCCTTGCCGATGGCGTCGATGAAGCGCGGGAACTGCTTTGCGCCGGGATCGACGAAACCCATGGTCTCGACCAGATAGGTCCAGCCCGGCGGCCGGTTCGGGTCGTGCCATTGCTGCACGAAGGCGGCCGTCGCGCCGGCGCTGTTGAGGGCTTCCTCGACGCGGCGCGCGCCGATGTCGTCGTCCGTCTCGACGGCCAGGAACGAGCGGTCGCGGCCGGTCGGCTCCTGATCGCAGGGGCAGATGACGGCGGCTTCCAGCGCCCCGCCGCGCGCGTTGGCGCCCGGAATGAACGGCAGCTTGGCGATGACCTTGGGCGTGCCGTCCGCCGGCGACACCATGTAGCGCCACCAGGGATCCTCGTCGTCGCGGCGCGGCCACGGCACGACGCCCAGCGTCGCCCGCCCGGAGCTCACCGCCTCTACCACGGCGCGGCCGGAGTGCAGCCGCGTCATCGGCGTGAAGCTACCGTACTGGTCGCGCGCCAGATCCCAGAAGCCGGGCTCGTTTTCCGGATCGAGCACGGCGATGGAGAAGGGCCCCTCGAACCCCAGGGTGGCGACGATGATCTCGCGCCAGATGCGGGCGAGCTCGCGCTTCGGAAAATTGCCGCGATGACGCGCCGTCAGGCGGTAGAGGATTTCCGCCTCCCGCGCCGGCCGGATCTTGACCTTCTCGCCTTCCTTGATCGTGCGTACCTTCTCGACGATCTCGGTACGACGCATCAACAGATCGTGGATCTGATGATCGATGTCGTCGATCTCGCGGCGGACGTTCTCAAGGGCTTGTTTCTTCGAGGTCATTTCCGTGCATCCGTCAAAGCCGGACAGTGATAATCGCTGGACAACGGGAAATCAAAGAAATTGGGGGAAATCAAAGACATTGGCGGGCGGGGCCGCCGTTGCCCGGGTCGGGAGCGCCGCGCGGGCGCCCGGCGCCTCAGCCGGCGTATCGCGTCGGATCGGCAATGCCGGCCTCGCGGAACCCCTTCCGGCGAAGCTGGCAGGCGTCGCAATGGCCGCAATGGCTCCCATCCGGCGCCGGGTCGTAGCAACTGAGGGTCTGGGCGTAATCGACGCCGAGCTCGGTGCCGCGCCGCACGATATCCGCCTTCGTCATCTCCAGGAGCGGGGTGTGCAGGGTGAACGGCCCCCCGGTGCCAGCCGCGCCTTCGACGCCGGCCTTGGTGGCGAGGTTCATGACGGTCTCGAAGGCGCGCACGAATTCCGGCCGGCAGTCCGGGTAGCCGGAATAGTCGAGGGCGTTGACGCCGATGAAGACGTCGAAGGCGCCCGACGTTTCGGCCAGCGCCAGCGCGAACGAGAGAAAAATGGTGTTGCGGGCCGGCACGTAGGTGATCGGAATGCCGCCGCCGATTTCGGCTTCGCTGCGGTCCTTCGGGACGTCGATGTCGGCGGTCAGCGCCGAGCCCCCGAAGGCGCGGAGGTCGATGTCGACGACGGCGTGCTTTTCGACGCCGGCGACCGCGGCGATCCTGGCGGCGGCGTCGATTTCGGCGGCGTGCCGCTGTCCGTAGCGGAAGGTGAGGGTGACGGGGCGGAAGCCTTGGTCGCGGGCGATGGCGAGCACGGTCGCCGAGTCGAGCCCGCCGCTCAAGAGCACCACCGCTTTCCGTCCGTTCGCCGTCATGTCGCGTCCCGTGTCACGCTGGCCTTGTCCGAGAGGGGCGGTGCTTAGCACAATCGTCCCATGTTGACGAGTGGGCGGGGCAGATGCCCGAAAATATGAACGATCTGAAGGAGGCGATCCGGCGCGAGGCGGCAGAGCTCGGCTTCGACGCTGTCGGTTTCGCCGCCGCCGACGCGGACGCAAGGGACCAGAAGGCGCTCGCCGCCTTCGTCGGCAAGGGATACGCCGGCGACATGGACTGGCTGGCCCGCGACGACGGTCGGCGCGGCGACGCGCGGGCGCTGATGCCCGCCGCGCGCATCGCCATCGCGCTCGGCGTCAATTACGGACCCGGTGCCGATCCGCTGGCGACGTTGGTGCACGCCGAACGCGGCACCGTCAGCGTCTATGCGCGCGGCAAGGACTACCACGACATCATCAAGAAGCGCCTCAAGCGGCTTGCGCGCTGGATCGCGGAAACGCATGCGGCGGAGGTGAAGGTCTTCGTCGACACCGCGCCTTTGATGGAAAAGCCGCTCGCCCAGCGGGCCGGCATCGGCTGGCAGGGCAAGCACACCAATCTGGTGAGTCGGCGGTTCGGCTCCTGGCTGTTCCTGGGAGAAATCCTGACGACCCTCGACCTCGTGCCGGACATGCCTGAGCCGGATCATTGCGGCAGTTGCGACCGCTGCCTCCGCGCCTGTCCCACCGACGCCTTTCCGACACCCTATCAACTCGATCCCCGGCGCTGCGTTTCCTATCTCACCATCGAGCACAAGGGCGACATCGCCGAAGAGCTGATGGATGCCATGGGCAACCGCATCTACGGCTGCGACGACTGCCTGGCCGTGTGCCCCTGGACCAAGTACGCGACGCCGACGTCCGAGCCGGCGTTCAAGCCCAGGATCGAACTGACGGCGCCCCGGCTGCGCGATCTGGCGGCGCTGGACGACGCGGCCTTCCGGGCGCTCTTCGCCGGTTCGCCGATCAAGCGCACCGGGCGCGACCGTTTCGTCCGCAACGTATTGATCGCCATCGGCAACGCCGGCGACCCGGCGCTGGCGGATACCGCCCGCGCACTCCTCGACGACCCGTCGCCGCTGGTCGCCGCCGCGGCAAGGCGCGCCGTCAGCAAAATCTCCGGGGGTTGACCCGGTGCGCCCCGCGCCTCACCTTTTCAAAATGTTGAAGCGTATTCTCGTGCTTGCCGCGTTGTTCGCCGCCGCCGCGTTGCCGGCCGCGGCACAGGGCATCTACCCGGCGGAAATCAAGCCGAAGGTGTTCGATCCGGTGCCGGTGCTAAAACCCGGTCAGCCGCTCAAGCCGGGCACGCTTTTCAAGGACTGCCCGACCTGCCCGGACATGATGGTGGTGCCGGCGGGCATTTTCGTCATGGGTTCGCCCAAGGATAAGAACGAGATTCCGACCCGCGTCATCCGCGTCAAGAAGCCGTTCGCCATCAGCCGCTTCGAAATCCTGCACACCGAGTGGGACGCCTGCCTGGCGGCCGGGGCCTGCAAGCACAAGCCGCACGATCACAATTGGGGCAAGAACCGGATGCCGGTGATGAACATCAATCACGGCATGGCGCAGGGCTTCGCCAGATGGCTCAGCGAGACGACGGGCAAGAAGTACCGCCTGCCGAGCGAGGCCGAGTGGGAATACGCCGCCAGGGCCGGCACCAAGACCGAATACTGGTTCGGCGACGACGTCGGCCAGAACCGGGTCAATTGCCGCGAATGCGGTTCGCCCTGGAGCGGCATCGGCAACGCGCCGGTCGGCAGTTTCGATCCCAATCCCTGGGGCCTCTACGACATGAACGGCAACGCCTTCGAGTGGGTCGAGGATTGCTGGCACGAAAACTATAACGGCGCGCCCAAGGATATGTCGGCGTGGACGGAGGGCAATTGCCAGCTCCGCGTCATCCGCGGCGGCTCTTGGTACTACTATTCGCGAATGTCGCGCGCGGCGACGCGCCAGAAGAACGCGGCCGACATCAAAAGCTACTGGCTGACGTTCCGGGTGGTTCGGGAAATCAACTGACGACCGTCGGGCCGGTGAGACGCGGCCCGTCAGATACGGCCGGTCAACTGCGACCGATCACTTGCTGCCGGTCAACCGGTCCAGCTGACGCTGCATCTCCAGCATCTTGTTCTTGAGGTCGTCGATGTCGTCGGCGGCCGGTTTGGCGGCCGTCGGCTCGGCCGGCTTGGCGCCGTTGCCGTTCGGCTGCGCGCTGCCGTTCGGGCCGTAGAACGGCGAGAACATCTTCATGGCGTTCTCGATCATCGACAGGTTCTGCTTGCTCAATTCCTCGAGATTGCCGAACGGATTCAAGCCGCCGAAGGCGTCCTGCAGGTAATGGCGCATCTGTTCCTGGTTGCGCGCGAACGACTGCATGGTGTGCTCGAGATAGTTCGGCACCACGGCCTGCAGGCTGTCGCCGTAGAAGCTGATGAGATGGCGGAGGAAGCTGATCGGCAGCAGGTTCTGCCCCTTGGATTCCTCCTCGACGATGATGTGCGTCAGGACCTGGCGGGTGATGTCCTCGCCGGTCTTGGCGTCGAAGACGGCGAACTCCGTCCCTTCCTTGACCATCTGTGCCAGGTTATCGAGGGTGACGTAGCTGGATGTCGCCGTGTTGTATAGGCGGCGGTTGGCGTATTTCTTGATCGTGACCGGCTTGGCTTTCGCCGCGTCCTGATCCTTGCCGTTTTCGCGTTCAGCCATGTTTCCACCCCATACAAAAGTCCGATTTTTCCGGACCGTATTTGGATTTGCTGCACCGTAGCGCCGAACTTGTTGCACTGCAATGAAATTTGCCCCGCAGCATGGGGCCGGTTTCCCGCGCCCGCGAACAGGGTCTATAGTGCCGGGGAACGGACGGTACGGCGGCGCATTGGCGAGACGGGCGGCATGGGCGAGCGGAAAGAGGGCGAAAAGGGCGGAACCGGCGCCGGCGGCGACTTGGCGGCGCTGGCCAAGGACTACGTCGATCTCTGGGAAGCGCAGATGAAGGCCCTCGCCGGCGACGAAAAGCTGGCGGAAACCATGGCCCGGTCCATGGAATTGATGGCCGCCGGCGGCGCGGCCATGGCGAAGGCGATGCAGAACGTTCCCACTAACGTCCCCATGGATTTCCCTGGGGGTGTCCCTGGAGGCACGAAGGCAGGCGAGCATGTTCGAGACGATAAGCCCGGCCATGGCGGCGGCGCAGATGGTCAATCCGATGGCGCCCCGGCCGCTGGCGTTGCACCTGGGGGTGCAGAACCTGACCTACGCGAGTTGCTTACTCGCCTTGCCCGGATTGAGGAACGGCTCGATCGTCTGGAAGCCGCCCCTGCGAAACCGGGCGGAAAAACTGGCGGCGGCGCTCGAAAGCGCCGATCCGGCTGACTTCCGTAAGGCCGTCGAGCACGAAATCCAATCCCGCCTCCACGATTTCGCCGCCGGCGTCGGCAAGTTCAAAGACGCCCCCCGGCCGTCCCGGCCGCCCGAGCCGCCCGCCATTTGGACGTCGGGCACGACACGTCTTCTCGACTATCGGACCGGCGGCGATGGCGCGCCGGTCCTGGTCGTGCCGTCCCTGATCAACCGCTGCTACGTTCTCGATCTGACGGAAGACCGGAGTCTGATGCGCTTCCTGGCGGCGCGTGGCCTGCGGCCGTTCCTGGTCGATTGGGACGGTCCCGGTCCCGACGAGACGTCCTTCGCCATCGACGACTACGTCGACCGGCTGGAGAAGATGCGCGATGCCGTCGCCGCTGCCTGCGGTGCCAGACCTGTCGTCCTCGGCTACTGCATGGGCGGGCTGCTGGCCCTGGCGCTGACGCACCGGGCGCCGGCGAAGGTGCGGGCGCAGGCGCTGCTGGCGACGCCCTGGGACTTCCATGCGGCGCGCCCGGTGGCGCCGATTTCCGTCCGCGCCGCCTGGCCCTGGTTCGAAGGCGTCATCCGGATGTTCGGGCAGTTGCCGGTCGATGTGCTGCAGGCCATGTTCTCGAGCCTCGATCCCGGGGTGACGGCGGCCAAGTACCGCCGCTTCGCCGGTCTCGCCGCCGACGGCCGGGCGGCGCACGAGTTTCTCGCCCTCGAGGACTGGCTCAACGACGGCGTGCCGCTGGTCGCCGCCGCGGCCAGGGAATGCCTTTGGGACTGGTACGTCGAAAACGTGACGGCAAAGGGCGCTTGGCGGTCCGGCGGCCGGCCGGTCCGCCCGGCGGACATCCATGTGCCGAGCCTCGTCATCGTGCCGACGGAGGACTACATCGTGCCGCCGGAAACGGCGCTGCCCTTGGGCCGGCTCTTGCCGGACGCCGAGACGCTCGAGGTGCACGCCGGCCATATCGGCATGGTGACCGGGTCGCGCGCCCGGCCCCTCCTTTACGAGCCGCTGCTGGCCTGGATCCAGGGCCTGCCCGCTGACGACAAAGGCCCAACCAGGGGTGACCAGGGGACGTCATGACGTATGACGTCGTATGGTTTGGGGTATGGTTCCGGCGGGATCGGTTGAAAAACCCCGGGGATTGATTTACTTCAAGGTTGATGGTGAGACGGATCGGTATATCCCCCGTCCGATAGGGACGGGTCAGCGGCACCGCCACTCGCAAGGGCGCGGAAATCCGCAAGGAACAACCCAGGGGAAACGTCCTCGTCGCCAGATCGTTTCAAGGGCGCGCCGGCCGCATGACCGGGCGGGCGTCCGGACATCGCCCGGTTTCGGCCGGGTTCAATCGACTGCGTGAGAGGTCAGAGGAGCAAAATCATGACGGAAGTTGTTATCGCGAGCGCCGCCCGCACCCCCGTGGGCGCCTTCGGCGGCGGCCTGAGTTCGGTCCCGGCGTCGTATCTCGGCGAAGTGGCCATCAAGGCCGCGCTGGAGCGTGCCGGCGTGTCGCCGGAAGACGTGAATGAAGTCATCATGGGCCAGATCCTGTCCGCCGGCACCGGCCAGAACCCGGCCCGCCAGGCGGCGATGGCCGCCGGCGTGCCGCAGGAAAAGACCGCCTACGGCATCAACCAGCTTTGCGGTTCGGGCCTGCGCACCGTCGCGCTCGGCTATCAGTCGATCAAGCTCGGCGATTGCGACGTCGTCGTCGCCGGCGGTCTCGAAAGCATGAGCCAGGCGCCGCACGTCGTGCACCTGCGGAACGGCGTGAAGATGGGCTCGACCGAGCTCGTCGACACCATGCTCCGCGACGGCCTGATGGACGCCTTCGCCGGCTAC
This sequence comes from Rhodospirillales bacterium, assembly GCA_038117205.1. Lineage (GTDB taxonomy): Bacteria > Pseudomonadota > Alphaproteobacteria > Rhodospirillales > Casp-alpha2 > JAQBZY01. The sequence continues at coordinate 78,142 of JAYOFL010000001.1, read as the reverse complement.
CACATGGGCAACACGGCGGAAAACGTCGCCAAGAAGTGGCAGCTCACCCGCGACGAACAGGACGCCTTCGCGCTCGCCTCGCAGCAGAAGGCAGAAGCGGCGATGAAGGCCGGCAAGTTCAAGGACGAGATCGTCCCGGTCACGATCAAGGGCCGCAAGGGCGACACCATCGTCGACACCGACGAGCACCCGAAGCACGGCACGACGATGGAAAGCCTCGCCAAGCTGCGCGCCGCCTTCGACAAGGAAGGCACCGTGACGGCGGGCAACGCGTCCGGCATCAACGACGGCGCCGCGGCGGTCGTGCTGATGAGCGCCGAGAACGCCAAGAAGCGGGGCATCAAGCCGTTGGCCCGCATCAAGTCGTGGGCGACCGCCGGCGTCGATCCGGCGATCATGGGCACCGGTCCGATCCCGGCCAGCCGCATGGTGCTCGAAAAGGCCGGGTGGAAGGTCGGCGATCTCGACCTGATCGAGGCCAACGAGGCTTTCGCGGCCCAGGCCTGCGCCGTCAACAAGGACATGGGCTGGGACGTCGACAAGGTGAACGTCAACGGCGGCGCCATCGCCCTCGGCCACCCGATCGGCGCGTCCGGTGCGCGCGTTCTCGTCACGCTGCTCTATGAAATGCAGAAGCGCGACGCCAAGAAGGGTCTCGCCACCCTTTGCATCGGCGGCGGCATGGGAATCGCCATGTGCGTCGAACGCGACTAAGCTAAGATAGGATCGTGTCGCGGCCGGACCCCTCGGGGCCGGCCCGGCGCGGCCTTTAAAAAACGTCGCGAAGACGACAACAAACGGAGGAAGCATCATGGCACGGGTGGCATTGGTCACGGGTGGCACGCGCGGTATCGGCAGGGCGGTGTCCCTGGCGCTGAAGGGCGCGGGCTACAAGGTGGCGGCGAGTTACGCCGGCAACGACGAAGCGGCGAACAAGTTCAAGGACGAGACCGGTGTGCCGGTCTACAAATTCGACGTCGGCGATTTCGACGGCTGCGCCGCGGCGATCAAGAAGGTGGAAGCCGAAGTCGGTCCGATCGACGTTCTCGTCAACAACGCCGGCATCACGCGGGACAAACCGCTGCACAAGATGGACCGGTCGCACTGGGACGCGGTCATCAACACCAATCTCAACGGTCTCTTCAACATGTGCCGGAACGTCATCGACGGCATGCGCGAGCGCGGCTTCGGGCGGATCATCAACGTCAGCTCGGTCAACGGCCAGAAGGGACAGTTCGGGCAGACCAACTACTCGGCGGCGAAGGCCGGCGAGATCGGCTTCACCAAGGCGCTGGCCTACGAGACGGCGGCCAAGGGGATCACCGTCAACGCCATCACGCCGGGCTACATCGGCACCGAGATGGTGCTGGCCGTGCCGGAAGAGGTCCTGAAGAACAACATCCTGCCGCAGGTGCCGCTCGGCCGCCTCGGCGAGCCGGAAGAAATCGCGCGCTGCGTCGTCTTCCTGGCCGCCGACGATGCCGGCTTCATCACCGGCTCGACCTTGTCGGCGAACGGCGGGCTCTACATGGCGTAACGGCGAAAAGCCGGCAACGAATGCAGCGGGCGGTGCTTCGGCGCCGCCCGTTTCGTTTGCGGCGAAAGCTCCCCTTCGACAATCCGGCGGCGAACCGCTAGAAAGCGATCACAACCGGAGGCTTCGACGTGCGCCCGATTACGAGAACCTTGCTGGCCATCGCCGCCCTGTCCACGGCCGCTTTCGTCGGAAATGCCGCGGGCGTCGGCTATACCCGCCACGCCGGACAGGTGCCGGGCGGGCTCGTCGAAATCCAGATCGGTCCGGACGGCGCGCCGCTCGCCTTCTCAAGGGACGGCACCCGCTACACCGTTACGCTTACCGGAACCCTGGTGCGGTTGCGGCCGCGCCCGGTGCCGGCGCGTGAGAAATTGCCGGAAGGCGCGCTCTCCGACGCCGTGGTCGTCGACGGGCCGAACGGCATGCAGGCGTGGCTCGCCGAGCCGACGACGGTCTATGGCCACGGCGTGCTAGGCGACGCCATCGAGGTGTCGGCGCTCGCCGTCAGGCATCCGCAAGGCGATACCCAATATCTTCGGCTTCCCGCCGACACGGTGTTCGAGGACCGCTACCCGCGCTTCGCCGACCTCGACGGCGACGGCAAGCCGGAGATCGTGCTGGTCCGCTCGACCGTCTCCGCCGGTGCCGGCCTCGCCGCCATCGATCCGGGGGCGAGCGGCGTCGCGCCCAGGATCGTCGCGGAAGCCGATCCTATCGGCCGGCCGAACCGCTGGCTCAATCCGGTCGGCGCCGGCGACGTCGATGGCGACGGCAAGGTCGAACTGCTGGCGGTCGTGACGCCGCATATCGGCGGCACGCTCACGGCCTATCGGATGACGAGGGGGAAGCTCGCGCCGGTTTACAGTATTTCCGGTTTCTCCAACCACGGCATCGGCACGCGGGAATTGGCGCTGTCGCTGGTCGGCGACATGACCGGCGACGGCGTGCCGGACGCGCTGGTTCCTGACGCCACGCGCCGGGCCATGCTGCTCGTCACTTTCCCGAATGGAAAACCGTTCGTCGCCGAAATCTTCCGCGAACCGGACGAGATCACACACCGGGCGACGCTCTACGATACCGACGGCGACGGCGTCCGGGAACTGGTCTACGGCCTCGCCGACGGCGCTATCGTCGTCCGGCGCCGGGCGCGCTGACGGGGGTGGCCATGGCCGAGGGTGCCGGCGGTGCGCGTGTGCGTGCGACCCTGATCGGCGGCATTGCCGTTCTGCTGTGGGGATTGCTGGCGCTGTTCACGACGCTGACTGGTCGGGTGCCGCCGTTCCAGTTGGCGGCGCTGTCGTTCGGCATCGCGACGCTGTTCGTCATCGGCAAATGGATCGTCGGCCGGGAGAACGTGATGGCGCACCTCCGTCAGCCGGTCGGCGCCTGGGTTCTCGGCGTCGCGGGTCTGTTCGGCTACCACTTCTTCTATTTCATGGCGCTCCGGAACGCGCCGCCCGTCGAAGCCGGGCTCATCGCCTATCTGTGGCCGCTCCTGATCGTCGTCGGTTCGGCGCTCTTGCCGGGCGAGCGGCTCCGCTGGTGGCATGTCGCCGGCGCCGTCGCCGGGCTCGCCGGCTCGGTGCTGCTGATCACGGACGGGCGCGGCCTCGCCGGGTTCAAGTCGGAATTCGCGCTCGGTTATGCGATGGCGCTCGGCTGCGCCTTCGCCTGGTCGGCCTATTCCATCCTCAACCGCCGTTTCGGCGCGGTACCGACCGACACCGTCGGCGGCTTCTGCGCCGTCACGGCAATCCTGGCGACGCTCTGCCATCTGGCGTTCGAGACGCCGCTCTGGCCGGGCGGCTGGATCGAGTGGGCGGGGGTGGTCGGCCTCGGCCTCGGTCCGGTCGGCATCGCCTTCTTCGTCTGGGACTACGGCACCAAGCACGGCGACATCCAGGTGCTCGGCGCCATGGCCTATGCCGCGCCGTTGATCTCGACGGTCCTGCTGATCCTGTTCGGCAAGGGCGAGGCGACGTGGATCGTCGCCGCCGGCTGCCTGCTGATCGTCGGCGGCGCCGTGCTGGCGTCGAAGGAAATGCTGCGGCGGTCCTAGCCCGCGAGCGATGCCAGCCGGCCGGCCATGTCGCCGACCGGTCCCGACCAGTCGCCGGATATGCGCTGGCGGAACAGCGTCAGACTCGGATACCAGTCGGTTCGGTCGCCCTCCCGGCCCCAACGGAAATCCGGCGCCGACGAGAGCATCAGCCATCCCGGCCGGCCGAGCGCACCGGCCAGATGCGCCATTGCCGTGTCCGACGTGATGACGAGGTCGAGCGCCTCCAGCACCCGCGCCGTGACGGCGAAATCCGTCAGCAACCCCGACATATCCGAGATGCGCCGATCCGGGTCGGCGCCGGCGATCTCTGCCGCGGCGTCCAACTGCAAGCCGACGAAGCGCACGCCCGGCGTGGCGAGGATCGGGGCGAGGGCGGCGAGTCCCGGGCTCCGCCGGCGGTCGTTGATGAAGGCCGGATTGCCGCGCCAGACGAGCCCGACCAGCGGGCCGTCACCCACAGGCAAATCGGGCAGGTCGCCGGGCGGGGCGGCGAGATAGGGGATGTCGACGGCGGGCAGCGCCGGTGTCGCGCCGAGGATGCCGGGCAGGCTCGGCAGTGGCGCTTCGGCGTCGAAGGGCGGCAAGGCGTCGCCGGGGCCGAGAACTTCGCCGACACCCTTCGCGGTCCGCAGCAGGTCGACCAGCGGCGCCTGCACCTGCAACACCGTATGCAGCCCCGCCGCCGTCAACGTTTGCGCATAGCGGACGAACTGCAAGGTATCGCCCATGCCCTGTTCGGCGTGCAGCAACACCCGGCCGGTGGTCATCTCCGGCGACCAGCGTGGCTTGGCGAAGCGCCGCCGTCCAGGCCCTCGGCTGGCGTCCAGCCGTGCTTCGTAGTCGGCCCAACCGTTCTTCCAGTCGCCGAGGACGAGACGCGCCAGCCCCCGCGCCAGCTTCGCGTCGGCGTCGCTGGGAACTTCGGCCAGATAGTTTTCGAGCGACACCAGGGCTTCGGCGGGCCGGCCGGCGTTGACGGCGATGATCCCGTCGGCGCGGGTAATGCGCGGATCGCCGGGCGCGATTTCCCGGGCGCGGCGGAGCGTCTCGCGCGCTGCGTCGTCGTCCGCGGAACGGCTGCAGGCGCGGGCGAGGTTGATATAGATCCCCGGGTCGTCGGGGCGGGCGGCTATGGCGCCCTCGAAGAGGGCGCGCGCCTGCTCGGGAAAGAGGAGATCGAGAGCGGCGGTGCCGAGATTGTTGAGGGACGCCGCGTCGCCGGCCATGGCGGCGCATGCTTCCGTGAGTACCGCCGACGCCTCGCCGGCCATGCCAAGCGCCTTCAACGTCCGCACCAGCGCCACCGATGCGGCGACCGACGACGGCATCAGCCGGTGTGCGGCGCGGTGATGCTTGAGGGCGGCGCGGCTGTTGCCGAGCTGTCCCGCCGCTTCGCCGAGCGCCACGTGCGCCGGGGCGAGATTTCCGTCGAGCGTGACAGCCCGGCCGGCGGCCTCAATGGCGTGCGACGCCCGGCCGCGCGCCAGCAAAACCTCGGCCAGGGCGGTCTGAACGGTGGCGCTTTTCGGCTGCAGGTCTGCGACGAGGCGGAGCAATCGCTCCGCCTCCGCCAGGTCGCCCGCGGTGCGCGCGGCGTGTGCCGCGAAGAACAGCTTTTCCGGGTCCTCGGCGCTCACGCCTTCGGGGCGGTCGCGACGAACGACGGCCGGTCGGCGACGTGGTCGTACCAGTCGGCGAGGGCCGGCCGGTCGTTGCGCCAGCCGAGGTCCGGGAAGCGGAGATCGAGCCAGCCGATCGCCGAGACGGTGGTGATTTCGCCGATGGTGATGGCGTCCTTTTCCATGTCGTCGGCGAGCGCGTCGATGGCGCTCAGGCAACGCATGACGCTGTTGTGCTGACGCTCGACCCACCAATCCCACTTCAGTTCCGCCGGGCGGCGTCGCTCCTCGATGAGAAGCAGGATGCCGGCGTCCAGTGCCCCGTCGGCGATGGCGGCGATCTTGAGGGCGCGGAAGCGTTCCCTGGGCGAAACGGGGAACAGCTTGCGGCCGGTGTTCAGGCTGTCCAGGTACTCGCAGATCAGCGGGCTGTCGGACAGCGCGTCGCCGTCGTCGGTGATCAGGCACGGCACCTTGCCCATCGGGTTCGAGCCGCCGAGGTCGGTATCGGCCGCCCAGGGGTCGGTTCTGACGTTCTCGATCTTGCCGTCGAGGCCGGCCTCGATGGCGGTGATGGAGACCTTGCGGACGTAGGGCGAGGTCGGCGAATAGCGCAATTGCATGGGGTTCCTCCGGGAATGGGTCGTTTTGCGGCGAGCCTACCCCAAGCCGTCCGACCCGTCACGCGCGGGGATGGGGAAAGGGGGATTGGTGAACTTCTTCTCTCCCCCGGGACGGGGGAGAGGAATTCGAAAAGTCTCCACCTCGCCCCCCCCGTCACCCCGGATTTATTCCGGGGTCCACTGTTTGCCTCACGTTCGGTGTCAGAGTGTGGACCCCGGGACTAGCCCGGGGTGACGAAAGGGACGGCAGACCAATCACGCCTTTCTTCCCTCTCCCCTTCAGGGGGAGAGGCAGGGTGAGGGCGCGGACCGGGTGCTCTGGCGTCCAAGGGGCGCAACGCTTACATTGACGGCATGTGGACGGACGTCGTCGATCTCAGGGACTTCTACGCCTCGCCGCTCGGCCGGGCGGCGCAGCGGATGATCCGGCGCCGCTTGCGCGAAATGTGGCCCGACACGTCCGGGCAGCGCGTGCTCGGCATCGGCTACGCGGTGCCCTATCTCGGCATGTTCCGCGCCGAGGCCGAGCGCGTTATCGCTGCCATGCCGGCCGGCCAGGGCGTGCTGCATTGGCCGCTCAACGACGCCGGGCAGACGCTGCTCGCCGACGAGACGGAGTTGCCGTTCCCCGATCTCTCCATGGACCGGGTGCTGCTGGTCCACTCGCTGGAATGTTCCGAGCGCACCCGGCCGATGCTACGCGAAGTCTGGCGCGTGCTCGCCGATTCCGGGCGGCTGATCGTCGTCGTGCCGAACCGGCGCGGGCTCTGGGCGCGGACGGAACGCACGCCGTTCGGCTTCGGCCGCCCGTACAGCGGGGGCCAGCTCACCCGGCTTCTCCGCGACAGCATGTTCATGCCGATGCAGACGGAACGCGCGCTGTTCGTGCCGCCGGTGCCGCTCCGCGTGCTCGTGCATTCGGCGCTGATGTGGGAAAAGATCGGCCAGCGGGTGTTCCCGGGCATCGGCGGCGTCAACGTCGCGGAAGCCGTGAAGCAGATTTACGCCGGCACCGCCGCCGTGACCGAGCCGAAACGGAAACGCGCCTTCGCGCAAGTGACGACCGGCAGCATCGACAACATGCGGCGGGGCCGGGGACCGGGTTCGTGACCGACGGTGCGCCGTCGGCGAGCGCGCCCCTGACGGCGCGCGTGATTTCCGTCGAGGCGGCGACGCCCGCCGTCAGCGTCGTCCGCGTCGCCGTCGACGGCCCGTTCGAGTGGCGGGCCGGGCAGTTCGCGACGGTCTGCTTCGACGGCTTCGAGCCGCGGGACTATTCCATCGCCAACCGGCCCGACGACGCCGGTCTCGAGTTTCATATCCGCAACGGCGGTTCCGGCGTCGGCGCGCATGTCGCGACGGCCCTCGCGTCCGGCGATCCGTTGACCGTCTCCGGGCCGTTCGGGGCGTCGTTCTATCGCCGCATGCACGGCGGACCGCTGCTGGCGGTCGCCGGCGGCACGGGGCTCGCCCCCATGAAAGCCATCGTCGAGGATGCGCTCGCCACCGGGCACGACAAGGACGTCCATCTCTACCTCGGCGTCCGCGACGAGCCGGACATCTATATGGAGCGGCATTTCCTCGCCATGACGCGCGAGCATCCGAATTTCCGTTTCGTTACCGTGCTGGCGGAGCCGAGCGTCAACACCGGCCGCCGGCGCGGGTTGGTCGGCGACGCGGTGGCGGCGGATTTCGCGCTTCTCTATGGCTATCAGTGTTACGTCGCCGGGCCGCCGGCCATGGTGCAGGCCTGCCGGCAGGTGCTGAAGCTGAAATCCGTTCCCCTGCACGACATTTTCGCGGACCTGGCCTGAAGCAGTTTTCGGGTGCGCGTCCGGCGCTCCCGGCGTAAAAGACCGCCGCCATGACCTATTCGGTGAAGGAAATCTTCTACACGTTGCAGGGCGAGGGCCGGCAGGCCGGCCGCGCCGCCGTGTTTTTGCGCTTCGCCGGCTGCAATCTCTGGAGCGGCCTCGAGAAGGACCGCACTGAGGCCGTCTGCGATTTCTGCGACACGGACTTCGTCGGCACCGACGGCGACGGCGGCGGCAAGTTCAAGGACGCGGGCGCGTTGGCCGATGCGGTCGCGGCCACTTGGCGGGGCGGCAGTGCCGCGCGCTACGTCGTCATGACCGGCGGCGAGCCTTTGTTGCAGGTGGACGCGGCACTGATCGACGCGCTGCACGGCGCCGGCTTCGAGATCGCCGTCGAGACCAACGGCACGATCGCCGCGCCCGCCGGCATCGACTGGATCTGCGTCAGCCCGAAATCGGACGCGCCGCTCGCCCAGACGGCCGGCAACGAATTGAAGCTCGTCTATCCGCAGGCGAAGGCCATGCCGGAACGGTTCGAAGGCCTCGCCTTCGATCACTTCATCCTGCAGCCAAAGGACGGGCCTGAGCGGGCGGCGGCGACGGAAGCCTGCGTCCGCTATTGCATGGCGCATCCGCGCTGGCGGCTCGGGCTGCAAACCCATAAGGTACTCGGTATCCCCTAAGGACAGACGGAATGGAACTCTTCAAGGAATTCACCTTCGAGGCGGCGCATCATCTGCCGAAGACGCCGGAAGGGCACAAGTGCCGGCGCTTGCACGGGCACAGCTTCCGGGTGCGCATTGCCGTCGAGGGGCCTGTCGATCCGGCGACCGGCTGGATCATGGACTTCGCCGATATCAAGCGCGCGTTCCAGCCGATCATGGACCGGCTCGACCACTATTGCCTGAACGACATTCCCGGGCTCGAAAACCCGACCAGCGAGGTGATCGCCAAGTGGATCTGGGCGGAATTGAAGCCCGGCCTGCCGCAGCTCTCCGAAGTGCGGCTCTGGGAAACCTGCACCGCCGGCTGCGCCTATCGCGGCGGGGAATGATTTTCCTCTCTCCGAATTTGCCGTGACCTCGCCAGTGGACCCCGGGCTTGTCCCGGGGTCCACAGCCGCGAATGGGCGGACGTCAAAGAGTGTTCCTCGGAACCCCTGATCGCGTCAGGGGCGGGCAAATCCGGGGTGGCCGGCGGGGCGGGCTATCCCCGCCCCCGGTACGGCTGGACGCCCTGGTCGGGCAGCCACATCCCCTTCGGCGGTTCGCCGGTCTGATAGAAGACGTCGATGGGAATGCCGCCGCGCGGATACCAGTAGCCGCCGATGCGGAGCCAATGCGGCTCGGCGGTGCGGATGATCTTCTCGGCGATGTCGATGGTGCAGGCTTCGTGGAAGCCCGGATGGTTGCGGAAGCTCACCAGATAGAGCTTCAGCGACTTGCTCTCGACGATCTTCTTTTCCGGCACGTAGTCGATGACGAGGTGCGCGAAATCCGGCTGGCCGGTGACCGGACAGACCGACGTGAACTCGGGACACGCGAAGCGGATCAGATAGCGCGTCCCCGGATGCGGGTTGGCGACGCATTCGAGGGACGCCTTCTCCGGGCTTTCCGGGATGCCGCTCGCCGCGCCCAGTTGCGTCAGGGTCTCGAAGCTGTCGCTCATTCACCAGACTCCCCAATGTCGCCGCCCGTGTACGCCGTCTTGAAGTCGCGCTCGAAGGCGTCGAAGGCGCCGGCGGCGATGGCGGCGCGCATGCCGGCCATCAGTTCCTGATAGTAGTGCAGGTTGTGCCGGGTGAGCAAAATCATGCCGAGGATTTCCTTGGCCATCACCAAGTGATGCAGATAGGCGCGCGAATAGCCGGTGCAGGCCGGGCAGGCGCAATCCGGATCGAGCAGACGCGGGTCGTCCTTGTGCCGCGCATTCCGCATGTTGACGGTGCCGCGCCGGGTGAACGCTTGGTCGGTGCGGCCTGAGCGCGTCGGCAGCACGCAGTCGAACATGTCGATGCCGCGCTTCACCGCCTGAACCAGATCGTCCGGCTTGCCGACGCCCATCAGGTAGCGGGGCCGGTCCTTCGGCAGATGCGGCACGGTGAAGTCGAGCACGTTCAGCATGGTCTCGTGCCCCTCGCCGACGGCGAGGCCGCCGACCGCGTAGCCGTCGAAACCGATGTCGACGAGGGCGGCGGCGGATTGTGCGCGGAGGTCTTCGTGCACGCTCCCTTGCACGATGCCGAAGAGGCCGTAGCCCGGCTGTGCCTGGAAGGCGTCCTTGGACCGCTTCGCCCAGCGCATGGAAAGTTGCATGCTTTTTTCCGCGTCCGCCTTCTCGCACGGGAACGGCGTGCACTCGTCGAGCACCATGGTGATGTCGGCATCCAGATGGCGCTGGATGGCGACGGAGCTTTCCGGCGTCAGCGTGTGCGCGCTGCCGTCGATGTGCGAGCGGAACGTGACGCCGTTCTCGTCGAGCTTGCGAAGTTGTGAGAGCGACATCACCTGGAAGCCGCCGGAATCGGTCAGGATCGGCCCCGGCCAATTCATGAATTCGTGCAACCCCCCGAGCGCCGCGATCCGTTCCGAACCGGGGCGCAGCATCAGGTGATACGTGTTGCCGAGAATGCAGTCGGCCCCCGTGTCCTTCACCCATTCCGGCGTCATCGCCTTGACGGTCGCCGCCGTGCCGACCGGCATGAAGGCCGGCGTGCGGATGGCCCCGTGCGCCGTCTCGATCACGCCGGTGCGCGCGTCGCCGTCCGTTCCGGAAACCTTGAAGCCGATGCCGGTCATGCGCCCTCCGAACGTTCAAGAAAGCACGCGTCGCCGTAGGAATAGAAGCGATATTCCTTGTCGATGGCGTGCGCGTAGGCGGCCTTCATGCGCTCCAACCCGGAAAAGGCCGAGACCAGCATGAACAAGGTCGACTTCGGCAGATGGAAGTTGGTCATCAAGGCGTCGACGGCGCGGAACCTGTAGCCCGGCTGGATGAAGATGTCGGTGAGCCCGTCGAAAGGATGCAGGCGGCCCTCAGCGTCGGCGGCGCTTTCGAGCAACCTGAGCGCCGTCGTGCCGCAGGCGACGATGCGCCCGCCGGCGGCGCGCGCCGCGTTGAGCCTGTCGGCCGTCGCGGCATCGAGAATGCCGCGCTCCGAATGCATGACGTGATCGTCCGTGTCCTCCACCTTCACCGGCAGGAACGTGCCGGCGCCGACGTGCAGCGTGAGGCGCACGTCGGCCGCGCCCGCCCGGCGGACGGCGGCGAGCAGATCGTCGGTGAAGTGCAGCGACGCCGTTGGCGCGGCGACGGCGCCGTCCTTTTCCGCGAACATGGTCTGGTAGTCGCTGCGGTCCCGGTCGTCGCCGGCGTCCTCGCGTTTAATGTAGGGCGGCAGCGGCATGACGCCGTGCTTGTTCAGCATGTCGATCAACTGCCGGCCGGCGACGTTGAAGCGGAGCGTCCGCTCGCCGCCGTCGCCGGCATCGACGCAGTCGGCGGCGAAGCCCGGCGCGAAGACGACGTAGTCGCGGGGCTGCAGCTTGCGGGCCGGCTTCGCGAACACTTTCCAGGTAAAGGCGTCCGTCGGCTGGTGCAGCGTTACCTCGATCTTGGCGCCCCCTTCCGGTCGGCCCCGGTGCGTCGCGTCGCCCCGTTTGCCGACGAGGCGCGCCGGAATGACCCGGGTGTCGTTGAACACCAAGACGTCGCCGGGCCGGATCAGGCCGGGCAGATCGCCGACGGTGTGGTCGGCGAGCGGCCCCGCCGCCGGCACGTGCAGCAGGCGCGCGCTGTCGCGCGGCCGCGCCGGCGCCTGGGCGATCCGCTCGAGGGGCAGGTGGAAATCGAAAAGCTCAACGTCCATGGCCGGGGTTCTAGAGCACGCAAGGGGGGAGGACAATCGCCGGCCGTTCGGCTAGCATCCGGTCCAAGGGGGCTCGCTGGGGGTGCGGACGGGTCCAATGGCTTAACGACGAGGAGACCGACCCGATGCTTCGACTGATTCTCGCCATCCTGATCCCGTGGCTCAACTTCTTCACCATCGGCAAGCCGATCCAGCGCGTGATCTGCCTGAACCTGCAACTGACGCTGATCGGCTGGATTCCCGCCGCCATCTGGTCGGTCTACGCACTCAGCCAGTACAACACCGACAAGAAGATCGCCGGTATCGGTAATTGAGGCCGGCGCCTGTTTCGTCATCCCCGTTTTCGCGGGGATGACGGCACGGCCTACAGCGTCACGGTTTCCCCGGACTTCGCGGAGCGGATGACGGCGTCGAGGATATCGACGCCGTGTTCCGCGTCGGCGAGTGTCACCGGATAGGAAGCGCTGCCCGCGACCGTGTCGGCGAAGGCCTCCAGTTCCGCTTCCTCCATGTCGAAGGGTGGATACTCGATCACTTCGGGCTTACCCTCGATGGGCCGGAACTCGAGCCGCGTATAGTCCCGGACCTCGGCCCAACCCTTATCGCCGAACACCTGCACCCGCCAGAACTGCTGCGACGCGAACAGCGTTGTCAGCACGCCGGTGGCGCCGCCCTTGAACTTGAGTGCCGCGAACGTGGTGTCGTCGACGTCGGTGGTCAGCACGCGCCGCTCGCTGACGGCGCGGACCGACGCGACCGGTCCCATGATGGCGATCATGGCGTCGGCCATGTGCACGCCCATGGCGGTCATGCCGCCGGCCGGGCTTTCCGTCTCGCTGGCGCGCCAGTGGCCGGCCTTGTAGCGGAGCCCGCCGGAGCCGGAGATGTTGCCCTCGACGTGCAGCACGGTGCCGAGCCGGCCCGATTGCACCATCTCGCGGAGCATGACCATCGGCGGCGAAAAGCGGCGGTTGAAAGCGACGCAGAGCGGCTTGCCAGCCGCCTGTATGGCGGCGACGGCGCGCTTCGCGTCGGTGGGGACGAGGGTGAAGGGCTTTTCGACGAGCACCGCCTTGCCGGCCGCCGCACAGGCGACGACCTGATCGGCGTGCTGCGTGTGCGGCGTCGCCAGCACGACGGCGTCGATGTCGGCGTCGGCCAGCATCTCGTCCAGCGAATCCAGGAGCCGGATGCCGTGCTTGTCGCAGTATTCCTGCGCCAGCGCCTTGCGGCCGGTGACGCCGGCGGTGAAACGGATTTTCTCGGACTTACCCTGCACGGACGAGACCAGGGTCTGTCCCCAGCGGCCGATGCCGACGATGCCGGCGCGGATCATGCGGCGCCTCGCACCGGTCCGCCGTCATTGACGTCCATTCCTCGGTCGCTCATCATTCAAACTCCTTCCGCGGGTCGGCCAAGCAGATATCCGAGGCCGGACCGTAGCAGTTTTCCGCGTAACGGCAATGACGCCAGCGGCGCCCGGCGGGGGCGCAAGGGACCGGGGGTGAGTTGGACCAGGAGCCGACCGGCCGTCTAGACGGCCTTGCGCCGACCGAAAAGCGGATGAGCGACACGCTCAGGGGCGCGCTCCTGATTGCCGGGGCGGCGCTCACCGTCGTCACGATGCACCTGATCGTCCGCGCCGTGACGAGCGGCATCCATCCGCTGGAGGCGGCCTTCTTCCGCAACATCGTCGGCTTCATCGTCCTTATCCCGTTCCTGCTGCGCCAGGACCGCTCGAAGTGGAAGAGCAAGCGGCCGGGCCTGCAATTCATCCGCGCCGTCGTCGGTATCGGCGCCCTGTTCACCTGGTTCACGGCGCTCAGTATGCTGCCGGTCGCGGATGCGACGGCGCTCAGCTTCACGTCGGTGCTGTTCATCACGCTGGGGGCTGCGATTTTCCTCAAGGAAGGTCTCGGTATCCGCCGCGCCATCGCCATCGGCATCGGCTTTTGCGGGACGCTGATCATCGTCCGGCCGGGCGCCGGCGTGTTCGACACGGGCGCGTTGGTGGCGCTCGGATCGACGGTGCTGTGGGCGGCGGCGCTGCTCTGCGTCAAGGTGCTGGCGCGCACCGACACCAGCGTGACGCTCGTCTTCTACACCAATGTCTATTTCACCCTGTTCTCGATCGTCCCGGCGATCCTCGTCTGGACATGGCCCGATCCGACGCAATGGGTGATGCTGATCGCCATCGGGCTCCTGGCGACGCTCGGCCATCTGTTGATGACGCAGGCCTACAAGCTCGCCGATGCGACGGCCGTCGCGCCGGTGGACTACTCGCGGCTGATCTGGGCCGCCGCCATCGGCTACTTCTGGTTCGGCGAGTTTCCGGACTTCTGGACCTGGGTCGGCGGCACGGTGATCTTCGCGTCCACCGTCTACATCACGTACCGCGAATCCCGGAAGAAGAAGGCCCAAGCCGCCTAGTCAGGCTGCCTGATCAGGCGGCGCGTTTGATCTTCGATTCCCGGCGGACGATGTAAAGCGACGAGCTGAAGATCACGGCGGCGCCGATCCACGTCCAGACGTCGCTCAGTTCGCCGAACGCCAGCCAGCCGATCAGCACCGCCCACGGCAGCTTGGCGAAGTCGAACGTGGCGACGAGGGACGCGTCGGCAAGCGCGAACGATTTGGTGAGCGCGATATGGCCGAGGACGGCGAGCGGCCCCGTCGCCAAAAGGTACGGCCACATTTCAGGGGCCGGCCAATGCCAGAGGAAGGCCGCCGGGATCGCCGCCATCGGGATCGTCACCAGGTGCGAGAAGAACACCACCGTCGTCGGATCGTCGCCGCGCGTGAGCCGCTTGATGAACAACGACGAGATGCCCATGAACACGGCGGACGAGAGCGCGAACCAGCTGCCGGCCCCCATCTCCACCAAGCCCGGACGGATGATGATCATGGCGCCCAGCAGCCCGACGAGTGTCGCCGTCCAACGCCGGACGCGCACGACCTCGCCCAGGAACAAGGCCGCGCCGATGGTGGTGAAGAGCGGCGCCAGGAAGCCGAGCGCCGTCACTTCGCCGATCGGCAGCATGGATACGGCGTAGAACCATGTCGTCATGGCGCAGACGCTGGATATGGAGCGGACGAAGTAGAGCTTCATCTGCGACGTGCCGACCCGGCCGATGCCGCGCATCAGGAACCACGGCATCAGGCACAGGAACGCGAAGACAAGCCGGAAGAAGACGATCAGCATCGGTTCGACGCCGAGATGCGCGATTTGGCGTCCGAGCGCGGCCAGCGCCGAGAGAAGGCCCGCCGAAGCCAGGGCCCAAAGGGCGCCTTCGATGGTCCGGTTGACCGGGGCGGGCGGGGTGGAAGCTGTGTGCGGCGTGTCCATCCCCGGAGGTCAGGCGAGGTCGAGCGGAAAGATCGGCCGCCTGAGACGGGTGAACGGCAGTTTCGAGATGTCCTTGCCGGAAAGCGCGCCGGCGTCGCAGATCAGGATATCGCGGGCGATGGGCTGGAAGGCGGCGCGGAAGTGCTGCATGGATTTGACGGCGACGACGTCGAGGTTGCGGGGCTCGATGCCGGCGTGCGTGAAGGCCTCGATCTCGGTCAGCTGCAGCCGGTTCGACGCGACGACGATCCGCATGCCGCCGACGCGCAGCACCGCGGTCGGCCCGAGCCGGTGCGTCACGCCCTTCCAGCGCGGCCCCTGCGCGACGTAGGTGCCGTCGGTGATCCGCTCGACCGTGCCGGTCACGTTGATGGGCGGCCCGAACAACGGATCGACCTTTCCGCCGAGCATCACCGTCGCCGTCGCGCCTTCGCCGGCTTCGATCAGCGCCGCCGCCGCTTCCCGGTCGCAGATGGTGCCGAAGGCGGCGTTCTCGAGGCCGGCGTCGAGCAATCCCTTCAGGAGGAAGGTCGAATCGCCGTAGGCGCCTGAGCCCGGATTGTCGGAAAAGTCGGCGACGACGATGGGGCCTTTCGCGGCGCCGCCGGCCAACCCGTCGCGAATGGCGGCGACCGTCGCGTCGACGCTCAAATAAGTGTTGGAATCGAAGTGCCGGGTTTCCCAGGCGTAATCCATGAATTCCTCGGCGATGGCGGCATAGCGGGGATCGTTGCCGTCACCAGTGACGGTGACGCTCGGTCCGGCTTCTTCCAGATCGGCCGGCGTGAAGCCGGCCTGCACGCTGACGCACAGCACGCCGTCCGTCGCCGTTTCCAGCGCGTCGGCGCGGCGCAGCAGTTCCAGCATCGGATTTTCGGCCGTGGTGCGGCCGTCATCCAAGCCCTCGATCATCGGCCGCCGGGCGGTGACGGCCGTGGGCGTCACCTCGCCGCGCATGGTCCTGTCGAGGATGCGGGCCGCCCGCCAGGACGTCTCCACTTGGTCGATGTGCGGATAGGTGCGGTAGGCGACGACGATGTCGGCGCGCCGCGTCATCTCCGCCGTTACGTTGGCGTGAAGATCGAGGGTGATGGCGAGCGGCACGTCCGGCCCGACGATGGCACGGAGTTCGGACAGCAACTGCCCCTCTGCATCCGGATAGCGGGCCTGCGCCATGGCGCCGTGCATGTTGATGAGGATGCCGTCAAAGGGGCCTTGCGTCCGCGCCGCTTCGAGGATCGCGCCGGTGCAGACCTCCCAGGCGTCGTCGGCGACGGGACCGGACGGCGTCGCCCAGGCGACCACGGTCCTGACCAGGTCCCAGCCGAATTCCCGGGCCGCTTCCTCGACGCCGGTCGGCTCGATGCGCGCCCCCTTGATGCGCGCCGGCACGTCGTCACCGAAGGCGAGCAGGTAGTCCTCGAAATTGGCGCGCTTCGTCGGCAGTTTCGAGAAGGCATTGCTTTCGTGGCCGAACAGGCCGGTCAGGACGCGGAAAGTCATCGGTTCCTCGTATCGTCAGCAGCGTTGGGCCAGTCCGGTCGATGCGTGCCGAGCGGCACGGGCGGGGTCGCCCACATGGGCGGCGTTTCGCTCAGCGTAAGGACCGGGCCGAGAAATTCCAACCTCCCAAATTCGGAATCCGCTCTCTGCATCCGATAGGCGACATCCTTGCCTTCGAGAACCGGCCGCTCTCGCACGTCCGGGTCGTCGACGCGGCCGAGGCCGGAAATCCAGCGGCCGGTCTGCGCCAGCGACAGCCGCACGCGCCAACTGCCGCCTTCCGCCGCACGCCGTCGCAACGCCACCAGCGCGCCGAAGGCGCCGAGGTAGCCGCTGACGTAGTCGATGGCGGAGGCCGGTTGCAGTTTCGGCGCCGCGCCGCCCAGTTCCAGCGCCCAGCCGGTCGCCGTCTGTACCAGACTGTCGAAACCGCGCCGATGCGACCAGGGGCCGGCATGGCTCCACGCCGACAGATCGACGCAGACGATGCCGGGGCGGAGGCGGGCCACGTCCTCGGCCGAGAAGCCCTTGCCGGCGATGGCGCCGGGCCGATAGCCCTGCACGAATACGTCGGCGTCCCCGATCAGGCGGCGCAACGTAGCGCCATCTCTCTCCACATTTAGATCGAGATGTGTCGAGAGCTTGCCGTGTCCGGTGTCGATCACCAGTGGTTCGATGAACGGCAGGTGCGGCGACGCCACGCGCATCACCGTCGCGCCGTGCTCGGCCAGCGTCCGCCCGATCACCGGCCCGGCGATGACGCGCGTAAGATCGAGGACGCGAACGCCGGAAAGTGGCCTCGGTCCCGCCGGCAACGGCGTCGGATCGGCATCGCCGATGCGCTCGATCTCCAGGAGCGGCAGGCCGGCGAGAGCGGCCGCCTGCGGATGGTCCGCCCACTCTTCGGCCGTCCGCGCCATGTAGGCGCAGCCGCCGCCGTCGAGGATGGCGTCCTCCAAGTCCGGCGCCGACCACTTCTTCAGGGAGCTCGCCAGGCTGCGCTTGTCGGCGCTGCATCCGAGCACCGCGAGCGCCGCCCGCTCGTGCTCGGGAAAATTACAGTGGAAACGCAGATAGCGGCCGTCGCCGGTCTGCTGGAACCCTGAAATGCCGCGCCACAGGTCTTCGACCGGCTGACCGTTCCGGCGCAGGAACTCGTTGCCCCTGACCGCCGCTGCCGCGTCCGGCACGGCGATGCCGATCTGCTGCGGCGCATGTCCGGCGGCCCGGTGAAGCGCGTCGACGGCGAGTCCGACGGCGGCGATGGCGGCGGCGCCGGCGGTGCCGAGCGGGAACGGCGTCGGCAACACCGGATCGGCGCTGCAGACGCTGACCCGCGCCGCCTCGGCCGGATCCATGCCGGCGGTCGCGAGAACGTCGGCGAGGGCGCTTTCGACCCGTGCGTTCATGGCGGCGGCGTGCCGACGAGGTCGCTGGAGATGCCGCGCGCCGTGTCCACGGTGAGCGGGCCGAGCAGACGCCGGGCGTCCTCGAGGGTCCACTTCGGGCGGTAGATGGGGATCTGCACCGCCGCCGACACCTTGCCGGAACTGTCGAAGACGACGGCGGCGACGCTGATCTCGCGCGGCAGGAGCTGGCCATAAGTGGCGCAGAAGCCGTCGCGGCGGATGCGTTCGAGAATGCGGAGGATCTGATCGATGTCCGTCACCGTGCGGGGAGTGTACGGGTGCCGGTCGCTCCGCTTCAGGATGTCCATGACATCCGCTTCCGGCATGTGCGCCAGAATGGCCAAGCCGGCGGAGGTGCAGAACGTCGGTACGCACCGACCGGTCAGTGTCGCCGCGAACGCCGTCGTCTGTTGCGGGATGCGGATCGTGTAGATGACGTCCGTATCCATGAACTCGGCGAGATTGATGGTCGTGTTGTGGACCTTGCCGGCGTCGATCAGGCGCGGCATGGCACGCTCGGCCAGGCGGTTGTGCCGCATGTAGGTGTAGGCGAAGCCGACCAGCTTGCGGGCCGGCGTGTAGCGCCGCGTCGTCGCGTCCTTTTCGAGATAGCCCAGCTTGTGCAGCGTGTTCGAGAACCGTTGCGCCGCGCTTTTGTCGAGGCCGGTACGCTGCGCGATCTCCGTGACGCCGAGTGTCGGATGATTGTCGTCGAAGGCGGCGAGAACCCGGAATCCCTTTTCCAGCGATCCGACGAACAGCGTGTCGCCGCCGGCGGGCGGCATCGGTTCGCCGTCCGATTTCGAAATCCGTTTCGTCGAGGCTTGACGCATCGGGCCGCCGCTTCCTACGATGTTATTAGAATACGGTAAGAAGTATTGAATAATAACACAAAGGCGGCTTCGTCATTGAACGGAATTTTCCCCGCGGCCCGAGCGTGTGCGATTTGTATGCCTCGACTGTGGACTCCGGACCGGAATCGTCCAATCATAAGGTCTAAACAAACGTCCCGAACGGGACGGCGAGGGTAGAGCTTCAGGATTAGTCAACCAGGCAGGGAGGTGCGATCATCATGATCCGCAAGATTCTAACCACGACGGCGCTGGCGGCCGTCGCGACGCTGACGGCAGCCCCGGCGGCGTTCGCGGGAAAAGCCAACGACACGCTGGTGTGGGCGACCAACCGCGAAGCGGCGGTGATCGACCCCTACTACAACAACACCCGTGAATTGGTGATCATCGGCAACACCGTCTGGGACGGTCTGTTGTTCCGCGATCTCAAGAGCGGCGAGTACAAGCCGCTGCTGGCGACGTCTTACAAGTGGGTCGACAACACCACCATCGACTTCGGACTGCGTGACGACGTGGTGTTCCACGACGGCTCCAAGTTCGGGCCGGAAGACGTGGTCTACACGGTCAACTTCGTTTCCAAGAAGGAAAACGGCGTCCTCACCCAGGCCAACGTGAACTTCATGGAATCGGCCGAAAAGACCGGCCCCAACAGCGTCCGCATCAAGCTGAAGGAACCGTTCCCGGCGGCGCTCGCCTACTTCGCGCAGGCGGTTTTCATGATGCCGGAAGGCCACTATGACTCGGCGCCGGCGAAGGCCGACGGCAAGAAGGACTATGCCGCGGTGAAGCCGGTCGGCACCGGCCCGTACAAGGTCACGAACATCGTCGCCGGCGAAAAAGTCGAGATGGTGAAGAACGACAAGTACATGAAGGGCAGCCCGAAGGGGCAGCCGGCCATCGGCAAGCTGACGTTCCGCACGATCAAGGAAATGAACACGCAGATCGCGGAGCTGCTGACCGGCGGCGTCGACTGGATCTGGGACGTGCCGAAAGAGCAGGCCGAACAGATGTCCAGCCACCCGGCCGTCACGGTCGAGAACGCCAAGACCATGCGCTTCAGCTATCTCGCCTTCGACGTGACGGGTTCGTCGGGTCAGAAGTTCTTCATGGACAAGAAGGTCCGCATGGCCGTGGCGCACGCCATCGACCGCGCGGCGCTGGTCAAGAACCTGGTCGGTCCGGCGTCGGTCGTCATCAACTCGGCCTGCCATCCGGATCAGTTCGGCTGCACGCAGGACGTGCCGGCGTGGAAGTACGATCCGAAACTGGCCAAGAAGCTGCTCACCGAAGCGGGTCATCCGAACGGCTTCGAGTTCGATCTCTACGCCTATCGTGAACGCGAGTACACGGAAGCGGTGATCGGCGATCTCGCCAAGATCGGTATCAAGGCGAACCTCAAGTTCATGCAGTATCGCGCGCTCCGCGATCTGGTGTGGAAGGGTCAGACCCCGATCAACCACATGACCTGGGGTTCCAACTCGATCCCGGACGCCTCGGCCTCGACCGGCCACTTCTTCTCGGGCGGTCATGACGACCCGGCGAAGGACCCGAAGGTTGTCGACGCCCTGAAGGCGGCCGGCACCTCGACCGACGAAGCCGAGCGCAAGAAGCTCTACAAGCAGGCGCTCTCGATCATCTCCAGCGAACTCTACTGGTTGCCGATGTTCTCCTATGCGAAGTACTACGCGTACTCGAAGGACTTGAACTTCACGACCACGCCGGACGAGATCCCGCGCTTCTACGCGGCGAAGTGGAAGTAACGTAAACGGCGCCGGCGGGCCCTCGGGTCCGCCGGCGTTCCTTCCACCCGACGTCGGAGCGGCGTGACATGATCGCCTATTCGCTGAAGCGGCTCGCCATCGCGGTTCTCGTCGCGATCACGGTTTCGCTTCTGACATTCTCGATGATCTATCTGTCGGGCGATCCCGCCATGGCGCTCGCCGGCGAGACCGCGACGCAGCAGGACATCGAAAACATCCGCCGCGTCTACGGTTTCGACAAGCCGATCGTCGTGCAATACGCGATCTGGCTCGGCAACGCCCTCACCGGCGACTTCGGCCACTCGCATTATCTGAAGACGGACGTGGCGTCCGTCATCTTCACCCGCCTGCCGGTGACGATGATCCTGGGCGCGTCGGCGCTCTCCTTCGCGCTGGTGCTGGCGATCCCGCTGGGCGTCCTCGCCGCCATGCGGCCGAATACCATCATCGACCGGACTGCGCTCACGATCGCCGTTATCGGACAGGCGCTGCCGTCCTTCTGGTTCGCCCTGATCATGATTTTCTGGTTCGGCATCCAATGGCGCATGTTGCCGATCACCGGCAGCGATTCCTGGCTCAATTTCGTCATGCCGTCAGTCGCGCTCGGCTATTACATCACACCCGCCGTGATGCGGCTGACCCGCGCCGGCATGATGGAGGTGCTCTCCTCCGATTACATCCGCACCGCCAAGGCCAAGGGCCTCAGGCCGGTGTCGGTGCTGTTCAAGCACGCGCTTCGCAACGCCGTCATTCCGGTGGTCAGCCTCGCCGCCGTGCAGTTCGGTTTCATGCTCGGCGGTTCCATCGTCATCGAGACCATTTTCGCCATCAACGGCCTCGGTCAGCTGGCCTGGGAATCCATCCAGCGCGCCGACCTGCCGATGATGCAGGCGATCGTCCTGGTGCTGGCGTGCTTCTACATCGTGCTGACGTTCCTGGCCGATCTGCTGAACGCGTTCCTCGATCCGCGAATCAGGGTGGGTTGAGATGGCCGAGGGAACGACCATGACGAACAAGAAGATGCCGACGGCGACCGAGATATTGGAACCGTCGCCGGCGGCCATCGTGCGCAAGCGCATTTTCGGTCATTACGGTTTCGTTATCGGCGCCGGTTTCCTGCTGCTGATCTTCCTGATCGCCGTGCTGGCGCCGCTGATCGCGCCGCACGATCCGTTGGACCAGCAGCTCGCCCGCAAGCTGATCCCGCCGATCTGGTCGGCGAGCGCCAAGGCGACCTGGGAATTTCCGCTCGGCACCGACAATTTCGGCCGCGACTATCTGTCGCGCCTGATCTACGGCGCGCAGATTTCGCTCTTGATCGGGTTCGCGGCGATGATCATCTCCGGCGTCATCGGCACGACGCTCGGCGTGCTGGCCGGCTACTTCGGCGGCCGCGTCGACATGGTGGTCAACTTCATCATCACGACGAGGCTTTCCATGCCGGTCGTTCTGGTGGCGCTGGCCGTCGTCTCGCTGATCGGCAATTCGCTCTGGATCGTCATCTGGGTGCTCGGACTGCTGATCTGGGACCGCTTCGCCGTCGTCATGCGAAGTTCGACGCAACAGGTGCGCAACCTCGACTACGTCGCGGCGGCGCAGGCCATCGGCTGCTCGAAGGCGCGCATCATCTTCTCCGAGATCATGCCGAACATCATGAACAACCTGATCGTCGTCGCCACGGTCGAGATGGCGCACGCCATCATCCTGGAAGCGGCATTGTCCTTCCTCGGCCTCGGCGTGCAGCCGCCGGCGCCGAGCTGGGGTCTGATGATCTCGGAAGGCAAGGGCCTGATGTTCTTCTATCCGTGGCTGATCGGCATCCCGGGCGCGGCGCTGTTCGTGCTGATCCTCTCCATCAACCTGATGGGCGACGGCATCCGCGACATCACCGCGCCGGAAAACAGGAACTGAGGGACGGAACGTGGCTGACGCGAAAGACCGCATCCTCGAAGTCGAGAACCTGACCGTCGACATTCCGTTGCCGGCCGGCATGCTGCACGCCGTGCAGGGAATCAGCTTCCACGTGGAGCGGGGCGAGACGCTCTGCATCGTCGGCGAGTCCGGCTGCGGCAAGTCGCTCACATCGCTCGCCGTCATGGACCTGTTGCCGAAGAAGGCGATCCGCAAGGCCGACAAGCTCGCCCTCGACGGCGAGGATATCCTGAACGCCGGCGAGCGGCGCATGTCGGACATTCGCGGCAACGTCATGGGCATGATCTTCCAGGAGCCGATGACCAGCCTCAATCCGGCTTACACCATCGGCAACCAGATGATCGAGACCATGCGCCGGCACCGCAAGGTCAGCGTCGAGGAAGCGCGCGAGCGCGCCGTGTTCCTGTTGGAAAAGGTCGGCATCACCGCCGCCCGCTCGCGGCTCACGCAGTATCCGCATCAGCTTTCCGGCGGTCTCCGCCAGCGCGTCATGATCGCCATGACGCTGATGTGCGGACCCGACCTCATCATCGCCGACGAGCCGACGACGGCCCTCGACGTCACCATCCAGGCGCAAATCCTTCTGCTGCTGGCCGAGCTGCAGAAGGAATTCGACATGGGCCTGATCCTGATCACGCACGATCTCGGCGTCGTCTCGCGCGTCGCCGACCGGGTCTGCGTCATGTACGCCGGCCAGGTGGTCGAGGAGGGATCCGCGACGCAGGTCTTCACGCGGCCGACGCATCCCTATACGCAGGGCCTGCTCGCCTGCATCCCGATCCCCGGCAAGACCGATCGCGGCAAGCCGCTCGGCTCGATCCCCGGCATCGTGCCGTCGCTGGTCGGCAACCTGAAGGGTTGCCGCTTCGCCGAGCGTTGCGATTACGCCATGGACGCCTGCGTCGCCGACGACGTGGCGTTCCAGGCTGGCGCCGAGGCCGGACACAAGTACCGCTGCCTGCTGTCGCCGGCCGATTGCGCCCGGAACGCCGAGACGCGGGGGGTCGCATGAGCACGGTCCTCAGCGCCAAGGACGTCACCCGCACGTTCATGATCTCGGCCGGTGCCTTCAAGGGCAAACGGCCGCTGCATGCGGTCAACGGCATCAACCTCGAGATCGAGCGCGGCGAAGTGCTGGCCATTGTCGGCGAATCGGGCTGCGGCAAGACGACGCTGGCGAAGATGCTGCTGGGCCTCCTGATGCCGACGGCGGGCGACATCCTGATCGACGGCCGGCCGGTGACGGCGATCCCGCGCCTGGAAATGGCGAAGCTGGTACAGCCGATCTTCCAGGACCCGTATTCGTCGCTCAATCCCAGGAAGCCGATCGGCTCGATCATCGGGCTGCCGCTGGTCGTGCAGCAGGATCCGAACCCGGACACCTGGCGCAAGCGGGTCGAGGAGATGATGGAACTGGTGGGCCTGCCGCGCCGCCTCTACAACAACTTCCCGAGCCAGTTGTCGGGCGGCCAGCGCCAGCGCGTCGCCGTCGCCCGCGCCCTGATCAACCGGCCGAAAATCGTCATCTGCGACGAGCCGACGTCGGCCCTCGACGTCTCCGTGCAGTCGCAGATTCTGAACCTGCTGCAGGATTTGCGCGCCGAGCTCAATCTCACCTACGTCGTCATCAGCCACAATCTGGCGGTGGTCGAGCACATGGCGACGCGGGTCGCGGTCATGTATCTCGGCCGCATCGTCGAGATGGCGGACACGGATTCGCTGTTCAATCGGCCAGGCCATCCGTACACCAAGGCGCTGCTCGATTCCGTGCTGACGCCGGACCCGTCGCAGGGCGTGCCGGACACGCATCTCGGCGCCGCCTATCCGAACCCGGTCGATCCGCCGAGCGGCTGCACCTTCCATCCACGCTGCGCCGAGGTCATGGGGCATTGCTCGCAGGCGGCGCCGAAGCGCGTGCCGACCGACGCCGGCTATGTCGAATGCCACCTGTTCGACGATAACCAGGGGCGCGGACGCCAGGCGTCATGAGCGCGCGGGCGGCGGCGATCCAGCGGGGCCTCGACTGGTTCGACGACCCGGACGGCTACTTCAAGACCCTCGCCGAACGCGTCGCCATCCCGACGGAAAGCCAGAACCCGGAACGGCTTTCGGAACTCTACCGCTATCTGGAAGAGAACATCCGCCCCGCCTTCGAAGGCATGGGCTTCGACGTGCGCGTCTACGACAACCCGTTCGAGGGCCAGGGGCCGGTCCTGCTGGCGACGCGGATCGAGGACGAGAGCCTGCCGACGATCCTCGGCTACGGCCACGGCGACACCGTGCGCGGTCAGGAAGACCGCTGGACCAAGGGACAGGGGCCGTGGGTGCTGGCGCGTGACGGCGACAGGGTCTACGGGCGCGGCACCGCCGACAACAAGGCGCAGCACACGACACACCTAGCGGCGCTCCGCACCGTGCTGGAGACGCGCGGCAAGCTCGGCTTCAATTGCAAGTTCATGGTCGAGACCGGCGAGGAGAACGGCTCCAAGGGCCTCAAGGAACTGGTGGACCGCGAGAAGGATGCCTTCGCGGCGGACGCCTATTTCGCTTCCGACGGGCCGCGCGTGAATCTCAATCGGCCGAACCTGACGCTCGGCAACCGGGGCTGCGTCAATTTCGATCTGTTGGTGGAATTTCGGGACGGCGGCCACCACTCCGGTAACTGGGGCGGCCTGCTCGCCAATCCCGGTGTCGTGCTGGCGCATGCGCTCGCCACCATCGTCGACAGCCACGGCAAGATCCTGGTCGACGGCTGGCGGCCGCAGCCGATTTCCAATTCCGTCCGCGACGCCTTGAAGGACGTGTCGCGGGACGGCGGCGCCGGCGCACCGGAGATCGATCCGAACTGGGGCGAGCCCGGCCTGACGCCGCCGGAAAAGGTCTACGCCTGGAACAGCTTCGAGGTGCTGGCCTTCACGACCGGCAACCCGCAGAACCCGGTCAACGCCACCCCGCCCCGGGCGCGCGCCAACTGTCAGCTTCGCTTCGTCGTCGGCACCGACGTCGACAACGTGCGGGCGAATCTGCGCAGGCACCTCGACAAGCACGGCTTCGAGAACGTCGAGATCGTCGATCCGCCGCCCGGCAACGACGCCATCTTCCTCGCCGCCCGCACGCCGCCCGATCATCCGTGGGCGCAATGGCTGCGCGCCAGCGTCGGCCGCACGGCCGGCGCGCCGCCGCCGATGATCCCGAATTCCGGCGGCTCCATCTGCAACGACGTCTTCCAGGACGTCCTGAAAATTCCATTCGTCTGGCTGCCGCTCAGCTACACCGGCTGCTCGCAGCACGCGCCGGACGAACACATTCTCTGGTCCCTGACCCGCGACGGCATGGCGCTCGTCACCGGCGTCTATTGGGATCTCGGCGATCTGGAAACGAGGTGGCAGCCATGAGCAGGGACGCGGCATTGACCGCAATCGACGGTTATTTCGAGACGGGCGGCTTCATGGCCGATCTGGCGCGCCGCGTCGCGATCCATACGGAAAGCCCCATCGACGAGCGGTTGCCGGAACTCTTCCGCTATCTCGAAGAAGAAATGACGCCGTATCTGGAGCCGCTCGGCTTCGAGTGCAAGATTTTCGAAAACCCGGTGCCGGGCGCCGGGCCGTTCCTGGTGGCGACGCGGACGGAAGACCTGTCCCTGCCGACGGTCATGACCTACGGGCACGGCGACGTGGTGCGCGGCTACGACGATCAGTGGCGCGCCGGCTTGAACCCGTGGGAGATCACGGTCGAGGGCGAACGCTGGTACGGCCGCGGCACCGCCGACAATAAGGGCCAGCACACCATCAACCTCGCCGCCCTGAAGACGGTGCTGGAGACGCGCGGCAAGCTCGGCTTCAACGTCATCGCGCTGATCGAAACCGGCGAGGAGCGGGGCTCGCCCGGCCTCAACGAATTCTGCGCCACGCACAAGGACCTGTTCCCGGCCGACGTCTTCATCGCCTCGGACGGGCCGCGCATGCAGCCGGGCGCGCCGACGGTGTTCATGGGTTCGCGCGGCGTCTTCAATTTCACCATGTCGATCGAGCTTCGCGACGGCGGACATCATTCCGGCAACTGGGGCGGGCTTCTCGCCAACCCGGGCGTCATCATGGCGCACGCCATCGCCAGCATCGTCGATGCCAAGGGCAAAATTCTGATCGACGAATGGCGCGCCAAGCCGATGTCGAATTCGGTGCGTGGCGCCATCTCGAAACTCAAGGTCGGCGGCAATCCGGGCGAGCCGGAAATCGACCCGAATTGGGGCGAGCCCGGCCTAACGCCGGAAGAGCGCGTGTTCGGTTCCAACACCTTCGAAATCCGCGCCTTCGAGACCGGCAATCCTCGGAATCCGGTCAACGCCATCCCGCCCCGTGCCGTCGCCTACGGGCATATCCGCTATGTCGTCGGCACCGACCCGAAGACGTTCCTGCCGGTGCTCCGGAAGCACCTCGACGAGCGCGGCTTCGACATGATCGAGCTGACGCCGGAGCGGGACTTCATGAACGCGACGCGGCTCGACCCGGATCACCCGTGGGCGAAGTGGGCCATCGCGTCGCTCGGCGAGACCGGCGGGCGCGAGGTGGCGGTGCTGCCGAACCTGGGCGGCACGCTGCCGAACGACGTCTTCGCGGAAATCCTCGGCCTGCCGACCATCTGGGTGCCGCATTCCTACGCCGGCTGTTCGCAGCACGCGCCGAACGAACACGTGTTGGCGCCGGTCTGCAAGGACGCGCTCCGCCTCATGACCGGGCTCTGGTGGGACCTGGGCGAGGGCGGAACACCGAAGGGGAAGGGCAACGCATGACCGAGATTTGCGATCTGACGGCGGTGGAACTTCGCCGCCAAATCGGCTGCAAGCAGATTTCGCCGGTCGAACTGGTGGAAAGCTGCATCAAGCGCATCGAACAGGTGGACGGCGTCCTCAACGCCATGGTGACGCGGTCGTTCGCCCGAGCGCGCAAGGAAGCGAAGGCGGCCGAGAAGGCGGTCCGGCGGGGCGAGCCGCTCGGCCTTCTGCACGGCCTTCCCGTCGGCATCAAGGATTTGGAGGTGACGGCCGGCGTGCGCACCACCTACGGCTCCAAGCTGTACGCCAAGAACGTCCCGGACAACGACCAGTTGAGCGTCGCCAACGTCCGCGCCGAGGGCGCCATCGTGCTCGGTAAGACCAACACGCCGGAATTCGGCGCCGGCGCCAACACCCGCAACCTGGTGTTCGGCGCCACCGGCAATCCGTTCGATTCGAAGAAGACCTGTGCCGGCTCGTCCGGCGGTTCGGCGGTGGCGCTGGCCACCGGCATGGTGCCGATCGCCAGCGGGTCCGACTACGGCGGATCGCTCAGGACGCCGGCGTCGTTTTGCGGCGTCGTCGGCTTCCGGCCGACGCCGGGCATCGTGCCGGCGGAAGGAAGGCCGGTCGGCCTCAACCCGTTCGCGGTGCTCGGACCCA
This sequence comes from Rhodospirillales bacterium, assembly GCA_038117205.1. GTDB lineage: Bacteria > Pseudomonadota > Alphaproteobacteria > Rhodospirillales > Casp-alpha2 > JAQBZY01. The sequence continues at coordinate 50,381 of JAYOFL010000001.1, read as the reverse complement.
TGGGCCGCAATGTCGCCGACACGGCGCTCCTGCTTGCGGCGCAGACGTCCGCCGATCCGCGCGATCCGTTTTCCATGGGCATGGACGCCTCGCTCCTCGAGCCGCTCCGCGAAGCGGACCTCTCCGGCGTCCGCGCCGTGTTCTCGGCCGATCTCGGCTGCGCGCCGGTTTCCAAGGCGAACCGCAAGCTGTTCCGCAGCCGCATGAAGAAGATCAGGGGCGTCTTCGATGAAGCGCAGGATCGCGATCCCGATTTCGCCGGCGTGCACGAATGCTTCGAGGTGCTGCGCGGCGTCAATTTCGTCGCCGCGCACGGCGAGCGGGTGCGCACGCGCCGCAAGGATATGAGCCCGAACGTCATCGACAACGTGGAACGCGGCCTCGAGTACTCGCTGGAAGACGTCGCCAAGGCGCACCTGGCGCAGACCCGGATCGCCCGGGCGTGGCTGGCCCTCTTCGAGGACGTGGACGTGGTGATCTGCCCCGGCGCCTCGGTGTCGCCGTTCCCACACAAGGAATGGTACGTCGCCGAGATCGACGGCGAGAAGATGCCGACCTACATGCGCTGGCTGGCGCTCACCTACGCGCCGACCATGGCGGCGGCCTGCGGCTGCGTGCTTCCCTGCGGTGTCGACGGTTTCGGCATGCCGTTCGGTATCCAGGTGCTGGGCGCGCCGGGCGCCGACCGGCACGTTCTGGCGGTCGCGGCGGCGCTGGAACGCGTGCTCGCCGCCGATCCGGAAACGGCGCGGCCGCTTCCCGATATCGCCAAGCTGGCCCGGAAATCGAAATGAAAATCTTCACCGCCTGTCTCGGCACCGAGACGCACACCGACGCGCCGCTGCCGACGGATCTGGCTGCCTTCCGGTCCAGCCATCTGGTCCGGAACGGTGAGCATGGCGACAACCCGCACATGTTCGGCGCGCCGTTGGTGATCTGGCGTAACCACGCCCGCGCCAAGGGCTGGCAGGTGGTGGAAGGGCTCTCCGCGTTCGCGACGCCCTCCGGTCTCACGGTCCGTAAGGTGCACGAGGATTTGCGCGACGAAATCCTGGCGACGCTAAAGGCGGCGCTGCCGGTGGACGCCGTCATGCTCAGTCTGCACGGCGCCATGGTCGCCGACGGCTACGACGACTGCGAGGGCGATCTCGTCTGCCGCATCCGCGACATCGTCGGCCCGGACGTGCCGATTGCCGCCGAATTCGATCTGCACTGCCACCTGTCGCGCCGCCTGATCGAGAATCTGATCGGCCTCGTTATCTACAAGGAATATCCGCATACGGATTTCCGCGAACGCGCCGAGGAAGTGTGGAAGATCATGGAGGCGAAGCTGGAAGGCCGCGCCGATCCGGTCATCAGCATTTTCGACTGCCGCATGGTCGGGCTCTATCACACGACCCGCGAGCCGATGCGTAGTTTCGTCGACCGCATGAGCGCGCTGGAAGGCAAGAACGGCGTCCTGTCGGTGTCGCTCGGGCACGGCTTTCCGTGGGGCGACGTGCCGGCGGAAGGGACCCGCGTCGTCGTCGTAACCGACGGCCGCAAGGCGGAAGGCGACATGCTGTCGGAAAAGCTCGGCCGCGAGTTGTGGTCGCTCCGTGACGAGGTGACGCCGCGCTACGTCGAAATGGAAGACGCCATCACCGAGGCGCTGACCTGCAAGAAGGGACCGGCGGTGATCGCCGACATGGCGGACAATCCCGGCGGCGGCGGTCCGGGCGACAGCACCTTCATCGTGCGGCGCTTGCTGGAGCGCGGCATCGGCATGGCGGCGGTCGGCGGTATCTGGGATCCGGTCGCGACCGGCGTCTGCGTCGGCGCCGGCGAGGGCGCGAAATTCGCGCTCCGCATCGGCGGCAAGACCGGACCGACCTCGGGCGATCCCCTCGATCTCAATGTCGAGGTGAAGCGGATCGTCCGCGACGCCAGCGTAAAGGGTTTGGGCGGCGCGCCCCGCTACATCGGCGACGCCGTCTGGGTGCACGCGGAAGGAATCGATTTCGTCCTGCATTCGGCGCGGTCGCAGAACGTGACGCCGGATTTCTTCGAGAAGGTCGGCATCGACCCCATGTCGAAACGCATCCTGGTCGTCAAATCCATGCAGCACTTCCACGCCGGCTATGCGCCCATCGCGGAAAAGGTCATCTACGCGGCGTCGCCCGGCACGCTGATCTGGGATATGACGAAGCTGCCATACAAGAAGATCGCCCGGCCGGTCTGGCCGATCGACCCGGACCCTTGGGCGTCCAACGCCGAACGGCCCTGGTAGGTTACAGCGGCAGCTTGACCCGCACCCTGAGGCCCCCGAGGGGCGAATCCTCCAGATAGATTTCGCCGCCGTGTCCCTGCACGGAATCGCGCGCGATGGTGAGGCCGAGGCCGACGCCGCCGGTGCCGGGATTGCGCGAGCCTTCCAGGCGGAAGAACGGCTTGAACACGTCGCTCCGCTTTTCTTCCGGAATGCCGGGGCCGTCGTCGTCGACGACCACCTCGACGGCGTCCGTGCGCACGCCGGCTCGGACCGAGACGTGCGTGGCGTAGCGTAGCGCGTTCTCCACCAGATTGGTGATGCAGCGACGGAAGCCGTTCGGCCGGAGCGGCAGCTTGATCTCGCCCTCGACGTGCAGGTCGATCTGGCCGCCGCGCCGCTTGGCGGCGGCGGCGGCGTCTTCCAGGAGCGCCGTCAGGCTGGTTTCCACCGGCTGCTCGCCGCCCTCGCCGCGGGCGAAGGCGAGATAGCCTTCCAGCATGTGCTCCATCTCGGAGACGTCCTGCTTGAGGGCGTCGATGTCGTCGCCCTTGCCGAGCATCTCGAGCTGCAGCTTCATGCGGGTCAGCGGCGTCCTGAGATCGTGCGAGACGCCCGACAGCATGTCGGTACGCTGGCCGATCTGGCGCAGAATGCGCGAGCGCATGGCCAGGAACGCCGCCGCCGCCTGACGCACCTCGCGCGCGCCCTCCGGCTTGAAGCTCTCGACGTCGCGCCCCTTGCCGAAGTTATCGGCGGCATCGGCGAGGCGGCGGATCGGCTTCACCTGGTTGCGCATGAAGATCATGGCGACGGCGAACAGGATCAGCGAGGTGCCGACCATCCAGATGACGAAGACGTAGGTGGTGGAGCTGAACAGCCGTTTCCTCGGCATCAGCACGTGCAGGATGCCGTCCTTCAGTTGCACCTCGATCAGGACGTCGCGCTCGTAGGTGTCGCTGTCGACCACGTAGGGACGGCCGAGATAGCTTTCCAAGGCCTCCGCCAGCATTTCGTCGAGCAGGCCGGAGACCGCCTGCGGGCGGTTCGGCAGGATCTTGCCCGGCAGGTAGCTGGCCTGGAATTCCATATGGTCGGCGGCGAGATTGAAAATCCAGTCGCGGTCGCTCTCCTCCGGGAACTGCCGCATCAACGAGATCACCATCGCAACGTCGCCGGCGACGGAACGCGCCAGGCGGAGCGTGATCTTGTCCCAGTGGGTTTCGAAGAAGATGACGGCGGAGACCACCTGCAACAGCACCAGCGGCGTCACGATGATCAGCAGCGACCGGCCGAGCAGGCTGGTCGGCAGGAACCGCTTGACGATGAGGCTCAGCGGTTGGCGCATCGCCGTCTCACCGGTTGTCCGGCCACAGGACGTAGCCCTGGCCGCGCAGCGTCTTCAGGAAGCGCGGCTCGCGGGGGTCGCGCTCGATCTTTCGGCGCAGCCGCGTTACCTGCACGTCGACGGCCCGGCCGCCGCCGCCGGTGCCGGTTAGCTCGGCCAGAACGTCACGGGACAGGACTTCGCCGGGCCGCATGGCGAGCACCCTGAGCAGGCCCGTCTCCGCCTCCGTCAGGTGCACGCGACGGCCGTTCCGGATCAGTTCGCCGCGCTCGACGACGAAGACCGACTCGCCCAGCCGGACGTCGATGATCGGCGCCGGCGTCGGCTGCGCGCGCTTCAGGATGTTGTGCATGCGGAGCAGCAGTTCGCGCGGCTCGAAGGGTTTCGTCAGATAATCGTCGCCGCCCCGTTCCAGGCCGGCGATCCGGTCCTCGATCTCGCCCATGGCGGTCAGCATCAGGATCGGCACGTCGTCGGTCTGGCGCACCGAGGCGGCGAAGTCGAGGCCGCTTTCGCCCGGCATCATCAGATCGAGCACGATAATGTCGAAGGCGAGGGACTTCATCCGCTCGCGGGCGTCGGCGGCGTCGCGCGCCGCGATCACGGTGAAGCCGTTGTCGCCGAGAAACTTGGCGAGCAGATTGCGCAGACGGTCGTCGTCGTCGACGATCAGGACCTGCGCGGGGGGCGGGCTATCGGGGCTCATGGCGGGGCTCATGGTCGCCGATGATACCGCGCCCGGCGCCGCCGGTCACTTCGCCTCGATACGTTCGAGCGCCACCCGGTCGCGGTCGTCCGGGTTGATGATGCCGCGCAGAACGGTGCGGAATCCGGCCACGGCCTCGGCGCCGGCGTCGCGGAAAGCGGCGGCGATGCGGGTGCTCTGGCATTCCGTCAGCTTCGTCTCCAACAGGCGGCCTTTTTCGGAGAGCCGGAGCTTGCGCCGACGGCGGTCGCCGCTGTCGGCCTCCTGCTCGATGAAGCCTTCGGCGATCAACTGGCTGAGGACGCGCGACAGGCTCTGCTTGGTGATCTTCAGGATGGCGAGCAGCTCGCCGACCGTGATGTCCGGATTGGCACCGACGAAATAGATGGCCCGGTGATGCGCCCGTCCGAAGCCGTACTGGTCGAGGATCGTGTCGGCCTCGCCGGTGAAGTCGCGGTAGGCGAAGAACAGAAGCTCGATCGCCTGGCGCAGGTCCTCGTCCCGAAGGAACAGGGGATTGGCGCGAGGGCGGCCGCGCAACGTGGTGTCGGACATATCCGGGTCTCCATTCGGCGTCGGTGGGCGCCGCGAAATTAAGTCAGCGTTATTGACATATATGCCGAAGAATGATACTCCACGCAACATCCAACGGACTTTAACCTCGGATACGAAAGAATATTACAATGACTGCTCCCTCTTTTGCCGATCGTGACGGCCTGATTTGGTTCAATGGCGAGATGGTGGATTGGCGCGACGCGAAGGTCCATGTCCTGACGCACGCGCTGCATTACGCGTCCGCCGTATTCGAGGGCGAGCGGTCCTATGGCGGCACGATCTTCAAGCTGCGCCAGCACACCGAGCGGCTGTTCTACTCGGCCAAGACGCTCGGTTTCACCATTCCCTACACCGTCGAGGAAATCGACGCCGCCTGCATCCAGGCCTGCAAGGCCAACAACATCGTCGACGGCTACGTGCGTCCGATCGCCTGGCGCGGCAGTGAGATGATGGGCGTCTCGGCACAGCAGAGCAAAATCAACGTCGCCATCGCGGCTTGGGAATGGCCGTCCTACTTCTCGCCGGAAGCGCGCATGAAGGGCATCAAGCTGGCGATCTCCGAATGGCGGCGTCCGGCCCCGACCACGGCCCCGGTGCACGCCAAGGCGGCCGGCCTCTACATGATTTGCACGCTCTCCAAGCACAAGGCGGAGGCGGCGGGCTATCACGACGCCCTGATGTTCGACTATCGCGGGCAGATCGCGGAAGCCACCGGCGCCAACATCTTCTTCGTCATGCCGGACGGCAAGCTGCACACGCCGAAGCCGGATTGCTTCCTCGACGGCATCACCCGTCAGACCGTGATCGCGCTGGCCAAGAAGCGCGGCATCGACGTGGTCGAGCGGGCGATCATGCCGGAAGAAATGGCGAACGCGTCGGAATGCTTCCTCACCGGCAGCGCCGCCGAGGTGACGCCGGTCGGTTCCATCGGCGACTACACCTTCACGCCGGGCGAGATTTGCCGGCAGATGATGGAAGACTACGACCGCGCCGTCGGCAAGACGAAGGCGGAAGCGGCGGCTTAAGCGCCCTAAACCGTCACCCCGGACTTGTTCCGGGGTCCACTCGCAAACACTGGATTCCGGGACGGCGCCTCGCGCCGCCCGGAATGACGTTTGGAGTGAATATCCGTTCCTAAAACACGTCCTTGCGCCGCCGGGTCTCGGCGAAAACCGACACCGGGTCGCCGCCGACGAGGCCGATGGTCGCCTGCAGGTCGGTGCTGTCCGGCCTCAGGAACGGGTTGGTGGCGCGTTCCAGCGCCATGGTGGACGGCACCGTCGGCTGGCCGGCCGCCCGCTTCGCGTCCACGTCCTTCATCCTTTCGACGAGCGCCTTGTTGCCGGGTTCCACCGATAGCGCGAAGCGGCCGTTCGACTGCGTGTATTCGTGCGCGCAGTAGACCCGCGTCCGGTCCGGCAGGGCCTTCAGCTTGCTGAGCGACGACCACATCTGCTGGGGTGTCCCCTCGAAAACGCGGCCGCAGCCCATGGCAAACAGGGTATCGCCGCAGAAGAGCGCGTCGTCCGCCTCGAACCAATAGGCGATGTGGCCGCGCGTGTGGCCCGGCACGTCGAACACCTTGGCGGTGGCGTTTCCGAGCGCACAGGTGTCGCCGTCGCCGACTTCCACGTCGATGCCGGGGATGCGGTCCCGGTCGGCGCGCGGGCCGACGATGGTGCAGCCGTAGCGGTCCTTGAGTTCCAGATTGGCGCCGGTGTGATCGCCGTGATGGTGCGTGTTGAGGATGTGCGTCAGTTTCCAGCCGGCGTCGTCGAGCGCCTTCACGACCGGGCCGCCGACGGCCGGATCGACGACGGCGGTATCGCCGCTCGCGGCGTCGTGCACCAGATAGACGTAGTTGTCGTTGAGGACCGGAATCTGGCGAATTTCGAGCTGGCTCACGGGCTTTGCTCGTTCCTCTCATGCAAAGGCCCCGCCGTCGCCGGCGGGGCCCCGCTCATTCTTCGGGCGACCCCGTTCGGGGCCGGGCTCACAGGTGCTGTTCCACCCACGCCATCAACTGACCCTTCGGCAGCGCGCCGACCTTGGTGTCGGCCACTTCGCCGTCCTTGAACAGGATCAGCGTCGGGATGCCGCGCACGCCGTACTTGCTCGGCGTTTCCGGGTTGTCGTCGATGTTGACCTTGGCGATGGTCAGCTTGCCTTCCATCTCCTTGGACATCTCTTCGAGGGCCGGCGCGATCTGCTTGCAGGGGCCGCACCATTCCGCCCAGAAATCCACCAACACGGGACCGGACGCCTTGAGGACGTCGGACTCGAAGGAACTATCGCTCACTTGTTTCGGCATAATACACTTCCCTCTAAAATGCTCGGGCTGTTAAGACACGCGCGGCCATTCGCCGCCGCCCTTCGGTGGAATCTATGGACGCCCTTTGAGCCCGTCAAGGCGCGTGGAGGTCGAGCAACTCGTCCGAAAGTTGCATCCAGCCGGGACCGTCCGTCCACAATAGGATAGCGCGGATTCCCGCCTGTGGATAAATCTGACGCAGCGCCGCCCGATAGGCCGCCATCTGCCGCAAATAGACCTCGGACACCGCGTCCGGCGCCGTCGGCGGCGGCCGGTTGGTCTTGAAATCGACGATCAGGATGTCGTCGCCGACCCGCGCCAGCCGGTCGATCTGGCCGCTGATGGTGCGCGGCTCGCCGGCGGTCGGGATGGTGGCGATGACCGGCACCTCGGCCAGGCTGCCGGGACCGAAGGCGGCGGAGAGCGTCGGATCCGTCAGCACCCGCATCACCTCGCCGGCGATGGCGTCAATGGCCGCCGCGTCCAGCCCGTGCGCTGGGGCTGCGAGATAGCTTCTGGCCGCGGCCTCGCGCCTATCCGCGTCGATCTCCGGCAAGGTCTGCAAAAGCGCATGCACCAGAAGGCCGCGCTTGAAGCGGGAGCGGTCCTCGACGTCGATGGGCGAGCGCACGGGCGGTTCCTCGCCATCCGGCCGGGACGGACTCAACGGTTTCGTCGGCGTGGGTTCCGGCGGCGGCGGTTGGAGCGCCCAGGACGGCAGCGGCGGCAAATCCGCGCTGGCGTCGTCGGCTGCCTTGCCGCCGTCTGGGGTGGCCTCCTGCTCCGTCTCGTAGATCAGGTGTTCACGGCCGTCCGGGCCGGTCTCGACCCGTCCCTTGGCGCGGAGCGCGCGGTCTACCATCTCGTGCCACGTCGTTTCCTTGGCGTCGCGCTTGCCGACGAAGCCGGTGACGTAGAGCCGGTCCTTGGCCCGGGTCAGCGCGACGTAGAGGAGCCGGCGGTATTCCTCCAGCATGGCGTTCCGGATGCGCTCGCGCGCCGCAGCCAGGGTTTCCGTCTCGTTCGCCTTGATACCCGGCCAGATCGGAACGCCGTCGCCGCCGAGCCAGCGGATCGCCGGCAGGTTCTGTGTCGCCGGCACCGTGCAGGCGTCCGCCAGGAAGACGATCTCCGCCTGCAAGCCCTTGGCGCCGTGCACGGTCATGACGCGGACCTCGTTCCGGCCCTGCTCCAAGTCGCGCTTCACCTCGCTGGCGCCGGTGTCCATCCAGTGCACGAACGCCTGCAGCGACGGCACGTGGTCGCGCTCGAAATCGAGGGCCGCGGCCAGGAAGTCGTCGACCGGTTCCGACGCCTGGATGCCGAGATGCGCGATCAGATGCGCCCGCCCGCCGTCCGGCCCCAGCAGTTCCGAGAAGAATTCGAACGGCGGCATGAAGTCGGCCCGGTTGCGCCATTCGGAAATCATGTCCCAGGCGCACGCGTGATCGGCGTTGTCGTCCCGCTTGGCGCGGAGCGCGCCCAGCAGCGTTCCCGTGCGGCCATGCGCCAGGTGGAACAGCCGGTCCTCGCTCAACTCCACGAACGGCCCCTTGAGGACGACGGCGGTGTTGAGATCGTCTTCCGGCAGCAGCGCCAGACGCGCCACCGCAAGCAGATCCTGGATCGCCAATTGTTCCGTCAGGATCATGCGGTCGCGGCCGGAAACGGGGATGTCCCGCTCCTTCAGCGCCTTCACCATCAATTCGGCGAACTGGCGGCGCTTCTGCACCAGGATCAGGACGTCACCCGGACGGATCGGCCGGCCCTGCGCCGGCAGCATTTCCCCGCTGTCGAGCCAGCCCTTGATGGTGTCGGCGATGCGACCGGCGACCTTCGCCTCCGGGCTTTCGACGCCCTTGCGATCGACCGGCGCGTCCCAGGGTTCGCCGTCGTCCTCGTTTTCCGGCGGTTCTTCCTTCGGCCACACTTCGACGCGGCCGGCCTGTCCCTGACGCGCCGAGTGGTGCTTGATCTTGCCGCCGCCGAAGCTCAATCCCTTCGCGGCCTCGGCGTCCTCGAACACGGCGTCGACCACGTCCAGGATCGCCGGCACGGAGCGGAAGCTCTCCGCCATCTCGACCGGCCGCCAGTCCTGGCCGACGCCGGTAACGCGCGTGCCGAAACGTTCCTTCATGGCGCCGAACAGCGCCGGCTCGGCGCCCTGGAAGCTGTAGATGGACTGCTTTTCGTCGCCGACGGCGAAGACGGTGCGCGGCCGTTCGGCGATTTCCTCATAGCGGCCGGCGCCGGCATGGAACTCGGAGGAGATTTCGTCGATCACCTGCCACTGCGGCCGGCTAGTGTCCTGCGCCTCGTCGACCAGCACGTGCTCGATGCCGCCGTCCAGTTTGTAGTGCACCCAGGACGCGCCGCCAGGGCTCATAAGCAGGGCCGACGTGCGTTCGATCAGATCGTCGTAGTCGAGGCTGCCGCGCGTGTCCTTCAAGTCCTCGTAGACGTCGATCAGCGCGGCGCCGATGCGAACCAGCGCCGCCGTGCCGGCGGCGGCGTTCGCCGCCTTCAGGCGGTCGGCGACGGCGAGGATGCGCTCGATCAGCCGATACGCCACGGAGAGGGCATCGGAGTCCCTGGCCGCCGCGCCCTTCGACAGCAGCGTGCCGTCCGCCTTCGGATCGCCGTCCACCTTCAGGAAGATGTTGGCGTGAAATTCCCGCCACGCGTCCGGCCGCGCCTCATCGGCCATGTCGAGCCAGGCCCGCGCCTTCTCCGCCATGCTCTTGTTGGTCGGGCTTCCCTCCGTCCAGGCGGCGATCAGGCGTTCCAGGCTTTCGCGCTGCCACGGCTCGATCCTTGCGGCGTCGCGGAGGATGTCCGCCGATCCTTCCCCCGGTTCCAGGCCGAGCGTGCGGTAGACCTCGTCGGTCAATCCGTCGGCGCCGCCGAAATGCCGCATGGCGGCGCGGAAGCGGGCGCGGTGGCGGTCCAGTTCGCCGATCAGGCCGGCGAAGCCCTCTTCGTCGACGAGGCCGGCGAGCGCGTGCAGCGCGTCGGTGAGCGAGGCGCCGGCCGCGTCGGCGGCGGCCAGCATCCGGTCGCGCGCTTCCGTCTGCAATTCGCGCTGCGAGCGTTCGTCCATGACCCGGAAGTCGGGCGTGATCCGCGCCTCCAGCGGGAAGCGGCCGAGCAGGGATTCGCAGAACGAATGGATGGTGCGGATACGGAGCCCGTCCGGCGCTTCCAGCGTCAGCGCGAAAAGCCGCCGCGCGCGCGAGACGAGCGCGTCGTCGACCGGTGTCTCGCCGAGCGCCGTCAGTTCCGCTTTCAAGGTCTCCGCCGGCATGGCCGACCAGTCGCTGAGCAGCCGGGAAAGCCGGATCGCCATTTCCGCGGCGGCGGACTTGGTGAAGGTGAGACAGAGAATCCGGCCTGGCTGCACGCCCGCGAGAAGCAGGCGCGAGATGCGGTCCACCAGCACGCCGGTCTTGCCGGTGCCGGCGTTCGCCGACACCCAGACCGACGCCGCCGGCGCCGCCGCCGCGATCTGCTGAGCCGTCCGCTTCCTGACTTTCGATGCGGCTTTGTTTTCGGGCGCGCTCATTCGTCGTCACCTCCGGCGCCCCATTCCTGCACGCGGGCAAGATGGTCGTAGTCGCCGAACCTGGCGTCGAACTGCGGTCGCGGCCGGGAGAGATAGGGGGTCTTGGCGTCGGCGAAGCGGACCAGCAGGCGCTGGACGCCTTCCCGGGTCGTCTCGATCACCTCGGCGACGTCGAACTTCAAGGGCTTGGCGATGCCGGGTTCGCGTCCGCCGGAAACCCGCACGTACATCATCTCAACGACGCGTTCGGCGGGTACGCCGGGGAATGCACCGGCGAGCGCCATCAATGCCTCCAGCGGCAACTGCGGGCTGAGGCCCGACAGCACCTGCTTGCCGCTCGGCGGCGCACCGGTCTTGTAATCCAGGATCGATAGCCCGACGGCGTCGTTGAGGTCGATCCGGTCCGGTTTCGCCGTCAGCGTGAAGCCGCCCCGGATGGCGTCGATGGTCATCGCGCCCTCTTCCTCGACGAGGACACTCCGCCAACCGTCACGCAGCCGCTCCCGCTGCCAGCCGACGAACCAATGCGCGATCGTCAGAAAGCGCGGCCACCAGAAGGCGCGCACGCCCGGCCTCGCCAGGTGTCCGCCGAAGGCCTCGCGGCCGATCTCGATCAGGCGCCGTTCGGCGTCGTCCGGCAGCGGCCCCGGATGGGCTTTCACGAACTCGCCCAAGGCCTCGTGGATGACGTTGCCCCGGTCGGCGGCGCCGGGATCGGCGTCGATGGGATCGAGCACTTTCAGACCGAGCACGTAGCGGGCGTAGATGGCGTAGGGGTCGCGGATCAGGGTTTCGATCCGCGTTACCGAGAGCTTGTTGGGCCGGGCCTCCGCCGGCGGCCTCGGCGCCGGTGCCGGCGCGCGCCGCTTACCTTCTTCCTCTTCTGGCCAGTATCGCGCCGGCGAATCCAACGTGGCCGTCCAATGAAGCCACTGCTTGTTCTCTCCGGTGTCGGCCAAAGGCCCGGCCTCGGCGCGCGCCAGCAGATTGTCGAGCCGCATCAGCCAGCGCGACGGCACTGTCTCGGCGCCGCCGACGCGTTCGGCGCGGGTCAGCACGACGTTCGGTGCCGCGAAGGCCTGCTGGAAATCGTGCGCCGTCAGGCCGATCCGCCGCTCCGGCATTTCGAGGCCGAGCGCCGCCATCATCGGCCGGCTCATCCACGGATTGCTCTCGGCTTCCGGCGGCCACGCTGCCTCGTTCAGACCGCCGAGGATGACCGTGTCGACCCGTTGCAAGCGGGCTTCCATCAAACCCCAGATGAAGAGGCGCGGATGCCGGCCGAACCGGGGCCGCACCACGCGCCCGGCGATCAGTTGCTCGAACAGCGCCGGGTATCGGTCGCCTTCGAGCGGGCCCAGGCGGTCGAGGGCTTCCGCCAGTTCGCCGACGAAGGCGGCGGCGGCTTCCCCGTCGTCGCCGGACCAGAGCCGGGTGCGGCCGTCCGCCGCATCCGTTGCGGCGAGAGCTTCAGCGGCGGCGACGTGCGCCTCGACGACGGGGCGGAGCGGCGTCGCGCCGGCGCGGCAGAGATCGGCGAGAGGCTTCAGCCGCTCCTCCACGCGATCCAGCAACGGCAGGAGCCGCGCTTTCCGCCTGTCGTCGGCGATGGCTTCCCTGAGGCCGGCGATGCCGGGCGCGGGGCGAGGCCCGCGCAGCGCCGCTTCCTCCAGCGTTCGCGCCATTTCCCGGAAATCGGCGGCGGCCATGCCGCCGGCCGCCAGGGGATGCTTGAGGAGGGCGAGTAGCGGCACCGGCGCCAGCCTCTCCGCGATGGCGTCGGCGACCAGCCGCAGGAAGGCGCCGGCCGGGGTCGCCGCCAAGGGCGTGCCGGCGGAATCGTCGACGTCGATCCGCCAGCGGCGAAGCTCGGCGGCGACGCGCCGCGCGAGGCCCCGGTCGGGTGTCACCAGCGCGGCGGTGGCGCCCGGCGTCTCCAGCGATTGGCGCATCAGCAGCGCCACCACCTGGGCTTCCTCGGCCGGGCCCTTGCAGTCGATGCGGCGGAGACCCCGCCGCGCACCTTCGATCAGATCTGCGTCGGGCGGCGGCGCGAGTTCGAGTTCCGCCGGACGCAGCGCGTCCGCGAGCAGGCGGGCCCGCGGAGCGGTCATATCGTTGCCGGGGAACGGGCGCACGCCGCTCCGCTCGATGCCGAGGCGTTGCGACAGCAGCTTGAGACCGAATTGCGGATGCGTCGGGCCGAGGGCGTCCCAGGCGTCGTCGCCGCAGTCGCGGTCGAGGCCGGGCAGGATCACCGCGCCCTTCGGCAACGACGCCACGACCTTCAGGAGCGCCGCCGTCGCCGGGATCGAGCCAGTGGAACCGGCGGCGATGACGGGTGACGCGGGCGGCGCGGATTGCCAGCGCGCCGCCTCGGCGCGGAGCAGCCGGCCGCGCCGGTCGGTCGAATCGAGGGCGCCCTCGCCGGCGAGGATGTCCGGCCAACGCTCGATCAGGATGTCGAGGAAGGCGAGCACTTCCTGCCAGTGCGCCGAATAGTCGTCGGGGACCAGCGTCTTGAGCCTCGCGGGCTCGCATTCTTCCGTCGCCAGCCGGTCGATCAGCCGCGCCAGTTCGGCCGCCAGTCCGACCGCCTGTTCCGGCTGCGCCTGCCGGCCGGGCAGCGCCATGATCAGCCGCGCCAGGATCAGTTGCCGCGCCAGCGACGGCATGGCCGGCGGCACGTCGGCGCCGGCGCCCGGTTCGGCAACGGCGCCGGTGTGGATGCCGAGTTCGTCCTCGTCGATGTCGCCGAGCGGCATCAGGCGCGGCAGCAGCGCTGCCTGCCCGTCGCTCTGGCGCAGGAACGCGTCGGCCAGCGCGCGGCAGGCGCGCCGCGTCGGCAGCAGGACCCGCATGGCGGCGAGGGCGGCCGGATCGCCGCCGGCTTCTTGAAGCAGTGTGGCGGCGAGATCGTCGACGAAGGCGCGGCCGCTGGCGATGGAATATACGCGCGGTCCCGGGCCCTCGAAGATCGACACCTCAGCGCTTCCTGTCGCCGGGGTAGGGATCGTCCATGAATTCCTCGGCCTCGGCGAGGCCGGCGGGGGTGCCGATGTGGAACCATTCGCCGTCGTGGCGCATGCCGTAAAGCCGTTCGCGCTCCATCGCCCTGTCGAAGACGACGTTGAGCGAGAAGGGACCCTCCGGCGTGCCGGCGAAGACGGCGGGGTCGACGATCTCGACGCCGGCGAACAGCCAGGGCGAGATTTCCCCCTCCGGTCGGCGCGTCAGGCGGCCGAGCGTATCGGCGTTGAAGTCGCCGGGTCCGTCGTAGCCGTAGGCGTCGACGGTCGCGTGCAGCATCAGGAGCGCGTCCATGCGCGCCCCGTCCCAGAGACCGGCGAGACGGCCGAGCGCGTCGGTGCCGCCGTTCAGCCATACCGCGTCGGAATTGACGACGTAGAACGGATCGTCGCCGAGCAGTTTCAGCGCGTTCCCGACGCCGCCGCCGGTTTCCAACAGGACAGGCTCTTCCGAAAAGACGATCTCCAGATCATCGCGCCCGGCCAGATGTTCCCGGATCATCTCGCCCTTGTAGTGCAGATTGACGACGGCGCGCTCGACACCGGCGTCGGCCAGCCGGTCGAGGGCGTGGTCGATCAAGGGCCGTCCCATGAACGGCACCATCGGCTTCGGCCTGTCGTCGGTCAGTGGGCGCATGCGTTTCCCCAATCCGGCGCTCAACACCATAGCGGTCTTCGGCGAGAAGGACGGCATCATGCGTCCTCCCGCGCCGGTTCGCGCCTGAGCGCGGGGGGAATGTTCGCATCGACCCATGCCAGAACCGGTCGCATATCCGGATGGGCGAGGGACCGCTCGAACAGCCGCCAGACGCGCGGTATGTGGTGCAGATACTGCGGCTTGCCGTCGCGCCGCCAGAGCCGGGTGAAGATGCCGATCACCTTGGCGTGCCGGCCGGCGCCGAGAACAGCGATGTCGGCCTCGAAGCGGTTCGCCGACATGCCGTCGAAGGCGCCGAGGTAGCGGTCGATGCAACGCCGGCGGAGCGCCGGCGAAATGTCGCGCCTTGCGTCCTCGACTAGCGACATCAGGTCATAGGCCCGCGCCCCGATCAGCGCGTCCTGGAAATCCAACAGGCCGCAGCGCGCGACGCCGTCGCGCTTCGGCAGCCACATCAGGTTGTCGACGTGATAGTCGCGGAGCACCAGCGTCTCGCGGCGTCCGGCGACGCCGGCGAACGCCTGACGCCACGCGTCGGCATAGGTCGCGGCGTCGGCCGCAGCGACCGGCTGGCCGGTGACGGCGGGTAGATACCATTCGACCAGCAGCATGGCTTCTTGGAGCAACCGGTCCATGTCGTATGGCAGCGTGCCGGCGGGCGCGTTCTCGGCGGACGCCAGCTCGTGCAGGCGGATCAGGGTGTCGGTCGCCAGAAGATACAGCGGTTCCTCGTCGGCGCCCGACGCCAGCATGCGGGTGTAGGTGGCGTCGCCCAGGTCTTCCAGCAGCAGAAAGCCGCGCTTCGCATCCTCGCCCAGCACGCGGGGCGCGCTGAATCCCAACGACGCCAGATGCCGGGCGACGCGGAGAAAGGGTCCGACGTCTTCCTGCGGCGGCGGCGCATCCATCAGCACGGCGACGGCGTCGTTCAGGTGCAGCCGTTCGTAGCGGCGGAACGACGCGTCGGCGGCGAGCGGTTCGCGGCGCGCGCCGGCCCAGCCGACGGCGCCCAGGAAGGTCTCGATCTCGAAATTCCGTTCAGCCATCGAAGGCCATGTCCTCCAGGCGCTTTCGCCAGTTATCGTTGCCGTAGGCGGCGAGGGTGCGGCCGCCGCCGTCGATCGCGAAGCGGAGCGTCAGCGCTCCGGCCGGCAACAGCGGGCCGAGCCGCTCCGGCCACTCGATCAGGGAGACGCCGTCATGAAACGCGTCCTCGATACCGAGCTCGAACGCCTCTTCGGGTTCCTCGATCCGGTAGAGATCGAAGTGCGCGATGGCGAGGCCACCCCGGTCGTAGGTCTGGACCAGCGTGAAGGTCGGGCTCGGCACGTCCTCGGTCTCGCCCGGGAGCGCGTTGACGAAGGCCCGCGCGAAGGCGGTCTTGCCGGCCCCGAGATCGCCGGCGAGCGCATAGATGTCACCGGTTCTGGCACCCTTGGCGAAAACTGCCGCGACGCGGCTCGTCGCCGCCTCGTCCGGTAGGTCGCGTTCCATCAGGGGTCGGGCGGCGTCCATGCCCACGTTTTGTATCGCTGGGCCATCGGGGCGACAAGCCTTGAACGGTCGCCGTCGCATTGCCATCCTTACCACCGGGAAAGGAACGCCAATTGAACTCGCTTTCGGACGAACCCTCGCCGCACGCCACCGACGTCGCCATCATCGGCGCCGGACCCGTCGGCCTGTTCGCCGTCTTCGAGTGCGGCATGCTCGGCATGCGCTGTCACGTCATCGACGCTCTGCCGGAAATCGGCGGCCAGTGCCGCGCGCTCTATCCGGAAAAGCCGATCTACGATATCCCGGCGTGGCCGGTCATTTCCGGCGGCGAACTGATCGACAAGCTGGCGGCGCAGATGGCGCCGTTCAATCCGGTGACGCATCTCGGCGAGCAGGTGAGCGCACTCGAGGAAACCAACGCCGGCTGGCGGCTGAAAACGTCGTCCGGCGTCGAAATCAACGCCCGCGCCGTTGTGATCGCCGCCGGCGTCGGCGCCTTCGGTCCGAAACGGCCGCCGCTCGACGGTCTCGATATCTGCGAAGCGCAAGGACCCGGGCTCGGCGTCAAATATTCCGTCGGCCGGATCGAGGACTTCCGCGGCAAGCGCGTCGTCATCGGCGGCGGCGGCGACAGCGCCGTCGATTGGGCCAACGTTCTGGCCGACGTGGCGGCGAGCGTGGCGCTGGTGCACCGGCGGGGCAAATTCCGCGCCCAGCCGGAGAGCGTGCGCCGCCTGCACGAACTCGCGTCGGCCGGCCGCGTCGATCTGGTGACGCCCTATCAACTGGCCGGCCTCGACGTCTCGAACGGGCGGCTCGCCGCCGTCCGCGTCGCCGATCTCGACGGCAACGGAAAGACGCTGGCTGCCGACGTGCTGTTGCCGTTCTACGGCCTGGCGCAGGAACTGGGACCGATTCTCGACTGGCGGCTCGGCATGGGGCAGGACGGCATCACCGTCGATCCGCGCACCATGTCGACGGACCGATCCGGCATATTCGCCGTCGGCGACGTCGCCGATTATCCGGGAAAATTGAAGCTGATTCTCAGCGGATTCGCCGAATCGGCGGCGGCGGCGCATGCGGCGCATGGCATCGTTTTCCCGGAAAAGGCGCTGCATTTCGAATATTCGACGACCAAAGGCGTGCCTGCCGCCGATTGAAAGCCTGATGTCAGGTTCGCGGCCTATAGACGCTACGGAATTCGCGGATTTCCCACCGAGAGGTTCAGATGCGGCGTCGTCTTGCCGTCATTGCCGTCATTCTTTTTTCCTTCGTTTTGGTATCCCTCGCCGAAGCGCAGACTGGCAGTACAATCATCCGCAACGCATCGCGGGGCAATCCGGCGAACGGCAAGATCATCGCCGAGCCTTGCGTCAGTTGCCACGGACACGACGGAACCAGCCCCATCGACGGATTTCCGCATCTGGCCGGGCAGAATTTCAACTATCTAGTCAAGCAGCTCAGGGAAATGCGGAACGCTGCCAAGGAACGCGCGGCGCCCGGCGCGGTGAAGGGGACGGCCGAGAACGCGATCGTTTTCCGGAACCAGCGCACGAACGAAACCATGGAACCGTTCGTGATCGACCTGGTCGACGAGGCCATCATCGATCTGGCGGCCCATTACTCGGGCCTGTCGTGCAAGAACAAGTCGGCGGGGCCCGTTCCGGAGGCGCCGAAAATCGCCATCCGCTGTCAGGTCTGCCACGGTAGGGCGGGTGTCACGAAGAACCGCAACATGCCGAACATCGCCGGCCAGAACAAAATCTACATGTCACTGCAGCTTCAATACTTCCGGGAAGCCAGCAAGGCGACCAATGATCCTTCCGTCGAGCATCGCCGCGCCGCCATCATGGAAACGCAGGCGGCGAGCCTATCCGACGCTGACATCGACGAGTTGTCCGCCTACTATTCGGCGTTGCCCTGCGCTAACTGACGCCGAGGTCCTCCGCATGTTCGATATCGCCCGCGCCCGCGCCGAAACGCCGGGATGCGCCACTGTCGCGCACTTCAACAACGCCGGAACGGGTCTGGCGCCGGCCTGCGTGCTCGATGCGGTGATCGCGCACCTGAACCTGGAAGCGCGAATCGGCGGCTACGAGGCGGCGGCCGAGGCGGAGGGCGGCATCGAGAACGCCTACGCCGCCATCGCCCGGATGCTCAACTGCAAGCCGGGCGAGGTGGCGCTGCTGGAAAACGCCACGGTCGCGTGGCAGATGGCCTTTCATGCGCTGACGCGGGACTTTAAGCCCGGCGATCGCATTCTCACCGCCGAGGCGGAGTACGCCAGCAACTACATTTCATATCTGCAGCTTGCCGAACGCACCGGCGCCGAGATCGCCGTCGTGCCGAGCGACGAGGCGGGGGCGCTCGACGTCCGGGCGCTGGAAAACATGATCGACGCCCGGACCCGGCTGATTTCCGTGACGCACGTGCCGACCAACGGCGGCCTCGTCAATCCCGCCGCCGCCATCGGCCGGGTCGCGCGCAAGGCCGGCGTGCCGTATCTCCTCGATGCCTGCCAGTCGGCCGGGCAACTGCCGCTGGACGTGGCCGAGATCGGCTGCGACGCCCTGACGGCGACGGGCCGGAAATACCTGCGCGGTCCGCGCGGCACCGGCTTCCTGTTCGTGCGCGAGGATATCCTGGGTTCCCTTGAGCCGCCGTTCATCGATTTGCGCTCCGCGACCTGGACCGGACCGGACAGCTACGTCCTGCGGCCGGACGCCCGGCGCTTCGAGAACTGGGAGTTCTACGTCGCCGGCACCATCGGTCTCGGCGTCGCCGTCGATTATGCGCTTTCCTGGGGATTGCCGGCGATCGCGGAGCGCGTCACGCGTCTCGCGGAAACTTTGCGGCAAGGCCTCTCGGCAATTCCCGGCGTCGACGTGACCGACATCGGCGGGGAAAAATGCGGCATCGTTACTTTCGTCGTCGCCGGTCACGCGCCTGACGCGATCAAGGCGCGGCTCGCCGAGCGCGGCATCAACGTTTCGGTGTCCAGGCTCTCGTCGACGCTTCTCGACATGCGGAAGCGCGGATTGGAGGAAGTGGTCCGCGCCTCGGTCCACTACTTCAACGACGACGACGAGATCGCCTGTCTGGTCGGCGAGGTCGCCCGGCTGAATCGCTGACCGTCGCCGCGCCCCCGCGGTCAGGTCGGCTGTAGCGCCAGATGGATGGCGTCGGCAATCTGCTTCAGGAGCCTGCCGTCGAGGGCGGTGTCGCCGTCGGTCGATTCGGAAATTTCATCCGCCATTTTTTCCAACGCCGTCGCCAGCGGGCCGATCTTGTCCTCCTGTCCGGCTTCCGCCGCCGCCGCCAGATGATCTATGGCGATCACGGCCTTCGACGCGGCGGCGAAGACGGGCGAGTTCTCGCCGTGCGCGGCGTGCACCCGGTGCGCCAAATCGGACGCCACCTCGATCAAGCGCGCCGCCGTCATCCAGCGGCGCTTGGTCGCGGAACGCGGGATCGCGCGCCGGATCGTCTCGCGCAGGTCCATGTCGTTCGGTCCGTCCGGCTGGCGCCGGTTGAGTGCGTTCGGAACGGCATAGACGTTCTTGCCGTCCGGCGCGTGAACGCCGGCGCGGCGGTCCGGGCCGACGTAGCTGACCGTCACGACGAACGGCTTGCGGTGCTGACCGATGTGATGGATGCGCTTCACCAGCGCGTCGTCGCCGACCGGTTTCAAGAGGATGTCGTCGAAGCCGGCGCGCAAATCGCGGCGAATGGTCTCCTCGCGCGCGTCGCCGGTCATGCCGATGACGATCAGGAACGGGTCCTCGGCGGCGTTGCCATGCCGGATGTCCTCGACGACGCTGCGGATGTTGCCGCCGGGTAGTTCGAGATCGACGACGACGACATGCGGCCGGACTTCCCCCATCGCTCTCTTGAAGGCGGTCACGTCGCCGCAGATGGTGACGAGGTCGAAGCCGTGCCGGAGCAGGGTCGACCGAAAGGCCTTGCGCACGTTGTAGTCGGAATCCGAAAGAACGCAGCGGATACCCAGGAACGGCTTGCCGGCGGCGAGGTCGGTCTCCGCCATCGCCTCAGCCCCGCGATCCAGCCGGGCGACCGGATCGCCGACGTGCCGACATGTTCGGGATCATCGGTCGTGGACGTTCTCGACGATGACCGGGGTTTCGAAGAAGTCGATTTCCGGATCGGCGCCGTAATTGGCGCGGATGCGCGCCCGCCAATCGTCGTTGAGGATCGCCTCCGCGGCGGCGCGGCTTTCGAACAGATAACAGCCGCCGCCGGTCGACGCCTCGGCGTCGAACAGATAGTACTTGCGGGCGAGCCCGTTCAGCCCCCGGTAGCGCGGCGCCGTGGTCTCGAACTTGGCCTTGGCGTCGGCCAGCATCGTTCCCTTTGGCAGCTTGAAGCGCACGACGGCGGTGATCATGGCGTGCCTTTCCGTCCCTTGGCTCAATCGTCGTCGGAGACGGCGGCGCTCTCGAAATAGCTTTGGATGCGGGCGAAATAGGGTCCGGCGTAGTTGCCGGCGCAGGCGTCACGGCCGTCCAGCTCGCCGGACGCCAGACCGTTCTCGCCCTCTTCCGAGGCGAGCAGCCTCGCCAGGGCTTCCGGCCCGCCCTCGGCAATGCCCAGGCGGATCATCTCCATGCGGATCGGGGTTTCCAGCGCCGGCCCATAGGCGACGCCGTTCATCTTGGCGATCTCGCGGGCGACGCCGATCAGATACGCGATGTAGAAGCGGGTGCCGCCCGGATCGCGCCGGCCGGGCGCGCGGGTGCCCAGCAATTCCTGGACGATGCGCACCGTCTCGTTGACCTTGCCCAACGCGTCGTCGAGGGCAATGGTCTCCTTCGGCAGGCGATGCCGCTGCACGGTCGGGCGCTTGGCCGCGGACGCGGTGGCGCGGACCAGCATGGCGATGGCGCCGCCGATGATCACGATGATGCAGAGGGTTTGCAGGTCCACGGCTCGTCTCCGCCCCTATTCGGCCGCCTCGCCGTCGACGATAGCACGATTACCGCCGGTTGAGGCAAGTTCCCGTCGCGCCGACGCGTCGACCGGCAGCGTCACCGTCACCTTGGCGCCGCGCTCGCGGTTCGATGCGATCTCGACGCCGCCGCCGTGCAACTCGGCGAAACGCCTGACGATGGTGAGCCCGAGGCCCGCGCCGGTGCCGGCTGCGCGGCTGCCGGACTTGCCGCCCCGGTCGAACGGATTGAACACCCGTTCGCGGTCGTCCTTCGGGATGCCAGGGCCGGTGTCGGACACCCAGATGTCGATGACGTCGTCCCTGCGCTCGGCGCCGACGGAAATCCGGCCGAGCTTCGGGGTGAAGGCGACGGCGTTGGCCAGCAGGTTGGCGACGATCTGGCGGAGCCGCCGCTCGTCGGCGGTGATCCAGCCGATGTCGGGCGGGCAGTCGAGGACGAGCTCGATGGACTTCCGCCGCATCCGGTCGCGCTGGCCGCCGATGGCGGCGACGATGATGGCGTGCGGATCGACGGTGTCGACGTCGAGTTCCATCCGGCCGGCCTCGATCGTCGCCAGATCGAAGATGTCGGTGACGACGTCGCGCATGCCGTGGGCGGTTTCCAGGATGCCGCGGGTATAGCCGATCTGCCGTTCGTTGAGGGTGCCGAACATCTGCTCGGTGAGGATTTCCGCGAAGCCGGAAATCGTGGTGAGCGGCGTGCGCACCTCGTGCGCCACGTTGGCGATGAATTGCGTCTTCATCTTGTCGGTTTCGGCGAGCACGCGGGCACGGTCGCGGAGCGCCTGCTCGACGCGGAAGCTATCGGTGATGTCGGCGTAGCTGACCAGCACGGCGCCGTCCGGCAAGGGTACGTTGGCGAAGGCGAAGACGCGGCCGTTGATCAGTTCGACGGTGCCGGTGCCGGCGCGGCGCGCCATGACGGCGGCGGCGATGCGGTCCTTGCGCTCGGGCCAGGGCTGGCCGTCGCCGATGAAGCGGCGCCCGAAGGCGTCCAGCAGATCGCCCAGGCGGACGTCGCCGTCGGTTTCCTCGGGTTTCAATTCGAACAGCGTCGCCAGGGTCCGGTTGACCAGCCGCAGGCGTCCGTCGCCGCCGAAGACGGCGACGCCTTCGCGGAGGTTCTCGAGCGTCGTGCGCTGCACCCGGTCCTGCGCCGTCACCGTCCGCTGCAGCTCGTGCCGTCCCGACAGGTCGTCGCAGGCGACGACGATGCCGCCGCCCGGCAGCGGCGCGATGCGGCGGCGGATGTCGCGGCCGTCCGGCAGGTGCAGGAGATCCTCGTGCATGTCGGTGAGACCGGCGAGCCGTGCCATCTCTTCGCGGCGGAAGCCGGCGAAGTCGGTCACTTCCGGCAGCCGCCGCAGCTCGCGGAGGCGCAGCAGCAGATCGCCCATGCTCGGCCGGGTGTCGAGCCAGTCAGCGTCGAGCCGCCACAGCTCGGCATAGGCCGGATTGGCAGCGGCAAGCGTGCCGTCGGCCTCGAACACGGCGACGCCGGCGTCCAAGGGCCGGATCAGTTCGGCCGGGAACGGGGCCGGCGCAGCTTCCGTGCCCGATGGGGCCGTTTGCGCGGGCGCCTGATCGGGGACGGCGAAGCCGATGGTGCCGCCGCCCTCGCCGCTGGCGTCGCCGCCGCCCAATTCGCCGAGCGGCGTCTCCAGGACGTGGACACGGACCGGCACGCCGCTTTCGGTGATTTCCAGGGCGCGGGCTGTCGTCCGGCGTGCCGAGCGGGCTTCCTCGGCGATGCCGGCGTCGAGGCCGTCGATGTTCTCGGCTGCGCGGTTGGCGAACACAACCGCCAGCGACGGATCGCGGAGCCAGAGCGGGATCGGCAGGATGTCGAGGAGCGCCGTCAGGTGCCGGTCTTCGATGCCGGAGCGGTTGCGCGACGTTTCCTCGGCCGGCACCAGTCCGGCGGCGGCGGTGACGTCGCGCATCCAGACGATGTCGGCGACCGGCTGTTCGCCGGCGGCGCGGGTGCCGAGCGCCTGGATCGTGCGCGAACCCTGGCGGAGCAGGGTCTCGAACGGCGTTCCCTTGGCGCGGAGCAGGCTGACGCCACGCTCCAGTTTACCGAGCTCGTCGCCCTCGAAGCAGGCGCGGATGTCGTCGTAGCGGGCGAGGGTGCCGGCCTTCAATTCCAGCATGTCGGCGAGCCGGCGCGAGCACATGATGCCGCCGGTCGCGTGATCCCACATTAATATGCCGTCCGGCGACGCGGCGAGGATTTCGTGCGCCCGCGCCGCCTGGCCCTCGAGGCGGCGCCTGTCGGCCTGGGCGTCCTTGGCGTGGCTTCGGAACAACAGGACGGCAGGCAGCAGCAATGCTGACGTGGCGGCCGCGCCGACGCCGATCAGTTCCAGCGATCCGAGATTCTCAAGCACGCCGGATGTTACGGCCATTCCGGCCGTCGGCCAAGATGGCGTCAGTCGCGGCGCTCGGTTATTTCTTCCATCCGCTCGGCGACGCGCATCAGGCGTTCCAGGGTCCGGCAGCGCGCCGCGACCTCGTTGAAGATGGCCAGCACCGGGTCGGGCCAGCGGTCGGCGCGGACGGACGCCGCCGCCGGGATCGCCGGATAGTCGGGCAGCAAAGCCCGGAAAGCGTCCTCCTGGTGGATGACGGCGCCGGCATGCGCCCCTTCGGCGATGCGGGGCGGACGCAATCCGGTGCCGTCCAGGATCAGCCAGCGGGCGGCGGCGTCGATGTGCCGGGGCAGGTTGTCGAGGGCGGCGCGGAAACCGGTCTCGAGGTCCTCGGTCAGGATATCCGCACCGCCGGACAGCACGCGGCCGTCGATGCGGGCGCGGCAGAGGTCGATGCGGGGCAGCGCCATGTAGATCAGCGTCGTCGGCCAGCCGGTGCGCCGGAGCCGCAGCGCCGTCGACAAGGGCTCGCGCATGACGAGCCGGCTTTCGACGGCGAAGCTCTCGCCCAGCGTCACGGCGTCCTCGATGGCGATGTCGAGGGCCGTCAGCGGGCCGCGCCGTCCGTCGGCGATGCCGGCGGCGCCGGGCGTGGCCGGATCGTCGGCGTCGATCAGCCGGGGCGTGCCGCGCCATTTCGCAAAAAGCGCCGACGCCAGCGCCGTTTTCCCGGCGCCCGGCGGGCCGGCGACGATCCAGAGCATGCGGTCGGTGGTCATGCGCCCACTCTTAGCGGAGAGAGCGACACGGGGAAATGGAGATCGAACCTCATCCTTCGAGACGCCCACGTTGTGGGCTCCTCAGGATGAGGATCGAAAATGAGAAAGCCCTCATCCTGAGGAGCCCCGGACTTGTTCCGGGGCGTCTCGAAGGAGGAGGGCGTATCGGTGTTCGAGGGCTTTGCGTTGAGCCCAGTATCGAAGGGCGGATCGAGAAGAGGGGACGGGCCGAGCCCGTCCCCCGTATTCGATCAGTAGCGATAGGTGTCCGGCTTGTGCGGACCGTCGACCGGCACGCCGATGTAGGCGGCCTGCTTCGCCGTCAGCGTCGTCAGCTGCACGCCGAGCTTTTCCAGGTGCAGCGCCGCGACCTTCTCGTCCAGGTGCTTCGGCAGGACGTAGACCTGCTTCTTGTACTTCTTGTCCTTGTTGTTGGCCCACAGTTCGATCTGCGCCAGCGTCTGGTTGGTGAAGCTCGCCGACATGACGAAGCTCGGATGGCCGGTGGCGCAGCCGAGGTTCACGAGCCGGCCCTGCGCCAGCAGGATGATCCGCTTGCCGCTCGGGAACTCGATCTCGTCGACCTGCGGCTTGATGTTGTCCCACTTCATGTTCTTCAGGCCGGCGACCTGAATCTCGCTGTCGAAGTGGCCGATATTGCAGACGATGGCGCGGTCCTTCATCTTGCGCATGTGGTCGACGGTGATGACGTCGACGTTGCCCGTCGCGGTCACGAAGATGTCGCCGCGCGGCGCCGCGTTCTCCATGGTCACGACCTCGAAGCCTTCCATGGCCGCCTGCAGCGCGCAGATCGGGTCGGCCTCGGTCACGAGCACGCGGCAGCCGGACGAGCGCAGGCTTTCCGCCGAACCCTTGCCGACGTCGCCGAAGCCGGCGACGACGGCGATCTTGCCGGCCATCATGACGTCGGTGGCGCGGCGGATGGCGTCGACGAGGCTTTCGCGGCAGCCGTACTTGTTGTCGAACTTCGACTTGGTGACGGAATCGTTCACGTTGATGGCCGGGAACATCAGCGTCTTCTTCTTCGCCATCTCATAGAGGCGATGCACGCCTGTGGTGGTTTCCTCGGTGACGCCCTGGATCGCCTTGGCGCACTTGGCGTACCAGCCCGGGCGTTCCTTGTTGGTCTTCTTGATGGCGGCGAACAGCACTTCCGCTTCCTCGCTGTCCGGGTTCTTCAGCAAGGACGGATCCTTCTCCGCCTGCATGCCGAGGTGGATCAGCAGCGTCGCGTCGCCGCCGTCGTCCAGGATCATGTTCGGCACGCCGCCGTCCGACCATTCGAAAATCTTGTGCGTGTATTCCCAGTATTCCTCGAGCGATTCGCCCTTGTAGGCGAAGACCGGCGTGCCGGCCGCGGCGATGGCGGCGGCGGCGTGGTCCTGCGTCGAATAGATGTTGCAGCTCGCCCAGCGGACGTCGGCGCCCAGCGCCTTCAACGTCTCGATCAGGACGGCGGTCTGAATGGTCATGTGCAGGGAGCCGGCGATGCGCGCGCCCTTCAGGGGCTTCTTCTTCGCGTACTCGGCGCGGACCGACATCAAGCCCGGCATTTCCGTTTCGGCGAGGTCGATCTCCTTACGGCCCCATTTGGCGAGGCCCATGTCGGCGACCTTGTAGTCGGTGAAGTTGGCGTTCTTCTTGCTCATCTGGCGGCTCCGTCCGTCCTTGCGGGCGCCCGTCCGGGCGCACAGTTAAAGATATAAAGATTTCTTTATATGATTGTCTTGGCGATCATTTACCAGCCCTGGGCTGGCATGGCAAGGCGGAATCGACGGACGGTTATTTCAACTCCACCTCGACGAACACGAACTCGTGCTCGTTGGCGTTGATGACGTTGTGCTCGACGCCGGCGGGCCGGGCGTAGGAGACGCCCGCGACCAGCGGCGAGAGCCGTTCGGTTCCGCCCGGTTCCTGCAGCTTCAGGGTGCCGGTCGTGACCGGTACGATGACGTAGTCCATCTCGTGCACGTGCCAGCCGGTCTCGGCGCCGGGCGCGAAGCGCCACTCGGTGACTTTCACGCGCTCGTTGTCGATCTGGACTGTCGGTTGGGCTTCGGTGGGCATGGCGGCCTCCATTCCTGTGAGGGCCGCATGTTACGTGGGTTCAATATCGACCGCGCCGACCAATTTCCCGAAATGGATCGGGCCAGGACGTTCCGCCGGGGAGGTTCAGGCGAGCGCGTTGAAGTCGTCGATCAGCGCCGCGATGCGGCCAGAGTCCGTCTGTTCCATGATCAGGTTGGCGTGCTGCGTCGCCGCCAGCACGTCCATGTCGCGGATGCGCTTCTTGACCTTCGGGATGTTGATGGCGGTCATGGAGAGATCTCGGAGCCCCAGCCCGACCAGCAGCGCCGTATAGCGGGAATCGCCGGCGATCTCGCCGCAGATGGAAACCGGTATGCGGGCGCGGAGCGCCGCCTGCGTCGCGAACTGGATCAGGCGCAGCACGGCCGGATGCAAAGTGTCGAACAGGTGCGCCACGTGCTCGTTCCCACGGTCGACGGCGAGCGTGTACATGGTGAGATCGTTCGAGCCGATGGCGAAGAAGTCGCTCGCCTGGGCCAGCGCGTCGGCGGCCAAGGCCGCGCCCGGCACTTCGATCATCACGCCGACGGGGGGTAGCGGGTCCGGCACCTTCACGCCCTCGGCCACGAGGCACTTCGCGACTTCGGCCAGCAGCGCCTTCGCCTTCTTCACCTCGCCGGGTGTCGAGACCATCGGCAGCAGGATACGCACGTTGCCGCCGACGGCGGCGCGGAGGATGGCGCGGAACTGGGTTTCCAGCGTTTCCGGCAACGCCAGCGACAGGCGGATGCCGCGAAGCCCCAATGCCGAGGTCGCCGCGTCCTCGATGCCGGCGAGCAGCGACGGCACCGGTTTCTCGCCGCCGGCGTCCAGCGTGCGGATCGTCACCGGCCGCTTGCCCATGGCGCCGACGATTTCCCGCAGCACCCGGGTCTGCTCGGCCTCGCTTGGGATGTCGTCGCGGTTCATGAACATGAACTCGGAGCGCAACAGGCCGACGCCCTCGGCGCCGGCGCCGACCACCATGCCCATCTCGATCGGCAGCTCGACGTTCGCCTGCATGGAAACCGTGGTGCCGTCGCGGCTGAGGGCTGGCTGGTTCCTGAGCCGGTCCAGGTTGCGGGCGCTGCGCCGCAGATCGTCGCGCTTGCGGGCGTAGCGTTCGAGGGTTCCCGCGTTCGGATTGACGACGACGACGCCGGCGTGCCCGTCGACGATGAGCGTGTCGCCCGGCCGCGCCACGTCGAGCAGGTCGGCGACGCCCATCACCGCCGGGAGGCCCAGGGCGCGCGCCATGATCGCTGCGTGCCCGGCCTTGCCGCCGAGCGACGACGCGACGCCGTTGACGCGGGCCGGGTCGATCAGCGCCATGTCGGCGGGGGTCAGCAGGTCGGTGACGACGATGCTGCCGGTCGTGGGCCGGCCGACGCGCTTCGTGGGCTTCCGCATCAGGTTGCGCAAAAGCCGGTTGCCGACCTCGCGGATGTCCTCGACGCGCGCCGCGATATAGGCGTCTTCCAGGGCCTGGAAACGGCCCGTGATGTCGGCCAGTTCCGCGTGCACGGCGGCCTCGGCGTTGACGCGGTTCTTCTCGATGCGGTCGCGCGAGCCGCGCACCAGGCGCGAGTCGTCCAGCATGCCGCCGTAGGCCTCGAACAGGAACGCCATCTCCTCGCCCGCCGCGCCCGGCATGCGGCGCGTCCGTTCGCGCAGCACGCGGATCTGACGCTTGGCGACCTCGACGGCGCGGGTCAGGCGTTGCAGTTCTGCCGGGACCTTGCTTTTCGCGACCGTGTATTCCGGCACGTCGATGACGTCGCTGGTGCGCACGTGCGCCGTGCCGACGGCAATGCCGGGCGCGGCGCCGAGGCCTTTAAGCGTTTTCTCGCCGCGGGTCGCCGTTCGCGCCATGGCGTCCTCAGTCCTCGTCGAACTTGTTTTCGACGAGCGTCTGGATGGCGTCGAGGGCCGCTTCGGCGTCGTCGCCGGCGGCTTCCACCTCGATCTCCGTGCCGGGGCTCGCGGCCAGCATCATCAGTCCCATGATCGAGCGGCCGGAAACGGTCTGGCCGCTCCGCGTCACGGAAATGTCGGCGCGGAACTCGCCCGCCGTCGTCACGAACTTGGCGGCGGCGCGGGCGTGCAGACCGCGCTTGTTGACGATGGTCAGGCTGCGCCTGAGAGCGCTGCTCCCGCCGGTATCGCGTGGTGCCGACATCCGGCCGTCACTTCCCGCCCGGGTCGAGCAATTGCGAGGCGATGTTGATGTATTTGCGGCCGGCTTCCTGAGCTTCGAGGGCCGCGCCGGCGAGCTTGGCGTCGGCGCGGATCGAGGCCAGCTTGATCAGCATCGGCAGGTTGACGCCGGCGATCACCTCGACGTTCGCCTTGTCCATGATGGAAATGGCGAGGTTCGACGGCGTGCCGCCGAACATGTCCGTCAGCACCACGACGCCGGCGCCGACGTCGACCTCGGCGACCTTCGTCATGATCTCGGCGCGCCGCTGCTCCATGTCGTCGTCCGGCCCGATGCAGACGGCGGCCACCATCTCCTGCGGGCCGACCACGTGTTCGAGCGCGGCAATAAGTTCCAAAGCCAGCCGGCCGTGCGTGACCAGCACCAATCCGATCATTTGTCGGCGTCCTTCTTTTCCCTCAAGGCTTTGCCCTGGCGGCGGATTGTGGTCCGAATCCGCTCAATTGTCCAAGTCCCGATGCCGGAGCAGCGTCCGCCATCCCTCGCCGTCGAGCCAACGCGAGAACCGCGTCGCCAGGAACACCGACCGGTGCCGCCCGCCGGTGCAGCCGAAGGCGATGGTGAGATAGCTCTTCCCCTCGGCGCGGTATTTCGGAAACAGCGGACCGATCAGCCCGGTCAGATGCGTCCAGAAGCCGTCGAACGACGCGTCGTCTTCGATGTGACGCTGCACGGCGGCGTCTTTGCCCGTCAGGGGCCGGAGCGCCTGGTCGTAGTGCGGATTGCGCAGGAAGCGGACGTCGAACACCAGATCGGCGTCGCGCGGCAAACCGCGCTTGAACGAGAACGACGTGACGAAGACGGCGAGCCCGGGGTCGCTGGCGAGCCCGAAGGCGTGCTCAAGCCGCGTCTTCAGTTCGCCGAGCGCGAATTCGGTGGTGTCGATGACCATGTCGGCCCGCGCGCGCACCGGCGCCATGACGCGGCGTTCGCGCGCCAGGCCGTCGATGACCGGCCTGTCGGCGGCGAGCGGATGGCGGCGGCGGGTTTCCTCGAAACGGCGGCCGATGACCTCGTCGGAACAATCGAGGAAGATCAACATCGCCCGGATGTCAGAGCGGGCAGCGATCCGATCCAGGAACGCCAGCAGGTGCGTCGCGTCGAAATCGCGGGTGCGGATGTCGACGCCGACGGCGATCGGCCGAGCCTCGCCGAAGAGCTCGCCTTCCGCCGGCGTCACCAAGCGGTCGATCAGCGACAGCGGCAGGTTGTCGACGGCCTCGTAGCCGAGGTCTTCCAGCAATTTGAGGGTGGAACTTTTCCCGGCGCCGGAGACGCCGGACACGATCAGCAACGGCTGCGCGTCGTCCGCCTTTTGATCATCGCGTGCCGGCTTGTCGGTCATGACGGGTTCAGCATATCGCGGGGCGGGGCATCCAAGGCAAGGCGGATTTTCGCCGGCGTCGAGGCATCGAAGGCGTGCAGCGCCAAGCGGCGGACGGTGACGCCGAGGATGCTCTCGCTCTCCAACGGCGGCAGACGCTCGACGGCCCCCGCGTCGACGAGATCGCAGATCATGACGACGGGCGTCTCGGGCCGCGTGCGCGGGCAGGGAAGAATGCCGACGCCCCTGACCTCGATCAGGCCGGCGAGGGGTGCCGGCGGGCGCGCCACGACGCTTTCGCCCGCGCGTTCAAGATCGACCCGGTCGTCGGCGACCAGGAACGCGCCGCCGTCGACGAGGCGAAGCGCGAGATCGGACTTGCCGGCGCCGGACGGCCCGCGCAGCAGGACGCCCCGGCCGGCGATGTCGACGCAACTGGCATGGATTTGTTCGCGTTCCATCGCGCTTGAGCGTGCGCGTGCACGGGCGTCCGGTCAACCGCTCTCGGCGTTCGGGACTAGTCCGAATCCGAGGCCGGCAGGCGGACCGTGAAGCGGGCGCCGAGCACCTTTCCGTCGCCGCCGCGGCGGTTGGCGGCGGAAATCCCGCCCCGGTGCGCGTCGACGATCTGTTTCGAGATGCTGAGGCCCAACCCGGAATGGGTGCCGAACTTCTCGCCCTCCGGCCGTTCCGTATAGAAGCGGTCGAAGATCGCGCCTTCCTTGCCGGGCGGAATGCCCGGGCCGTCGTCGTCGACGGTGGCGATCACCTGCCCGCCTTCGCGGCCCAGCGTGATGCGGATGGAGCCGCCCTTCGGGCTGAACGTCTCGGCGTTCGAAATCAGATTGCGGAACACCTGCACCAACCGGTCCTCGATGCCGCTGACCGTGGTCGGCGCGTGCGTGACGATTTCCAGGCTCACGCCCGGGCGGTCCTCGCGGTGCGCCGAGCGCAGCATGTCGACGACGGCGCCGAGCATGCCGGCCATGTCGACGGGGCCGTATTCGGCGCGGTTGAGTTCCGCGTCGAGGCGCGACGCGCTGGAGATGTCGGTGATCAGGCGGTCCAGCCGGGCCACGTCGTCGAGAATGATCGCCATCAGTTTTTCGCGCCGGGCCGGATCGTCGATGCGGGCCGCCGTCTCGACGGCACTCCGGAGCGACGTCAGCGGGTTCTTGATTTCGTGCGCGACGTCGGCGGCGAACCGCTCGATGGCGTCGAGGCGGAGGCGGAGCGCCTCCGTCATGGCCATCAGGCTTTCCGCCAATTCGCCGATCTCGTCGTCGCGGTGCGCGTAGTCGGGCATTTTTTCGGTCCGGCCCCGGTCGAGGCGGATGCGTTCGGCGGCGTGCGCCAGCAAAAGGATCGGCCGGGCGATGGTGCCGGCGAGATAGAGCGACATCAGGATCGTCACCGCGGCGGCGACGCCGAATACCTTGAGGATGTCGAGCCGCACCTGATAGAGCGCCCGGTCGATGTTGTCGCCGCCGTGCGACAGCATCAGCGCCCCCAGCACCTGCTTGTAACGTTGCACCGGCACGGCGGCGCTCAAGACGATGCTGCTGCCGCCGGCGCGCCGGGCCGCGACGGCGCGTTCCCCCTTGAGGGCCGCCAGCGTCTCGGCGTAATCGCTCGCCAACTGCACGGCGTTCTCGCGGTAGTGCGGCAGCGGCTCCTCGCCGCCGAAATTGCGGACGAAGCGGTCGTAGAAGTCCAGGACGGCGCCGAGCAGGTCGTTGTCACCGTCCGGCGGCGGCAGCACTTCGATCTGCACCGTACCGCCGGGACCGGCAAGGCGCCGCGAGTCGACGATCATCACGCCGTCGGCGCGGAAGAGCCGCGCCCGGGACCCGGTCGTTTCGACGAGGCGCCGCGTGATCTGGTTCGCGACCTCCGACACCAGGTACTGGTTTGACGGCGTTTCCGACACCACCGCGCCCTCGCCGAGGGCGGCGGCGAACATTTCCGCCTGCACGCGGAGCGACGCCAGCTCGGCGTCGATCAGGTTGCGGCGGTATTCGCCGAGATAGAGGATGCCACCGACCAGGAAGCCGAGCGCGATCAGGTTGACGGTGAGGATGCGGCGCGTCAGCGGCGATATCAGCCGCCGCCCAGCGCGCGTCTTGCGCCGTTGCTCCGATCCCCCCTTCGACATGTATCTCCCCGGGTATTTTTCCTGGTGCCGGCGATGGCCGGTCAGGCCTTGTAGCGGTAGCCGACGCCGTACAGCGTCTCGATGTTCGAGAACTCCGGATCGACTTCGCGGAATTTGCGCCGGACCCGCTTGATGTGGGAATCGATGGTCCGGTCCTCGACGTAGATGTTCTCGCCGTAGGCGGCGTCGATCAACTGGTCGCGGTTCTTGACGTGGCCGGGCCGGCGCGCCAGCGCCTCGACGAGCAGGAATTCCGTCACCGTCAGGACGACGTCGTTCCCCTGCCAACTGCACATGTGGCGGACGGGGTCGAGGACCAGTTCGCCGCGGCGGAGAATCTCGTTGCTCTGTTCCTCATCGGCGACGGGTTCGCGGCGGCGCAGGATGGCACGGATGCGCTCGATCAGCAGGCGCTGCGAGAAGGGCTTCGTGATGTAGTCGTCGGCGCCCATGCGGAGCCCGAGCAGCTCGTCCACCTCGTCGTCCTTGGAGGTCAGGAAGATCACCGGCAGGCTGTCCTTCTTGCGGATCGCGCCCAGCAGTTCCATGCCGTCCATGCGCGGCATCTTGATGTCGAGGACGGCGAGATCGACCGGCCGCTTGCTCAGGCCGTCCAGCGCCTCGGCGCCGTCGTTGTAGGTTTCGACCGTGAAGCCCTCGGCTTCGAGCGCCATCGAAACCGAAGTCAGGATGTTCTTGTCGTCGTCGACGAGTGCGATGGTCGGCGTCATACGTAGGCTCCCCTTGACCGTGTCCATGACCGTGGCCATCCGGATCGTCCGGCCGGCACGGTTCCGACTACGGGCGCAATGTGGCCAAATTATAACCCGGGCAAGGCAAATTGCGGCGGAAACTTGAAATGGGACGTTTTCCGCCGTTCGCCACCCCCGGCGCACCGGCGATCGGCGGTGAAACCATTGTCAGGCGACAAGTTTTCGGTGTTCCCGGCGGCGCCGATCCCGTTAGCTTCGGGCCGTCGGGAAGGGGTGCGCCATGTCGGAAACGCAAATCGGTAACGCCGGACGGGGGGCCGCGCTCGCCTTCGTCTGCCTGTTCCTGTTGGCCGCATTGCCGGTGATATCGAACAGCCGGCCGGCCGGTACGGATGCCCTCGGCTTCGCCTTCTACCTGTCGTTCTGGCAGCTTCTGTTCTCTCTGCCGATGTTCGTCGGCGAGCCTCGCACCGGCCGGCGCGGCATTTTCGACGGCAGCCTCGCGCCCCGCAGCCGTCGCCGGGTGCTGGCGATCATCCTCTTGACCGGCACGGTCTTCGGGCTCTCGACCTTCGTCTACGTTCTCGCCGCCGAAAAAGCCGGCGCCGCCAGCACCGCCGTCGCCATGCAGGCCTATCCGCTGTTCGCGATCCTCTGGGAGAGCATCTTCCTGCGCCGGCGGAAAAGCGTCGGCGAGCTGGCCTGGACGGCGTGCCTGATCGGCGCCCTCTATTATCTGGCGACCGGCGGCACCTGGCGGATCGCCGGCTTTTCCGAATGGTTCGGCGTGGCGCTGATCGTTCCGTTCCTGTGGAGCGTCGCGCACGTCATCATCAAGGAAGTCCTCGGCCGCACGCCGATCACGCCCAATCAGGTGGTGTTCTTCCGGCTCGTCGTCTCGCTGGTGTTCCTGGGCGCCGTCGCGGCGTTGACCGGAAGCGTCGACGCGCTGCTTGCGGTGGCGCTGGACGGCGGGTACCAGTCCGTCGCGATCCTGATGGGCGGCGTCTACTACGCCGAGCTGGCGATTTGGTTCTACGCCGTCAAATGGATCGACGTGTCGTTGGCGAGTTCGATCACCGTGCCGGCGCCGGCGGTGACGCTCATCCTCGCCGTCCTCATCCTCGGCGATTCCTTCCAAACGCATCAGATCGTGGCGTTGGTCGCCGTCATCGCCTCGGTCTACGGGTTGCTCTATGCCGGCAAGCGTAAACGGGCCCGGCTCGCCGCTTAGGCGGTCGGTACGAACTTGTCGCCGGCATCGTCGGACGCATTGCGAGTTTTCCCTTCTCCCGGGCCATGCAACAAAGACGCATGGCCGTGCTGAAGAAAGTTGCCGTGAATTGCGCCCTGGCGGCCATGTCTATCGCGGTGTCGATCCTCGCCATGGAGGTCGGCGCGCGGTTTCTGGAATCGTCGGCGTTGATGGCGCCGTTGCAAACGCGTCCGCCATCGCATGGAGTCAGCACCTTCGAGCGATTGACGCTTGAACGCCTCTACGAGAAATACGTCCCGGAAATCGTCGGCATGCCCCGGTAGTGGTTTTTCGAGACGCCGCCGCTCGTGCCGGCGAAGCCGGTCCCGCGGGAACTCGCCGAATTGGCGAAGCGTCACAAGAGCCGCGGTCAATACGAAGCCAACGCGTGGAAGCTCTACAATGTCGGCTTCTTCACGGATTATCGCTGCAACGACCGCCGCGGCTGGACGTTCCCCGATCCGGTTTTCATGTACGGCCCCTACGACGGATCGCCGCACCCGTTCTACCGGTTTCCGCCGAACGTCACGACGTCGACCGGCCTGACGACCAACAGATACGGCTGGAAGGGCGCGGACATCGAGCCGGATAAAATGGCCGGTTCGATCCGGATCGCCTTTCTGGGGGCGTCGACGACCGTCAACGCGCACAATTTCCAATCGTACTCCGAGTACGTCGAGAACTGGCTGAACATGTGGGCGCGGGCGAAAGGGCTCGATGTGCGCTTCGAGACCATCAACACCGGACATGAAACCTACCGGTCGATGGACACCCGCGCACTGGCGGAAAAGGAGTTGTTGGCGCTGGAGCCGGATATCGCCGTCTACTACGAGGGAGCGAACCAGTTCCGGGTGAAAAAGGATATCGTCGGCGTGCCGTGGGCCTACCTGCCGGGCCCCGTCGGCGACGTGCTCGAGCAATTGGGCGCCTACCGGATGTCGGCGTTGCTGCGCCTCGTCCGACGCGTCGCGCCGCTGCTTCCGGCGAACCTCGCGGCGGCGGATGGCTTGAAGGAGATCGATAAGCCGCAATACGTCATCAACTGGCCGGACGGCCTCGACCGGAACGACCCGGACATCGCCCGGGACGATCTGCCGCTGCATCTGCCGACGATCCTGGCCGATCTGCGTGATATCGGCGAACGGTTAAGGCGGTCCGGCGCCGAATTGGCGATATCGTCGTTCATTTGGATGGTCTTCGACGGCATGGTCGTCGATCCCGTGTCCGGCAGGTTCTTTTTCGACTATACGAACCGTCAGCTCTGGCCGCTAACCTACAAGGACGCTCGCGCCCTTGCGGATTTTCAGAACCGGGTCTTCGGCAAATTCGCTGCTGCCAACGGGATGCCGTTCATCGACGTCGCCGCGGCGTTTCCGCGCGAGTTGTCCCTCTTCACCGACACCATCCATATGACTCCGGCGGGGCTGCGGTTGCGCGCATGGCTCACGTTGAAGGGGTTGCTGCCAGTCATCTCGGCGCGCATCGACAGCGGCGCGTTGCCGCGCCCCGACAGGGCGCCGCTACAATCGCATCCGGTGACGACGCAGACGGTGAAGCGTTTTCCGCTCGCCGATCTCGAATGCGTTGCCGACCGCGACAGCCCGTCCGGATACCGGGTCGTCGTGCGTTCAAGCGGGAACTCCCTGGCGGCGGAGATGGTACGATGATCTTCGGAAACCCATTGATCCGCCCGCCGCGCGCGGACCGGCCGCCGCT
The DNA here is from genome assembly GCA_038117205.1 of Rhodospirillales bacterium. GTDB lineage: Bacteria > Pseudomonadota > Alphaproteobacteria > Rhodospirillales > Casp-alpha2 > JAQBZY01. The sequence continues at coordinate 14,881 of JAYOFL010000001.1, read as the reverse complement.
CCGTTCGCACCGCTTCGAACGGATGATCGGCCGGCACCAGTCGGCGGCGGGAAGGCGCGGCGCATGAACAAGGCGATCAAGGGTTTCCTGCGGCTGATCCTGGGATCGGTCCGCGACCTCGCGCCGATCGTTCTCGTCATCGCCTTTTTCCAAATCGTCGTCCTGCGTCAGCCGTTTCCGGATCTCGGCGTCACCGCCGTCGGCCTGGCGTTCGTGGTGCTGGGTCTCGCGTTCTTCGTACAGGGCCTGGAAATGGGCCTGTTCCAGTTGGGTGAATCGATGGCGCAGGCGTTCGCCCGCAAGGGCGTGCTGTCGGCCCTCATGATCTTCGCCTTCGCGCTCGGCTTCGGCACCACCGTCGCCGAGCCGGCGCTGATCGCCATCGCCAACGAGGCGTCGCGCATCGCCGGCGCCGCCGGCGCCATCGCCGATACGGTGGACGGCCGGCGCGGTTACGCCGACGGGCTCCGCTACACGGTGGCACTTTCCGTCGGCGCGGCGCTGGTGCTGGGCGTCTTCCGCATCCTCAAGGGCTGGCCGATCCAATATTTCATCATCGGCGGTTACATCATGGTCATCGCGCTGACGGCCTTCGCGCCGGACGAGATCGTCGGCATCGCCTACGATTCCGGCGGCGTCACGACCTCGACCATCACGGTGCCGCTGGTGACGGCGCTGGGCGTCGGCCTCGCGCATTCGATCCGCGGCCGCAATCCGATGATCGATGGTTTCGGGTTGATCGCCTTCGCCAGCCTGACACCGATGATCTTTGTCCTCGTCTTCGGCATGGTGGTGTGATGGGTGTCCTCGCCGACATCGGCCGCACCTTCGCGTCGACGGTATTCGACGTGCTGCCGATCGCCGCCATCCTGTTCGGCTTCCAGTTCCTGTTTCTGAAGAAGCGGCCGCCGAACCTGAAGCGCATCCTGTTCGGGTTCCTGTACGTGGTCGTCGGCCTGACCCTTTTCCTGGTCGGCCTGCAGGAGGCGCTGTTTCCGCTCGGCGAGACCATGGCTAAGCAGTTGACCGCGCCGTCCTTCATCTGGAGCACCGAGGCGGCGCCGGCGTCGGGCGTCGATTGGCGCGACTACGCCTGGGTCTACGTCTTCGCCGCCGCCGTCGGGTTCGCCACCACCATCGCCGAGCCGTCGCTGATCGCCGTCTCCCTGAAGGCGGAGGAAATCTCCGGCGGTGCCATGAGCGCGCTCGGGCTGCGCGTCGCCGTCGCCGTCGGCGTCGCCCTCGGCGTTGGCATCGGCGCGTACCGCATCGTCACCGGCACGCCGCTTCCCTACTACATCATGGTCGGCTACGTGGTGGTGATCCTGCAGACGCTCAGGGCGTCGAAGATGATCATTCCGCTGGCCTACGATTCCGGTGGCGTCACCACGTCGACGGTGACGGTGCCGGTGGTCGCCGCGCTCGGTCTCGGCCTCGCCTCGACGATCCCCGGACGCAGTCCGCTGATCGACGGATTCGGGCTGATCGCCTTCGCCAGCGTGTTTCCAATCATGTCCGTTTTGGGGTACGACAGGCTCGCCTCGATGCTGCGGCGCCGGCGCCTCGAACGGAAAAACAACCCGGACATTGCCAAGGCAACCGATATCAAGGAGGTATCGCGATGAACCTGAAAATGATCGTGGCCCTCGTCGCCGACGAGAAGACCGACGACGTGGTCGAGGCGGCACGCGCCGCCGGCGCCACCGGCGCGACGGTCGTCACCGGCGTCAGGGGCGAGGGGTTGGAGCGGGAAAAGACCTTTCTCGGCCTCGATCTGACGGCGCAGCGCGACATGTGCCTGTTCCTAGTGGTGCAGCCGAAGGCCCGCGACATCCTGGAGACCATCGCCAAGGCGGGGCGCTTCGAGGAAGAGCCGGGCAGCGGCATCGTCTTCCAGCTTTCCGTCGAGGACGCCATCGGGCTGTCGTCGCAGAAGGCCAAGTTGATCGAGGAAATCGAGGAAACGCTATGACCAACCATCACAAGATTACCATCTCACAGGTGATGTCGCGGGATATCGTGCGCATAGACCCGATGGCCAGTATCCGCGAGGCGATCGACAAGATGCGCGACAAGGGCATGAGCTCGCTCGTCGTCAACCGCCGCGACCCGGGCGACGAGTTCGGCATGTTGGCGGTGCGCGACATCGCGCGGGACGTCATCGGCAAGAACCTGTCGCCGGACCGGGTGCAGGTCTACGAGGTGATGACCAAGCCGGTGCTGTCGCTGCCGGGCGGTATGGCCCTGCCGAACGCGGTGCAGATCCTGACGCGGTTTCATCTGACGCGGGCCCTCGTCCTCGACGACGCCCGCGAGCCGGTCGGGCTGGTGACGCTCCGCGATATGGTCATCAGGGGGATCGCCGATGAGCGCCCGGCGTAACGCCGACATCGCCCGGCTGCTGGTGCGCCGCCGCGGCGTCGGTTCGCTGGCGACGCGAATGGCGGACGGTTCGCCCTACGCGTCCATGGTGACGTATGCCTGCGACTGGCAAGGGCAGCCGGTGTTTCTGTTTTCGGGCCTTTCCGACCATACCAAGAACCTGGCCGAGGAAACCCGGGCCGCGCTCCTGGTCGAGGACGCGGCGTCTCGGCGCAATCCGCAGACCGGACCCCGCGTCACCATCATGGGACGGGTCACGCGCGAAAAGGACGCCGGCGTCCGCGGCCGGTTCCTGGCGCGCCATCCGGACGCCGCCATGTACGCGGACTTCGGCGATTTCGGCTTCTATCGCATGCGGGTCGAGCGGGCACACTACGTCGGCGGTTTCGCCCGCGCCGTCTGGTTCGAGAAGAAGCATATCCTGAGCCCGGCGGCGGCGGCCAAGGCGTTCCAGGAAGCCGAGGCGGGAATCGTGGCGCACATGAACGGCGACCATGCTGACGCGGTGGACCTCTACGCCGCCCGCCTGCTGGGCCGGAAGGGCGAGGGATGGCAGGTGACGGGGGCCGATCCGGACGGTCTCGATCTTCGCCTCGGTGGCCGGTCCGCCCGCCTCGACTTCGAGAAAGCGGCAATGGATTCAAAAGACTGCCGCACTGCACTCGTTGAACTGGCGGAACGGGCCCGCGCCAAAGGTTAATGCAAAGGGCGGAAATCCGCCGCTTTCAGACCGGTTTGGTATTGAGCCGGCGCGGTGGTTTGTCTATGTTCCCGCCCCTCTGGAGGGGTAGGGCGGCGTCTCGGCCGCCGGGTAAGGAGTGAGCATAACGTGCAGAACATCGGCCACCGCGTCAGCCGCAACGGGCTCGACTATCTCGGACTGAAAAAACTCGAAAACGTCTATTGGAATTTGGGCGCCTCGAAGCTCTACGAAGAGGCGCTGCGCCGCCGCGAGGCGGAACTGTCGGGTGCCGGCGCGCTGGTCGCGTACACGGGCAGCCACACCGGCCGCTCGCCGAACGACCGGTTCGTCGTCGAGGAACCGTCCAGCAAGGACGACATTTGGTGGGGCAACGTCAACCGCCCGATCTCGCCCGAGAAGTTCGAGGGACTGCTGGCCAAGCTGCGCAAGCATTACGAGGGCCGCGACGCTTTCGTGCAGGATTGCTATGCCGGCGCCGATCCGGCGTTCCGCCTGCCGGTCCGCATCGTCACCGAGCATGCCTGGCACAACCTGTTCGCCCGCAACATGTTCATCCAGCCGTCGGACGACCAGCTCGAAGGCTTCGAGCCCAGCTTCACCGTGCTGCAGGCGTCCAGCGTGACCGCCGATCCGTCGACGGACGGCACCACGTCCGGCACCTTCATCGTCGTCAACCTGGCCAAGCGGATGATCATCATCGGCGGCTCGGCCTATGCCGGCGAGATCAAGAAGTCGATCTTCTCGATCATGAACTATCTGCTGCCGCCGCAGGGCGTGCTGCCGATGCACTGCTCCGCCAACATGGGTTCGAAGGGCGACACCGCCATCTTCTTCGGCCTTTCCGGCACCGGCAAGACGACCCTTTCCGCCGATTCGTCGCGCACCCTCATCGGCGACGACGAACACGGCTGGGGTCCGAACGGGGTCTTCAACTTCGAGGGCGGCTGCTACGCCAAGACCATCAACCTGACCCGCGAGGCGGAGCCGGAAATCTTCGATCTCTGCCATTCCTTCGGCTCTATCATCGAGAACGTGAAGATGGACCCGGCGAGCGGGGCTTTCGATTTCTTCGATTCTTCGATCACCGAGAACGGCCGGGTGTCCTACGACATCTCCAAGGTGCCGAACGCCTCCATGGAAGGCCGCGGCGGTCATCCGACCAACATCGTGATGCTGACCTGCGACGCCTTCGGCGTCCTGCCGCCGATCAGCCAGCTGACGCCGGAACAGGCCATGTACCACTTCCTGAGCGGTTACACCGCCAAGGTCGCCGGTACGGAGCGCGGCCTGAAGGAGCCGGCGGCGACATTCTCGACGTGCTTCGGCGCGCCGTTCATGCCGCGCCATCCCACCGTCTACGCCAAGCTGCTCGGCGAGAAGATGGCGACGCACAACGCCAAGTGCTGGCTGGTGAACACCGGCTGGTCGGGCGGCGGCTACGGCGTCGGCCAGCGCATGAAGATCGCCTATACCCGCGCCATGCTGAACGCGGCCCTCGACGGCCGGCTCGAAGGGTCCGGGTTCCAGGCGGACCCAAACTTCGGCGTCCTGGTGCCGACGGCGTGTCCGGACATCCCGACGGAAGTGCTCAACCCGAAGAGCACCTGGAAGGACAGCGGCGCCTACGACACGCAGGCCCGCGACCTGACGCAGCGCTTCGAAAAGAACTTCCAGCAGTTCGAGCAGCACGTCGACGCCGGCGTCAAGGCGGCCGCCATCCGCGCCGCCGCCTAAGCGCCCCGCGGACGAGACGTTTCACGCCGGTTCCCGGCTGCGCATCGCGCATCCGGGGCCGGCGTTTTCTTTTCCACAATTTATCGTTCCGCGTGGCGAAGTTCCTCTTGCACGCGATTCCGACTTAGTGCAGGCTAAACCTAGTGGGCGCCGGACGTCTTTCTGCGATATCTAGGTACCACGACTAGGTATAGTGTCTGACCTCCGACCGATCCCACGTCCACGCCGGCCGGGCTTGAGAGGAGAGGACATGCGTACCATCGAAATCTCCCGGGACACCGCCGCCGCCAACCCCCTCGATGTCGTCGAACAGATCGTTGAATTCAACGACTGGACCTTCGATCGTCGCAACGAGCAGGAAATGGCGGTACAGGTTCCGGGCACCTGGTGCGACTACAGCCTTTATTTCGCATGGAACGACGAAATCGGCGCCATGCACTTCACCTGCGCCTTCGACATGCGCGTGCCGACGGAGCGTCGGGCGCCGGTTTTCGAACTGCTCGCCAACGTCAACGAGCGCCTCTGGATGGGGCATTTCGGCATGTGGGCCGACGAGGGTTTGCCCATGTTCCGTCACGCCATCCCGATGCGCGGCATCCAGGTGCCGACGCTGGAGCAGATCGAGGACCTGGTGGAGACCGCGCTCATGGAGTGCGAGAAATTCTACCCGGCCTTCCAATACGTGATCTGGGGCGGCAAGACGTCGGACGACGCCATCGCCGCCGCGATGATCGAGACCGCCGGCGAAGCCTGATCGGATGACGGCGCCTCTGATCCTTGTCGGCGGCGGCAAGATGGGCGGCGCCATGCTGGAAGGCTGGCTCAAGGGCGATCTCAAGCCCGCCGACGTCTTCGTCGTCGAACCCAACGCCGACGCCGGCAAAGAAATGGCCGGCCGCCTCGGCGTCTCCGTCGTCACCGACCCCGCCCAATTGCCGGCCGATCTTTCCCCCGGCACCGTCGTCCTCGCCGTCAAACCGCAGATTATGGATACCGCCATCCCGGCCTACGCGCGTTTCGCGAAGCCCGGGTGCCTGTTCCTGTCGATCGCGGCGGGCAAGACCATCGCCTACTTCGAGCGGCATCTCGGCGCCGGCGCGGCCATCGTCCGCGCCATGCCGAACACGCCGGCGGCCGTCGGCCGGGGCATCACGGTGGCATGTCCGAACGGCAACGTGTCGGCGGCGGAAGCGGCCCGCGCCGAGACGCTGCTGGCGGCGGTCGGCGAAGTGGCCATGGTCGACGACGAAGCCCTGATAGATCCGGTGACGGCGCTTTCCGGCGGCGGCCCGGCCTATGTCTTCCTGCTGGTCGAGGTGATGGCGGAAGCCGGTCGCCAGGCCGGCCTGCCGGCGGACCTGGCCATGCGGCTCGCCCGGGCGACCGTGGCGGGGGCGGGGGAACTTCTGCACCAGGCCGGCGAGACGCCGGCGGCGACGCTCCGCCAGAACGTGACAAGCCCCGGCGGCACCACGGCGGAAGCCCTCAAGGTTCTGATGGCGGACGACGCCTGGCAGCCCCTGATGACCCGCGCCATTGCCGCCGCCACCAAGCGCTCCCGCGAACTTGCGGGCTAGGCCGCAAATCACCATGTTAGGGACTGATCCGACCCGTTAACGTCTCGAATGGGAGGTTCGGCATGGCCCGCGCGGCATCCGGCAAGGGAAAGCGAAAGCCCAAGGCAGGCGAACGCCCGGTCGCCGACCGGTTGATGGATGCCGCCCTGGCATTGGCGGCGTCCGGCCGCTGGCGTGACCTTTCGATGTCCGATATCGCGGCTGCGGCCGGCGTTCCGATGGCCGACGCCTTGGCCGCCCTTCCGGGCCGGGACCGCGTCCTCGCCGCCCTGATCCATCAGGTGGACGAGCAGGTACTGGCGAGCCTCGCCGGCGACCCGCCGGACGGCTCCGCCAAGGACCGCCTGTTCGATGTCCTGATGCGGCGCTTCGACGCCCTGGCGGGCCGCCGCGACGCCGTCGCCACCATCGTCCGCGACCTGACCCGCGATCCGCTGGCCGCCGCCTGCATGGGCCTCCGACTGGTGAAGTCCATGGCCCTGATGCTCGAAGCGGCGGGACTTTCGTCGTCCGGTCCGCTCGGCGCCGTCCGCGCGAAGGGGCTCACCGCCATCTATCTCAACGCGCTCCGGGTTTGGCTCACGGAAACCGATCCGGATATGCCGAAAACCATGGCGACGCTCGACAAGGGTCTCCGCCAGGCGGAAAAAGCGGTCGGACGCCTGTCCGGCGGAATCGGCAAAAAATCAAGCGATTCCAATCCCTAACCCGTTTAGAACGGATCTATCTCGCACCTGCCGAAGAAAAATTTTGTGCAGCGCAAAAAAAACCATTGACCCGGGGCCGGAAACCGCCCATATTGAGGCCATGGTGCAGTGCAGCATAGGCACGGGGTTGGTCCCCAGGCACCACCCCAGATGAACCGGATGCGCTGCATCCCTGACGAAACGGAGAGAACCGATGTACACCGAATTTTTCAAGATGGCCGAGAAAGCCAACCCCTACTTCGCCGACTACGCTAAGTTCATGTCCGATTTCGACCCGAAGAAGGTCACCGAGGAAATCGCGAAGATGACGAAGCAGTTCGAGATGCCGAAGGTCGACATGGACGCCATCGTCGCCGCGCATCAGAAGAACATGGACGCCTTCAACGCCGCCAACCAGGTCGCGGTCGAAGGTTTCCAGGCCGTCGCCAAGCGCCAGGCCGAGATCCTGCAGCAGGGCCTCGAGGAAGTGTCGAAGATCATTTCGTCCTTCTCGAAGGTCGAGACCCCGCAGGCCGTCGCCGCCGCCCAGGCCGACCTCCTGAAGGCCGCTTTCGGCAAGTCGATCGAGAACACCCGTGAGCTCGCCGAGCTCATCACCAAGTCGAACACGGAAGCCAGCGACGCGATCAACGCCCGCGTCGTCGAAGCCCTCGACGAAGTGAAGTCGACGGTCCTCAAGGCCGCCAAGAAGAAGTAAGGCTTTTTCTTTCCTCCCAGAAAGAAGCCGAAGGGCCGCCCGAAAGGGCGGCCCTTTTCTTTGAAATATCCGCCGGAACCCCGTATGAGGTCCCGATCGCCGCCGCGCGAAGAGGAGACCCCGGCATGTCCATCACGTTCGACGATTTTCTGAAGGTCGATATCCGCGTCGGCACCATCGTCAAGGCGGAGCCGTTTCCGGAAGCGCGGAAGCCAGCCATCAAGATGTGGGTCGACTTCGGACCCGAGATCGGCGAGCGCAAGACCTCGGCGCAGATCACCAAGCATTACGACCCGGCGACGCTGCCCGGCCGCAAGGTGATCGGCGTCGTCAATTTTCCGCCCAGGCAGATCGGCAAGTTCATGTCGGAAGTGCTGGTGCTGGGCGTGCCGGACGCCGACGGCGAGGTGGTGATGCTGAAACCGGACCTCGACGTGCCTAACGGCGGGCGCATGTTCTGAGAGCCGGCGGTTACGGGGCCGGCTGACCGCTGTTTCGGCCCATCTTGGCGCGCACGGTCTCGCGCCTGGCGATATAGGCGCCGCTCGCGAAAATGACGGCACCGCCGATCCACGTCGTCGCGGACGGGATCTCGCCGAAGGCCACGTAGGCGATCAGGCCGATCCATACCAGCTTCATGAAATCGAACGGCATGACGACGCTGATATCGGCCTCGTGGAAGGACTGGGCGAGCAGGAACTGCGCACCGCCGCCGCAGGCGCCGATGAGGGCCAGCCAGGCGAACTCGGTGAGCGTCGGCCATTGCCAGACGAACAACGCCGGAAACAGTGACAGCGGCGTCATCAGGATCGACATGTAGGCGACGATGGTGATGCTGGATTCGGTGCGGCTGAGCGACTTGATGATCAACAGACAGCCGGCCCACATGACTGCCGCGGCCAGCGTCAGGCCCTGGCCCAGTTGCACCGTGTCGAAGCCCGGCTGCAGGATGATCAGGGTGCCGGCGAACCCGACCAGGATCGCCGTCCAGCGCCGGAACCCGACGATCTCCCGGAAGACCAGCATGCTCAGCAGCGTCGCGAAGATCGGCGCCGTAAAGCCGAGCGCCACGACTTCCGACAGCGGCGCGATGGAAACCGCCGTGAACCACACCAGCATGTTGACGACGTTGAGCGACGCCCGTCCGATGTGGCCGCCGATCCGCTTGGTGCGCAGCGCGCCGAAGCCGAACCGCCAGAGCATCGGCAGGACGAACAGGAAGGCGAAGAGGTTGCGGAAGAAGACGACTTCGAACGGATGAACCGTCTGCGACACGTGACGGGCGGCGGAATTCATGCAGGACGCGATCAGCGTCGCCGCCAGCATGTACATGATGCCGCGGACCGCGCTGCCGGTTCTGGATGCGCCGCTCCCGTCCGTGTCCACGGGCGTCGCCCCGCCGCCTTACTTGGCGGCGCTGACGACGATTTCCACCAGTTCCTTCGGTGATGCCAGCGTCACCTGCACGCAAGCACGGGTCGGCCGCCCGCCGTCGCCGAGCCACGCCTTCCAGGCCTCGTTCATCTTCGGCTTCTGGCTCATGTCGGTGATGTAGACGGTGGCGGTCAGGATCTTCGACTTGTCGGTGCCGGCCATGGCGAGCGCCTCGTCGATCTGGCGCAGACAATCGGCGGTCTGGCACTTGATATCGAGCTCGAGATCGTCCGAAACCATGCCGCAGAGGTAGACGACGCCGTTGTATTCGACCACCGTGCTCAGGATTTCGCCCTGTTCGTGCCGTTTGATGCTCATTCGCGGAGTTTCCTTCCAGAAAAATTCAAGCCGCCATGCAATCAAGATAGGCTCCGACCTGCAAGGCAGAACTTGGCCCCGTCTCTTGATTCTCGGCCCTCCGGCGCTTAGTGTCCCGGCCCGCGACAGAAACCGGAAAAGCCCACATGTCCGACGCGCACCAGCATGCCCATCACTCGAACGCTTGGCCCTTCGTGGAAGCCCGCGAGATCGCTAAACGGATCGGCGACGGCGCGCCCGACAAGGGTTGCGTGCTGTTCGAGACCGGCTATGGCCCATCCGGTCTGCCGCACATCGGCACCTTCGGCGAGGTCGCCCGCACGTCCTGGGTGCGGAACGCCTTCCAGCAGATTTCCGCCGTGCCGACGAAGCTGTTCGCGTTCTCGGACGACATGGACGGGCTCCGCAAGGTGCCGGACAACGTGCCGAACAAGGAAATGATCGCCGAGCACCTCGGCAAGCCGCTGACGTCGATCCCGGATCCGTTCGGCACGCACGAAAGCTTCGGGCACCACAACAACGCCCGGCTCCGCTCCTTCCTCGATACCTTCGGCTTCGAGTACGAATTCCAGAGCGCGACCGAGTGCTATACGTCCGGCCGCTTCGACAAGGCGCTGCTCCGCGTCCTCGAATGCTACGACGCCGTCATCAACGTCATCCTGCCGACGCTCGGCGAGGAGCGCCGCCGCACCTACAGCCCGTTCCTGCCGGTCTGCCGGAAGACCGGCCGCGTCTTGCAGGTGCCGGTGCTGGAGCGCGACGTCGCCGCCGGCACCATCGTCTACGCCGACGAGGACGGCTCCAAGGTCGAGACGCCCGTCACCGGAGGACGCTGCAAGCTGCAATGGAAGGCCGACTGGGCCATGCGTTGGTACGCGCTCGGCGTCGACTACGAGATGTCCGGCAAGGACCTGATCGACAGCGTGACGCTGTCGTCCAAGATTTGCCGCATCCTCGGCGGCAAGCCGCCGGCGGGATTCTCCTACGAGCTGTTCCTCGACGAGAAGGGCGAGAAGATTTCCAAGTCGCGCGGCAACGGCCTCAGCGTCGAGGAATGGCTCCGCTACGCCCCGCCGGAAAGCCTCGCCTATTTCATGTATCAGAAGCCGAAGACGGCGAAGCGGCTCTACTTCGACGTCATCCCGCGCCAGGTGGACGAATACCTCCGGAGCCTCGAGGGCTTCCCGGTGCAGGAAGCGAAGCAGCAGATCGACAATCCGGTCTGGCACATCCACTGCGGCCAGCCGCCGGCGGAGGACGCGCATCTCAGCTTCGGGATTCTCTTGAACCTCGCCAGCGTCTGTCACAGCGAGGAAAAGTCGGTGCTCTGGCACTTCATCTCGCGCTACCGCCCGGACGCCAATCCGGAAACGGCGCCGATCCTGGACAGCCTGGTCGGCTACGCCATCACCTACTATCGGGAATTCGTGAAGCCGGCGAAGTCGTACCGCAAGGCGACCGAGGACGAGCGCCAGGCGCTGGTCGACCTTGCCGAGCGGTTGCGCGCACTGCCGGCCGATGCGGACGCGGAAGCGTTGCAGAACGAGGTCTACGCGGTCGGCAAGCGCGATGCGTTTCCCGATCTCAAGGACTGGTTCAAGGCGCTCTACGAAATCCTGCTCGGCCAGAGCCAGGGCCCGCGCATGGGCTCCTTCATCGCGCTCTACGGCAAGGACGAGACGCTGGCGCTGATCGACCGCGCCATCAAGGGCGAAGACCTGGCGGCTTAAGGTTCAACTTATCGTGCAGTGGATTCCGGAACGCCGCTTCGCGCCGTCCGGAATGACGGCATGTATAGAATTCGTCACCCCGGGCTTGTCCCGGGGTCCAGTGCTTAGGGTTTAGCCCTTCTTCGCGCGCGGCTTCGCCGGCTGGGCCGGCTTGGCGCGGACACGCGTCGCGGGCTTGGTCAGCCGGGCGATCTGCGCCTCCAACTGGGCGACGCGGGCTTCCAGCTTTTCTTGTTCGCTCCGCGCCTTGGCGGCGACGGCCTTGACGGCCTCGAACTCTTCGCGCGGCACCAGATCGGCGCCGGCGAGAACGCGCTCCATCCGCTGGCGGACCAGACCGTCGATCTCGTCCTTCATGCCGGTCAGCGTCGAGACGGCGCCGTTGGCGACTCGGGCCAGATCGTCGAGGATGCGGTTTGACGTCTGCATGGCGGCTCCTTTCCGTCCGATGCGGCAAATATGGCCCCCGCGGCCCGTTGCCGCAAGCGCGGCGCCCGGAAACCCCCGCTTGGCTTGCGGTCGGGCGAGGGCTCGGCCTATAAGGGCGCGGGGGCGGCACTGAGGAGCGCCAACGCATGTATCTCATCACCGGCGGCGCCGGGTTCATCGGCTCCAATATCGCCTGGGGCATCGAGCGGCACGGCCTCGGCCGGATCGCCATCAGCGATCGGCTGCGCGCCGGCGACAAATGGCGGAACGTCGCCGGCCGGACGCTGGCCGACATCGTGCATCCGGACGCGCTTGCCGGATTTCTCGCCGCCAACGTCAACCGGATCGACGGCATCGTTCACATGGGCGCCATCTCGGCGACCACCGAAACCGACGCGGATCTGATCGTCGAGACCAACTTCCGCTTGAGCCGCGATCTCTGGGAATGGTGCGCCCGGCACGACAAGCCGTTCATCTATGCGTCCTCGGCCGCCACCTACGGCGACGGCACGGAAGGGTTCGACGACGACGCCTCGCCCGCCGCGCTGGCGACGCTGCGGCCGCTCAACGCCTACGGCTGGTCCAAGGTCGCGTTCGACCGTTGGGTCGCGGCGACCCTCAAGGCCGACGAGCCGGCGCCGCCGCAATGGGTCGGGCTCCGTTTCTTCAACGTCTACGGGCCCAACGAATACCACAAGGGCCGCATGCAGAGCGTGGTCGCGCAGATCGCGCCGGTGGCCGCCGCCGGCGACACCTGCCGCCTGTTCCAGTCGCACCACCCGGACTACGAGGACGGCGGCCAGCTCCGCGATTTCGTCTCCGTCGACGATTGCGTCGACGTGGTTCTGTGGCTGCTGCAGAACCGCGCCGTCAGCGGCATCTTCAACATGGGCACCGGCAAGGCGCGGTCCTTCGTCGATCTGGCGCGCGCCGTCTACGAGGCGGTCGGCGAGCCCTTCAAGGTCGAATACGTGCCGACGCCGGAAGACATCCGCGACAAGTACCAGTACTTCACGGAAGCCCGCATGCAGCGGCTCCGCGCCGCCGGCTACGACGGACAGTTCACGACGCTGGAGGACGGCGTCGGCCGCTACGTCCGCGGCTATCTGGCGTCCGGCGATCCGTACCGCTGAGCCGCGATGACGTTCGCCATCGCCTTTCCGAACGTCGACCCGGTCATCTTCAAAATCGGCGTCTTCGCGGTGCGCTGGTACTCGCTCGCCTACATCGCCGGCCTGGTGCTCGGTTGGCTCTATATCAAGCGGCTCGCGGCGAAAGCGCCGAAGGTCTGCGACGGCGCGGCGGTCGACGACTTTCTGACCTGGGCGACGCTTGCCGTCGTGCTCGGCGGCCGGCTCGGCCAGGTGCTGTTCTACGCGCCCGGTTACTACCTCGCGAACCCGGCCAAGATCATCGCCGTCTGGGAAGGCGGCATGTCGTTCCACGGCGGATTCCTAGGCGTCGTCATCGCCGGGCTGATCTTTACCCGACGGCGCGGCATCGATGCGCTCCGCTTCGGCGACATGCTGGGCTGCGCGGCGCCGATCGGGCTGTTTTTCGGGCGCATCGCCAACTTCATCAACGGCGAGCTGTGGGGCCGTCCGGCGGACGTGCCGTGGGCCATGGTGTTTCCGACCGGCGGGCCTTTCCCGCGCCATCCCAGTCAGCTCTATGAAGCGGCGTTCGAGGGGCTGGTCCTGTTCACGGTGATGTTCGTGTTGTCGCGGAACGAATCCGTGCGCCGCCGACCGGGCCTGCTGATGGGCACCTTCATCGCCGGCTACGGTATCGCGCGCAGCATCGGCGAGATATTTCGCGAGCCGGATGCCTATATCGGCTTTCTCAGCTTCGGCACCACCTGGGGACAGTGGCTGTCGGTGCCGATGATCTGCGCCGGCATCTTTTTCATTGTCCGGGCGCGGCGCCGAGGCCCGTTGTGACATGTCGCCGCTCGCGGCAAGCCTGAAGGCGCGCATCCAGGCCGACGGCCCGCTGACGGTCGCAGACTGGATGCAGACCTGCCTCGCCGATCCCGAGCACGGCTATTACATGACCCGCGACCCGCTGGGCCGCGCCGGCGATTTCACCACGGCGCCGGAAATCTCGCAGATGTTCGGCGAACTGCTGGGGCTGTGGGCGGCAGTGGTCTGGCAGCAGATGGGCAGTCCTTCCCGTTTCAACCTGATCGAACTCGGTCCCGGACGCGGCACTCTGATGGCCGATGCACTCAGGGCCACGGCGAAGGTGCCGGGCTTCGCCGATGCGGCGCGGGTGCACATGGTCGAAACCAGCCCGGTGCTGCGCCGGGCGCAGCAGACGGCGCTGGCGAACGTTCAGCCCTCCGTGACCTGGCACGATCATCTCGATGAGGTGCCGGCGGGACCGACGATCGTACTTGCCAATGAATTTCTCGATGCGCTGCCGGTGCGGCAACTGATCCGCCATGGCGGCGTCTGGCATGAACGCCGGGTCGGCCTGGCGGAGTTTGGGTTCGCCTTCGTCATCGGCGAAAAGGCCGACGTTGCCCCGGTGCCGTCCCCGCTCGGCGATACACCCGACGGCAGCATCTTCGAATTTGCCCCGGCGGTTCTGGATGTCGCCGCGCACCTGGCGCAGCGGTTGAGCGCTTCGGGCGGCGCGGCGCTGCTGATCGATTACGGCCATGACATACCGGGCCCGGGGGAAACCCTGCAGGCGGTGCGGGGCCATGCCTTCGCCGATCCGCTGTCCGATCCCGGACAACAGGACCTGACCGCGCATGTCGATTTCAAGGCGTTCGGGGATGCCGCCGAAGCGGCCGGTGCCCGGGTCTGGGGACCAATGGGGCAGGGGGATCTGCTGGAACGGCTCGGCATCGCCGCCAGGGCTGCGCACCTGCTGGTGGGCGCTGACAGGACACAGGCCGAACATATCGCGACCGCGCGCCGGCGTCTGGTCGACGCCGATGCCATGGGGCGGCTGTTCCAGGCGGTTGCCCTGACACATCCGGATGCCCCGGCCCCGCCCGGTTTCGAAACCGTAAGCTGGGCCTAGGCACCGGCGCTGCCAGGGAAACTGTCAGAGGTTCAGTCGGTCTTGCAGGTCTTGATGCCGAACGGCAGGTAAGCCGGGCACCAGCCGATCAGGGCAGTCCCCAGCTCGGACAACGCCTTGGAGCCGACGACGAGGCT